>NZ_CP108882.1:7384258-8106388 GCF_036347055.1 Streptomyces sp. NBC_00820 | reverse complement strand
AAGAGCTCGCTGCGCAGGCTCCAAGAGAACTCCCGTGCTGCGCTTGGGAGTTCGGAGCGAAGCCCCGCGCTGCGCGCGGGTGACGAAGTGGGACTCCTCGCGTTGCGAGGAGTTGGCTCTGCGCTGCGCTCCGAGCCGTGTTTCCTTCCGTCAGGACTTTTACCCAATCCGCAGGTTGGGTGGATGGTCTTCCGGCTCTCCGCTTACGCTCCGAGCCGGCGGCTCCTTCGTCGCTACGCTCCTAGAAGGAGCCTTGAGGTCCGTCCGCTGCGCTCCCGGACCCTGCCCGCATGCGCGGGCGGCTGGCTACGGGGACAGGCTCGGGGTGGCCGATTGGTTGTTTCCTTCACCTCAGAACTTTGGGTGAATCCGGGTTTGGGTGCGTGCCCTCTGAGTGGGAGATTGCGGTGGGGCGGGTCTGTGGTGTGCCGGAGCGGGAAGCACGAAGAGGAACTCAACCTCTGTGCAGCGAACCCGCCTGACATCACCTCAGCGGGGGTGTGCCAGGCGGGTAGCGGGTGTCAGTCGTGCTGCCACCAGGTCACTGCGAGGCCGGCCAGAAGGGCCCCGAGGTGGCGTACGGCTCCGGCGAGGAGCGCTAAGGAGACGAGGCGCCGCCACGAGGCGGGAACGGGCGCACCGTGGTCCTGGGGCGGGGTGGCGGAGGGCCGGTTTTTCTTCGGCATCGCGGGGTGTCCTTCGTTCGGGCCGGGTGCAGCGGCGTGGGCTGTGGTGCTGGGACCAGTGAGCCAGAGCCGCAAAGCCGCAGAAAATTGCGCTTCTCGGGGTTGTAATGGTGGGCATGGCACGAGGGGCGCCGAGTCCGGCTGATCTGCAAGTGGTCCGTGAACTTGCCGCGCGGGAGGTGGCGGTGACGGCAAGCCAGCTGGAGAGCTGGCGGCGGGCGGGCTTGTTGCCGCGTCATCGGCGGCGGGGGCTGGGGCGCGGCCGGGGGTCGGTGGTGGACGCGGTCGATCCGCTGGTGGTGGAGAGCGCGGCGGCGCTGGCTCGGCATCTTCGGCAGGGGCGTGACCGGCGGCTGGCCGTGCTGGCGTGGTTCGCCGAGGCCGGGACGCCGCCGGTGCGGCCGGGGGCGGCCCGGGTGCCGGAGCCGCCGGTGGCCGCCGTGCGTGAGGCCCTGGTGTGGGCGCTGCAACGCTCGGCGTCGCAGCGGCTGGTGGAGTTCGCGCGCAGCGCGGCCGGGGCGGGCGAGGAAGGGCAGGACGCGTTGTACGCGGCCGCCGGGCGGCTCATTGGGCCGTATCGCGGGGCGGCGAATCCCACGCTCGTGCGTGCGGCGCTCGAAGCCGGCGGGGACGTGCCGGCCGAGGCCGAGGGGCCGGACTTCAGGAGCATGGTGCACGTGGCCGCCGCGATCGGCCTGGGAGCGCAGGAGGTCGGGGCGGACGCGCTGGCCGAAGCGTTCGCCGCGTTCGGCATGTTCGGGCTGACGGCCGAGGACTGGGCGCAGATGCTGGGTGCCGCGGAGCGTGGCGAGGGGCCGCCGGTGGACTGGGGGCTGCTCCAGCAGAACGCGGACATGGTGGCTCAGGTCCTGCGGGCGAGTGACGAGGAGCTGGTGCGCGCACGAGAGGTGCTGGTCGGTCTGCGTATGTTCTACGGGCTGTACGTGCTGCACGGACTGCTCCTGCCGGACACCCCCGCGCAGGCCGCGCTACGGCAGCGGATCGATGAGTGGGGCATGTTCCCGTTCCTGGACCACGTCATCGCCATCAACCCCTCCCCCAGGCAGTTCGCCGAGTCCCTGGCGGTCTTCCTCGAGCCGTTCTTCGGCAGGCTGTACCAGATCCTGATGGACCAGTTCGCCGAGAACCCGGACATCTTCAGCATCCCCGGCGACGAGACGGGGGCCGTCGGCTTCGGGGAGAGGTGGATGCGCTCCATGGAGGAGCTGACGAACGGCCGACAGGCGGCGAACGGCGGCGCAGAGGTGAAGGGGCGTGGGTGCAGGCCGGATGACGTGATCTTGCCGCAGCCTCGGTGATGGCGGCTGCGCGTGTCGGTGGATGAGTGCAGCAAGACCGGTGGTCCAGGGCGCCGCGCGGGGTTGCCCCTCATCCCTCTTCGCATCTCGCGTACCGACTGCGTACCGGAGCCGTGCCCCGTCCGGAGCGTGTATCTGCGGCTCCCGGGCTGATCGGAGTTTCCTCTACCTGTGGTAGAGGAGCGGGGTAGGGTGGGGATATGGCAGCAGACGAGACGAGCATCAAGGTGAGCACTGCCGCGCGGGACCGGCTCGCCCAGCTGGCGGCCGAGCACGGCACCACCATTCGCAGCCTGGTCGAGGACCTCGCGCAGGGCACTCCGACGCAGGCCGAGTACGCCGAGCGGGCCGAGCTGGCCCGTGCCGAACTCGCCTCCGCCCTCGGCCACGCGCCGAGCCCGGAGGCCGAGGCTAAGGCCCGAGCCCTGCTCGAGCGCCTGGGCGGCGCCGCGCACAGCCCGCAGGCGGCCGCGTAGTGGCGGGGATCGCGGTCGTCCTGGACCACACGACCGCGAGCGCGTTGTTCGACCCGAAGGATCCGTTCAACGAGGCGGTCGCCGCGTTCTACGTCCAGGCCTCCGGGGGGCTCGGTGACCTGTACGCACCGGTGCTGTCCCTGACGGCCGGCGACGCCGAACGGGCCGGCCTGCTCGGCTACATCAAGGGGCTGCGGTTCATCCGCATCGAGGCCTTCGACACCGACGCCGCGGTCACCGCCACCGAACTGCTGCGCTTCGGGCACTCCTGGGCCGCCGTCCACGCCATCCACGCTGCCCGCCCCTCCGCCACCCATCCCGCCGGGCGGTACCTGCTCACCTTGACCCCCAAGGCGTACGCGGGCACCGGCGTTCAAGCCGTCCACCCTGACCAGTAGCCATCCGCCACCCTGGCGGCACAAGACGGTCGCCCCGCCGAGGGCGCGGCTCAGACCCCGCGGTGGGCCCGATGCTGCTCCGCCGGGAGCGGCACCGCTCGTATATAGGCGGTTGGATCTTCTGTTCTGATGTGCCCGGCCGCGAGGCCGAGGTGTCTTCCGGAGGAACTGTGCAGTTCACTGTGTTGCCCGTCCGCGGGCGGCCCGTCTCCCCCATGCCGGGGCAGGCCTTCCTGGTTCGGGACGACTGGGATGACTACAGCTTCAAGACGACCTTCCTGCTGCTCTGTGTGGATCCAGGCGGCGAGATCCGGGAGATCGGCGGGGTCAAGATCGGCCGATTCGGCATGACGGGGCCGGCCTGGACGCCGCTGCCGGAGGACTTCGATACCCTGGACGGGGCCTTCTTCTCGCTCGGGCTGCGGGACACCTACTACGAACGGCTGCGCGAGCTGGGTCCCGATCTGCAGCGCACCGTGCTGCGGGCTCTCAACGACGTCTCCTTCGATCTGGATCTCTTCGCCCGTGCTCGCACCGAGAGGGTGATGGGCACGTCCCTGCTCCGGTCGGTTTCCGTCGACACCGTCGTCGGCCGCTTCCGGGGCAGCGGCATACCCGCAGGGCCGCCGGCGTCCATCACCGAAGTCACCCGGCGGCACCTGTTCGACGCGCTGCGCAGCACGGGGGCGAGCTGGTCGGGCAGCCTGGACGAGGTCACCTTCCTGCGCAGGCTGTACGACCTGGACCGTCTGAAGAGTCATGACCCGCGGTTCACCACGGCCGAGGACGACATCGTCCAGCACTGCTGGAACAACCCCGGGGACTGGGAAGACGACTGGGTCTTCGGCGATGATCGCTTCGGGCTCGCCGCTGGCACCGACGAGGTCCTACTCCACTTCCTCGCGGAGATGATCCACCCCGCGGTGCGGACGGACCCCGTCGAGGTCCGGCGGCTGCTGGCCGTGGTCAACCACCATCTGGCGCCCGACGGCTACGAGCTCGCCGAGGCCAGCACGGTCAGCGGCTACCCGGTGTACGAGGGCCGCCTGATCCCGGCGCGCCCTCGCACCGAGCACCCCGCTCCCTCGGCCGTCGCGCCGTCCGCACCATCCAGCGAGGCCGCCTACGCCGCGGTCCGCCGTGCCGCTCGCGGCGTGCGCAAGGACTACGCCTGCCCGCGTGAGCCGGTCCCGGACGGGGGCCAGGCCGATGTGTTCGAGGCGATCCATAAGCCCACCGGCACGACCGTCGCATTGAAGAAGCTGCACAGCAAGTACCCGGCCGACCGTCAAGTGGCCCGCATGCGACGGGAGATCGAGATCGGCCAGCTGCTGAACGGCCATCCCCACGCCATGCCGATCCTCGACTTCAGCACCGACCACATCTGGTTCGTGATGCCCTGGGCGGACGCGACCGCCGCCGAGCGCCAAGAGGTGCTCCAGGAACCGGCCGAGCTGCGCGCCCTGGTCGACGCCCTGGCATCGGTGCTGGCCGCCGCGCACGAGCACGGCTGGCTGCACCGCGACATCAAACCGTCGAACGTCCTCTACTTCGACGGCCGCTGGACCCTCGCCGACTGGGGCATCGTCCGCCGGCCACGAGGCCAGACCACCAAGGTGGGCCGCACCGGCCACTTCCTCGGCACCGAGGGGTTCGCCGCCCCGGAACTGTTCAGGGCACCCCATGAGGCCACGGCGTCCAGCGACATCTACAGCATCGGTAGAGTCATCGCCTGGGCCCTCACCGGCAAGCTGCCGGAGACCAACCTGTCGCTGCTGCCCCCTCCCGGCCCGTGGCGCACCATCGTGCGCGCCGCCACCCACCAGGATCCGCAGCGTCGCCCCCAGACCGTCAGCGACCTCCTCGACCTGATCGACCGTGAACACGCGGTCATCCCCGAAGACCCCCTCCCGGCCGCCGAGACCCTGCTCGAAGCCGTCGGCAACGGCGACGCGGCCGCCGCAGAGACCTTGCTGACCCTGGTCGGCGACCACCCCGAGGACTACGAACTCCACGTCGGCGTGCTCGCCCAGCTCGACACCCAGCAGGCCGGGCCGGCCCTCGCACGAGAACCCGCCCGAGCTCACAATCTCCTGCGCGCCCTGGCAGAGCACGTCGACGGAGACGACACCCACATCGTGCAGTTCGGCGCAGCCGCGAGGGTCGTGATCTGGCTGCACGGCCTCTGCTCCTACGCCGCCGACCACCGCGACTGGGACCTGCTGGAGGAGGCCGCCCACACCATGTGCACCTGGGACGCCGCCTGGGACCAGTGGAGCGCCCAGGCCAAGATCACCCCCTGGCTGCGGGCTCTGACGAGCGAGGCCGCATCCGTCATCGGCGCCGTCCTGCGTGACCACCCCGACTCCGCCCAGCACTTCAGCCATGTCGCCGACGACCGCACCGCCGACACCCGCATACGCCAGGCACTACGCGCCAGCACGGCTAACTGAAGCGGCCGTCGCGAGCGATGTGCCGGCCGACGGCCATCCAGACCGGCTCTGGCGAGTCCTCGGGCACGGCGCCGGTGAGGCCGTCGAGGTGCTGCACGGCCTCACCGGTGATGTAGCGATCGGGGTCGGGGGACTGCAGGTAGCGGCGCAGCAGGTCGGTGTCGAGGTCCTGGCGCTGGAGGTAGGCGGCGAGGGTGCCGACCAGGAGGTGGTTGTGGGCGAGGGCGTCGGTCAGGGCGTACAGGACCAGGCGCTGCCACTGCTTCATGTTGTCGCCGTGCAGGGTCTGCAGGTGCTGGGCGCGGGCGAGGTAGGCGTTGATGCGGCGGCAGTGGTGGGTCACCAGCGCCAGCAGCTCCGGTGGCACCTCCTCGCCCACCGGACCCGGGGCGGGCTCGACCGTGCAGGGGGCGGGCGCGGGCGGCAGGGCGTCGCGGATCTGCTGCAGACCGGTGTCCTGCTGCGGGCCGTGGGGGATCTCGCTGCGCCGCTGCGGTCGCTTGCGCGGGTGGGTGGAGGTCATGGCCGTGCCGTCCCTTACGGCCGGTCCCACGATCCGGCGCCTGCTGGGTGGCGTGGCCACACGTGCGGGGCGCTGTGAGTGACGCGGCGCGTCTAGGGCCTACCCGTCCGCGTCAGTCGCGGGCTGACGCGACACTCGGCCGGGCACCGTCACAGCGCGACAAGGTAGGGCGGCACCAGCCAGGACAACGACGGTCGTCGGGCCGGGGTCACGGCGCGGCGGCCGGTCTGCCGGATTCTGGTCGCGAAACGGCGTGCGAAAAGCGGGTTGGGTGCGCCGTGCGGTGCGGGCAGGCGCATCGTCTGTGCGGGCCTTCTCATGTCGTCGGGATGAGATGGGCTTCTGGGTGCTCAGAGCTGCGGGTCGAGGCCGAACTGGTTCATCACGTCGGTGAACAGCTCCTGTGCGGTCTCCTGCAGGGCTTCGGCCTCGTCGAGCGGGGTCAGTGGGGCGGTGACGGGCTGGATCCGGCGGGGGTGGCGTGCGTGGTCGGGAACGTCGGTGAAGCCGCCGAAACCGGTGACGACCGGGACCAGGGCCGGCTTCGGCGTCCTGGGAGAGGGCGTGACGGCGGTGAGTGTCACGGTCAGCTGCAGCGCGCTGTCGACCCGCAGCCGACGGGCCAGTTCCCAGGCCGTGGTGGTCAGGTCGCGGCAGCAGGCGCCGATGAAGTCTTGGGACACCGCGACGCCGGCGCCGGGCAGCTCATCGGCGGCCAGGTTTCGTGCGGCGTTCCAGGAGACGTCGGCGGCCAGCAGCACGGTCCCATCGTGGTGCAGTTCGGCGTGGACCTCGCGGGCGCTCTGCAGCAGGAGGGTGCTCAGAACCCAGCGGCGCAGTCCGGGCCGCGGGTTGCCGGTGACGATCTCCAGACTGGTCAGGGGGCCGGGCCTCATCGGATCGCCGCCCCGGCGGCGGGCGGCCTGGGCCACGGCGGTGGTCTCTTCGCGGGTCAGGCGGGGAGCGGTACGCGGCAGCGGGCGTTCGGGGCGGGCCAGGGCGACGAAGTAGGCGGCCGGCTCGGTGTGCTGGGCGGAGACGGTCTCCTGGGCGTGGGCGAGCAGGTGGTGTGCTTCGTCCTCGGCCCGCTGGGCGCGGGTGAAGCGGTCGCGGTAGGCGCGTTCGAGTTGGTGCTCGGCCATCCAGGCGGTGTGATCGCGGTCGCGGTAGGGAGCGACGGCGGCCTGCTGGTCCTTGTCCCGGGTGGCGGTGCCGTAGACGAGGTGGGGGGCCATGGGGCTGGCGGGGACATCGGCCACCAGCACACTGGTGGCGCCGTCGGCCGAGGTGAGGACCGTGAAGGTGAGGTCGGGCAGGTAGGGCTGGACGTGGTTGCGGACCCACTGGGCGTACTGCTCGATGTTCACGTCGCCGGAGTTGATGCCGACCAGTTCGCACGTGGTGTCCCGCACGCCGAAGATGATCAGGCCGCCGCGGGTGTTAGCCATCGCGGCAACGTCCTTGGCCAGTTCGTTCCAGCGGCCCTCGCGCGGGGGCTGAGGAAGCTGTTCCTTCCAGTCCAGGTCGTCGGACTCCGCCAGCCGGTCGGCAGCAGCCTTGGCGACTATGTCGAAGTCCAGGGGGCCGGGCGCAGCCCCGAGGTGCTCATGCAGTCGTGTCCAGGAACGGGCCATGCCCGGCACCCTAGGGCGTGGCACTGACAACGCCTGCCGGTCCGGAGGAAGGTGCATCTCCCCGGCTTGTCGTCGGTTGCGGTCTGCTGCGGACCGGCGGCCCGGGGCGAAGGCGGTGCATCGTCCGCTTCTCTTTCTCTGGAGACCGGCAGGGCGTGGTGTCCGGGCCAGGTGGTCCGCGCTTCTCGAGGGGTGTGGCTGAGGGTGCTACCGCTTCGGGCCGCCAAATTGGATAAAGAGACGGAATTCCGCGCTGACAACGCGCTGAACTGCGGTGATGCGAGATGAAGACCTCGCGCGACGACGGTACGTCCGTGTGGACACAGGTGTCGGAATGCGCCTGATCGGCCTGGCCCGCCGGGCCGGTCAGGTGCCACGATCAGGGCCTCGCCAAGGCCTGCGGGCGCCTCACCCCCAACAGCCTTGCAGCGAGCTTCATCTGTTGCGTCATCAGTTCGAGGAGCACCATGTTCGTCTTCTCCGCCCGCCTGGCCACGGCCGGTGCGGTCGCCGAGTGCGGCATCGCGAACCCGCTCGCCGACCGTCTCCTGGCTGGCGAGGCCGTCGTCATCGTCATCGTCGTCCTGGCAGTCACCGCACTGGCCGTGACCGGCCACGAAGTGCCCGCCGTGCTGGGGGGGCTGGCGGCCGCGGCCGCCAGCCGGCTCGCGCGGGCCCGACCCGGGCTGCGCCTGGACATGCGTCACGCGTTCGGCAGGACGCTCTGAGATGGCCGGCCGACCGCTCAGCCCCATCCCGGCGAGCACGCACCCCGAGCTGCGAGCTCTCATCCAGCGGCTGCGCACCGCCAAGGAGGCCTCGGGCAAGACCTTCGAGGCGCTCGCCAAGGACAGCGGGGTCTCGGAGAGCGTCGTACGCCGCGCCCTCGCAGGTAAGAGGGTGCCCCTGCTGGAGACCGTGGAGGCCATCACGCGCGCCTGCGGCCGCAAGGAGGACGACATGGCACGGGCCTGGCACGCCGCGAAGGCGGAGGAAGTCCTGCCGGGCGCCCGGGCGCTGGGGCCGAAGATGGTCACCTCGCGCGCCGAGCTCGTCGAGTCGATGATCTTCATGCGGATCGCGGGCGGGTATCCGCCGCTGCATCAGCTCGAGAAGTTCGCGGGCAGCGCCCCGGACGGCCGGACGCGGTTGCCCCACTCGACCCTCCACCTGGTCCTCCAGGGACAGATACCTCCCACCGAGACGCTGTTCACCGCCTTCATGGAAGCCCTGTCCATGCCTGCCGCCGACAGACGAAACTGGCTGGACGCCCATCGCCGTCTCTTCGCCGATGCCCCCGCGCGGCGCGCCTTTGGACAGCCGCCCCCCGTCGTACGCGCTGAGCCGCCTGCGCTCACCCCGTGCGAAGCGGCCGAACGCGTACTCCCTCGTCTGGAGCAGGACGAGAGGATCAAACGGAAGACCGGACAGCTGAAGACGCCGGACGACTACGAACTCCTCGGCCTCCGCTACCTCAACTCCCCCGCGCCCGAATTCCAGTGGCCGGACGAAGAGGAGCTCGCCGCCTGGGAGGCCGAGGCAGCGGCCCAGCCGTCCGCCAAGGAGCATCTCGACCTGCGCGAGAAGCTGCGCGCCATGATCGACCGCACTGAACCGGCCTGACTCACAGGGCCGGTCGGTCAGCTCGCGTACCAGCGCCCTCAAGCCGCTCGGGGCGGAAGCCACTGTCGGCGGCTCCCGCCCCCTCCGGGTCCGCTGGTGGTCTCAGCTCTCCGGTTCCCTCGGCACGAGGCGGGAGAAGAACTCCTTCGCGGCCTGCGCGTCGAGTTCCCCGTTCGTGGTCGCGGATCGCCGCATTGCTTCGCCCGTCACCTGGGCGGGGATGCCGAGCTGCTTGTCCGCCTCGCTCATGATCTCGCCGAGGTACCACTGGGCCGAGGTCGGGAAGTGCTGGATGAACCAGCTGAGCATCTTCGCCAGGGGCAGCGACAGGATGAGGTCGAAGTCCGTGAGCTCACGACCCCGGCGTTCGGCGATGCGGAGTGAGGTGGTGAAGTCCTCCAGGATGGCGTGGCGGAGGGTCGGTCCGAGGGCGTCGGTCGGGATGATCTGCCGGAGACTGTCGGCGACTTCGAAGGCCAGTTGGTCGGCTACCTCCCGCACGCTCGGCTCGTTGCGGTGGCGCAGGGCCCAGCGTTTGCGGATGTCGGGCCGCTTCCACAGGAAGCTGAAGAAGGTTTCGCTGAACCGGTCGCGGATCTGGGCCGCTCCCGGGGCGAGATGGTGCCGGTCGCCGGCCGACATGGCGTCCTTTAGCCCCTCGGAGGAGCGGCGCCGGGCTTCGGCCCAGTCTTCGGCGACCGGGCGGGACCACTGGGCGCGGCCGCCGACGGTCGCCTGGGGCAGGGGGACGTCGTTCTCGCCTCGGGAGATGTAGCCCCGCAGGGTGGAGGCCGTGATGCCGCCGAGCGCTGCCATCTCGGGCACGCCGAGCAGCCGGTCCCCGGCAAGTTCGGGACTGGCCAGGTCGACGACGCACCGGTCGAGCGGCAGGGGGTCGTTCTGCTTCTGGTGGTGCTGCGCCCACCGGGTCAGGTCGTCGAGCCAGTCGTTCGGCGCCGCGGTGGCGGGGTCGAAGGTGGCGACCTTGTGCACGTGTGCGCGGTCAGGGTGGGCGTGGCCGTCGAGCATGTCGTTGGCGTGGACGGTGGCCGTGGCGCGGGCCCTGTGGCGGGCGTAGTCCTCGGTGACGGGGTCCCAGATCTGGCCGGGCCGGTACCAGGCTTCGCCGTCCCGCCAGTAGCCGCCGGCCCGGAACAGCAGCGGTGCGCCTGTCCAGTAGGTGTGCAGGCTGGCGGTGTCCTCATCGCGCAGCAGGAGCACGGTGCGCCCGTGGTCGGGGTGGTAGCGCACGGCCCAGCCCAGGTGGTGGGCGATCGGGTCGGTGGTGAAGGCCAGCCATCCTCCCTCGCGGGAGGGGTCGCAACGGCCCCACATGCCTTCGCCCTTGTTGCGGCCGACGGCCTCGATGGCGTCGGGACCGTCGTCGAGCGGCAGATGTGAGTCGTCGACGAACGGCAGACCGGGCACCGGGTGGTCCGTGCGCAGGCCGTTGGCGAGCGGACGAATGTCGTAGACCAACGTGTTCCCCTTCTCGACTTCACTGCTGTAGATGACTACAACGCTATTGATGCCCAGTAGTACACGACTAGAAAGCGGATCGATACAGCCATTTCGAGACAGTTTCCACAGCGGCGAGTTGGCGTGATAGCCACACCAGGGCAGCACTCCGGCCGGCAGCCGCTGCGCCGCACACACCGCCGCCATGAACAGAAAAAGCGGGGATCTGCCCTTCACGCCCGTGTCATCCTGGCCGGTTGGCCATGGGACGAGGGGAAAGGGACGGCATATGGCAACACGTCACGAGCCTTGGCCGGCAACGGTCGTCACGGCGGTGGCAGGTGTGCTCGGCGACACCACTCACGGCTTGACCGGACGGGAGATCGGGCAACTGCTGGCCGTCGTGAAGGTGCCGGACGTCGACGGCGGCAACAAGCGGGACCGGCTGGCCGGAGCGCTGCTGGCGCAGCAGGCACGCCAGGGTGCGTCGAACTGCGTGATCGCGTTCATCAAAGTGGCGATGTCCCCGGTGCGCTACGTTCAGCAGCCGCACACGTTCTCACGCCGGCAGGACGACCTCAACGAGGTCCTCGTCCATGTCGGGCTGCGGGTGAACGACCAGGGGCAGGTTGCCAGAGGGCCGGCGGCTGCCACGTTGAGCGAGGCCGCACGGCACGCCAGTTCCCTGCGGGCCGAGCTGCGCCGCCGCTCCACGCATCCGGAGGTGCTGCGCTACTGCACCCTGGAGATCCTGGCCAAGAACCCCTTTCACGCCAGTCTGGAGGCGGTCAAGTCGGTGGCCGACCGGCTGCGGACCCTCACCGGCCAGGGCATGGACGGGGCGCGCCTGGTCGACGCGGTGCTCATGCCGGGCCAGGGAACGGTCCGGGTAGCCATCAACGCGAACGCCACGGGGCCCGAGCTGGATGAGCAGAAGGGGCTGGCGAACCTGGTCAAGGGCCTGTTCAGCATGTACCGCAACCCGGCCGCGCACGAGCCACGCCTTCACCGCACCGTCACCGACGAGGAGTTGCTGGAACTGCTCACCACGCTGTCGATGGTGCACCGACGGCTCGACAGCGCGCACGTCACCCCCTGATGCCCTGATCAGTGCAACTCGCACCTGTGGGCGATGCCGGCCAGTGGCAGCGGAGGCAGTGCCGCCTCAGGCCCGGTTGTCCTCCTGTGGCGGTGATGCCTGAAAGAAGGCCAGCAGGGGTTCGCTGATGGCACGTGCGCAGCTGGTGCAGTCGGCTGCAGCGTCGAGACGAGGTGCGAGGTCTTGAGTGTCGTAGGGGGTGAGGATGAGCCAGCGCAGGACGACCTGCCGGACGAGCAGCCTGAGCTCGCGCAGTTGGGCCTCCTTCTGGTCAGCGAGCAGGTCTCCGTGTACGTACTTCGATCGCGCGCTGTACGCCTTCTGCACTCTGCTCTCGACGCCCTCGCGCAGAGGGCTGGGGAACAGGGCCGCCGTCCGCGTCCGGATCCTCTCGCTGATGCCCTCGTGCTTGTCGCCGGGGCTGACCATCAGGGCTTCCAGCGCGATGACGTAGTCCAGAAGCCGCTCGTCGGCTTCTTGCTCCCACACACCGTCATCCCTGTAGGTGCGCTGGTAGGCCTGCAGCAGGTGACGGGCAGCTCGCTCCAAGCGGCGGGCGCGCTTCCTCGGAAGACTCCGGCCGCTGGTGATGCCGTCCATGACTGCGTCGATCTTCGCTGTCACCGCGGAGCAGAAGGCCTGCAGCCGCGGGAGAGCGGCTGGAGCGACGTGGAAGCTGCCGCTCTCGCGGACTTCGACTTCTTCCAGGCTGCCGTGGCGGTCCTCGTAGGTCTGGATGGTAGTGGGCACCTGATTTGGGTTCAGGTCGAAGTAGCGGCCGCGCTCGACGCCGAACACCGCGTTGACGTGCAGCAGCTCCTCACTCCACAGGATCAATGGCAGCAACGCCCTCCAGTGCAGGGATTCCGGACGTGGACCGGCGAAGTCGAACCAGCCCGTGTCCCTGCGGTCCGGCGCGCGCTCGGGGTTCGGGGCGTGGACGAAGGGCGCACCGGCCAAGAGATCGAGGTCGAGCCCGCACGGCTGGAGGCCCTGGAGGGCCGGCATGGGGCCCAGCTGCCTCAGTTCGTCGGCGGTGAAGGTCTGCAGGGTGTAGCGGCCCAGCGGGATCCGTGTCCCCACGGGGAGGTCACCGGTGAGAAGTAGCCAGTCCTCCGCTGCCGGAGCGGGGGCCGTGCAGAAGGCGACGAAGCTGTCCGCGACGTCTTCCACCGGCACCGTCGCGCCCTGGGCCACTAGACGGGTCGCATCACCCAGTCTCGATCCTGCCAGGAGCGTGGACCATCGGGGCAGCCAGTCACCGTCGACCTTGCCGTACAGGTCGCGGTGCTCGGATTTCGGCGCGGCGCTCACGACCGCGTTGATCACGGCTTCGAACTCCGGCTGCGTCGACAGTGCTACATCGGTGATGGCCTGGGGTATGGAGGGCAGATCGCGTGCCTGCTCGAGCCAGGTAAGGACGGCCTGACGCAGCTGGGAGGTGGCTTCCATGCGGCACGAAAGTAGCGCACTTCACCGTCCGCGACACCCCACTGCCCGGCGCACAGCTTAGGGCGGTGAGGCGCGAGCGGATCGGGCGGCGGGGCAGGTGGCCCTTGGGACAGCTCACGGGTCGGAGACAGGCCGGTTCTGGATCAGGTGCGCGGCGGAGTACAGGCCCAGCGGGGCGTCGTCGGCAGCCAGGCTGCTGGCCGGTGCGGGTGCAGGCAACTGCCGGTAGGCGTGCTCACCACGGGCCTGCTCAATCGCGTGGAACAGCGGCAGAAGATAGGCGCCCTGGAAGGCCTGCGTGCTCATGCCCAGCAACGGTAGAACGCAAGGGCTGTGCGAGGTAACCGTTTTGACGCCCCCGGTCCAGGCGCGCCGGTGGGACGCGAGCGCCACGCCACAGGGCCGCTGAGGCCGAGGGCGAGGGTGCACTTCGGTGAACGCCCATGCAATCACGAGAACTTGCCTTCACTCAAGTTTGCTTGTAGTCAGTCAAAATTTCGTGCACGCTTCGCGGCATGACTGATGAGACGCCGGAGATGTTCAAAGCTCGCTACGAGGACATCTCCGCCATCCGCTGGCCGCGGCCGGCTGACCCGCAACAAGAGGAACTCGACACGTTGAAGGCCAGGCACCTCGCGTGGAACGCCTGGTATAGGAAGACGGTCAAGGCGGCACAGGAGCACGGCCCGCAACACGACGCGCTCCTGGTCGCTCTCGAAGACCTCGTCGAGATCAAGCGAGACGCCGACGAGAAGATCCGACTGCTCCTGGCCTACGGTCGGATCTTCCACCAGCCCCGCCCGCACACGCTGGAATCCCTCGGCGCGGCCGCCGGCCTCAGCCCCTCCGGCGTCAGCCGCGCCTTCGGCGCCGAGGAAGTCATGGCCGTAGCGGAACTAACCGGCAAGCGCCCGCCCGCCGTCGATGTCCAGCGCCACGACCCCGACGTCATCTCCGGTCACGCCAGCAAGAACTGCTGCACCTGGGGAGGCAGCAAGGCCAAGCCCTGCACCGAGACGCCCAAGTACGCCGTCACCGACAAGTCCGGCGCAAAGTGGGCCTGCTGCGACAAGCACCTGCCCGGCTACCTGCGCTCCCGCGTCTGAGCCGCATAGTCACGACGGCCGCCATGCGCCCCTGTAGCCGGGGTGTTCGTCCTACAGCCCAGCAAACACCCGCGCAGCAGGCACTCGTCACCGTCGACCCGGCACAACAGCCTTGACATCACTCGTCCTGCCGGCGGCGGGATCGGCGCGGCTACCGGCGCCGCCCCCAGCGGCGGACGGCGCCTGCTCAGACCAGGAGGGTCCGCACCGCCCGGCGGGCCCCCAAGCCCGGCGGGCACCCGGGCCGGCTCCGGCGACCGGCCGCAGTACAGGTCGAGACTCTGCACCTCTCGCACAGACCGGGGCATCGGCACGTTCACCGACTGCCGCCGCCGAACGGTGGTGCAGCCACCACGCTGAACACGCCGTGCTCGGCCTGCTGTCGTCACAGGAATCCTGCGCCGGCCGCGGGGATGACGGTCGTATGCCTGCCCGGCTGCCCAGCTGCGCCGGACCGGGCATCGCAGGCTGTCTACCCGGGCCTACCCGTGGCGTCGCTGGAGAGGCAGAGGTTCGTGATCCGGGCTCGCGGCGACATCACCCCGGCCAGCTGACGGGCTTCCTGCTCATCACGCACCACAATGTGCTGGAACTCCAGCTGCGGTGACAGACAGACCAGTTCGGGGCAGGGACGCACGATCCCGTACAGGGCGCGCAGCCGCCCCGTCGTGAAGAGCGGGATGCCGTATGCGAAGCTCTCGGACACCTGCGGCCTCTCGGGGATCTCCACCCGTACCTCTTCGTCGTGCCAGGCCCGCTCGGCGACCGCGGCGAAGAGCTCGGCACGCTGCCGTGGGTTCACGTCCTGCCACCACGCCCGTGCCACCTCCACCGCCCGACCGGCCAGCTCCTCCCGCTTCGCGGCCTCCTGCTCACGCTGCCGCCGCCATGCCTGCTCCAAGCGCCGCTGCTCCTGTGCCTGGGCGCGGCGGGTCTCTTCGTCTTCGGGATCCGGCACAGGCTGACTCTTGCGGCGCCGCTGGAGTTGCTGCCTGCGCTGGAGCTCTTGCTGCTGGCGTGCGGCGCGGCGGTCCGCGGCCTCCCGACGGGCTCTGTCGGCCCGTTCGGCCTGCTCCTGGCGTCTGCGGTCGTGCTCGTTCTGCGCGCGCTCGGACTGGGCGGAGGTCCACCACAGGCGACGCTGCACGTAGCGGCCGAGGCCGGAGCCGCGTTGTACGGACGTGTAGTGCGGCAGGCTGGCGACGGGGGTGACGCTGCCGGACAGCACCCATCTCACGAACCGCCCCAGGTCCTGCGGTTTGAACGCCCATGTCCCGGCGGCGGCGTCGAATCCTCCCAGGCCGTCGACCACCCTCCAACGCTGCCCGTGCTGGTCGGGGGCGCTGACCTGTACGGCCGGGACCACGTCGATCCACGGGGGTGCCTGGGGGCCCGGGGACACCCAGCACACGCCGATGCCCTCGGCTGCATAGCGGGCGGTGCGGGCCAGGATGTCCCGGTCGGTGATCGGTGAGAGCTGCGCCTCCCAGGCGATGCGCCTGCTGCCGTCGGGTGAGGACGCCATCACGTCCGCGCGCCATGCGCCATCACCTCCCGCCACCTCGAGGGCGGCGTGCCATCCGGCGCTGCGGACCGTCGAGGCCAGCTCGAGCTTGAGCATGTGGTGTTCCCACGATTCGCCGCCCAGTTCGCAGGTGCCGTCGCGGCCCGGGTCGTGGCAGAAGAACCGCACCCCTTGCGGGGAGTGCTTGGCATGCACGGCCCACCCGCATCCGGGGCAGGCCAGGGGGACGCGGGGCCGCACCTTGTAGACCTGGGCCCAGCTCATCGCGCACCCGAGATCAGGCAGGGTGGCATCCAGTCGGCCGGCATCTGGGTGCAGCGCGGTGAACGGCACGGGCTCGTGACCCCCGGGAATCTGACGCGCAGCGCGGTGAATTCGTCGCAACAGCAGATAGCACGCGCCGCTGACACACCGCGCTGAACTGCAGATATCCGATGCCCCCGGAGCAGTCGAGGAGGGCACCGGGCTCGATGGCCTGCAAGCACTCGTCTCAGCGGGGTCTCGGGCTTTCCCTGCGGCCCGCACCAGCCGGGGCAGGACCTACACAAGAACGGCCGGCACGGCGTCCTCGGCCGTCCAGTCCCCCTCGAACAGGGCGGCGACCAGGCGTACGTGATGGTCGGGGAGCTGGTCGGCGCGGTGCCGGTGGCGGGCCTTGGCCAGCCAGGCGCCGAGCTTGACGGTGTCGCCGTCGACGCGGACCGTCTCCCGGGCGGCAGGGATGCGGCCCTCGCGGTGCAGGAAAAGCTCCAGCAGCTGGACGGTCTCCTCGAACGTTCGGCGGGTACGGCTGGCGGGAGCCAGCGGGTTCGCCTCGGGAGTGAGGCCGAGCGCGGTCATCAGCTGCTGCTGGCCGTCGGCAAGGGCCGACCAGGTGGTGAGCTGGCGCCCCAGCCAGGAGCCGATCTTCACGCCGCCGATCTGGGTGTCGCGGGTCAGGGCGGCGGGGTCGGCGCCGGTGGCGAGGTGGGCGCGCAGCAGGTGGTATTTGCGGTGCCAGTCCGCTCCGTGCGGCAGACGCCAGTCGGCGGCGAGGGCGGTGAGGGCCTCGGCGCGCGCGGTGTCGAGGTCGTTCCTGGCGGCGAGGTGGCGTTGTTCGGCGAGCCAGGCTCCGACGGGGGTGGTGGCGGGGGCGGCGAGGTGGCCGTGGGCGCGGTGGTAGTCGGCGGCTGCGGCGAGGCGGGAGCGCCAGGCGGCGTCGTGCTTGTCCCAGATCATGCCCAGCGCGTCGAGTTCGGCGATCCAGTCGGCTTCGAGGCGGCCGGCTTTCGCGGCGTCGCGCATGGTGGTGATGAAGGTGCCGAGGGTGTAGCCGGTGGGGTCGGTGTAGTCGGCGGGGATGTCGAGGTGGCCGTACTGGTCGCGGTAGGAGCGGGCGGCGGCGAGGCCGAGGCGGCGGGAGCGGGAGACGGCTGGGTCGCGGGGGTCGAAGGAGACCAGGTCCATCGCCTGGGCGATGCGTTCGGGGTGGACGGTGAAGTCGAAGTGCCAGCGACGGGCGATGACGTCGCTGGTCTCCTTCGGCAGGCGGTTGGCCTTGTCGGGGAGGCGTTCGAGGATGCGGTGGTCGTGGCTGGCCAGCGCGCAGGCGATCGCCCACACCGGCTCGTACGCGGTGCCGAGGATGTTCTCGCTGTCGGCGCCGGGCGGGATGTAGACGGGGACGACCAGGCTGGCGGTCTTGCCGGAGACGTCCAGACGCAGGGCGCGGCCGAGGGCCTGCACGCAGCGGATGACGCTGCGGGTGGGGTCGGCGAAGACGACGGCGTCGACGCTGGGGATGTCGACGCCTTCAGCGATCAGGCGGGAGTTGGCGAGGATCGCGGTGTCGGCGGCGGCGAAGGCGGCGAAGATGTCGGCGCGCTGGGCGGGGGTGTGTTCGCCGTGGGCGAAGAACAGCTGCGGGTCGATGCCGGGGACGAGGCCGGGGTCGGTCTTGGCCAGCAGGCGCAGGGTGTGGGGCAGTTCGCGGGTGAAGCGGCGGGCGTCGGAGACGAGGTTGAAGTAGACCAGGACCTTCTTCAGGCCGTGCTCGGTCATGGCGCGCAGGACGGCCAAGTGCAGGGCGGTGGTGCGCAGCGCACTGTCGTCCTTCTGCTCCCGGGCCGCAGTGCTGCCGGTGGTCGTGGTGCCGGGGGCGGGCATGTTCAGGCGGCGGCGCAGGTCGGTGTCGGTGAGGGTGGGCACCACGATGCGGTAGTCCGCCGCCCGGCCATCCGCCACAGCCCTCGCGAGGGGATATTCAACGACCTTCTTGCCGTACATCTGTTCGTTGTCCATGGAGTTGGCGAACGCGTCCACCTCCTCGCCCTGCGGGCGCCCTCGGCGCGGGCGGGTGAGGTCGGCGGACTCCGCCAGCTCCGGGGCGGCGAAGATGCGGGGCGTGGCGGTCATGTAGAGGCGGCGGTCGGCGTGGATGCGCTGGGCGGCGTTGACGATCGCCCACTTCTTGTCGGCCCGGCCGGCGATCCGGTGCGCCTCGTCCATGATCGCCAGGTCGAACGGCGGAACTGCGTACCCCGTCTTCTGGGTTTCCTCAATCTTGTTCAGGGAGTCGTAGGTGCAGATCAGCGTCAGAGCCGGGATCTGATCCTCTGCCTCCCCCACCACCGACATCAGCCCGCCCAGCGCGTGCGGGTCGGTGGTCGACATGACGCGGGCGGCCACCAGATCCTCACGGCCGGCCACATCCATCGATGACACGATCACCATGTGCTCGCCGTGGCCGTCACCGCGCCAGGCCAGGGCGGTCTGCGCCGCCAGGTCAAGGGTGGGCACCACGAACAGCACTAGCCGC
The DNA here is from genome assembly GCF_036347055.1 of Streptomyces sp. NBC_00820. Lineage (NCBI taxonomy): Bacteria > Bacillati > Actinomycetota > Actinomycetes > Kitasatosporales > Streptomycetaceae > Streptomyces > Streptomyces sp. NBC_00820. Next base: position 8,087,839 of record NZ_CP108882.1, on the reverse strand, counting down.
GCGCCGAGTTGGTTCGCGACGCGGATGGACACCAGCGTCTTCCCGGTCCCCGTCGCCGATACGAACAGTCCCCTCGTCCCGGGGCGGCGCAGGTGCCGCACGAGCCGGTTCACCGCGTCCGCCTGGTCGGTAAAGAGCCGGGACCGCTCGGGGCGGCCGGGGCGCGGCAGTTCCACCACAGTCATGACAGCTCTTCCTGATCCTGAAGCGGACGGGACCTTGGACGGGGCCGGGTCGGGACAAGGGCGGCGAGCCCCATGGGCGAGGGCTTTCCCGGACACTACCACCCGTACGCCCATCGCACGTGGAAAGTACGTGGCTGGTACGCGATAGGTACGCTTCATGGATAGGATGGGGACGGAGGTGTCCCATGTCCGAGTTGTTCGATGCCGTGGACGCGCTGGTCGCGTCCCGCTCCCCGCTGCCGCCGCCGGCGGAGCGCAGGCGGCTGCGCCAGGCTCACGCGCTCACCCTGGACGAGGTGGCCGCCGCGCTGCAGGTGCGGCGGGCGACCGTCGGCGCGTGGGAGTCGGGCCGGACCGAGCCGCGGCCGCCGGAGCGGGAGGCGTACGCACGCCTGCTGGAGCAGCTCGCCACGCTCTACCCCGCCTCTGAGAACGCCGGTGCCGAGCAGGAAGACACCGCGGTGCCGCGGACGTTCACCGCCCCGGCGCCCGCAGCCCCCGCCACGGCGCCAACGCCGCCGAGGCCCCTGGTGAACCCGCCGACGGTGTCGGCGAGCGGCGCACCGGATGCCACGGCCGGGGCCGAGACCGCCGGGGAGTCTGCCTCCGCTCCCCCGGCGGCGGTCCGGGCACCGGCCACCGCGCCGCGCCCGCGCGCCGAGCGGGAATCGCAGACCTCGCGCCGTCCGGGGGCGGCGAAGACCGCCCCGGCGAACGCGCCCGCGCCCGGCGGCGTGTACGCGCACGGCCCGCTGCTCGTCCTCGACGCGGACGCCGACCGGAAGGTGACCGGCTACGGCATCGGCGGTCTGATCCTGGACGTGCCCGCCAAGTCCCTGCCCGCGCTGGTGGAGTGGACGCTCACCGAGGCGCAGCTCGGGGCGGAGAGGCTGCATGGTTCGGGGAAGGACGCCGACCCGCTGCTGGTGCTCACCGAGGCGGCGTGCGAGCGCTACGGCCTGCCCGCCGCACTGTCGCACGAGGAGCGGCTTGCCGGACGGCTCCCGGAGGGGCACAAGGCCATCAAGCAGCTTCAGCGCGCCGAGTGGAAGCTGACCAAGCGGGGGCTGGGGCCCTGGGCGCGGATCTACCGCCCCGCCCAGGGGGGCCGCCGAAGGTGCGTACAGCTGTGCATCCCTTCGTGGCGTGCCCTCGATGCCCGCGCGTGGGGCCATGCCGCGCAGCTGGAGCCCGCGGAGCTCGCCCGGCTGCTGGGCGCGTACGCGCAGCGGGTGATGACCCCGGTCGGCTCCACCGCTGTGACGGGGCTGCAGCTGATGACCGCGCTCAACCCGCCGACCCGTGCGAGCGAGCCGGACGCCGACGGCCGCCGCCACTCCGAACACCGGCCCGGCTCGCTGGGCACCGAGCCGGTCGACCCGGCGCCGTGCGAGGCGACCGACGGGCACCCCGTCCTGGCCGACCTGCCCCGCTTCCACGTGCGCGGCCCTGGCGAGCGGCTGTTCGAGGAGGCCTACGACTGGGCGCGGGACCTGACCGATGCCGAGTGCATGCAGCGCTACCTGGTCGGCATCGACGTGAACCTGGCCTTCGGCGCTGCCGCGAACGGCGCCGTCATCGGCCTCGCTTCCCCGCCCGTGCACGTCACCAACCCCGCCTTCGACGCGGCGGTGCCGGGCTCCTGGCTGGTCGACCTGTCCCACGTCGACCTCAGTCACGTGAAGGTCGGAAAGCAGTGGCATGAGCTCGACGGCGACCTGCTGCCCAGCCCGTTCACGCCGACTGGCGAACGCCCCGAGGGCCCGGCCTGGTACACCACCCCCACGGTCGCCTACGCCGTCGAACTCGGCTACGACGTCGCCCCGCTCGAGGCGTGGGTGCGCCAGGAGAGTGGCCGGTTCCTGGACGGCTGGTACAAGCGCCTGCGCAACGCCTATGTCGACACCATGGCGGACCTCGGCGTGGGCGAGAAGCTGCCCCCGGCCGAGTTCCTGAGGGCTATGGACGGCTACAAGAGCCGTGATCCGGAGCTGGGAATCGTCGTGGACGCGGTCAAGATGACCGTCAAGGGCGGCATCGGCAAGCTGCAGGAGAAGGCGCGCGGCGGCGGCTGGAAGCCGGGACAGGCCTGGCCCGCTCTCGCCCGCCCGACGTGGCGTCCGGACATCCGCGCCACCGTCATCTCCCGGGCCCGCATCAACATGCACCGCAAGATACTCAACCTGGCCGCGGCCACCGGCCGTTACCCGGTCGCGGTCCTCTCGGACTGCGCCGTGTACGCCGCCGACGGCCCCAGCCCGCTGGACGTCCTGCCCTATGGCGCCGACGGCAAGACCGTGCCGGGCTCGTTCCGGCTGGGGGTCTCGCCCGGAATGGTCAAGCACGAGGGCACCCAGAGCGTGCTGTGGGGGGCGGACGTGCTCGAGCAGCTCGGCGCCGACGGCCATGTCGCCAACCTCGCCCGCTACATCAAGACCGGCGAGGTCACCGCCAAGGACACTGGAGAATAGGGAGCGTTACAGGCGATGGTCACGGTCGGGGAAGAACTCGACAGGGCGGTGCAGGGCGCGTTCACGCAGCCCATCCCCAAGTCCGCCGGGGCGCAGATGCGTTACCTCCTCAAGAAGCACGGCGGCCGGACGATGCCGGTGGCCGAGCTGCTCGGCATCAGCCAGCGCACGGTGGAGCGGTATGTGAAGAACCAGATCAAAAGGCCCCGGCCGGAGCTCGCCGACCGGCTGGAGCGTGAGGTCCGCGTGCGCTGGCAGCCGCAGATCAGGGCGAAGGCGAAGGAGGCCGCGGCCACCACGAGCGGCATCATGATCGATGTCCAGGCCCGGTTCGGCTACACCGCCGCCGTCGGCAGCACCGACCAGGCCCGCGTGCGTCACCTCACCCTGGCCCTGCCGCCCCGGCACGCCGCCCGCCTCCTTCAAGCCCAGGAAGCAGGCGTCGACGAGGACGACCTCCGCGAACTCGCTGCCGAGGCGTTGGGTGAGGTGTACTTCCGCGACGGCGGCCGCCGTGCCCACGGCCTCGAAGTGGAACTCAAGGACATCGTCGACCTGCAGTTTGAGCTGTAGGCGGTCAGGCAGTAGGTCTCCAGTGCTCAGGTGCGGCGGTGCGGGGGAACCCATCGGGGCATGCCTGGGGCGGCAGGCAGGAGTTCATTGTCGAGGGGGTCCAGCGCGCGCCCGACGAGTCCTTCAGATTGGCGTACGAGGGTCAATCGAGTTGTGGGGTGGAGTGGGATGACAGTGATCTGGGTCCATTGCCGGGCACCGTGCCGGGCGGCAACGTGTTCACGGATGCGCCCGGCGAGAGTTCGCCCGGCGATGCTGCCCACATAGCGAACGATCCTGCGGGGATCACAGATCACGTACACGGCCGTGGTGATGGTCGCCCACGCGGCAGCGGTGACCACGTCAGCGGTGCGCTCGAAGACGAGTTCGCGGCTGATGGGGCTGCCGGTCGGTGGGCTTGGCACAAGGTCGACTGCGTGGGCGAACAATGCCGGGGTGAGGCGGGTTCCGGCAGGTGCCGAGGGAGCGGGTGCCATGTTCTCAGCCCTCCAGCGGCTCGGTGTGCTCATCGAGGTCCTCGGTGAGTCGCTCGCTGAGAGCGTCGTGGAGTTGCTTCCAGCCGCCCGCCTGTCGGCTGATCTCCTCCAGTTTGGGCAGGCATTCGTGTGGGTCGGACCAGCCATGGCGCCGCACCCAGGGCCGGTCGTCGTTGTCGGCGGTGCTGGCCATCTGCTCGACGAGGCTCTGGACCTGCAGGACCTGAGTGTTGAGCTTGACGCCCAGCCGCGCCAGGCGTGCCTTGGCGGTGGTGTCCGGGACCGACACCCCCTCGCCGCCCACCGGCAGGGTGAGCCGGCGCAGCGCGGAGGCGTTGAGCACCGGTGCGTTGGGGACGGGGCGGTCGGTGGGGTCGTCGAGTGTTTCCGTATCGAGGTGGCGTACCTGCCGTCCGGCCCGCCCGTCGTAGATTGCCTGGGCGAGCTGCTTCAACCCGTGTTCGGTGGTGGCGAGTTCGATCACGATCAGGTTGGGTTCGCGGTAGTCACCCTTGGACGTCTTGCTCTCGTCCGGGGTGGTATTGGTGCTTTCACCGGTCTCTTCGTCCTGGTCGTCATCGTGGCTTCGCGTGCCGAAGGCGGTGCGGTTGAGGATGGGAGCGGATCCGGAAGTCACGAGCCAGAAGGAACCCATGATCGCCAGTTGAGCGGAGGCGTCGCCGACGAGAGGCTTTTCCCCGATGTCGCGGGCGGCCTGGTAGTCGGGAAGCTCCTGAGTGAGGGCCTGGTGGAGGAGCTCGGAGACTTCCCGGCGGTCCAGTGTGCGGCCGCGCAGCTGCGGCCAGCGCAGGGCGCGGTCGAAAGCCGAGCGGCGGGCGGGTTTGTTGGCGGCAGCAGGGACGTGGCGCAGGGCAACTTCGGCGGCCAGTCCTTGCCGCACGAACTTGGAGTTCCCGACGTGGCCGCGGGTCGCGAGCGCTTTGGCGATCACGCGGTCGGCGCTCGTCCCCTGCTTGGGCAGGAACGCGGCCGTCGCCAATACGGCGATCTCGTCCAGGTGTAGCAGTCCCTGTGCGGCGGCGGTGGCCGGGTCGTTGAGGGCGGATCGCACCTGGGCCGGGTTCAACGGCGGGGCCTGGGGCAGTGCGCCACGCTGTTCTTGCTCGGCCAGTACGGCCTCGGCGCGTACCTGGGCTGTGGTGGTGGCGGAGAACGGTGTGGCGGGCTCGAGGTGGGCCTGGGACACCACCCGGCGGCGTACTTCGTCCAGGGGGGCGGTGGTGTCCCCGGCGAGGACGATAGTGGTGCGGGGCATGGTCGCCACGGTCAGGTTGCGGCGCTCGGCGTCGGACAGCGGTGCCCCGGAGCGGACCTTGCCGCAGATCGCCAGGAGTTTGTTGCGGTGTGTCTTCCAGGGGTGCTTCTTGAACGACTCCTCGTCCCGCGGCACGACCTGGGCTCGGTCGAGGACGTGCTTGAGGGTGATGGTGGCGGCCTTCTGTGCGGCGTGCACGCGCCCGTAGCAGTCTGCGGTCTCGAACGCTCCGAAGGTCGGCGCCCCGGGCAGGTCGACAACCAGGGGGAAGAGGATCCCGCCGGTGCGTACGCCTCGCTCGGCGATGTCGTCGAGGTAGGGGTTGACCTTCTCGACGTGGTCGTCCATGGCGCTCATCTGGGTGAGCATCTCGTCCAGTGCCTCAGCGGCATCGGCATAGCGGGTGGCGTCGAAGCGCAGCGCCGTCTGGTCGGACACCACGGTGTAGGGAGGGAGCAGGAACTCACCGGCAAACCGTAGTTCGCTGCCGCGCAGGTTCTCCAGCGCCTTGAGAACGGGGGCGTTGAGGGTGTTGAGGATGAGGACTCGGGCGACAACGTTCCCGATGAGTTCGGTGTCGGGGTTGCGGAGTTGGCGCAGGCCTTCCTGCGGGTCGGCGAGCACCCAGGGCAGCGCGCGCGCCACCACCTCGGGCAGGCCCTGGGCTCGGGCGGTCTCCGCAATGGAGCGGTACTGCTTCAGACTCAGAGGCTTGATGCGGTCCGCGAGCAGCTTCAAATGGCTGTCAGGGACCTGGGATTCGGAGTCCTCTCCAGCACTGGGCGCAGGGTGCGTGTCCGGTGTGCCCACGGTGGCGTTCTGGTTCGGCAGAGAGAACAGCGTCTCGGAGTCGCTCGAGACAGCGGGGAAGGTCATGAGGATGCCCATCACCGGGTTCACGCGGTACGTGAACAAGCCGTGCGATCAACGTGCAGGCCCGGTGGCCAGCGTTTCCATCCGCGGGGAGGAGCGGGTTGCCCGTCTCGACGGTTGGAGCGCGCCGACGATCCTTCGGTGTTAAGTCGATTCAGCTGATCACACCACCATGTGGGGATGTAATCACTGCCGAACCGGGTCAGCCCGTACGGGAGTTCAGGAGTCCTCGCACGCGGCACCGCGCTCTCATCAGCGGACTATCGCCTGATGGCGGACTCTACCCCTGCGGGGTCGCGCCGGGGAGAACATCACTCCAATGAGTGGGTGGACGCGGCGTGGCGGTGGCGGGCGGATCCGGAAACCTCAGGCGGAGAAGCCGATGTTGGAGACGTATTCGTACTGGCCCCACTGAGAGCCGAGCTCGGGCAGGACGTCGGTGGTCCAGGCCTCCTCGAGGGCGCGGGGGTCGTTGTTGGCCCAGGCGGTGACGATGGCGTCCCAGCGGCGCACGTTCAGCTTCCGGTAGGGGACGACGCGCTGGTGCGGCCGGGCAACCCGGGACTGGTTGAGGGGGTGGATCTCCACGCGGGTGCCGCCGCCGGCGTTGAGGCGCACCAGGAGGTGGCGGGCCACATGGTGGCGGCGCACCCTGCGGTAGACAGCCTCGATGCGGTCCAGGTTGGCCTTCGTGGGGCGCTGCGTGCCGGCCAGCCATGCGTTCAGGGTGCGGTCGGTGACGGTCAGTCCGAGCTGGTGGGCGGTGTGGAGGGTGCGGGTGGACCTGGTCAGGTAGTTCAGGCGGGCGAGCAGGCCGCGCTTGGCGGTGACGGGGGTGGCGATGAAGTCGATGAGGTAGTCCAGGCGGCGGGCCACGGCGTCGCTGCCCTTGATTCCTTGGGCTCCATACTTGCCGAACTCGAGGTTTTTCTGGGGCACTTGGCCTTCCGCCCCCTCCCTGTGATGACCGTGACGTCGGTCAGCCTACGGCGCGCGCCTCCGCGGCGGCGGTGCGGACGCGGCTGTGTGCAGCCACTCCTCGTAGCTGATGTATTCGAAGCGGGATGAGCTGATGCCGTCGTACCACTGGACTTCGGGCGCGCCGGCCCGCTTCTTGCGCCTGGTGCGGGGGCGCGGCCAGGGCGGGGCGGGCTGTGGCGGGCGCAGGCGGCAGTGCTCGGCAAAGTCGGTCAGGTACGGCAGGGCCCGCGGCGTGCCGGTGGTGAAGAGACGGTCGTCGCCGCGTGGGGACAGGTGGACCAGGTTCGCCGCGGCCAGCAGGAAGGGCCTTGCCCAGGTGGGGACGGTGTAGATGCCGCAGTCGGCGGTGAAGCCCGGGCGGCGGGTGCGGCGGGGGTCGTGGAGGGTGAGGGTGGCGGCGTCGGAGTCGAGGTGGCCGGTACGGATGGTGTGGAGCTGGGCGATGGGGGCGCCGGTGAAGACGGCGGTGGCCAGGGCCCCGGCGAGCTGGGGATAGGCGGTGCGGGTGGCCAGGCGGTGGGCGATCTGGTCGATGCTGTAGGCGCGTTCGGGTACGTAGGGGTGGGGGGCCGGGGGCGGGGTGCATGAGCAGCGGGGGAAGGTGTGGTGGGAGGCGAGGTAGGCCAGGGCGGGCACGGTGATCCAGCGGCCCTCGGCCGCGCGGCTCGGTGGTGCAGGGGCGGTGGGGGCCGGGGCCAGCAGATCGCCCAGGCCGTGGTCGGTGGAGACCGTGTGGTGCTTGAGGGGGCGCAGCGCGGTGCGCATGACGGCGGGCGGGCGCCGGGTGTGGCAGACGGCGACCAGGTGCATGCCGGTGCGCATGCGCAGGGTGAGCAGGTGGGACCAGCTTGCCTCGTCCAGGAGGTGGGCGCGCAGCACGGTGAGCCGGACGTCGGGCAGGGAGAGAATCCAGTCTGCGGCGAGGATCCAGGCGGGCGGGCCTATGGAGCCCCCGGTGCCGGGCAGTTCGGTCGGTTTGCCGAGGGCGGCGAGGATGTCGAGGGCGAGCGTGGTGTCGGACGCGGCGGGCGTGGGGTGGACGGTGATACGGCCGGCGGACGGGGCGTGCGCGGCCAGCGCGGCGCGCAGGATGGCCGCGTTGTCGGCGAGGTCCAAGAGCACGGTGACCGGCGGCGCGGCCGGATAGATGACCTTTCTGCTCATGCGGAGCTCCGGGCGCGGGCGCATCGGGTGGACAGGGCGAGGGCGAAGCGCAGATCCGGGTGGAGGACGGGGATGGGCGCCGTGGAGCGGGCATCCAGCAGACGGCGCTCGGTGAGCTCGGCCAGGGCCGACGCGCTCAGCGGGGCACAGCCTGGGGTGGTGGTCAGATGTCCGCTGATGGCTGCGGCCAGGAGGGCTGCTTGTCCCAAGGTGAGGTCGTCCGGCGCGGTGTCGTCGGCGTGGGCGAGCAGCGTGGCACGCTCGCTCGGGCTCAACGTGTGGGGGTTTGGGGGCGGTCCGGGCAGCCGGGGCGGCAGTGTACGGTGCGGCGGCGGACGGTGCCCGGACGGGGGTGAGCCGTCGGTGAGCTGGTGGCAGTGGGCGCGGTGGTGCCAGTCGGGCCCGTAGTGCGGGTGGGTGAGCGCGGGCATGGGCAGTGCCGCGTCCTGGGCGAGAGCCTCGAGGAGGTGGCCGAAGGAGAGCTCGAACAACGGAAAGTGGTCGCGGGCACCGCCCATGCGGCGAAAAGCGCTGGCAGCGGCGAAGACCGGGCGGGCGCGGGGCGGGATCGTGTAGCAGACGCCGGGCGGCTCACTAGGCGAGCCGTGCCCAGGGTGCCACACGTCGGGGACGGTCAGGTGTGTGCAGCGCGCATCGAGACCCGAGAGCGGGGTGGCGCGCAAGGCGTCAGGATGGGTGCCGGTGAACAACAGGGCTAGGATCGCCGCGAGTTGGACCGGATGGGCGATGCCCCGGCTGACCTGGTGCAGGACGTAGGGGGTGACGGGGCAGGTGGTCAGCCCCGGCCCTGACGCACGGTCCAGGTCCCCGGGCACGTGGAGGAGCAGACCGCGGGTGAGGAAGCCGACCTGGGCTCCGCGTAGCCGGGCCAGGGTGTGCGCCCGGCTGGGGCTGGTGGCGGTGAGGCGGGCGAGGAAGAACTCCAGATCCTGCTGCGTCATGGGCTGGGGGCTGCGGGCGCAGTGGGTACGGGCCGCGTACAGGCCGGCGAGGTACTGCGCGTCGACGCAGGCGAAGCCGTCCGCCTCCAAGCGGCGGTGGGCCTCGGCGCGGAAACGAGTGAAAGAGCATTCCGACAACTCGGTCAGCGCGGGCAGCTGGGCGAAGCGGTCCGGCGGCGGAGCAGCAGGGCGCGGGACAGGTGCAGGAAGCAGCGGCAGGGCAGGGCGGGTGAGCATCGGTGCGAGGGACGGCGGGTCGGGGGCCAGGCCGTTGCTCTTCAGGAGGGCGTGCAGTCGCTGGGCAGCATGTTCGGTGGCGCAGTGGGCCAACAGGAACAGGGAGATTCCGGTCCCCTCCCGCAGGCGGGCGAGACGCCGGACACGGGGCGGAGTGAGCAGGTGCGCACGCAGGACCGTCAGTTGGCGGATCTCGAGGATGTCCATCCAGCAGGTGACGGCCCGCCATGCGGGCTCGGTGGCCAACTTGGGTGAGGCCGTGGCCCGGTGACCGGTCACATCCAGGGCGCGCAGGATGTCCCGGGCCATCCGGGCCGAGCTGCCGGGAACGGTGTCCACCGCGATGTGGCCGGTAGCCGGGTGCGAGGCAGCCAGGACGGAGCGCGGCCAGGTGGCGTTGTCGTCGCAGTCGCAGACCAGCGTCACCAGACCGACCCGTTCAGCAGTGCAGGTACTCATCACAGGTCCTCGTGCGGCTGCAGGGTGGCATCCAGGACGTCTTCCAGCAGCGGGTGGGGGGCGAGTTCCCGGTGCGCGGAGGCGTGCTGCAGCAGGCGCAGGGCGTGGTGGGTGGCCTGCGCCCAGCGGCGGAAATTTCCGTGGCACCAGCGGGCATCCAGCCGCGAAAGGGCGTCGCGGTCGGCTTCGCGCCACAGCGGGTGGAACCGAGGGATCACTTCGGCGACGTCGGCGGGGGTGAGCAGGGGGACCTGCAGCGACACGCCGGTACGCGAGGCGAGCATCTTCTGGCGGCGCAGCACCGCCTGGCCGCGCTCGCCGACCACCAGGACGATCGCCAGGCGGGCATGGGGATCGTCGAAGAGGTAGCGCAGGTACTCGAAGCAGGTTCCGTCCAGGCGCTGGGATTCGTCCACCACGAGCAGATGGTCGCGGGCGGCCAGTACCTCGCGCAGCGCCGCGTCGAAGGCCCCCGGATCCTTCAAACGTGCCTCGAGGTTCAGGGCGTCGGCGAGGTCCGAGCGCAGGGACAGCGGAGTGGGAGCGGGACGGGGCACCAGGCGGACCAGGCGCGCGCGGCGGGCGGGCCGGGGCCGTGCGGCGAGCACGGTGTCGAGGGCGAAGGTCTTGCCGACGCCGGCGTTCCCGGACAGGCACATGATCGCCCGCTGACTCACGATCTGCTCCAGGCCGCGTGCCAGGTCCGCGAACCACGGCAGCGGTACGGTTTCGGCACCCTTGAGCAACAGGTAGTGCCGGGGTACGGCGGGAGCTGGGCGGCGAGGCGGAGTGCGAGCCAGGGCACGCCGGCGACGACCGGACGATGAGGCCCGGGCGGCCGGAGTGCGGGCGGCGGGGCTCATCAGTCCTTACCTACAGAGCCGCTGCTGCCCAGGTGGCTGAAGGTCCACCGCACGACGTCGCGGTCCACCTTGTCGCGGCCCAGGCGTTTCAGGCCGCGCAGCACCTGGGCGGTCAGCCAGGCCCAGTTGCGGAAGTTGCCGTGCGCGGCGTGTTCGTCGGCGAACAGGATGTCCTCGCTCGACGCGTTCTTCCACACCGGGTGGAACAGCGGGATCGTCTCGAGTACCTCCCCGCGGGTCAGCGGTTTGAAGCCCTGCCAGATGAAGACGCGGGAGGAGAGCATCGGCTCCCTGCGCAGCACCGAGTAGCAGCCGGGACCGCCGACGAAGATGAGCGCGAGCTCGGTGGCATAGTCGTCCCAAAGGTAGCGGAAGTACTCGAACGCCTCGGAGTTGAGCCACTGCGCCTCGTCCACCACCAGCGTGCGCGGCTTCGTGGCCAGCGCGTCCTTGAGGAGCCGGTCGAACTCGGAAGGATGCGCCGGTGCATCCCCTTGCAGGCCGAGCGCGGTGAAGATCTCGTAGCGAACTGCCCGGGCCGTGGTGCGGTCGCGGAACGTGATCTGCCGCACCTCCTCACCCGGTTCCAGCTGGCGCAGGCCGCGGTTGACCGCGAGGGTCTTGCCGCAGCCCGCCGCCCCGTAGACGCACATCATGGCCCGCGCTGCGACTGTGTCCGCGATGTTCTCCCGCGCGGTCAGCAGCGGCTTGGTGGCCACCACCTGCGCGCCTGGCAGGCTCCGGTGCAGGTAGTGGTCCCCCTCGCCCGGAGGCAACTGGCCCGTCACCGGTCCGTCTCCTCGTCCGACGGACGCGCCTGGTCGGCCGGTGTGGTGGGCCGGCACTGCGCGCGCAGCGAGGCCGGGGTGGCCCAGTCCTCGGGCGGCGCCGCAGGCGGGATGAGATCGGGCAGCGCGAGCTCGGCCGCGTCGTTCAGGTGCGCTCGGGCGAGTTGGCGCTCGGCCTCGGCCGCACTCAACGTGCCCAGTTGCTTGGGCACTTCGGCCTCGGTAACGGCCGCATACCGGTTGTTGGTGTGCTCCGAAGCAGCCGCCAGGGCCCTGGCCAGGCGCCGCTTCTCGGCGTCCTTGCTCCGCCGGTGCGCCCTGCGCTGGGCGGGTGTGGCCTCATCCGAAGGGTGCGCCGGCCCCAGATACCGGTTACTGGAGGCGTCGAACACCTCGATCTCGTGGTCGTGGTGCGGGATGAAGCGGATGCGGACCTTCGTGCCCACCTCCGCGCCGCCGTGCATCCATTCCCCTACGTAGTACCGGCCCGCCCAGCGCACCCCGCTCGCGGTCAGGGTGCGCAGGCGGCCGTCGTCGGCGAGCGTGTAGCGGCGCAGCAGTTCGCGGTCCACGTCCTCGATTGGGGTGGGGTCCGCCCGCCACGCCTCAAGCGGCGTGCGCCCCTGAAGGGCCTGGGAGGTGTGCTCGGTGTTCCACCAGGTGACCCACTCCAGCAGCAGCCGAACGAACTCGGCGAACGGCAGCGGCTGGGCTTCATCGATGTGCTGGCTGCGGGCCCCGGGGCGCAGCCGCGTGGAAGGGGCGTGGGTGTAGCGGGGCAGGGAAGCAAAACGCATCCGCTCGGCACACCGGTTCAGGTTCTCGATCGTCCCTTTCAAGTCCGGCCGGTAGGGCGGCAGCGGCTGCACCGGCACCGCGAAGTGCCCCAGCGCCTCGGTGACCGTGCGCGAGAGGAAGTCGGCGCCGCGGTCGATCCGCACCAGCGAGGGCAGGCCGCCGATCGGCCCGTACGGACCCGCCGGATCGTCATCGCGGGACAGTGCGATCCGCAGCGCCGCGAGGATCGCGTCGCGCGAGGGCTGGTGCGGGGTGATGGCCGCGCCTGGGATCGCGCCCGTGGCGCAGTCGATGAACCACGTCACCCACGGGAACACCAACTCGCCATCCAGCAAAACCTCGACCGGCACATGCTTGTGATCCGCCTCCCAGCAGGCATTACGCCACTGGCGCGGACGCCGCAGATGCACATCATGACGCCGCCGGGCACGCTCCCCGCCCGAAAGGGCCGCGCGCTGCCCCGGATTGAGGTCCAGGCGGATCGCCCGGTGCAACGTCGCCAGCGACGGCACCGCCGGCACATCCTTGCCCTCCACGCGCGCCCGCTCAGCCTCGGCCACCAGATCCCGGTACACCTCGGCCGCGTTCCCACAGCACGCCGCGAGCCGCGCATGCAACTCGTCCGTGATCCGGAAACGCTCCCGCTGAACAGGCCCTGTACGCCCCTGACGACCGGCCTCGACCCACCGCCACACCGTCCGCAGCGACACCCCCACCGCGGAGGCGACCAGTTCCGCATGCTCCGTCGTCAGCTCCCCGCGCCTGTCCAACGCCAGCAGGCGCGACACCGCCTGCTCACGCCCGAGCAGCCGCTCCCCCACCACGAAGGCCGGCTCCCCCACCGCACCGGTGACCTCGAGCCCGCCCATATCGGCCATAGAGCACCCCCTGGCACCGACACCGCACACGCGGCGCACACCAGGCCCGTTCCCCGCCAACCACCGTACACAGTCCGGCAGTTCACCCAATCCGGGACAACTATTCGACTCCGGTAAACGTGAGGCACACCGAGCAGTACACTCCCCCACCGCTCAGGAATCTGCACCACACCGACCAGCGGAAACCCAATCCCGCGTCACCAGCAACGCGTCACCCCGATGACACCAACTCCACATCACCCCAGGCCAGACGCGCACAGCCATCCCATGACACCCACCGCAGACCAATGACATTCTCATTCAGATTCGCAAGTATCTTCCGCATGAGCTTGCCCGGCGCGGAGGGATCGTGAGAGCCGCCGGACTCGATCGGCGCCAGGTGGCCGCGCAGGTACGCCGGGCTCAGGAACGCGCCGGGCGCGCACGGGTGGGTCCTGCGGAACCGCATCACTTGAGTGAGCTGTTCATCGCGGAGCTGCGTGCGTTCAGTGGGAGCGGATCGCCGCTGTCATGGACAGGGAGCAGGTGGCTATGTACGCGCGTTCGCTCGACTCGCGTGCTGTCCGCTGTGAAGAGCAGTGGTTGCAGCGGCTGATGGCGGACGTGGCCGAGGTCGAGCGGTCGGGTGTCGCGGCTGTGAAGGTCTCGCGGCATCCCGTCTGCTGGATCGGTGCCCGGACTGTTGCCGGCCGCTCCCGCCCGGGCGTGCCGGGTCCCGTCGTTCATCTGATGGTTGCGCCGGCCGAAGAGGCGGCCGGGCGGGCCTGGGCCGTGCACGGTAAGAACGGCGGCCTCTACCGGCGCACCGGGTGCCGTATCGCCTCCGTCGAGCAAGTCTTTCCCGAGTTTGGAGAGCTCTTTTGATTCAGCTCCGAGAACACCAGGTACGGCAGAAGTCGGCTTTTCAGAATTGGGTGGGATTTCCTGCAAGATCTTCGGTGCCGGCGCAGGGGGCGCGGGGAACGATTGTGTCGGCGACCGGGTCGGGGAAGACGATCATGGCGGCTGCGTGCGCGTTGGAGTGCTTCCCTGCCGGCCGGGTCCTCGTGACCGTGCCGACCCTGGATCTGCTCGTGCAGACCGCGGAGGCGTGGCGGGCGGTGGGTCACCGCGCTGCGATGGTGGCGGTGTGCTCGCTGGAGAGCGACCCGGTGCTGGACGGGCTGGGTGTGCGGACGACGACGAACCCGATTCAGCTCGCGTTGTGGGCGGGGTCGGGGCCGGTGGTCGTGTTCGCCACGTACGCCTCCCTGGTGGACCGTGATGACTTCGACGCCCCGGAGGGCCAGGGGCGTGTGCGGGGGCCGCTGGAAGCCGCTCTGGCGGGCGGGGAGCGGCTGTACGGGCAGCGGATGGCCCCGTTCGATCTCGCGGTCGTCGATGAGGCTCATGGCACTACCGGTGATCTTGGTCGGCCGTGGGCGGCGATCCACGACAACCAGCGGATCCCCGCGGACTTCCGGCTCTACCTCACCGCTACCCCGCGGATCCTGGCCTCGCCCCGGCCGCAGCGGGGGAAGGACGGGCGTGAGCTGGAGCTCTGTTCGATGGGCCAGGACTCCCCTACGTTCGGGCCGTGGCTGACCGAGTTCGCTCTCGCCGAGGCGGTCGAGCGGGGGGTCCTCGCCGGGTTCGAGATCGACGTCCTGGAGATCGAGGACCCCGACTGCTTTGTCGGCCTGTCCGACGAGGCGCGGCGTGGCCGGCGGCTCGCGCTGCTGCAGGCCGCGCTGCTGGAGCACGCCAGTGCCCGCAACATCAAGACGATGATGACCTTCCACAGCCGGGTCGAGGAAGCCGAGGCCTTCGCCGTCAACCTGCCCCGGACCGCTGCGGACCTGTATGCGGACGAGGTCACCGCCTACGCCCTCGGCGAGGCCGCCGACCGGCCGCGGTCCCCTCTCGGCGCCGTGCCGGGGGATGTCGAGGAGGCCGGGCGGCACGTTCCCGCGGACCGGGTGTGGTCGGCATGGCTGTGCGGGGACCACCTCGTCACCGAACGCCGCGAGGTCCTGCGCCAGTTCGCGAACGGGATCGACGCCGCGGGGCGGCGGGTGCACCGGGCGTTCCTCGCCAGCTGCCGCGTCCTCGGCGAAGGCGTCGACATCCGGGGCGAGCGGGGTGTGGAGGCCGTCTGCTTCGCCGACACCCGTAGCTCCCAGGTCGAGATCGTGCAGAACATCGGCCGGGCGCTGCGGCCCAACCTCGACGGCACCACGAAGACCGCGCGGATCATCGTGCCCGTCTTCCTCCAGCCCGGCGAAGACCCCACCGACATGATCGCCAGCGCCTCCTACGCCCCCCTCGTCGCCGTCCTTCAAGGCCTGCGCTCCCACTCCGAACACCTCACCGAACAACTCGCCAACCGCGCCCTCACCCGAGGAACGCGCAAAGTCCATGTTCGGCGGGACGATGACGGACGCATCATTGCCAGTACCGGTACCGGTACCGGCGCCGGTGAGCGGGAGGGGCGGGAGCCGGGGAGCGGCGTGGCGGAGTCGGAGCTGCTGCAGTTCTCCAGCCCCCGAGATCCGGCCACCATCGCCGCGTTCCTGCGCACCCGCGTCTACCGGCCCCAGTCACTGGTCTGGCTCGAGGGCTACCAAGCCCTCCTGCGCTGGCGAGCCCAGAACAACATCACCGGGCTGTACGCCGTCCCGTATGACGTGGAGACGCGGGTGGGGGTGACCAAGGCGTTCCCGCTGGGGAGGTGGGTGCACCAGCAGCGCAAAGCGCTACGCAGTGGCGAGCTCGACCCCCACCGCGTCGAGCTGCTCGACGCCCCCGACGCCGGGATGGTGTGGGAACCCGGCAACCAAGCCTGGGAGAACAAACTCGCCACCCTCCGGTCCTACCGGCGCGCCACCGGCCACCTCGCACCCCGCCAGGACGCCGTCTGGGACGACCCCGACGGCCGGCCCGTCGCCATCGGACAACTGATCGCCAACCTCCGCCGCCCCCACGGCCTCGGCAAGGACTCAGATCGGGCGGCGGAGCGCGCAGGGCAGCTGACCGCGATCGATGCGGACTGGAACTGCCCCTGGCCGCTGGACTGGCAGCGCCACCACCGCGTCCTCACCGACCTCGCCGCCGACGAACCAGGCGGCCGGCTCCCCGACATCGCACCCGGCGTCCTCCACGACAACGACGACCTCGGACGATGGCTCCAACGACAACGCCGCAACTGGGCGGAGCTCTCCAAAGAGCAGCAGGAACGGCTGCCCCGGCTGGGCGTGACACCGGACGAGGCACCGGCTGCGGCACCAGCCGCTGAGGGCGCGACGAAGGGCCCGGGGCAGGCCGGGAGCAAGACACAGCAGGCATTCCAGAGGGGCCTGGCGGCCCTCACCCAGTGGGTCGAACAGGAAGGCACCCACCGGCCTGTACCCCGAAAGGCGGTGGTGACCTTGCCCGACGGGACGGAGGCCAAGCTCGGCATCTGGTACAGCAACACCAAACAACGACGCGACAAACTCACAGCGCAGCAGCTCGACGCCTTGCGGGAGCTAGGCGTGGAGTGGGCCTGACAGCCGTGGAGCATCAGCCACCCAGGCGCGTACAAGTCCACCAGGCGACGACGGTCGACCAGCCGTAGCAAGGTCAGCGACGAGTGGTCATGCTGGGCGTAGCAGGTTGGGGTTATCGCGTCCTCCTGGGACACGGATGATCACGACGTGGCAGGGTTCGCGTTCGTCGGCGCGTTGGACAGGCTCGATCCAGATGCTGTCGAAGAGGTTGGCGGCGCCTTCGGCGCCGACTGTCTTATCGAGGGCAAGGAGGATGGCAAAGGCGGCGTTGGTGTTCTGGTATTCGGCTGCTTGCGCGACGTACTGACGTAGGCCGGCCTCACTGGCGTCGTCTTCTTCGATCTTGCATTCGACGTTGAACTGGACGGATCCGAAGGAAACGATGATGTCGGCGCGGCCGCCGCCTTTGTCGATGACTTCTGCGCTGACGATGTTGAAGAGGGCGGAGAACGCGAGTACTTCCCGGTAGTGCTGATGGAAGAGAGCCTCGTCCACCTTCTGCTTCTTGCCGTCCTTGTCTCGTCTGCGGAGGTACTCGGTATAGGAGCCGCCCATCTTCCGGCCGATGTCGTAGCACTGGTAGGCGAAGCGGATCGTGGTGTCCAGAAGGGCGGTGAACTCGTCGGCGATGCCGGAAAGCCAGTCACGGGAGCTTTCCAGCTGTTTGAGTAGTTGCGCCTTGAGGCGACCGTACTTGGGGTCGGCGATGGCCGCGAGGACGTCTTCGTGGGTGCGGAGGCTGAGCTCCAGACGGTCGAGGACATGCTCGGGTGTCTGGTCAACGAACGCAGCGAAGTCGTCTTTCAGTTGGTGTGCCAGCTGTTGCCAGCGCCGTGCTTTTCCCTGATCACCCGCCTGCTGATCATGGGATCCTGCGCTAGTCGCGGTGCGGTGGAGGAGGGCAGCATGAAGTTGCTGGGCCGCGGGATCGTCGCGGATCTCTTCGTCGTGGGCCAGGGCGTGCTGGAGGAATCGTTGCCGGTGCTCGTGCTGGAGGAAGGCATCTTCGATGACGGGCGCCACCAAGGTTTCCACGGCGGCGGCCGCCGGGCTGTCTGTAAGGACGGCGACCGTGTTGTGCGCGGTGTACGCGCGGAGCAGCGCGGTGAGGATGCCGTGGCCGCCTTCGTACCAGGGGTCATCGTGGGCGAGGTGTGCGGCGGCACCGTCGAGTAGGACGGTGAGTTCCGACCAGGCGAGCACGTCGTTCTGGCGTGGTCGTGCCCAGGCCGGGGTGCGGGTGCGGTAGCGATAGCTCCGGTAGCGGTGGAGGACGTCGCGCAGGGTGGATGCGGCGGTGCGGACGCGTGCGGGGGCGTCAGGGGCGGACAGGCCGAGGACGGCTTCGATGGCGGCGTGGTAGAGCTGGGCGTCCAGGCGGTGGGGGTCGAGAGTGATCAGTTCGGCCAGCCGATCCTGGGTGTTGCGGAGTTGTTCGGTCATGGGCGCGTACTGGTCTTGTTCCAGAGCCTGGCGCAGGTCGCCCAGGGCGAGTTCGAAGGCTGCGTCCCGGCAGGTGTGGTCGAGCATCAGGCAGCGTTCGAGGGCCTCCCGAAGGCCGGCGCCTGGATGGTGGGCGTCGAGGACGCCGAGGAGGCGCGGCAGGCGGGTGGCCATGGCCTCGGGAAGTGCAGCCGGGTCCTCGGTTGCTTCGTCCATGGCGCCGAGGAGACGAGCGGCCTTGGTGACGCCGGCCAGGGTGAGCTGGACGAGACAGTCCGCGGCTTCCACCCCTATGAGGGCCGCGGCGAGGTCGTCGCTGGCGTCCTGGGCTTGTTGGAGACGGGCGAGCAGCGCGCGGGTCAGTGGAGTGCCGAGTTCACGTGCCAGGGCCGGGCGGCTGGCGAGGGCGTCGGTGGCGCTGGCGAAGGCCGCGTGGTTGTTGTTGGTCCGCAGGCCGTCGAGGACGGCGTCGTACAGCGGCTTGCAGGCTTCGGAACCGAAGGTGTCGAGGTGGTGCGCGGTCGCCTGGATGAGGTGGGCCAGGAAGGGGCCCTGAGCGAGGTGGTCCGCGGCGGTGAGAACGGCGTCGAGACCTCCGAGGTCCTCCACTGTCGGGCCGGCGCGCAGCTGGGGGCGGGAGGCGTGCGCGGCCCACTGGGCCAGGCGCTCGTCGATGACGTGCACGATGCCCTCCGCCTCCCCCGTCGTTGCTGGATAGTCCTGGTGGCCTGGCCTAGAAGAGATGGCGTTTGTCAGGACCGGTCACGGTACGGTCCTCGGGGTAGAACTCCCAAACCGCGTCGTCGATCGACGTGATCACGATCTGGATGCCCGGGTCGTCTTCAGCGGTCTCGTAGAGGGTCTTGATGCACTGGCGGGCGTTCTCGGGGGCGAGCTCCTCGGCTGTGGGTGCGTCGATGAGCAGCAGACCGGGGTGGGACATGATGCCCCGTTTGCGGCCGACTTTGATCATGCCGACGATGGCCGCGATGCGCATGCGCAGGCGATCGGTAGGGCTGAATGCTTTGAAGGGGTGCTTTTTGCCGGTCTTGCGGGCGTTGAGGTGTCCCGCCAGGTTGAGGTCGACGCTGGTCAGGTTGGCGACACCCAGGTCGTGGGCGATGGCGACGATCTCACGGTTCAGGTCGGCGAACAGGGCCTTGCTGTGGTCGGCGACCACAGTCGACAACACCTCGGCGGCCGCCTCCAAGACGGCGTCGCTGTCGTCGGAGTCGTCCTCGGTGTCCGACGGGCTCGTCGTTGCGGTGACGTAGTCACCGACCACCTCCGGCAGTCCGGTCCCGTTGCCGGTGGCGACTGCCAGAGCGCCGCGTAGCTGGTAGACGTCCTGCCGGGCGGATTCGAGGCGGGTGTACCAGTTGCCGGAACGTGCCGCAGTAAGGCGGGCGTTCACCAGGCCGTACGCCGCACGGCTGTTGTCGCAGGCGGCGACAGCCGCCTCGACAGCCAGCCGGGCTGTCTCTTCAGCCGTGCGGGAGGCATTCACCCGATCCTCCAGTCGGCTTAGCAGCGCTGCCCGCGCCTCTGGGTCGTCCTCCACCTCCGGCAGAGGGCTCGCGCACACCGAGCACCGGTGTTCACTCTCTTCCGCGGTACGCCGGGCGTCATCAATCTCGTGGTCGCAGCGCGGGCAGGCCTCCGGCTCGAGCGCTCCCAGAAGGGCTCGGGCCGCACGGCTTTGCTGGGCCCGGCGGACGGCTCGTTCGTCCTTGAGACGGGCTTTGCGCGTGAGGGCGTGGCTTTCTTCAGCCTCCTGGTGAGCCGCCTGGTCGTGGGCGAGTCGTCGTGCGGCGGCATCGACGTCGGCGAGCAAGCCAGTCAGGTCCGGCTGGCCCGCTTCCAAGGTCGCCACCTTCTCCTCGGCAGCCCTGAGTGCCTGGCGCAGCGGCTCGGTCTGCTGCTCGCGGGCCCTGGTGTCCTCGCGTGCCCGCCGCTGAACGCGGTTGTTCTCCTGGGTGTCCTTCTTGCGGGCCGTGTTGATCTGGGTCAGCTCGGACGCGTAGGGGACGTCGAGGAAGAGCTGCATCAGCTTCACGGGGAGCTGGTTGTACGACGTCGGGCCCAGCAGGATGCTGGAGTTCCCTGCGTTCAGCGCAATGGCATAGAAGTAGCTTGCCCAGCCGTGCACCTGTTCCGCGCTGTCGCGGTTGCCGTCGGCGTCCTTCGGCGCGCCTGCCTCGGCCGCCCACAGGGACAGTGGCCGAAGGCCCAAGCGGTCGAGCATGAAACGGTCGATGAGCTCCTTGACGCCGCCGGGCTCCGCAGTGGCCGCCACGCGTACGCCTGGACCGCTCTCCTGGGAGCCGTCGAGGGTTGTGAGGTGCTCAAGGGTGTCGGCGCTCAGGAGCCGGCAGCTGGGGCGCTCGGATTTGTCGAAGGTGAGGCGTATGGAGGCGGCGACGCCAGCGACCTCAATATCCGCGCGGATGTAGGAGAACCAGTCCACTGTCTCCGACCGGCGGAAGGCTTCGAAGCCATCCCCACGCAGGGCGTAGCTCAGCGCCCACAGAAGGCTCGACTTGCCGGCATTGTTCAGGGTGCTGGCGATCGCCCACGGCCCCGGCCCCAGCGTCATGTCGACGGTGAAGTCGCCGTCGTTGTCGTCCGTACCGGTCTTGGTGCCCTCGCAGTACAGCCGATGCACGACGAGCTGCCGGCGCGCGGGCAGCGGGCTGGTCAGCTGGATGCCGTGGGCAGACAGAGCGTGGCGGACCCTCTCCGCGTCAGCGGACGGCAGCCGAGCGGCGATCTGCTCGTACAGCTCACCCTCGGACGGCACGGGCAAAGGCTCTGTGGTCACGCGGCGTCCCCCTGCTGTGCTTCGGCGCGTAGCCGGGCCAGGCGCGCGCGGGCCCGGTCGGCAATCGACGGTATGAACTCGTTCAGCGGGGTCTGGGCGTAGTCGCGCTGCAGGTACTGCCGCTTGCGCAGCGCCAGTGCGGAATGCCCGGTGGCCTCGGCGAGCGCCCGGACGAGGCGGGCGCGCTCGGTGTACCAGGCCAGAACCGGGAACTGCTCCGTCGCCCGCTCGGCCACCTCGCGGCCCTGGGCCGTGAGGTAGTAGTTGTCCTGCAGCACCCGCGCGGCGGTGCGCCGCGGCACGACCACCACCAGCCGCGGGGCGGCCAGGACGCTCATCGCCTGATCGATGTACTCGAACGCCCCGAACAGGTAGCGCAGCATCGGGATGGCACAGATCTCCGGCTCGTCCGAATCCAGGATGCTGCCGGCCAACTCCAGGTTGATGGCTTCCTTCTCACGCTCACGCTCGTAGTCGTTGAGAAGCTCATCGGCCAGATAGTCCGGGTTCCGAAGCCAGAAGTCGAGCTTCTGCAGCCGGCCCTCAGCGCGCAGCACAGCGACCGCATCCTTCGGCGCTGCCTGCTGCTCCGTTTCGCGCAACGGATCGCACACTGCTGCAATGAGCAGCAGCAGCCGCATGGCGTCGGAGAAGCGATCCCCCTCGTCATCATCCACTCACATACCGTAAGGACCCGGGGTGTGGTTGATCAATGCCTCTGCACAGGCCGCTCAGTGTCTGTACACAGCGCTTCGGATGGCCTGGTCGACTCGCCGGTCTTCGGCAAGTTCACAGAGGAGTCGTGCTCCCGCCGGTTGGGCGCGAAGCGCGGAGGCAACGATGCTGGCGGCGTGACCAGTGAGTTCACGCATCCAGTCCTTGATGTCGTCTCGTGGACTCCACCGGTCGAAGCGGCCGTCCCAGTCGCACATGCCCTGAACGGCTATGTCGAGCAGCGCCCACTGCTTCTCGCATCCTGCCAGGCGGGCGACATCAAGCAGCCACCACAGGGCCCGGTCGGCCTCCTCCCTGCTGGGCCAGTCGTGGGCAGCCGCATGTTGGGTGAGGGCGTGGACCACGGTGGCCGTCTGGGTCGGGTTGTCGAGCAGCGCTCCCTTGACCGTCGGCACGTTCAGTCTGGTGATCACGTCCAGGTACAGCTCGGAGGAGCCGGGCTGATCGGCGGCGAGAGCGAGCAGCTGGGCGGCCGCAGCGGTGTCGTTCTGGTCGGCGTCCTCCAGCAGTCGCCGGGCGCGCACGATGGGCAGCTCGCTGCTGGCCCCTGTCTCGCGTTCGACCAGGCCGAGGAAAGCGGCCATGTCCTGAGGGCGGCGGGCGGGATCTAGCTGGGTGGCCTGGCGTACAACGCCGTACCACGGGCCCGGATCGGGAAGGAGGGGCACATTGGCTTGCGGCCAGATCCCGGTGAGAATCCAGCCGATGAGCTGCCCGAGGCTGTAGATGTCGCTGGCGGGGGACACGTCGTGACCGTCGAGGAACTGCTCCGGCGCGGCGAACCCCTCGGTGCCGATGGCGGTCGTGGTCAGCAGGCCGGCGGTGCTGGTCTGCCCGCGGGGGCGGCGCACAATGCCCCAGTCCGCGACCACCCAGCGGCCCTCTAGGAGCAGGATGTTGGCGGGTTTGATGTCCCGGTGGATCCAGTCCTCGCGGTGCGCGTCGGCGAGGCCTGCGGCAACGGCCTCAACCAGGGGCCGCAGCCTGTCCGGGTCCTGCAGTTCGGTCCGCTTGTCCTCTACGGTGGCCTCGGCCTTCGGCATGACGAACCACGCGTAGCCGGGGTGGAAGTCGAGGACCGGCATGACGTGCGGGTTGTCGCCGAACCGCTGGGCTGCCTCCACCTCGCGGCGCATGCGCCGCTGGCCACGCTCCCGCCAGCCCGAGCGGCGCTTGAAGGCCACGACCGTCCCCGAGGGCTTGTGCGTGGCCGGGAACACCTCGGCCTGCCCCCCGGGCGGGTCCAGGGGGCGAGGCTCCAGCGCGTAGTCCCCGCGCTCGCCGCGCGCCGTCTGGCTCACCACGTCATAGCGGTACGCCGTCGGTGCGGGTGCCGAGCGGGGAGCCGCGGGGCGGTTTCCGGTGAGCCGTAGCAGAACGGGGCGGATTTGCGTGTGGTCGTTGGAGGGCAGCGAGGCCAGCAGGTAGGCAGGGCTGCTGTCTGGGGCCTGGGCGAAGCCGAAGAGTTCGCCGAGCCGGGCTTCGACTATGGGTTCGCTGGTACGGCTAACGACGTCGGTGCGGTGCACGGCGATCCCGGTGCCGGTGCCGTCGGGTGAGGCGCTCAGGACGCTGGTGGCGTCGGCGCGCAGCACATGGGCCGGGAAGTGCACGGGGGTGCGGATCCAGTCCTCGCGCTGGCCCGCGTCCGTAGAGCGAGCCAGGTCCATGACCGTGCTGTGTCCCGAGGCGGCGAGGAAGAACCGACGCCGCTCCAGCCAGACCGCCGAGCGCACTGCGCCAGGGAAATGGATCGGATAGGGCATCTGGCCCCCGACCGTGTCCCCGGCGCGCACCAGCGCAAGGTCCCCTTCACCGACACCGAACGTGACACCAGAGCCCGACAGGACCCACGGCTCACCGTCCGGTCCGGCCAGCAGCACGGAGCTGTCGTCGAAGTCTCCGGCGACGGCGTGAAGACGGCCTTCATGCCAGCGGATGAGTGAGGAGCCGCGCAGCACCAGGACGCCGCCATCCCGGCACACCAACGCAGCGCCATGGCAACCGGGCAGCATGAGGTGCCAGTGGGCCTGGCCGCTGGCCGTGTCGACCTCGAGCAGCCCGTCAGCGCAGGTGATGAGGACACGGCCCTGGGGTAGGCACGCCAGCCCCGTGGGCCGGTCAGGGCGCGTTGGTCCGATCAGCAGCACCTCCGCCGTCGTCCCAGCCCACGTCCGCGTCTCCACGGCCACAGGAGACGTCAGGCGTGCCGGCACAACCATCGCCTCGGGCGTCGGCGCCGCCTTCCCCACGCCAAGCAGTTCGGCCAGCGGCAGGTAGAACTCCTGCCGGCGCACGGCGCGGCGGACCAGCTCGGTCAGTGCACACACCCCAGCCGCGGCCGCATCCAGGTGAGTCCGATCGAGGACGGCTCCCCCGAGCCCGGCTGCCTTGCGTACGAGTTCGTCGTCCGCCTGATCGGCCGGCCAGTAGAGCACCGCCCACTGTTCGCCGCGGACCATGCGGCCCTCGGCCGTGAGGATCGCCCAGCCCCAAGAAGACGACTCTTCATGCCCCGCCAGGAGAAGGAGGTAGTCCCGCCCCTCGAACTCGTACGCCAGCGCAGGGACGTCGCCGAGCTCATAGGTCTGTATGGAGTCCAACGACACGGACTGGACCAGCAGCGTCGCGACGATATCGATGAGCAGCTGCGCAGGATCCTCGTCCGACTCCCCCTTGCGCCACCGGCCGTACACCCCCAGCAGCCCACGCTCCCGCTCTTCCACCCGGCTGATTCCCCCCTCGTCCCCGAGCATGGTCCACGCATCCGCGCAAACCACCGGCACTAGCCCGTGAGCCTATGGCCCGGGACGGCTCAGCCGCCTGAAATTAGCTGACAATAGGCAGCAAGCCAGGCGGCCGTTCCGCGGGTTACGCGATCCAGGCCCTTCGATGTCGCCGCGCACCGTGATGGTCGCGGTCGTCCCGTTGAGGGTGGTGATGGCGTTCAGCTGGGGCGCCCCCTTCCGGGGGTTGTCGAGCACCCCGGACAAGAGGGTGGACGACGATGGAAGGGGGCCGGGTGCCCGGGATGGGGGCAACGCCCGACTCCCCTAAAAGACCAGCGCCCCGAGGTGCCGGTCGGTCTCGTTGTCTCCCCACCGTCGCACACCCGCGCGCCGCACCGCGAGGCCCCCTGCACGGAGAGACCGCTCACACGAGTCCGGCGCCCTCGGCCTCTGCCCGCCCACTGGCCCGGCCGAAGCGAACACTTTGCGTACCTGCAGCGTGCACGGCGCCAGCCTTCGCCGCTTCGCTGGATCCGGCGTCTTTGGCGCACGCCGTTCGGCGCTGGCTACCAGAGCCTGCGCGGCAAACTCACCGCGGAGCAGCTGGACGCACTCCGGTGCCGGTGTGCGTGGCAGCACCCGGGCACATGCTGAGGGGCCGACCACTGTGGTCGGCCCCTCAGCATGCTTCGGCGTGCGACGCAGCTGCAGCCGCGCTTTCTCATGCTCGACCAGCCCGCCCAGCCTCACTGCGACAGCCGCGCTGAGGGAGATTGATCCGCGGTGGAACATCCCCTGGTCGGTGCCCTTGGACTGGAGTGAGCAGCGGCGTAGTACCACGGGGTGGGCCTCATGACTTTCCTTTTTCGGCACACCCCGTGGTCATTTGTTGCGGTCTTACGCGGGAGGCAGGCCCGGAAGCACCGTCCCGGTGTATGCAGCGAGCACGCTCCCCAGGGCTCCACTGACCACGGGCGAGTTGAGGATGCCGATGATGGAACCGCCCCAACGCTGGAGCCTGCTGGGGTCGGGAGAGCCGTTGGCGGCCTCGGTTTCGAGACGCGTGGCGAGCTGGGTGAACTCGAGGGCGTCTTCTTCCGGCAGTTCCAAGGCAGGCGCGGCCTGACGCAGTGCGCGGGCGAGCATGACGACTGCCGCAGGGTCGATGCCGTCCTTGTTGGTCGTGGCGTTCATGGTGAAGTCACGGCTGTTCGCGGCGATGTTGCCCGTGTTCTCGCCGATGTTGAACGTCGTGTTGCCGGTGCTGTTTCGACGCTCGTACGCGCTCACGTCGCCGTCAAAGTGCTCCACGCAGTCCTGCCCTTCAGCCGTAATCTCAGCTCGTACGGGCCCTTCGGTTTGTCCCGTCTCGGTTCCTGTGATCAATGCCTTGGCGAGGAGGTAGGCGCTGGCACGATCGATCTCCTCCAGCGTCAGTCGACCTCCCTCGTGGAGCGAGTGCGGGGACTGAAGGACTCCCTCCACAACGGGGTAGCCCGCGCCATCGTTCTTCTGCTCCCACAACCAGGTCAGCAGGCCTTTGCGTGCAGTGGCACTGCGCGCTCGGGGGTCAGCGCGCCGACGTAGGCGTTCCTGTACCCATTCCATTCCTCGTGGGGTCAGATTGGCCGCTGGATCACCCATCCCGGCGTAACGATCGCTCAGCAGCCCCCAGTCTTTGCACGTCAGCAGGAGTCGGTGGGACTGCTGCTCATCGAGACCGTGCTGTTCGCCGAAGGCAGTGATCGTCACGTACTCCGTCGAGTTCGCGACCGTCTGTTCGTGGACCCACTCCACAAGCGGCTCATGTAGGGCAACAAAGTCGATGGCCATGGGCCGGCTCCTTGCTCAGTGGTGCAGAGCTCTTAAGCGTAGAACTCACCACTGACACCAAGGTCCAGGGCGGGCGCTGCTCCGGTCAACGGTGGCCGCCCTGCCGTCCGCGCCCCTGGCGGGGTGCGGGGATGGTCTGCCGGTGGTGTGCGGGGGCGGCGGATTCGGCGGGGGCGGGCTGCCTGCCCGCGACGAGCAACCCAGCGCCCGGAACACGGCCGCGGAGCGCATGACGGTCCAGTAGGGCGCGGCCTCCGACAGGGCCTCGCCCACAGCGCGGGGCTTCACCTCGGCAACGCGCTCGTGCACGTCTTCAGGATCTGGCTCGGTGTCTAGTTCCCGTCCAGGTACTCAGCCCGAGCGCGGCGGACAGCCTTGGCCGTTGGTTCTGCATTGCCAGCGAGGTACCGCAGGTGCCCTACTCTGGGGCCGCATGAGCACTGCAGTGGCGATATCTGAGGCGATAACCGACGCCCAACGGGCGGAGGCGCAGGCGCTGTTTGAGGGTTCGTTCCATGACATCGCCCCCACTGCGGTCCCGAAGGTGAAGCACGATCCCCTCTACGCGCCACTGGTGCTGTGCTACCGCGACCCCGGCACCGGCGAGCTCGCAGGGGCTGCCCTCACGTGCAGGTCACAGGTCGCAGTCTCCATGACGATGATGCGGCGACCGGAGTACGCGCCGGTCATGGACCTGCACAGCGAACTGGACCTCATGGCAGTCGTGCCCGCCTTTCGGGGACGGGGCATCGGGGGCATGCTGATCCGGGCAATGGAGGATCGGCTGAGGCTGCGAGGTGTCCGGAGCTGGTTCGGCAACGCCACGAGAGATCTGGAGACCACGAAGCTCCGCGAGTTCTACACCCGGCACGGCTTCACGGTGCTCCCCGACGGGCAGCCCCTGCCTGACCTGCTGGGCAGATCGTGGGCGCTTCCCACCGCCGAACAGCCCGCGTTCTTCTTCTACAAACAGATCAAGAGGGGCTGAGACCGTGGACTGCCTCTCCGCCGCATCCAGCCTCGTTGCCGCCCCGCTCAGAATCGAGCGGCTGTCCGCTGTGGCCGCACATTCCATGAACCCGTTACCGGTGTAGCCGGTGGTCGGATATTTGAGGATGCCACGCCCATCGGCGCTCCGAGTCGCTCTGGTCGCCGCGCAGACGACGTGGTCGTACCTGTCCCGAATCGCTGGCCGCTACGGCTTGGACCGCGGCGCACTGCTGTCGCTGTGGACTTGGTCAGGTTTGCGGCCGCGGGACGAGGCCGGTCCGCGCGAGGATGCCGAGGTGATGCTGAACCCGGTCGGCCGGCAGTTGCTGGCCCGACTGGGCGGGGTCGGTGAGGCTGCGTGGCCGAACACAGCGGCAGGACGGTGGAAGGTCGCGTCGGCCGGAGAGTACGGGCCGGTGGCGTATGGCTGTCGGCTGTGCACGGCGGCGCGCACCGGTCACGACACCGTGGTGGTCCGGTACGTGGCACCGTGGCAGCGGGTCTGTGCCCGCCATCAGAGGTGGATGCAGACCTGCGGGGACGGGCACCGGCACCGCAACCTCGACCTGCGGGCGAGCCCGGAGGTTGCCGCGGCGCAGCGGGACTGGCCGAAGGTCGCCCGGACCGCGGCCGCGGCCGGCGCCGATCCGGGGCGGGTGTTCGCTCTCACCCACGCGGTGGTGTGTGCGTGGTGGGAGCAGGCCCTGGGGTGGGAGCGGGAGCGGATCTGGCCGGCCCGGCTGCATGCGGTCGCCGGAGGTGACGCGGGACCGCGGTTTTGGTGGTGGCGAGTGGTCACCCGCGACGCGGTGACGTTCCCCGAGACCGTCACCCTCGCCGCCGTGCTACTCGACCCCGGGGTGCAGGAACGGATCTGGGACGATCACGGGCGCGGCGGACCGGTACGCCCCTTCCGGCCGGACGGGGCGTTCTTCCGCAAACTCGCAGTACTGCTGGAGCGGCCCTGGCTGGCCAAGTGCGAACAGGCTGCGGAGCGTGGGCTGGTGCTGGAAGGCCCACTGCATGCCGGACCGCTGCTGGACTGCATGGGCGCGTTCACCCGCATCCGGCGCGGACAGCACAGCAGCACTCCAAAGGGTACGGGCTGGATCCGTGGTGGCTGCGCGCGGAGCACCGCCCCGCCTCGGCCCGGGTTCAACTGCGCGCCCTGGCCGAACGAGTTGCGGCCGCACGCCACGCCGGTGAGGACCGCGCTGCCCGGCCCGGTGGCGGTACGTTCGCGGCCCGTCGGCTGTTCCGCGACCGGGACGGGCGCGCCACCACTGCGTACTACCGCGCCCGGTGACCGTACTGGTCCCGGCGCGGCTGGCGGAGCGGGCCCTCACTCCCCCGTGGGCGGAGCCACAGCCGGCACAGCGACGGCCCGGGCCGCGGCATGGACCACGCGTTCATACTCCTCGTCGCCCAGGAGGATCGGCAGGCCGAGCATGGTGGCCCAGCAACTGCGACCTCTTCGGGCGCGTCGTCGCCGTGCCGCCGGTACAGCGCCCTTCCCCGGGTAATCGGGGTGAAGATCATGCGGCCGGATGCGCGCCCGGTCGGCAACGTCATCGGCGGAGCGAGGCGAGGCGCTGCGCGCTGTGGAGGTTGGCTGATTTCGGCGGTTCGCGCGCGTGGGCGCGCTTGAGTGGAGCGCATGATCGACGAGCATCACCCGCCGGCCGCTGGCAGCACTGCCTTGCCCGCATCGCCATGGCAGAGCGCGGGAGCGCAGGGTGGTGCGCGGGCCGCAGTGGAGACAGGTACTCAGGTATCCGGTCCGGCAGACGGAGGATGTGACCAGTCGCCGCTCGTGGCGGTCCGAAAGCCGGCTGGTGCATCCGGGGACTTCGCCGGGCTGCCGGGCGAACTGTCGGATGGTGAGACGACCGCGGATTTACCGGTCGGGATCGGCGACCGGCTGGAGGCTCGGTTCGTTGACCAGGCGGGAACCGAGCAGAGGACGTTGTGGCTGGAGGCCGCGCGTGGTGTCTGCTTGGAGGAGTGCGTCCCGGTGCGGAGGTTCCCGGTGCGGCACGGCAAGCGGATGGCGCCGGGGTGGTGGTGGTCGGCGACCAACGGACGACTGGTGCACTACGGGTCCGGGGTCATGCGGACCCAGGTGATGCTGCTGGACTGGGATCCTTCGGTCGTGGCCGTTGCGTGCCGCCCGGTGGAACTTGCCTGGTCTGAGCGTGACGGGGGCTGGGTGCGGCACTCACCGCATCTGATGGCCCGGCTCGCGGACGGCAGGGGTCTGCTTGCGGACTGCGCAGGGCACGGCGACATCTCTCCGCGCCTGTCCTGTCGGGCGGCGGTGATGGAGGCTGCCGCCGCGGCGGCGGGGTGGCAGTACCGGGTTCTGCGGCCCCCGGATCCGGTTCTGGCGGCCAATCTGCGCTGGCTGGCCGGGTACCGGCACCCCCGCTACAAGGGCGGAAAACTGGCCAGGCGCGCGGCCGAGGCATTCCGGCGGCCGCGGCCCCTGATCGAGGGGGTGCATGAACTCGGCGACCCGATCCAGGTCTTCCCGGTGGTCTTCCACGCACTGTGGCACGGCGACTTGTCGGCTCCACTCGGCGTGCCCCTGCACGAGCGGGTGACCGTGACTGCGGTTGCCCGAGGGCGGGGGCAGGGATGAGCGGCACGGTACTGGAGCCCGGAGCTCAGGTGCGCTTCGCGAAGCGGACCTGGACGGTCGTCATGCTGGAAGGCCTGTCCGTAAAGCTTATCGACGCGGACAACTCCGTCGCCACGGTCCTGGTGAACTACCTCTTCGCCGACCCCGACTTCGAAGTGGTGGGCTCCCCGCGGCGCAGCGTGCCGCCGTTCGGGCTCCTGGAGGAACTGCCGGAGCACGTGCGCGAGCAAGCGTACGCCTGGGAGCGGCACGTGCGCGAGGTGGAGACCGGGTACCCCGTTCCGGGACAGGACCAGGTGCCGCGGGCCGAGTTCGATCCGGCCCTGCGCAGCATGGCGGAGCGGGAGGAGGCCAAGGCCGCCGAGCTGACGGCGGCCGGGCAGCCGGCCAGTGCGGTGACGGTGCGGCGGATGCGGGCTCGCTACCGGGAGCAGGGCCTGTGGGGGTTGGTGGACGGCCGGGCTGCCCGGCGGCGCTCGCCGGTGGGGCGCGCGGACGAGCGAGTGGTCGCCGCGATCGAGCAGGCACTCCAGGCTCAGCGGGAGCGGTCGACCGGGACGCTGAGCCGGCTGCGGCGCACCGTCGGCTGGATCCTGGAGGACGCCCACGGCGCGGGGGCGGTGAAGGTACCGCCTGCCTCGACGTTCAACCGGCTGGTGCACGCCCTCGCAGACCGTCAGGGGCTGCTGGGAACCGCGGCGCAGCGGCGCCGTCATTCCTCACGGCCGGCTCCTCCGTTCACCCCGACGGTGGCGTTGCGGCCCGGTGAGCTGGTGATGCTGGACAGCACGCCTTTGGACGTGATGGTGGTCCTGACCGACGGGGTGGTGGGTAAGGCCGAGTTGACCATCGCGCTGGATGTGGCGACGCGCAGTATCTGTGCGACCGTTCTGCGGCCGATGGGCACAGGGTCGGTGGACGCGGCGATTCTGCTGGCGCAGATGGTGACGCCCATGCGGATGCGCCCTGGGTGGGAAGAGGCGCTGGCGATATCGCGGTCGGTCATCCCCTACGAGCGGCTGGTGTCTCTGGACGCGCGGCTGGAGGGGGCGGCGGCCCGTCCGGTGATCATGCCGGAGACGGTGGTCGTCGACCAGGGCCGGGTGTTCGTCTCCGCCTCGTTCGTCGCGGCGTGCGACAGCTTGGGGGTGTCGGTGCAGCCGGCGCCTCCGGCCAACGGCCCGGCCAAGGGAAATGTCGAGCGGATGTTCCGCACCATCGGCGACCGGTTCTCCCAGTACGTGGCCGGTTACACCGGCTCCGACGTCACTCAGCGCGGCTCTCACGTCGAGGACGAGGCGTGCTGGACGCTGCCGCAGGTGCAGGATCTGCTGGAGGAGTGGCTGGTCGCGGACTGGCAGCACCGTCGGCACGCATCCCTGCGACATCCTCTGGCCCCGAAGCTCGCGGTGTCGCCGAACGAGATGTGGGCCGCGCTGGTCGGCGTGACCGGCTATGTGCCGGTGCTGCTCAGCGAAGACGACTATGTCGAGCTCATGCCGGTCAAGCGGGTGGGCATCAACGATTACGGCATCCGCTTCGACTATCGCACCTACGACCATGAGGTCCTCAACCCGCACCGCGGGTTCCAGTCGACGGCCCCGGACGGAATGTGGGAGGTGCACCACAACCCTTATGACCCCCAGCAGATTTGGGTGCGGCTGCCTGGCGGGTGGGAGGAGGTGCCCTGGATCCACAAGGAGCGAGTAAGCCTGCCCTTCACCGACTTCACCTGGCGGCACATCCGCGCGACCGTCGAGCGCCGCGGCGACCGCGACGAGCACGAGCAACAGCTCGCCCAGGCCTTGGACCGTCTCCTGCGGCGGGCCGGTAACGGGGAAGGCACCCGCCGCGAGCGGACCGTCGCGGCACGCGCCAGCGCTGCAGCCTCCCTCGCCGGGCCCGCCCCAAACCAGCAGGAGCCGCCCGCCCCCCTCATGGCCCCGACCCTCTCCTATGGCCTGGTCGGCGCCTTCACCCCAGCAAGCCTGGATGCGCCCGACGACGAAGAGTTCGAGGACGGCTGGGACGAGGACGAAGACCCGCTCGGCACATCAGACGATGCAGGCGATGACCCCGCCGGAGACGAACACCCATCCGGGCGGGCCGCAGTCCCCCGCCCGTCGCGGATCTACGATGCCCGCCAGGAGGCAACCCAGTGGTAGCAGTCCCCGAGGCCGGTCCCGTCCCGGACGAGGAGCAGCAGATGGCGGCCTATGCGCCGCCGACCACGCGGGAGGGCTGGCAGCAGTTCGTCGGCACTCCCCCGCTGAAGCCCCCGCCCACCGGGGACGAGGACTGGTCGCTTAAGGAACGCCTGGACTACCACTCCCGGTTCGTCGTCCTGACCACCCCGGCGATGGAGCGCATCTCGCTGTCGGTGCGGCGGCTTATGCTCCTCAACCGCCGCCAACAGGGCACCGCGCGCCGCGGGCTGATCGTGTCCGGGCCGCCCACCACCGGCAAGACCACCACCCTGCTGGAAATGGGCCGTACCTTCGAACTCGCCGAGCAGCGCCGCCACCCCGGCCGCACCGACCGCCTGCCCGTGGTGTTCCTGGCGGTGCCGCCCGCCTCCACTCCCAAGATGCTGGTATCGGAGTTCGCCCGGTTCCTCGGCATCCCCATCGCGGCCCGGATGAACCAGGCGCAGATCACCGACGCCGTCTGCCACCTGCTGTGCCAGCTGGGCACCGCGCTGGTCCTCGTCGACGATGTCCATCTGCTCGACACCCGCACCCGGGCCGGCGCGGAGACCTCCGACCAGATGAAGCACCTAGGCGAGAGGATTCCGGCGACCTTCGTCTACGCAGGCGTCGACGTCGAGGCATCCCCCCTGCTGAACGGGCCGCGCGGCGCACAGTTGGCAGGCCGCTTCACCTTGGTCCGCAACACCGCCCTGTCCTGCGGCACCGCCGAACAGCGCGCCGTCTGGTTGGACCTGGTCACCGACATGGAAAACGCCCTGCACCTGCGCCGCCACACTGGGGGCACTCTGGCCCGGCACGCCGACTACCTCCACCAGCGCACCGGCGGAGTCATGGGAAGCCTCTCCCACCTCATCCGTGAAGCCGCCCTCACCGCTCTCCTCGACGGCAGCGAAAAGATCACCAAACGGCTCCTGGCCGGCATCCAGCTCGACATCCGCGCGGAGCAGCAAGCCCGCCCGCCCCGAAAACGCCTCCCGCGCCCCCGCAACAACGGCACTGGTTCCTGACGAGGCGGACCAGCGGTGAAGAAGACCACCAGCCCTTTGATGGAACCTGCCGTCAGGGATTATTCGCAGCCACCACAGCGCGAGCAGAACAAACTACCCTTTCACAGAGCGTCTTTGGGAGCGGTGCGTGTCGCTCCGCTGAACGGTGAGACGACGCTGTCGTTCATGAGCAGAGTCGCCTCCCGGTACAGGATCACGGCCAAAGAGCTCATCGGCGCGCTCGTGGACGTGGGGCGGCGGCCCAATCTGTTCACGGTGCGGCCCGACGGCGAAGTGGTCTTCAACGCCGAGGCCCGGGCGGTGGTCGCCGCTTTCTGCCGCATGCCCGAAGAACACCTGCACCGTGCCCTGCCAGCCTGGGGCAGGGACGTCCCTTCGAGCAGGCTCGGCAGCGAGCCGGCCGCCTGGGTCCGCACCGCAGCCACGATCCCGCCGACCGGCCCCGGATGCCGGGCCTGCACCGCGACCGCCACACGAGGCCGGGAGGAAGCACGCCGCTACCTGCTGCCGCACGGCCGGGTATGCGTCAAGCACCAGTGCTGGATGCTGGAAGCACCCGTCGTCGACGGGGCAGCGGCCGTCCCCGGGCAGCTGGACCTGCGGTATGTGCCGCAGAACGGGGCGGCCCAGCGCCGTCATGTACGGCTGCTGCGGCGCTCTGCGCACGCCGGCGAAGCATTCACCGTGGCGCAGGCAATCATGGCTTCGTGGTGGGACGAGCCTTGGCCGGAAGAGATCCTCTGGCCCGATCGGCTGCGGCTGATGGCACCCGGCAACGACCTCGCTTGGCGTGCAGCGGCGCGGGATGCGGTGACCTACCCCGAAGCCGTCACGCTGGCCGCGGCCCTCGCCGACCCGAGCCTGCAGCAGCGGCTACTCGATGACGCGGGGCGGCATCAGCCGCACGCGCTCGCCGATGTCCCCAGCCTCGTGGACGAACTGGCTCGGCGCCTTAAGCGGCCATGGATCGCCGGTCGCCTCAGCGCCCTCACGACAGGCCCGCTGAACGCCTGGGTACGCGCCTGCGTACGCACGCAGGCTGGGCACAAGCCGAAAACACGCAGCATGTGGCACGTCTCCCCGCCCCACCGGCCCGCACCGATCACCCGGCTCCTGGCCGAAACCCGACCCGTCGACGAAGCGCCCGGAAAAACGGAGTCGGAGGGGGCGCCGGCCCCAGACGTGGCCGAGACCGCCCAGGGGTTCGCGCGCGGCCTGCGCCACGCCCGCACCTACGCCACCGAACACGGCCACCTCTGCATTCCTTACCGGTACGAAAAGGACGGGTTCCAACTCGGCCTGTGGCTGGCCAACCAGCGCGCCGCAGGCCCCCAGCTCTCCCCCGAGCGCAGCCAGGCCCTGGCCGCTCTTGACCCGTGGTGGAATCCTGCGTGGAGCACACTGTGGCAGCGCATCTACCTGCGCGCACGACGGCTGCTGGACTCAGGCACCGACATCAGCCCCAAGCAGGGCTTCCCCGGCACCAGCGAGAATCTCGGCACCTGGCTGTACCAGCAGTGCCAGGTCTACAGCAGCCTCCACCCCCAGCAGCGCAGACTACTGGCACAGATCGGCATCAGCGCCGAAGCCGCCCGCCACGCACTGCCGCGGCGTCGCAACCTCGCCGAGGCCCGTGACCAGGGCCTGACCAACGCACGCGCCTACTGGAAGCAGCACGGGCACCTTTGTGCGAGCTCTGCTGATACGTACGCCGGCTTCCCCATCGGCCAATGGCTGACCAACCTCCGCGTACGCGCCCGACGCGGCATTCTCGATCCCGCCCTCACACAGCAGCTGGACGCAATGGATCCGTGGTGGGCACCGCCCTGGCCCTCCGACTGGCAGCGAGCCTGCTACACGGTGACCGAACTCGTCCGCTCCGGCCACCCCCTCGACCCCGAAAGCGCCTTTGCAGCCTTCAACGACGAACTCGGTCAATGGCTATACACCCAATGTGTGTCCTACCCCGGCTTGGCAGTGGAACAGCGCCGACAGCTCGCGGCCGTCGGACTGACTGAGCAGACTGTCCAAACCGCCCGCCCCAACCCCGCCACCCACAGGCCGTCCCTGGAGACCGGTCTCTACTACGCCCGCTCCTACGCGGCACTGCACGGCGACCTCAACGCATCACCCTCCGACCGGCACGAGGGCTTCCCCGTCGGAGGCTGGCTGGCCCGCCAGCGGCACCAGGCCGGCCTTCACACCGCCAAGTTCGCCGCACCCTACCCGGCCGACCCGCTGCTGGCCGCCGTCGACCCATGGTGGAACCCACCATGGAACGGGGACTGGCAGATCAACCACCGCGCCGCCCGCAAACTCGTCGAGAACGGGATCAAATTCCTCCCTGCACAAGGCTTCCCCGGCACCCCCGACTGGACTGGGCAGTGGCTCTACACCCAGTGCGTCGCCTACCAGAACCTCCACCCGGGGCAGCAACACAGGCTCACTCAACTCGGCATCACCGCCACCAATGCCCCCACCGCACGGCCCCGTCGCGTCACCCAGCAAGCATCATTCGACACCGGCCTTGCACACGCCCGCTCCTACGCCGCCCAACACGGACACCTCGCCGTGCCCAGAAGCGCGAACCACCACGGCTACCGGCTGGGGACATGGCTCGCCCACCAACGCAAGCGGGCTGCCAACGGCCGACTCCCCCACCACCGCGCCGAGGCCCTCGCCGTCCTTGACTCATGGTGGAACCCATCCTGGGGTCTACCATGGCAAGTCACCTACCATGCCGTCAGGAACGAGATCCACGGCCACGTTCTGAACGCGGCCGCAGGTTTCCCCGGACTTCCTCCAGCCGCCACCAGATGGCTGCTCACCCAGTGCATCAACTATGACGACCTCCACCCGGGCCAGCAGGAACTCCTGACCGGCCTCGGCATAACACCCCAGGACGCACACGCCGCCCGCCCCCAGCAGGAAACACGCACGCGCCGCAGAACCGGCGCCAGCCGGTCGCGCCCCACAACCGTCTCCTCGTCCATCGACGGCGGCCTGCCCTACGCCCGCTCCTACGCACACACTCACGGCGGACTCGGCACCGCCCACTACACCACCGAACACGACGGATTCCCCCTGGGCTGGTGGCTGTACGAGCAGCGCAAACGCGCCGTCGCCCACCTACGCCGCACTGGCCTGCCCTGGCCCCACGACACACAGCTCACCGCACTCGACCCATGGTGGAACCCACCCTGGCGGGTCTCCTGGAACCACAGCTATCACCAAGCCCACGCCCACCACACCGCCGGCCACGCCTTCCCCGGCACGACCACTAAATGGATCCGTACCCAGCAGCGCGCCTGGAATCAGCTCCACCCCCACCAACAACACCTCCTGAGCACCCTCGGCATCCACGAATCCACACCCCTGATCAGCTACAACAGCCGCCCAACGAAAGTGACCGGCCAACCAATAGAACTGACCAATGGACCTACGGCCACCCCGAAGCAGGAAACCCACAGCTCACAGACCCCGCCCAGCCCCAGCCCGCAAGCAACGTCAAGCCCCTCGCCACCACAGAGCACACCGCCAGCCCCAACCAGCCAACTGATCAGCCCAGCTCAACACCCCGGACACTGATCAGATTTAACGAGCCACGACAACGACGTCCCAGCGGGGCAGGTGGAAGTCGCGGTGGGCTTCGACGACCTTGTCCAGGGAGTTGTAGGTGCAGAACACGTTGAGCGGTCCCTGGGCGTCGGCGGCCTGCTGGGCCAGGTCGTCGGCGGTGTCGACCATGGTGAGGATGCCGGCCAGGTACGGGTCCGCCGGTTGGTCTGAGGAGCAGACACCGAGGTAGCGGCCGGGCCGTCCTTCGCTATGCCATTTCGCGGCGGTCTGCTCAAGGAGTCGCAGAGAGGGGACTGCCACCAGGGAAGCGCCTTCTGGGGCGGTTTCCTGGACGATGTGCAGGGCCACCAGGGTCTTTCCGGTGCCGGTGGCCATGTAGACGCTGACGCGGCGGTAGCCCTCGATGAAGCTGCTGGCGGAGGTGTCGACGGCGATTTGCTGGCCTCCGCGCAGGCGGGTCTTCAGGCGAGAGGCAGAGGCAGGGGCGGTCGCGGCCGGACGGAGGCGCGTCGTCGTGGCCATGGTCCTCCCCCGGTGATGGCGTGCGTGTGCACCTGGTTCCAGGGTGGAAGGGGTGTGCGGTGCTGTGGCAGGACGTTCGTACGGGTTCACCCGAACGAGTGCCGGCGCTCTTGACCGCACGCTGCCGGGCCGGTCACGGTGCCCAGGACAGCTTCGGCGGAAGGACAGCTGTGCTGGACGATCCCGGCCTGTACGGGCCTCGCAGGCCGCTGCCGCTGCGCGCCTGGCCGGTGGCGGGTGAGTCGACGGGGTCGTTCGTGAACCGGCTCGCACACGCCAACTGTCTGAGCCTGGCTGATTTCCTCGACCGGGTCGGGCAGGGCGAGGCATCCGTGGACCCGCTGCGGGTGGAGAAGTACCCGCAGTGCACCGAGATGTATGTGAACGAGACGGGGCTGCGCTATCTGTCTGTCCTGGCCGACCGGTCGCTGGGTCTTCTGCAGCAGGATCTGCCCAGTCTGGGCGCAGAGTGGCTGCTGGCAGGCGGGGAGGGGGAAGCGGCGGAGTGGAAGTGGCCCTGGAAGCCGCTGGCGGGACACCTCGTGCGGCACTGCCCGCCGTGCGGTGATGACCTGGATGTCGGCGAGCCGGTGTGGCTGATGTCGCCGGACAGCTGGCAGGTGTGCGCGCGGCACGGTTACTGGTCGGACGACTCCCGCGGGCGTGGTCCCGACTTCGTTCAGCTGGCCGAACTGCCCGAGACGATGACGGCGCACCGCGTGCGGCAGGAGCTGGCCGCACTCTGGGGGCCGGCCGGGGAGGAGTTGTTCGCCGACGCTTTCCAGGTCGCGGTGTACTGGTGGACGCGGATGCCGGACACCGTGTGCTGGGTGCAGCGGGCCTGGACGGCTGGGCTGGGTGCGCGGGAGATGCGGGCGGCCCCGCTGGTGATCTACCCGGAGGCGGCGCAGCTCGCGGGCGCCATGCTGGACTTCGAACGGGTGGGGCAGCGGGATGCGGCGGGCCGTGCCCGATGGCTCGCGGGCGTGGAGCAGTTGATGGTCCGGTGGGGGGTGGATGTGGCTGAAGGCCGTCAGGCGCTGCTGGTGTGGCTGGGGCGCCACCGTACGGGAGTGCCCGCCCCGTCCCGTCCGGCCGACCGGTGTCAACTGATGCTGGCGTCGGGGCACGACCGGATCGCGTCCCGGACCGGTTCGGTGAGCGAACGCTCGTGCCTGACCTGGCAGTTGGGCATGGCTGCTGCCGACATGTAGGCCGCATACGGGTGGAGGGCCACAACCGTACGGTTGTGGCCCTCCACCTGGCAGTAGCGGGGACAGGATTTGAACCTGCGACCTCTGGGTTATGAGCCCAGCGAGCTACCGAGCTGCTCCACCCCGCGTCGGTTCGCACCACCGTACGCCATGCTGGCAGACGCTGGAGACCATTGACTTGCGGGGTCGGCTTCTACGCGGCGAAGCCGATGTTTTTGACGTACTCGTACTGGCCCCACTGGGAGCCGAGGTCGGGCAGGACATCGGCGGTCCAGGCGTCGTCCAGTCCCTGATGGTCGCCGGCCGCCCAGGACCCGACGATCTTGTCCCAGCCGCGCACGTTCATCGACCGGTGTTCCACCACACGCTGGAGCGGGCGCGCCACGCCGGACTGGTCGAGAGGGTGGATTTCCACCCGGGTGCCGCGGCCCTCACGGTTGAGGCGGGCGGTGAGGTGGCGGGCGACGTTGCGGCGCCGCACCGCCCTGTATGCGGCGTCGATGCGTTCCAGGTTGGCCTTCGACGGACGGCGTCTGTCCTCCAGCCATGCCTTCAGTGTCCGGTCGCTCACGGTCAGTCCGGCGTCTTTGGCGGCCTGCCAGGTCCTGTCCGATGTCGTCAGGTAGTGCAGGCGTGCCATCAGGCCCCGTTTGGCGGTCACCGGGGTGGCGATGTGGCCGGCGAGTCGGTCGAGCTGGCGGGCGACGGCGTCGCTGCCTCTGATGCCCCGGGCTCCGAATTTCCCGAAGTCGATGTTCTTCTCCGGCATTTACTGCTCCTGCCCCGTGTCGGCGTCGGTGCCGGTTCCTGCGGTGTAAGTGTCCTTGACCTTGACCTCGGTAACCGAGCGGCCTTCGGGGAAGACACGGCGCCAGTCTCCGATGACGTGGAGCTCGTCGGTGCCCATCGCCCGTACGACAGCCAGTCCCCCGTCGTGTGCCTTGAGTGCCTTCATCCAGAGGTTGGCGAAGGCCTGGGAGCGGATGATGTGCATCCAATCCGGGCGGTAGAGCTCCCGGTTGTAGTTCGACTCCCCCATCGTGGACACGAACTTGGAGTACATCGCCTTCACGTACTGAAGCGTCAGCTCGTCGCCGTCTGCGATCGCGGTGTCGCGGGCGTCCTTGAGGGCGATCCGGAACTTCTCCAGGAGGTTCTCGGTGGCGCCCGAAGTGTAGGACTCGTGGATCTCGGGCGGCTCGCACAGGCGGTGCTTCGGGCCGGACAGGCGCAGCAGCAGGCGCAGGGTCGGTTCGCTGACCCACAGGGGTCCTGGTTCGTCGCGCTGGCCGATCGGGTTGGGCAGCACCGCGTCGTGCTCCCAGGCGGGCGGGGTGATCAGGTGGACTCCGGCGCGGCGCCGGTCGTGTGCAAAGCCCGTGGAGTGTTCCAGCTGGCCGAGCGGGAGGTGGGTCTTGAGTGCGCTCAAATAGGCGCCGTTGATGTCGAGTGCGGTGACCTCATGCTTCCCGGGCGGCAGTTCGGGCCGCGTCCACTTGGGGCGGGCCTCCCAGATCTGGTCGGCGCCCTTGGAGGTCTGCTTCTTGAGGATGTCGGGGATCCAGGGATGGGCGATCACGTCGTAGCGGGCGCCCTTGCGGGTCTCGTCCAGCAGGCGCATCGCGTCCGGGATGGCCCGCTTCAGCAACGCGGCGCTCGCCGCTTCGACATCGCCCTGGTGCTCGGCGAGCACGGCGTGCACCGCTTCGTGGATCAAGTCGGCAGGCCCGGACGGCTCCTGGAACGCCCGACCGCGCGGGGCCGCGCCTTTCCCGTCGGCCGGACGGGGCGGGCGTGCAGTGCGCGGGACTTGGGCTTCCCTGACAGGCGGGGGCTTCGGAGTTCCGGCGGGGACTGTCTGGCAGTCGGAGGGGTCCAGGTGCTGGACGAATCCCGCCACCCGCTGACCTGCCGGGGCACCGCACAAGACGCACGGCTGCAAAGCAGTGAGTGTCTCCACCTCGTCGAAGTCCTGCGCGGGCTCCGGTGACGATGCCGCGTCTACCAAGCCGTCCGCCACGGGCTGCTCAGCGGGCGGCATTGCCATATCGGCCTCGGCGAGCTTGGTAGTCAGACCCTCCAGCAGGTACGCGTACTTGGCGCGAGTCTCACCGGCCGGGTCCCGGCCGCTCTCCCAGCCGCCGACCGTGGACGGGCCCACTCCCAGCGCACGGGCCACCTGCGCTTTAGACAGCCCCGCCCGCTCCCGCAGGCCACGGCGGAGCTCCGGGGCCGGGAGTTCCACCTGCGGGCCGACGGAGGCCAGCAGTGAGTCGATCGCGTCGTAGTCGCTCACCGGCCGGCCCTCTTCATCTCGGACCGGATACCGCGGCGGCGGCCGACCGACAGCGCTTCGCACGCCCTGGTCGGCCCGGACAACAGATCGAGCGCAGCGACGCCGTAATGTCCGGCCAGCGTGTCGACATCACGCAGAGTCCACGAAGTGGCACCCGATTGCCGACGCGAGACCTGCGTCTGGGTCAGTCCAAGCACGTCCGCCACCGCCCGCTGCGGCTCACCTGTCGCCTGCATCAGTGCGGCCACCGTGAGCCGCAGCGACTCCTCCAGCCCCAATCCCATGCCTTCACCTTACCAGACTTCATGCGGAAAATGCATGAGAATCAGCAATAAGCACACGAGAATGCGAATACCACCTACATGAAGCCTGCCGCCGATGGCGGACTGCAGCGTCGTCGGCAACCGCCTAACGAGGGGGCGCCAGGGACCCGCCGACCGGACGGGAGCACAGACACCCCCACCGGCACCAAGAGGGCGCTCACGGACCGGCCCCCGCTTCACCCCCTTGACTGCGCCCGAACGGATGCCCCAACAAGGGTCTTTTGTTCTATTTGTCAGTGGCAGCTGCTGCACTGACTCCATGACAGAGACGAAGGCATCCCCCCACGGCCCGGACTGTACGCAGGACGACGGTCCCGACACGATGCTCCAGGCCCTGCTGGACCGGGAGGAGCGGCGGCTGCTGGTCTCGGTGCCGGCGGCTCCCGACGGAGTCGACGAGTGGCGTGCGCTGGTTGCTGAGCCGGGTTTCGTCCGGCGCAGTTCGGTTCTCGCCCGCGGGGTGCCGTTGCACCGCATCGATCAACGCAGCGCCTGGCAGCGGTTCCCCCGAGGGCTCTACGACCCTCGCACGCTCGCCCTGGCCGCGCTGGAGGCAGTGGTCAGCCAGCAGGAGATGGAGGCGGAGGCGACCACGGAGGAGGTGATTCAGTTCCTCGCCTCCCTGGCGGCGTCAGCGGCGCCCGCGCGGGATGCCTCGGAGCATCTGGCGGTGGCTCGGTTCGTCCTGCGTGAGCTGCTCAACGACGCGCAGGACGGGGAGGAGTTCGACGTCTCCTACAGCGACTACCGCGAGGGCCACAGCAGGGTGACCTTGTCCGTGCGGCTGTTGGAGGAGGGATTCGGGCGACGCGGCCAGGCCGTGCTGCGGGCCACGACCCCGGCCATCAATCTCCTGCTGTCCGGACTCGAACACGATCTGGAGGACGTGCAGGCGGCGAAGGACCTGATGCTGCGCCGCCAGGTGAGCACCCACCGGTGGGGACGTGCCGAGGAGAGCGCGGCGGAGAGCCTGAAGCTGTCCCTCATGTACTGCGAACGGGTACGGGCGGTACTGGAGGAGACCGAGCGCGATGTACGGGCCGTGGACTGGGGACAGGACGTCCCCAGGCTGCTTCAGACTTCCCGTGCGCATCTTCGCGAACGCCACCGGGTGGAGCGCGACCTGATGGAGTGGATGCGTGAGGTCCGCAACGATGTGGACGACGCGGAGGTACGGCGCACCTGCGAGCGGATCCTGCGGTTGCTGGGACGGGCCCATCTGCGGCACACCCAGCTCCTGGAGAAAGTCATCGACGCCCGCCCGGCGTTCCTGCGCTCCCAGGCCGAGCAGCGCTTCAGGCCTCCCCCACGCCTTGCGCTGGTGGGGATGCAGGAGGACGTGCTGGAACCGCTGCTGGACCTCGGCGCCGACGACGCCGAGGCGGTCGCGAGCATCTTCGCGGACGCGGCCGGCGGACCGGTGGTCGCGCACCGGCCGCGGCTGCGGGACTGGTGGGCCTCGCTGCTGGCTCCGGCACGCGCGGTGCGGGAGGCGTTCGCGGACGAGGAGATCGAGCTGATCGCGGATGACCCCGGTGAGTTCGGCCTCTTCAGCAATGAGGACGTCGCAGTCGCCCGCAGCCTCCTCACGCAGGCCCTGGGCATGCCGGTGCGCCTGTCCCGGCTGCTGGAACAGGCGCTGGCGCACAGCCTCCAGGCCGCCGACCTCCTGGCCGTCTGTGTCCTGCGGGCCTTCGCGCCGGATCCGGAGGACGAGGAGGAGGAAGGGACGGCTGACGAATTGGCTGACCTGCTGGAGGAACATCTGGTGGTCCTCGATGACGGCACCGTGTTCGATCTCGGAGCGGTCGCCGGCAGCGACCTGCTGCTCGTCCCCGCCCAGTCGCTAATCCCCGGTCCCGCCCGCGCCGAGGACGACGTGGAGGTCCTGGCATGACAACTGCCGCGAACGTCTACTCCCCGGCCGACCTGGCCGACGCCTCCGCCCTGGTGTGCTTCGGCTGCCAGCCGCGTCTGCGTCCCCTGAGTCTCCCCCGCTACCGGGCCCTGCTGCAGCGCTACCGGATGGACGGCCCGTTCCGCGACGCGGCGGACGCCGTCGCCGACGGCCTCGACCTGGACGTGATCGAGGCCCATCAGAGCGAAGGACTGATCCTGCACCCCCGCGAGGGATCCTGGCTGTCCTACCGCCTCAAGGATCATCCCAAGCTGGGGGTCAAGGACCGCCTCGTCCTGGGACTCGCGCATGTGGCGATCGCGGCCCGCGCCTACCCCACTCCCGCCGACCTGGAGGAGCAGAGCGTCAGACGGATCTCGCTGGCCGAGGTCGACGACTTCCTGCGCCGGCTCACCGACCGGCTCCGTGAAGCCTCCAAGGACGCGGACGGGCTGACCGTGGCCCATCCCGAACTCCAGGCCGCCTGGCGGGTCTACGCCAAACTCCCCGCATCGCGCCCCACACCGACGGGACGGCTGTCGGAGTCGAGCACCCGACGGGTGATCAAGGAGGCGCTCGACTGGCTGGTGGAACAGGGGATGGCCCAGCGGGCCGACGACCTGGGGGCGGGCCACTACCGGCTCGCCCACCGCTTCCGCGTGCAGGTACGAGAGGCAGCCGCCTCGGCGGCGTTCACCGTGCTGTGCGACCTGCGCCGCGCCCATCTGGTCGAGGAGGACTGAAGAATGCTCCAACTGCGACGTATTCGTCTGGAGAACATCGGCCACCGCGCGGCCGGTTTCAAATCGCTCGTCCTGGACCTGACCGGCGGTCCGGGCTCGATCGACGGCCGGCCCATGCAGCCCGTGGACGTGATCCTTTGGCTGCGCAACGGCGGCGGCAAGTCCAGTCTGCTCTCTCTGTTCTTCAGCCTGCTACTGCCCGCCAAGAAGGACTTCATCGGGGCGCTCAAGTCCAAGTCGCTCGCCGAGTACATTCCCGGCGAGCAGGTCTCGCACGTGATCGCTGAATGGGGAGACTCCGAACGGCCCACGGCCGGCGCGGTACTGGTGACCGGCGGGGTCTACCAGTGGCGCGACGGACAGCGCCCGGCCGACCTGAGCAGCGGGTGGGAACGGCTGGAACGCCGCTGGTATCTTCTGCGGCCTCAGCCCGGCGGGCTGGAACTGGACTCCCTGCCCGTGCGTGCCGAGGATCTCCAGCTCAGCATGACCTCCTACGTCAAGGCCCTGGAAGCCGCGCACCAACTGCAGCGGCGGCTGCAGTTGGTGGTCGCGGAGGAGCAGTACAGCTGGGAGGAGCAGCTGAGCAATCACGGTCTGGACCCTCAGGTCTTCATGATCCAGAAGGTCATGAACCAGGAAGAAGGAGGGATCACCGAGCTGTTCAAGTTCCGCACGGCCGAGGAGTTCATCAACTTCCTCATCGACATGATCGTCGATGCCGCCGCACCCACGGCAGCACGTGCGGCGCTGTCCAAACACGCCGACAAACTGGCGGCCCGGCCCGCACGGGAACTGGAACAGCGGTTCCTCGCCGAGGCCGTCCTGCGGCTGCGACCGGTGCAGAAGGCCACGGCGGAAGCCGCCCTCGCCGAGCAGGCACTGGGCCGGCAGGTCCAGCTGGCCCGACGTGCCGGCGAGCACTTCCAGACCCAGGCCGCCCATCTGGAGCAGGAGTCGGGCTCATTGCGCGAACGCGCCGAGGCCTACGCGCAGGAGGCACAGGAGGCCGACGACCGGGTCGAGGGCCGGGGCCACCGCGTGGCCGCGGTGAGCGAGGCGGCCGCGCGGCTGCGGGTGAGCGACTGTGCGAGCGAGCATGCCGGGCGCATCGAGGCGGCCGACTCCGCCGAGCGGGAACACACGGCATGGCAGGCGGTTCCCCTGCTCATGGACCTGGCGGGCCGGGAGACCGAGCTGCGGCAGGTCAAACAGTTGCTGGAAGATCTCCACAGCGAGCAGGCCCCGCTGCGGGAGGCCGTGGAGCAGGCGGGCACCGCCCTGTACGCGAGGCTCGAAGAGGGGCTCGGCCGGCTCTCGGGCGAGGAGGAACAGGCCCGCGCCGAACTTGAGACGGCCGCCGCCCGGCTCCAGGCGGCCGAGCGGGAGTTCGAGAAGACGGTGAGCGCGATCGGCCGCGCGGACAGCCGCGCGGCCTCGGCCGAAGCC
The DNA here is from genome assembly GCF_036347055.1 of Streptomyces sp. NBC_00820. Classification (NCBI taxonomy): domain Bacteria; kingdom Bacillati; phylum Actinomycetota; class Actinomycetes; order Kitasatosporales; family Streptomycetaceae; genus Streptomyces; species Streptomyces sp. NBC_00820. The sequence continues at coordinate 8,042,896 of NZ_CP108882.1, read as the reverse complement.
CGCTGCGCGGAAGGAGAGGCGGAGATCGTGGCCGCCCGTGCGAGCGGGGTTCTCGGAGGGCAGGAGGAGCCGCATGCCGCTCTGGAACGCCTCACCCGCGAGGAAGAGACCTCCCGGGAACAGGTGGAGCAGGCGCGGCGCCAACGGGAGGCAGCACGGGAGCGGAGCACCGGCATCGCGACAGAACGTCTGTCGTGCGCCGACCAGCTCAGTACCGCACGGCAGCGGCACGACCAAGTGTGGGACCAGTGGAACGCATTGGCGCGCGAACGCCGTGACCTGGCAGCCGAGCCGCGTCTGGCAGAACTGGCGGGCACCGGCGGCGAATCGGTGGATGTGGACGCGGTGGGCAGCGACCTCATCGCGCTGCTCACCGACCAGGTCGCCCACGCAGACACGGAACTGGCCGCCGAGCATGCCCGGGCGTCGGAGGACCGGCGGCTGCGCGACGCGCTGGAGCAGGACGGGTTCTGTCCGCCGCCCCGGGAGGTCGAACGGGCGGTTGCCGCCCTGCAGAACCGCGGTGCCAACGCCGTTTCGGGAATGCAGTTCCTGCGCGAGACCCTGCCCGCCCACCGGCACGACGAGGTCATCGCGGCCATCCCCCAGCTGATCGGCGGGGTGGTCATCTGCGGGCCGGTGCCCGGTGGTGACCTGGCGGCTCTGGCCCGGCAGGCCGACGTCTCGCTGCCCACGGTGATCGCCGTGAGCAGCGACGACGAGGCGCGGGCTCTGCTCTTGCGGGAACCGGGAAACATCGCCGTCCTGCCCGTCCGCCCCTCGGCTCTCGACCTGGAGGCGGGAGAGGAGGAACTGCGCCGCGTCACCGCGCGTTTGGACACACTGGAGGACCGCCTCCGGGCCGTCACCAAACGGCGCGAGGGCGACCGTGCCCTCTGCGGGCGGCTGCGGGCGCACCTGGAATCGTTCGGGCCCCGGGCACGCGCCGCGCGGGAGGAACTGCTCAGCCGGCTCGACGACGAAGTGAACACGCTCACCGAACGCACCAGCATGCTGGCCCGCGAGGCAGAGGAAGCCGCGCAAAGCGCGGGCCAAGCGGAACGACGGCTCGCCCAGCACACGGACACGCTGATGGCGCTCGCCCAGACGCTTCCCCAGGTCCGGGCCCTGGAAGTGGCGGTCCGCGCCACTGCGCACTGGACGGCAGAACGCCGGCAGGCCCGGACCGAGGCACGCGAACACCGCGCCGCCGTGCAGCAGTTGAAGAAGCGGTGCACGAACGCCGAGGGGCAAAGACGGACCGCGGAGGCAACGCTTGGGCAGTGCCGGGAGCGTGGGGAACGCTGGGCCGGCTGGCTGGAAGAGATCCGCCAGGAACTCACGGATGAAGTCCGCAGCCGGACACATCCGGCCACGGTACCGGGCGGGAGCCTGCAGGCGCTGCGTGAGCGCTGGGGCCAGGCCCGTCGGGACTGGCGCGACGGCATCAGCGACACCACGCTGCAGCAGCGGCTCACCGCCGCCCAGACGGCCATCGACGCTCTCAACCAGGACCTTTCACGGGCTGGTTCCGCGGCACGCGCGCGGGCGGCAGAGCTCGCCCAGCAGGCCGGGGCAGCCGACACCGACCGCCTCACTGACCGCATCGCCTGCGCAGCGGAGGCTCGCAGGAAGGCCGACCGGGCCGAGCACGAAGCGGATCTCCTCCACCGCCAGGCCCTGGAGGCTCACCAGAAGGCGGCCGAAGCCCTGGACGACCTTGCTCCCGGCACGGAGCGGATCTCCTTCCCCAGCGTCCGAGCCGCCCAGGAGGAACTGCGCGCAGAAGAGGAGCGGCTGGAGCAGGACCGCACGCTGGCCCAGGTGCGGCGCCTGGACACCGAGCGCACGCACCGCTCCGCCGACCTGGCGGCCGGCCAGGCCGCACAGCTTCGGCAGTCGGCGGGCAGTCTCAACGCGGCCGCCGACCGCCAGCCCGGCCAGGGCAACGACGGCGACCTGGAACCGGGCGTGGACGCGCTGCTCCTTGAACGGCACGGCCTGTCCGCCCTCACCGTGCGGTCCCTGCAGCCGCAGGACGCCGAGCGAATCAAGGACGTCATCACCCGCGAGGTCTTCCAGGCGATCCGCGCCCACGACGACGCCAAGAACGCCCTGCGCAAGTACGTACAGCAAGTGGAACGGCTCGCCCTGCAGCCGGAGTACGCGGCCGTCGTCGACGGCCGACTGCGCGAACGCCTGCAACAGGACCTCAGCCTGCAGCCCCGGCTGGCCGCGCTGCTGGAGGACATCGAGGAACGCGAACGACAGGTCACCGGGCTGCTCGCCGAGTCCGAGGAGGACCATGCCCGGGTCGTCGACGCCTGCGCGAGCACGGTCGAAGCCGTCCTCGACAGTGTGGAGGAAGTAGCACGCCACTCCCGGCTGCCCGGGAATCTGGGCAGCTGGTCCAAGCAGCGGTTCCTGTCGCTGGAGCTGCGCCAGCGCGCCCGCGGGGACGAACTCGCGCGCAGGCTGTCCGCCGAGGTCGACCGGCTCATCTCCTCGCTGCCGGCCGGCGCCGCCGGCCGGGCCAGCGCCCTGCCCGACGCGATGCCACTGGCCAAGCAGCTGGTCCTGGCGGCGCTCGGCGGCCACGGCAACATCATCGCGCGCATCATCAAGCCGACACAGAACCTGGACACCGTCGAACGTGAGTCCGTCACCGAGATCCAGAAATTCAGCGGCGGCGAACTCCTGACCGTCTCCGTGCTGCTGTACTGCACACTCGCCCGGATGCGTGCCGCCCAGCGCGACCGCCGCGTCCCCGGCGGCGTGGGCACACTCGTCCTGGACAACCCTTTCGGAAAGGCCAACTACGGGCCGTTCGTCGATCTGCAGCGCCGCGTCGCCGGTGCCCACGGCATCCAGCTCGTGTACACCACCGGTTCCAACGATCGCCCGGCACTGGGCCGTTTCCCCCTCATCGTCCGCATGCGCAATGGTATGGACCTGCACACCAAGCGCCGCTACGTCCAGATCCTCGAGCGCTACGGTGACGCCGTCGCGGACGGTGTCACCCGCGCCCAGGACGAGGGCATCGCCTCCGCCCGCCTCCTGCGCCGCAGCGTCCTTGCTCCTGACGCCCCACAAACCCCCGAAGTGGATGCCGGGGATGCCGGATGAGCGCCGCCGACCGTATGGCCGTCCACCTCGCCCAGCAGTCCCGCCAGCGCGTCGACTTCGATGCGCTGGCGGGCGCCGCCGACGCAGGCGACTCCAGTCTGGCCACCTCGCCCGGGCGCCGCCGCATCCTCGCCGACGCGGCTCAGACCCTCCAACAGCGTGGCCTGGCCCAGTTGCCCAAGGGCAGCGCCGGCTGGGACTGCAGCGCCCACCCGCCGCTGCCCCGGTGGGTCAAGCGCCTGCAGTCCGCCCGCTCGTCCCGGCCCCGGCCGGCGCCCCGGGCGTTCGTGGAACAGCTGTCCTTCGCCGGCACCCTGAACCTGACCGCCGCCGACCACGCGCTTCTCGGCCCCCTCAACACGCTGCTGCGGGACCAGCCGGATGCCGAGATCGTTCCGATCGCCGACCGCTCCTACCAGTTGTACGGCGACGAGAAACGCCTCAAGGACATCGACCGCCACCATCTCGTGGTCAAAGGGCTCCTCGACGTCGCCGTGCATCTTCGGGCCCGGCCCACCCCCGCCCCGCTGGCCATGTTCGAACTCGGGCCCGCACCCTGGATGCTCGTCGTGGAGAACACCGCCGCGTTCACCAGCCTGCGGGAGATCTTCGGCGCCTGGCCCGACCGCAGCCAGGTGGGCTGGCTCGGCTTCGGATCCGGTGACCAGCTCGTCGCCTCCATCCCCACCGCCCTGACTTCCTTCCGCGAACGCGACCACCCTGTGGAGACCCTGTTGATGTACGCGGACCTCGACCTCGACGGCCTGCACTGCGCCCAGCAGACCAGCCACCGCGCACAGGCCGCCGGCCTTCCCCCGCTGCTGCCCGCCACCGGCCTCTACCATGCCCTCCTCACCGGGCGGCCGCGCCCTCACCCACCCGCCACCACCGACGAAGCCCTCGCCGCGGCCGCCTGGCTCCCGCCCCACATCGCACCGTCAGTCGCGCAGCTGCTCACCGACGGCCTGGTTCTGCGACAAGAAGCCCTCCCCCTGCCCTGTCTCCGCGCGCTACTCGCTCCGGGTGCGCCCCTGCTGCCTCAGCTGCGCGACGGCGCCCCGCAGCAAAGACCGACCACGCCGGCGTTTCCCCAGCCCTGGCCGTCGCCCTGGACACGCTGAAGGCCTCGTGCCATCCGGACAAGAGATACACAAGCGCTGGTGTCAGTGCGTACCGGTAGCGTTCCTGCATGCCGGAAACCTCCCAGCCGACCGAAGCCGAACGTCGCCAGGCCATCTCAGACGAGCTGGAACGCCTTGAGGAGAGTGCGAAGTACAGCGCGCAATCTCAGTTCGAGCAAGCCAAGCGTTGGCGCCTAATCAATCTATGGCTGGGCGTGCCGGCAAGCGGTCTGGCGGCCATCGCCGGTGCCATGGCCCTGGTGACGGCCGCCGGGCGCGTGATCGCCGGGCTGGTTGCCCTCGCTGCCGCTGTCCTGGGGGCAATCTTGACCACCATCAACGCATCGCACCGGATGAACCAGGCCGCCGCCGCAGCAAACGCCTACCTCGAGATCCAAACCGCCGCTCGCCAGGCCCGTGAAATCGATCTCCCGGCATGGACCGTGGAAGAGGCTCGGAGCGGGCTGGCTGAAATCACTGCGCGACGCGACGAACAGAACAAGACCGCCGAACCTCCCAGCCGACGCTCCTACCTGCGTGGCAAAGCGAATGTCGACGGCGGCGGCCAATCCTACGCGGTCGACACGTCCGCCAACCAGCCCGAAGGGCACTAGAGAGCAGATATGGCACTCTCCGTGAATCAGGGGTTCGACCTCTTCTTGCAGCAGTTGACGCCCACCGCGGGCGAGCGCGACGCCAAGGCGCGCCATCGGCGCAGTGTGGAGACCTCGTTGCAGGCCGCGGCCTTCGGAGTATCTCTGTTCCGAGAGACAGGGTCGTTCACTCATGGGACGGGGGTCCGCGGGCACTGCGACGTAGATCTTCTGGCCAGCATCAAGGCAGGCCGCCCGAACAGTTCGGACACCGCCCTGGGCTGGGTGAAGTCGGCTCTCCAGGCGAGTTTTCCCTCCACCCAGGTCGTCATACGGCGCCCTACAGTCCAGATTCGATTCACTGCCGGCGCGGAGACATGGGAGGTTCTTCCCGCTTTTCTTACATTTCGCGGTGGTGACACGTCGGTCTACGACATCCCCGGAGCCGCCGGCGGGTGGATGGACACCGCCCCCACGGCGCACCTGGAGTACGTGAACGAAGTCAACCAGCGGCCTGTTGCGGTCGGCGGCGCCAAGAAGCTCGCCCGGTTGGCCAAGGCCTGGAAGTACTACAACAACGTGCCGGTCTCCTCCTTCTACCTGGAGATGCGCGCCGCCCAGTACATGGCAGGTGAGCCGAACTTCATCGCGGTCTGGGACATATGCGGTCTCCTGGAGAAGCTGGATGACCATCAACTCGCGTCCATGAACGACCCCAAGAACAAAGCCGGACGCTTCGCCGCATGCTCCAGCGATGCGACTCGTCAAGACGCACTCTCCAAGCTCAGGACGGGAGCAATCCGCGCCAGGAAGGCACTCGACGCTTATCACAAGGACGATCACGCCACCGCGTTCACCTATCTCAGTCTGCTCTTCGGGGGCCGTTTCCCCAGCCGCTGACTTGCTTTGCAGACGGTCCAGTCAACTATTCCGGTCAGCGTGAGCGATCCGCGCTTTATCTCAGCTCGGTCCTGTGCGTGACTCGGCGGCGTCCCTGGAATCGTCCTCCCCGGTCGCCCCGTTGAGCCCGTTTTGGGACCGAATGCGGCACAGCAGCGTGCACGCCATCCGGTCCAGGTGAACAGACCCCGACAGCAGGCAGGAGTTGCATCCACGAGAACGCTCGCCGTCAATCGATCAGGCCGAGGGCCGGTATCGTGGTCACGCCTGTGCGTCGCCTGAGGAAGCCGCGCCGGTAGCACGTCATTGGGAGAGGCTTTCCATGATCAGCCGTGACGAGATCGACGCGAAAAGCGCGGAACTCGGAGTCGACCCGTCCCATGTTCAGCGGGACTACGTCTTCGGCTGGTTCCTCGCCGGGCTCTACGGAGAGAGCCGGCTCGCCGACCGTCTCGTCCTCAAGGGCGGAAACGCTTTACGGAAGGGGTATTTCGGGGCGACGCGCTTCTCCGAAGATCTCGATTTCGCCTCCCCCGGCCCTATCGACGCCCAGGACTTCCGTGAAGCGCTCAACGAGATCGGGCGGATGGCGCAGGCCAGAACAGGGGTCCAGTTCCATCTCGATCGCACTGAGCAGCTCAGCAGGCACAGGATCAACCGGGAACAGACGGTCTACACGTACCAGTTGCTCTTCACCGACTTCTACGGCACGACCAGCAGCATGCCTGTGACCCTGCACCTGGACGTCACCGAGTTCACCCGCCTTCAACTGCCCCCGCAGTCGCGCACGCTCATTCACCCCTACAGCGACCATGCGGCCTGCACTGCGGACCTGACGGTGATCAGCTTGGAAGAGGCTCTTGCGGACAAACTCAAGTGTCTCCTGCAGCGCCGCTCCATCCGCGACTTGTTCGACCTCACCTATTCGACGTTCGTCAACAGTGAGATCCCCGTCAACCGGCGCAGCCTGGTCAGAACGTTCCTCCGGAAGACCATCTTCTCTCCCAGCCCCGCTGCGGCCCTGAACCTGCTCACTGCCATTCCCTTCGACGGCATGCAGTCCCTGTGGGACACGACGATCACCTGCGCCCGTGACAGCCTGCCTGAGTTCACCAGCACGGTGGCACGCTGGAAAAGCGAACTGGACCTACTCTTCGCCGATTTCCGCACCGGCCACAGCACTCAAGCCGCCTTCTATCCAGCGCACCTACGGACACCGATCATGGAGGCCGGTGCCGAGCAGAAACTGATGCTCCTGACCTACGAGGGGCGGCAGCGCCTGGTTGAGCCCTATGCCCTGCGTTTCAAAAGACGCGAGGACGGGGTCGCGCAGGAGTATCTGTACGTCTACGACCGCACCGGCGGGCGCTCTCGTCCCGGCATCAAGTCCTTCTTCCACTACCGGATCAGCGGTCTGAGCGTCACGGACGATCACTTCGAGCCGCGGTACGAGATCGAACTCGCAAAGGCCGGCGAATTCAGCGACCGCCTCGGGTTCAGCCGCGGTCGCACCATCGGCCGCCCCACCACAGCCAGGGCCAGACCGCGCACGGGACGACGACGATAGTCCGAACTCGGTCACATCACTGCGCCCATGCCGTCTGAGAAGCCAGTACAGCGGGAACCAGGCTAAAGTCAGGGCGAGTTCACCACAGGCCTGCCCCCTTACGTACTGCCCAGCAGCCAGCATCGTGGCAACACTCGGCCTCGAACCGCTGACGGCATCTGCAGGTCCAACCGCAGCGGAACTGCCCGCACCTGCCGTCCCCCGGCAGTGGCACGCTCTCGCCTGTCAGTCTGGCCCTCTACGCTGGAATTTCATGCGCGACGGGGCGGCAGAACGGTCTGAGGACGGCAGTGGCGGAGAACGGCGGCAGGGCGCACAACTGGCAGAGCATCCGGGAGTGGGACGGGAGCCAGCATCGCGCCTTTGAAGAACTGTGCTTCCAGCTGCGCGAGGCAGCCCCTCCAGGCTGGGAGACGATCAAGACGGCTGCCCCGGACGGCGGTGTCGAATGGTACAACCAGGCGCCCGACGGCAGCGCCGCACACGGATACCAGGTCAAGTTCGTCCAGCGCATCGAGGACTTGCTCCCTCAGGCGAGGAAGAGCGCCAAGACGGTCGGCGAGAACATCGCCCACCGCAAAATCGTCCGGCTTGAGTTCCTGACGCCCTTCGACCTCTCCGACCCCGCCCCTTTCACCCCGAGCGGGAAGCCGCGTACCGGCGCACGGGAGCGGTGGAACATCCACATCGCCAAGTGGAAGGAGGAACTGCCCGGTCTCGCCGGTGTCGACATCCGCTATGTCGGTGGTGGCGAACTGCTGGAACGCCTGACCCGGCCCGGTAACGAGGGACGCCAGTGGTTCTTCTTCGAGAATCGCGCACTGGGCACGGAGTGGTTCCGAGAACAGGTCACGCTTGCTGAGCGTCTGGCCGAGTCGCGGTACACGCCCGAACATCACGTGGCGTTGCCACTGGCTCAGGTGGCGGACGCGTGCGCCCTGCCACAGGAATTTCTGCGGCAATTCGCACAGCGGGCCCGGGACCTGCGGGCCGTTGTCGAGACGCTCCTGGCCGAGATGTCGTGGTGGCGTGACCGCTATCCCGCGCCGGACAGCAGTCCAGCGCACGAAGCGCTGTCGCAGTGGGTGCGGTTGTGGACGCCTCCGCTGCGGGAGGGCGCGGACGCTTTGGTCCAGGACCTGTCTGCGGCATCCGCGGGTTCTGGTTTCCCCGCCGAGCAGGCAGTTGCTGTGGCTGAGGACATGCTGAATCGGCTGGGTGAATTCAGCGGCTTGGCCGACCGGTTCGTCGGGGAACCGACCGGGAGCGGTGACGTTCCGGCACCGCCTCTGTCACAGCCGCGCACAAGCAGCGCCCGGACAGCGTCCGAGAGCGTGGAGTCGATGCGTGAGGGTGCCCTCGCTCGTGCCAGCAACGCCTGCGAGCAGGTACTGGCCCTGCTGCGGGGCAGCGCTGCCCAAGCAGCGGAGAAGGGAGCGTGGCTGCTGTTGGGGGAAGCCGGCCAGGGCAAGACGCATCTGCTGGTCGATGCCGCGCGAAGGGCTGTGGACGAAGGTCGGCCGGCACTGGTGGTGTTCGGGCAGGAGCTCAGCGGGCACAGGACCTTGAGCGAGATCGCGCAGAGGTGCGGGCTGGGCCAGCTGCCCGAGCGGGACTTCCTCCAGGCGATGGACGCCGCGGGCGCGGCCAGCGGGTGCCGCTTCCTGTTGATCATCGATGCCCTCAATGACTCCGCCGATGCCGGGCACTGGAAGAGTGAACTGCTCGCTCTCCAGGGGCATCTGGCCGGGTACCGGCACATCGCTCTGACGGTGTCCTGCCGTTCGACCTTCAGTTCCCTCGTGGTGCCGGACCGTTTCGACGGGCCGGCTTCGGTGCACTCCGGCTTCGCGGGCCGGGAGATGGAAGGCCTTGAGAGCTACCTTCGGAGGAATCCGGCTGCTCTTCCCAACACGCCCCTGCTTGCCTCGGTCTTCACCAACCCGCTGTTCGTGAAGCTGTACGCGGACAGTCTGAGCAGGAGCCGGAACCAGAGTACAGCCGGCTCGGGCGGCCGTCCGCGTGACCGTAGCGCGGTGTTCGACGCCTATGTCGATCACCGGGCGGAGGCCATCTGTACCCGGCTGGGGCTGGACCCTCTTGAGCGGCCCGTGCACCGTGCGGTAGATGCTCTTGCCTCGCGCATGGCCGCCGAACACCTTTCCGTGCTTCCGCGTGGCGAGGCCCGTGACCTTGCCGACGCCTGCGCTCCTGCGGCCACGGCATGGCCGGACACCATGCTCGGGCAGCTCCTCGCTCAGGGCATCGTGTCCAACGAGCGGACCTACGGGGCCGAGGCCGGTAGCGGCATCGGTTTCCCCTACCAGGCGTTCAGCGACGACCGCGTCGTGCGGTCGGTCTTCGCTGCCCACCAGGACGAGATCGAGTCGCTCCGTCAGGGCCGGCATCTGGCCGCCGGCTCCCCTCTGCGGAACTGGCTGCGTGAGGCCTCCCCGAACTATCAGGAGGCCGCGTCGATTCTCCTGCCCGAGCAGGCCGACACGGAGCTCATCGACCTCCTGGCTTCCCCTCCCGGGCCCGCGACGGACACATCCGGGCCCGACGGCCGTGCGGACATGCAGCACTATCTGCTGGCCCGGAGCTTTTTGGAAACGCTTCCCCTGCGCAGCACACGGAGTGTCAACGAACGCACCATCGCGCTCCTCAACGAGACGGCCGCCCGTCACGGACGCAACTCCGACGTACTGGAGGCTGTCCTGGCGGTCACCGCTGAGCCGGGGCATCTGCTGAACGCCGACCGTCTCCACCGGGTGCTGGCGAGGAGGCCGCGGCCCGAACGCGACGCATGGTGGGGTGTCGAGACTTACCCGATGGTGTGGGACGTCACGGCACTGCACCGGCTGCTGCGCTGGGCCGAGCAGTACCCCACCCCGCAGGATCTCCACCCCGCGTCCCGTCCGGCCCGACCCCGGCTCGGGGCCCGGACAGGCCGGCCCGTGACAGCGCCTGGCGACACCGAGGAAGTGGCCCGGCTGGCGGCCACGACGCTTGTTTGGGCCCTCACGTCCTCCAACCGGTTTCTCCGGGACCGTGCGACCAAAGCCCTCGGGCAACTGCTTCTGTCGCACGGGGACGTTCTCGTGTCTCTCCTGGACAGATTCCTGCACGAGGACGCCGAGAAGGTGGACGACCCCTACCTCTTCGAGCGCCTGGTGTGGGTCGCGTACGGGGTGGTGGCCCGGCGTGGCGGGAGCGAGTGGCAGCGCGGCCTCCTGGGTCAGGTTGCGCGGCGGATCACCGAGTACGTCTACGGTGATACCGATTCGCCCGCGCACGCCTCGAGGAACGCGCTGCTGTGCGATGCGGCGACCCGCATTGTCACCATGGCGCACGGCGCAAGGATCATCACTGACGAAGAAGCTGGGGTGGTCAGGCATCCGCATGCCTGCCCGGACATCGGTCAGGCCCCTGCGGAGGAGGCTCTTGACGATCTCTTCCCACGGCGGGAGGAAGACAGGCCCCTGTGGGGATCGATTCGCTCGTCCCTGTCATCGCTGGGAGACTTCGCGGACTACGAAGTCCGTCCGACCGTCCACCACTTCAGCATGCTGCCTCTGGCGTCCGGCTATCCCCGCCGGCCATCGTGGCAGCGCCGCGATGATCCGGTCTCGGTGGACACCGACCGTATCCCGGCTTTCGCAGAAAGCCTCCCGGAGTCCGTCCGGCCTGCCCTGGGCACGTCGGCCGCGGTCGCGCAGCTCCTCACCGGGTGGAAGGCGCAGCAGGTCCTCGACCGGGGCCAGTACGCGCTGCTGCGGGACTGCCGGGTGCCGCCCGCCGACGACGAACGCCTCGCTGAAACCGAGGTGGACGCTGCGTGGGCCGCGAGGTGGGTGCTCGCCCGCGTCGCCGACCTTGGATGGTCGCCCGAGCTCTTCGCCGAATTCGACGCTACCCGTGGACGCATGTCCGGCGGCCGCCAGTCCCACAAGGGCGAACGGATCGGCAAGAAGTACCAGTGGATGGCCCTCCACGAGTTGGTGGAGCGGCTGGCGAACCACCGTCACCCCCACCGGACCTCTGAGCACGACGCCGCCCAATACGAGGGAGCGGCACGGCTGTCCCTGCTCGACATCGATCCCTCCCTCCCTCCGGCCCGCCACCCGTTCGACGCTGCCGACGACGCAAGCGGCCACAGCGAAGCGGACAACGCAACCTTTCCGCCCGCCGACCCTGCGCACCCTCTCGCACCGCCTGTCCCGGCACTGCCGGACGACGACGGGATCGACGAGTGGATCAGCCGTCCGAACAACCTGCCCGGTCTCGAGGAACTGGCCGTCCGGACCGACAGCCAGGGCAGGGAGTGGGTCGTGCTCGACGAACAGGCCACGGATGACCACGACGGCCGAGGCTGGAGCATCACCCATGGACAGGCTGAGCAGTGGCACCGCGTCACGAGCTGGACCGTTTCCGACGACCAGTTCACCAGTCTGCTCACATGGCTCAAGGGCCGCTCCCTCACGAACCGGCTGATGCCCGAAGGACCCGACCGCCACAGCCTCCTGTTCGCCGATTTCCCCACCGTGCCCGGCCCCTGGACGGACCCTGAACCCGATACCTGGCACGTGAGTACCTTCCAGTACTCGGACCAAGAACCCGGCCCCGGCCCCGACAGGCCGGATGGCCTCGATGGTCCAGTCGATGACGACGACCTGGCCACGCCGGAGACAACCCCCGCACCAGCTGCTGCCGCCGAGCCCGTCGACGCCCTCGCCATCTGGAGGGAGAAGAGAGAAACGAAGCGAACCGAGTCCCTGGCAGACCTCGCAGAGCAGTGGGCAGACGGCCCCGTCGACGACGAGGACACCTGGCTGGAGCGCACCCTTGCCGCACAGCCGCAAGCCCAGATCGACCACGCCGCAGACCCCGCCGGGCAACCCGTAACGGCTATCCCGACCACCCAGACCTACAGCTGGGGTGCACAAGGCTACGACTGCTCCCTCGACGCACCCGTATCCGTGACGCTGCTCAATGACCCGCTCCTGAGAGACAGCGGACTCCAACGGGACCCCGACCACCCCTTCTGGTACGACACCGACGGGCGGCTCCAAGTGCAGTACCTGTCGTGGGACCGCCCAACCGGCACGGCCCACAGCCTCCTTGTCTCCCGGGAGTGGCTCGAACAGCGGCTCCAACGAAGCGGCCACTGCCTGGTCCAGGGGATGCGCGGCGAGCGGCAGACCGTCACACCCGAACACCCCCGTATCTGGAGGGAATTCAGCCAGACGGCGGGCCACGCCGCAGATGGGCAACGGACACCGGGAACAACCGTCACCGCACTCAGGAGAAGCTTCAGATAGCGGAGAACCCGAGCAGGGCCGCCGCGAGAGGCCCAAGCCTGACGATCTTCGATGAAAGCCCATTCGGCGTGGCCGCCAACGCGGGGTCGCGGACTGTCGTTGACGTTGTTTTCTCCGTGGCGAGCCGAGGCGCTGCCGTGCGCTTTGGCCAACCGCGTCCTTCGGCTGTGTGGACTTGCGGCGTCCCGATCCGAGTACTTTGGACCGCCCCGTCAATGGCCCGCCGACTGCGTCTGCCTGTCACGGTCCTCGGTGTCGGTGGAGTGAACGGCTTCCGCTCTTGGCTGGTGGCTTCATGACGGTGAACCGCCTCATCGTGACCCACCGTCCCATGATCGCTGAGGGCGGCCCCTAGCTGGGCGGGGTGCCGTCGGGGTGCTCGTGGATCCAGGAGAGGCCGCCGAGGTCGAGGCGCCGGCGAGCGCGGGTGACGGCGACATAGGCGAGCCGGGCTTCGCTGTCGCTGATCGGTCCGGGGACGGGGCGGCCGGTGTCGTCGTGCTGGTCGGTGTCCTTCGGCGGGGTGAAGTCGTCGGCGATCTTCACGCAGGGCCATTCACGGCCTTTGGCCTTGTGGGCGGTTGACACGGTCACCTCGGCCTGTTGCTCTGGCGTGAGGTGAGCGAGGGCGGCCAGGATGGCGTCGGTGCCATGGGTGTCGACGAGGTCGACCAGCGGTTGCAGGTCACGTCCGGCTGGGTCGTGGGCGGCGTAGTCCTGTAGTTCGCCCCAGGAGGGGAACAGCACCAGCTCGGGGTGGGAGGTGCGGCGGCCCTCCTTGAGGTCGCGAGCGGCCAGGGCCAGGGCACGCAGGCTGTCCCCTCCCCCGGCCAGCCCCACCCGGTGTCCGGCGGCCAGCAGGTCCATGACGTGGGCCATGGCGCCGACGTTGGTGCGGCACAGCACAGCGTCGGGCCGGACGAGGTGCCCGAGTTCGGTGGACACCTCGGGGGCGCCGGTCAGGCGGATCGGGGCCTGCGCGATGGCCAGCCAGCGGTTGGCCTCCTGGGCCAGATAGGGACCGAAACGGAAGGACTGCGACAGGACGAGCTGGGCGCCGTCGAAGCCGGTCATGACGTCTTTGGCGCCGCGCCAGTCGTAGATGGCCTGGGCGGAGTCGCCGACCATCACCAGCTGGGCGTGGCCGCGCTGATCGAGGAAGATCTGCTCGACGACGGGGTTGGTGTCCTGGGCCTCGTCCAGCAGCAGGAAGTCGGCGTCGATCTTCGGCCGGCTGAGAGCCCAGATCTTCAGGTAGTGGTCGTGGTCGAAGCGCACGGCCCCGTCGTCGGGGTGCTGCAGGTCGGCCCAGGCCTTCTCGGCGAACGGCACGATGTGGGCGGCGAGTTGGGTGTGCGGGTCTTTGTCCTCCAGGCCGCGCAGGCGGGGGACGTGATGGCGGGTGATCGTCTCATCGGCGGTGTGGCAGAAGCCGGCCACGGTGCGCAGCGTGGCGTTGGAGAGAGTCTTTTGTGAGAGGTCACGTTCACCGATGCGGATCGCCTTGGTGATACCGAGGGCCTGCCCGGTCTGCCAGGCCGGGCGGCGGGGGGCGTTCAGACGGCGGGTGTACCGGTGGCCGACGGCGGCGTAGGCGAGGGCGTGGGCGGTCTTGCACTGCACGGTGTCGGGGAAGCGGGCGCGTGCGTCCTGGGCAATGGCCCGGTTGTAGGCGAGGTAGCGGCCACGGCGTTTGGTGATGCGGGCGAGCAGGGTCAGCGTGGTGGTTTTGCCGGTACCCGCGCCGGCCTGCAGGGCGAGGTGCTGGCCGGCATGGAAGGCGTCGGCCGCGGCCGTCTGTTCATCGGTCGGGTTCATGCGGAGGCTGCTCCGGGGGTACGGGTCAGGGCGTGTCCGACGGCTGCCAGGAGGTGTGCGGCCGTGGTGTGGGCGAGCAGGTGCTGCACGGCCCGGTCGAGCCGGTCGGCCTCGTCGCTGGCGTGCTGGGCCAGTGCACGGTGCAGGGCCAGCTTCACGAAGAGTTCCGGGCTCTGCCCCGCTTCCTGGGCGGCCTGGCGGATCGTGGCCTGGACGGCGGGCGGGAAGGCGAGGTTGAGCAGGACCTGCCCGTCGGCGTCCGGGTAGTGAGTGGTGATCACGTCCACGGGGAGCCGAGTGGCGAGGCGCTGGCGCAGCCGGTGTGCGGCGCGGCCGGGGGTTTTGGCGCGTACGAGGGTCATGAGGCGGGTGGTGTCGTGGTTGGTCGCGAGCGGCAGCACGCGGGCGGCGTCGCGGAGTTCGGCCGGGGCCAGGGGTCGGGTCAGGAGGATTTCCAGGGCGTGGTGCGGCATCGTCACCTCTCCCCGCTGCCGTGTGCCGGCGGGTACGGCAGACCGGTACGCAGGTGCTGCGCGTGCAGGAGCGGATCGACGACCTGCCATCCGGCCAGGGCCAGGTCGGCGGCGCCGTGGGTGGTGGCATGCGCGGGGCAGCGCTGCATGCGCCAGCGCCGTTGTTCGGCATGGGGCAGTTGGCTGAGGTCGTAGACGGCCGTCGTCTGCTCGGGCAGGGCGAGTTGGCCGCGCTGGGGGCCGATGGGCAGCAGCCTCCAGGATCCGGGCGGGGAGTCCGGGGCCAGGACAGGACGGGAGCAGCGGTGTCGGTGGCTCGTCTGGGCTACGCAGCGGATGGCCTCCACGGGGCCGTCGGCGAGGTAGTGGCCCAGCAGCATCCGCACGACCGGGCGGCCGGGACCGTCAGGCTCTGCACTGGTGGGAGCAGCCGTGGGAGTGGTGAAGACACCGGTGTCGATCAGGCGGCGGGTTCGTACGGCGAGTTGGCGGCGCACCGACGTGAGGGGTGGGCTGATCCGGCAGACGGGCGTGCGCTGCGGGCAGAGCACGGCATGCGGAATGCGGCACCAGGCGCTGCCGTCGCTGTGCGGGTGGGCGATGCCGGAACTCAGGTGCCAGTGGCAGGCGGCGGGGACGTGGGCGGTGACCAGTTCGGCGGGATGCAGGGCGATGGGCTGCCCGTCGGCACGCGGGTAGAGGTCGATGCGGTTGCCGCAGTGCCGGCAGCGGCCGCTCTGGCCGGCGCGCAGCAGGCGGCTGGGGCTGGTGGCGGCCACCCGCAGCGGACGGCGCGCCAGTGCGGTGCGGGGGCTGCCGTCCCAGGGACAGCCAGTGGAGAGGGTGTTGGGGTGCATGGCGAGGACCGTGCCAGGCGACACGCCCCGAGGGCGGGGCTGGCGGGCGGACAGTCCCCCGGGCGGCCCAGCGCTATCGAACAGCAACACGATTCAGCGAGTGTGTGTTTCATGCGTGTTCGCCGGTTCGGGTGATTTGCGTGGCGTGCCAGGCAGGGCTCGACCGGAGTCAGGCGCCCTTGGGTCCGGGTGGGGTGTGGTTGCCGCAGAGCGGGCCGAGCAGCTGCTCGATGGGGACATCGAGGGCGTGCGCGAGGGCGTGCCAGGTGGTGACGGTGCCGGCGGCGCGGCCGTGTTCGAGGTCGATCAGTGTGCGCCGGGCCAGGCCGCTGCGGTCGGCGAGTTCGTCGAAGGTCCACCCGCGTTCGTTCCTCAGCCGCGCCAGCGTCACACGCAGGGCGTCGCGGTCCGGGTCGGGCGGCAAGATCGTCACCCCACCATCCGACGGTGCAGACACCTGCCCTGTCAGTGCGGATTTCTGCACTATCAGCGCAGGTGAGCGCGTCGGGCGCTCACGCTGCACGGGTGCAGAGATCTGCACTACGGTGCGGGCGGCTCCCGCGTGCCCGTACCGGGAGACCGCCGCACGAGGCCGGCGCGGACCAGACCGGAGGGACAACGAGCCGATGCGGCTTGCCAGCACACACGCCACGGTGCAGCGCATCTGGACAGTGCACCTGCGCCCGCAGACGGGCGGACCGGCCCTGACCTGCCCCCGCTGCACACACAGCCCCGTCCTGCCGGCCGGCTCCGCCCGCTCGGCCGCCCTCACCCATCTGGCCCGCCACGCCCGCGCCGACGCGCTGCCCGGACACCTGCGCACCTGCCAGTGCCGGACGCGGGGCTGCCACTGGCACCCCCGCCACCGCGGCTGCGCGGGACCCGTCCTGCTCGCCCTGACCTGCGACCGCAGCGGCCGCGTGTGGCGGCTGGCCGATGCCTGCGCCGCCTGCGCGGCGGCGATGAGCCACACCGCCGTCGTACCGCCCACCCTGCCCGGCACCCGCCGCGCCCGGCAGACCGCCGGCATGTCGCGCTCTGCGCGCACCACGCCTGCGTTCGGCCCAGCCGAACAGCAGCGCGTACGCGAAATGCTCACCTACCTCGCCACGGCCCTGCCCCGCTTCTCCTCCCCCGCCGCCCGGCTGCTGGCCCTGCAGTGCGCGCTGCGCGCCGACCGCCGCGGGCAGGTCCGTCTGCCCCACGGGTTCCTGCGCGGCATGCGGCTGCACGGCCGCGTAGAACTGTGGCTCGAGCTGGAGCACGCCGACTGGCTGCACCGCTCCAGACGCAGATACTCCCCCATCCAGGCGCAATTGCTCGATGCCGCCGTCCTCCATCAGGATCCCGGACGCACCGCGCGCATCCGCGCCGCCCAATGGGCCCTGTCCCCCGCCCCGCTGGCCGTCTCGCCCGCCCTGCCCTCCGCTCTGCGGCTGACCGCACTCGTCCTGGCCGCTCACAGCACCGCCGGGGCGGGCGGGGGTGAGGTCGATGCTCTCGCCCGCCAGTGCGGGCAGTCGCCTCCGCAGCTGGAGGATCTCCTCGACCAGCTGGTCCGCGCCCGTCTCGTGACCGTCTGGCGCCACCATCACGACGGCGACGAGGTCCGGTGGGAGCTGCCCGCGCACTCTCCGCCCGGCGAAGAGACACCGCACGATCCGAAGCCTTCTCACGGCAGCCGAGAAGCGGTCCGTGACGGCCCGTGAGTTCTGTGAAAGCCCGGACCGCTGCCGACGGCGCAATGCCGAAGCAACAGGCTGGATCAAGAGTCATGACCGTCATGCAGGAAACGCAGGTGGCCGCGGTAGGCAGCGCCTTCAGCGGCGTCGCGCCCCCTCGTCCGCGGCAGGGCGGCGTCTCATCTCTGTTTTCCTGGTTCCGCGATCGCCGCCTCGAAGTCATCGGGCGAGGTCCGCCGGCCGAGCCGGAAGTCCGGGCCGCTGCTGGCCAGTGCACCCCAGCAGCGGCCCGGCCTTGCTCTCCTCCCGCCCCGGGGCGGGAGTACTCAGCGGCGGGGAAGGGCCAGGAGGTTGTTGGTCAACCGCCCGTCGGCGCGGGTCTGCAGGTACTTCTCGCCGCGCGGCGGGGTCACCACGACGACCTCCGCCCGGTGCCCGCCCGCATCGCTCGTGTATGCCTGGCCCTTCTTGTCTTCGATCCAGGTGACGATCTGCGCCCGGGTGTTGTCGCCGGTCTTGCCGTCCGCCGGATTGGTCCACCACAGGTGGGTGATGTGCTCGTGCATGGTGCCGCCGGACAGGCGTACCGCGGTGATCTGGATGGCCATGGTTCTCTTCTGCCGGCCTTGCCCGATGGGGTTCCGGAGCCGGCGCCGGGACCCGTCACCCCGGGTGCGGGGTGCTTCGCCTGGGACGGACGACGTAACTCGCGGGTAGCGGAACGGGAGTGTTCCGGAGGGGCTGGCGGGACGTCAGGAGCAGTCGAGGCAGCGGTCGCTGCCGTCGGCGAACATCGCGGGCGGATGCTTGATGAAGCATCCCGGGCACAGGTGTTCGTTCACACGCGGTGTGCATGAGCAGCGGCCGCACTCGGGGCAGTGGGGGACGCGGCATGCGGAGCAGGCGGGATCGAAGGAGCGGTACTCCTCGTCGCAGTGCGCGCAGAGGTAGTCGCCTGCCTGGGGTCCGGTGTCCTTGGTGGGGGGCGTGAAGCGGCGCCAGGGGGCGGAGTCGGTGACGAGGACGGCGACCAGGTAGCCGCCCATCGGCGCGGTCTGCGCGTGCAGTTCCCGTCCCAGGATGCCGTCGCGGTAACGGACTTGGGTGCGCCCCTGCGCGCGCCCCCGGCCGGAGGAGCGGGCCCGGTCGATGACCGGGATGTCGCCCTGGAAGCTTCCTCGGCGCAGGGGCCGCAGACCGTGGGAGGCGGCGAAGGCGATCCGGCCGCTGCCGTCGAGCAGGAGGATGTGTCCGGGGGCGGGCAGACGCTGGACGGCGCGCACGCATACGGCCATGCGGGAGGCGGCTCCCGCCCGCCACAGGTCGGCGACCGTGTCAGCGGTGGGGCCGGTGGCATCCAGGTGGTGGTCGACGAGCGGGGTGGGGAGCAGGATCTCGGCGGCGAAGGCGTCGCAGGCCGCGTCCTCCAGTTGCAGGCCGCCGTCGGACTGGCTCTCGAAGGCTTCCATCAGGTCGAGGCTGTGCTTCTGGAAGTGGTGGCCCAGCTCGTGCAGGGCGGTGAAGTCCCGGCGGGCGGGGCTGGCCGCGTCGGCGACGGAGATCAGCGCAGGCGGTCCGAAGTCGTAGGCGCCTGCCACACTGCAGCGGGAGCCGGTCTGGGTTTCGGGGACGAGGTCGACGGTCAGCTCCGGCCAGGTCTGCAGTTCGGTGAAGGCTGAGCGCGCCAGGCGCTGTGCTGCGCCCGGGGTGTGCGTCTCCAGTTCCGCCAGCATCGCGGTGGCCTGGTGACGTGCGGCGGCCGCGAGTACGTAGTTGACCACAGCTGACCTCGTTAGCGCAGATGGAGTTCGAAGTAGCGGTCCGCTCTCGCGCTCCAGTCGGTGGTGGTGCCTTCCTGGCGTGCCGCCAGGGCGTAGATACCGAAGGCGGCACGGCGTCGGGCGTCGGGCTCGCTCGTCGCGGTGCGGGTGGCGAGGGCGCGTACCTGGGGGCGGCGCGAGGGGCGGCCGAGTTCGTGGATCACGGGGGCGGGCAGGGCCGGATTGGCTGCCAGGACCTCATCGGTGCCGAGGCCGAGTACTGCGGCGAGGTTTTCTGCCTGCTCGGGTGCGAGCGGTGCTTGTCCCCGCCACACCGCCAGGGCGTGGGGGGGCTGCAGGTTCAGTTGTGAGGCCAGCTGTTTGATGGTGATGCCTCGGCGCTGCAGCAGTTCGGGCAGGACCCCCGATCCGTGTGGCACCCACTGTGCGCCGCTCAGTTCCGCGAGGCCGTCAGCAAGGACGGCCCGGTACTCGGCCGCTGCGGCCGTGGGGTGCGGCGTGGTGCTCCCCCATGTCGCGCCCGGCGGCACCTCGTGGGGGCGGGTCAGGCCCGTGGAGGCGGGCAGTGGCAGGGTCAACTGGCTGATCTGGCGGTCCAGCACGTACCAGGGCAGGGACAGTTGCAGTCCCCACCACAGGGCCAGCGGCTGCTCCAGTGTGGAGGCGCCGGCGGGCAGCAGCAGGGTGTCCGTGTCGGCGTAGCGTTCGAAGGAGACTGGAACAGCCTGCACCGTGTCGTCTGCGACCGCGGTGATCACCAGCAGCTGGATGGTGTCGTCCCAGACCGCTCTCCAGATCTGGCTGGGCTCAGGATCCCGGGGCGGCGCAGTGGCGACCTCCCGGACGGCGTCGGGCACTTTCAGTCCCGCCGCAGCAGCTACCAGCCGCTCGTAGGCGCTGCTCTGGGCAGGGTTCATCGTGTCTCCCCCTCTCCTCGGCTGTGGTCCATCTGCGCATTCTCTTCTCACTGGATACGGACGACGTCACAGGGGCGGCTCAGGGGGTGGGTCCTCGCAGCGTCGTAGCAGCGCTCGCATGACCGCTTCCCGGTCCCTGTCCTCGGACAGGGCAAGCCGGAGCTTTTCCTTCAGCCCTGCCAGAACGGCATCGGCCTGGGCCTGTCCGATCTCCAGCAGCTGCGCTGCATGATGGGCGTTTTCGTCCAGGTAGGGCAGCAGTAGCCGCTCGTTGGCAGTCAGCCGCTGCCAGATGTCTTCAGCGTCGCCGCCGACGCCCGTGGAGTCGGCAAGGGTCGCCGCCGTGCCGGTTTCGGCCGGATCGACGAATGCCCCGTCGTCGGCGAAGAGCGTGGCGAAACGGGCCGGGGCCAACAGCCCGAACCGTGACTCGAGGACCTTGGCGAGGTCTTCCTCCCGCACCGCCCCCTGGGCGTGCCGGAGGACCCGCGTGAGAACGGTCATGAGGGCCTGGACCGTTTTACGGGGTGTGGGCCCGGAGCGGTTCCAGCGGGTGATCCCGACGCCGTCCACGCGCGAGGCCTCGGCGATGAGATCGTCGAGGTCGCCCTGCCACACCGCGTCCTCGGGCAGGCCGCTCAGTGCCCACCGCGGCGGGGAGCCCGGCCTGCGGCGGAAGGACGTGTCCTCGCTCATCAACCGGGCGATGCGGCGCCGCAGTTTGCCCCGTGGGGTCTTTTTCGCCTCGTCGATGAGGAAGTTCTTGATCGACGCGAGGAACAGCCGCTCCAGCGTGGCCTCGCTGATGGCCAGCGCGAAGCAGGCGGTCACGAACTTCTGGCCTGCGCCCTTGCGAGTCAGCATGGCCGTGATCACGTCGTAGGCCGCGTCGTCGCTCCACTGCGTGTAGCCCTCGGGCGGGGGAAACCCCGACGCACGGCGCACCTGGTGGACCATGCGCAGCAGCAGTTCCAGCGTCTTCGGCCCGGGTTCGCCCGTCTGCGACAGCTCTTCGTACGCTCCACCCGTCACCGGCTCACCCCCGACCCGCCCGGACCGCGTGAGCCAGGCTTCCTGTCTGCATACACCTGCCGTCTCAGCCACACCAGGCAACACGCCCTGGACCGGGAACCGCAGGCGCGTTCGTCCGCAGTTGGACCTCTTCTCTCTTTCCCAGGACTGATCGGCGCAGGATGCCTCCCGCAGAGCCAAGTCGGCTTCTTGGCGGGCGAGTTCAACAGCCAAACCGACACGCACGACGCGGGCGGCCACTACCCGACGCCCTCCCTATTCGCCAGCCTGTTCACCCTTTCAGGCGTATCCGGCGGGCGGTGACGTTCTCGTAGCGCGGTGCGGCGCAGCATGGGGATACCGGGCTGCCGCAAGCGGTCATCACCCGGAAGAGGCCAGAGGGGTGGGTGAACAGGTGGCGGAGGACTGGCGATCCGGCTCTCGTCGGCCGCTGCCGGTACGGAGGCCGATGGTGGCGGGCGGATTCGGGCGCCGACTGATGCACGGTCAGGGACTGGAACCGGAGGAACTGGCGGCCGGGCAGGCCCGCGGGACCGCGCTGCGGCGCGACAAGAGGTGGGCGGCGTGAGCACGGTGCGCGCCCCCGGCGACCTGGTGGACGGTGAGACAGTGCCGGGCGCGGGGCAGGGCGTCGTGGCTCTGTACCGCGAGCCGTACGGGCCGGTGCACTCGTGCGGCGCGGCCGGGCTTCGGGGGGTGGCGCTGGAGGAGTTCGGGCCGGTGAGCGAGCCGGTGCCCTACCGGGGCCGCAAGGGCATCATCACCTACTGGCCGGTGGCGACCCGGGAGCAGACCGTGGTGTGCGGCAGTCTGCGGCAGTGGCGGCTGGCGGTGGAGCTGGACTTCGAGCCGGGCTGGGTGGCGTTCAGTGCCGGCCCGGTGGAACTGCGGTGGCGGGCGGGAGGCCGCCTTCGCCGGTGGCGCCCGGATTTCCTGGCGCGCACGGCCGATGGCGTGCGTGAGGTGCTGGTGCTGAAGCCGCCTGGCCAGGAGAGCCTGCCCGAGTCGAGGCTTCAGGTGCTCGAGGAGGTGGCGCGGGCGGCCGGCTGGCGGGTGCGGCAGGTGCGTGAGCCGTCGGGGCTGCGCGGGCGCAATCTGGGATGGCTGGCCGGCTACCGGTTCCCCGAAGGCGACGAGAGCGGCCAGGGGCGGGCGCTGCTGGAGGTGTTCAGGCAGCCGGCAGGTCTGCGGGCGGGGGTCGCGGCGAGCGGGCTGGACGAGCTGACGGGTCTGGACCTCGCCTACCGGATGCTGTGGCAGCGGCGGCTGCTGTTCGATATCGCGCGGCCGCTGTTGCCCGACGCCGTGGCCTGGACGGCCTGAAGACGGAAGGGGGCGCATGGCGGGATCAGGTGAGGGCCGGCTTGCGGGGTCGCTGTCCATCGGGGCGGGGGTTCGCTGGCAGGGGCGCGAGTGGGAGGTGGTGGCGTGGCAGGGGGCGCAGGTCACGCTGGTGCCGCAGGACGGCGGCCAGGAGGTGCCCCGGGCGGTGTCGTACCGGTGGCTGGTGGGCGCGGAGGACTTCGCCGTCGTCAGCGGCGGTGGGGCACCCGTCGCGGACGGTGCGGCCCTTGGCGGCTGGGGGCGGCAGGAGGGCCGGGAGGAGGCCGCGCTGTGGCAGGCGCGCATGGTGGAGATCGACACCGGTCTGGCGCCGGGCAGGAGTGAGCATGCGCGGGGATTCGGGCCGGGCACGACGCTGGCCCAGCGGTGCGCCGCGATGTCGGCGCGGCTGGCCGCCGACGGCGTCCGCTGCTCCGCCCACACCCTCGCCGACAAGCGGCGCAAGTGGAAAGCGGCCGGGGAGAACCCGGTCGTCCTGCTGCCCGGGCCGCGGGACAAACGGCCGGGGGGCTTCACCGACCCGCGGTGTCTGACCGCCATGCAGGAGGTGGTGGCCCGGCGCGCACACGCGTCGGACGTGACCATCGACGTGATCCGCGAGGAAGTCGAGGACCTGCTGCACTCGCGGTACGCCGAGGAACTCGGCTCGGCTGCCGTGGCGGCTCTGCTGCCCTCCCGTTCCACCTTCTACCTGCGGATGAAGGAGTCCGGCCTGGCCGATGCCCTGGACCAGCCGACACGGGCCCGGGCCGCTCTGGCCTCCACGCCGCCGCTGCCCCATGGCGGGCGCGAGGTCGTGCTGCGGCCGGGACAGGTGACCCAGGCAGACACCACGCCGCTGCGGATTCTGGCCCGCGGCGACGACGGCCGGCCCACCGCCACGGAGCTGACCACGCTCATCGATGTGGCCAACCACAGCGCGTGCGCGCTGATGATCACGCCCAGCCGTCCCCGGGACGCCGAGAGCGGGCAGGCGGGCCAGGCGACCCGGGCGATCGACTTGACCCTGATGCTGGCCCAGGCTCTCGCGCCCTGGCCGGTGATGCCCGGCTGGGACCCACTGAGTGCGGCCGCCGCCTCCAGTCTGCCGTTCGGGGCGCTGCGGGCGGCGGACGAGCGGTTCACCGAGGCCACCGCCGCCCGCCCTGTCATCCGCCCCGAGCTGATCATCTACGACCAGGGCAGCCCCTATGTGAGCGAGCACTTCACCGAGGTCTGCGACCGGCTGCGCATCGCCCGCCGCCCGGCGCGTAAGAAGACCCCGACCGACAAGCCGCTCCCCGAGCACTTCTTCGTCACCCTCGCGCACCGCTTCAGTCAGCACGTCACGCACGGCTGGCAGGGCCGCAGCCACAAGAAACGCGGCCGCGGCATCGACCGGATGCCGCTGTACACGATCGCCGAGCTCCAGCAGATGGCCCAGGAGTGGGTGGCGCTGGAGTACCAGCAGACCCCCGACGCGGGGCTGCGCGACCCGTTCCGGCCAGGCGTCGTGCTGTCACCCAACGAGATGTACGCGGTCCAGGTGGCCCGCAGCGGCTACCGTGCGGTGCCGCTCTCCCCCGCCCAGAACCGCTTCTTCCTGCTGCGGCAGTGGGTCATCCCCGGCAAGGGCGGCTTCATGATCGACTATCGGACCTATCAGCCCATCGCGCAGGACGCCGGGCACTACCGGGAGATCCTCCTGCGTGGCGACTCGAAGCTGCCCGGCCGGGAGAAGCAGTGGGAATGCCGCTTCAACCCCTACCGTCCCGAGCGGGTGTGGTTGTACGACCACACGGCCGACACCTGGGTGACCTGCGATTTCCGGCTCCGGCACCTGCTGCACGATCCGTGGACCGCGGACATGTGGCAGGAACACGCCGAGCAGCACCGTGCGGCAGGCGGAAGCGCGAAGGACGAGGAGGCGATCGCCCTGTCCCTGGCGCAGCGTGACCGGCGACGGCGCAGTCGCAGACCGCCACCCAAGCGCACGGGAGCCGAACCGCCCTTCCAGGGACTGGAGTTGGAGACCGAACAGCCCTCCCAGGACCCCTACGCGGGCCTGGAGGAGTTCGACCTGTCGACGCTGCGTCCCTACCCGGCACTGCCCATCTCCCCCCTGGCTTCCCCGCCCGCAGCCACCCCGCCAGCGCTCCCCGCCGGCCCGAGCAACGTGGAGCGGCCCTCGGACAGCGGACAGACTCCGCATCCGCTGGCAGCACTCTTCCCCGACGACGGCGACGACAGCCCGCCGAATGCCTCCGCGACCGGCACACCGGCAGCTATCTACGAGGTCGTCGAGGCGGAACTCCTCGACGACCTCGATCCGGACGGCGATGACGGCAACGAGGCCGAAGACGACGTATGGGAGATATAGCGATCGAGGACAGAAGCCGTGACGACGTAGCCCCAGGCCGGCCCCGAGAGCGGCCAGGTTTTACGGTCCGGAGCCAGTCTGCGGGTGCGGGTACGGGTACGGGCAGGACCGTGACGAGAGAGAAGCGTGATGAAGGCATCCATCGAACTGCGTGACAAACGTGAAGCCCGTCTGCGTCAGCAGCTCAAGGACACCCCGATGCGGCCTCTGCCGCTGTTCCAGCTCACCGGCTGGACCCACTTCGTCGACGAGGAAGTGGAGCCACCCGCACTGGCGGCCGGCAGCAGTCCCACTGAGGACAGGAAGACGGACGAACAGGCCATCGCCTACCACCGGCATCTACGGATGGTGCCCACCGACGCAGTGACCCACATGCAGGAGATGGTCGTCGAGGCGGTCCACTCCAACAGCGGGCGCCGTGACGGGCTGATGGACCATGTCATCGACGGCCCCGCGGGCACCGGCAAGACCTGTCTGCTGCGGGCGATTGGACGCACTGCCCAGAGGGAGATCGAAGCCGCCATGGGCGGCAGGCGCCAGAACACGATCCCGGTGGTGCACATCACCACCCCCGCGGACCCGGAGCCGAGGGTGAACTGGCTCTGGGAAATCGGCTCCTACCTGGGTCTCAACCCTGAGCCGAAAAGCCTCGTGGAAGTCCTGGACATGCGCAAGCACCAGGACGTGACCCTGCCGGTCAACTACGTCCTGGAAACCGCACAGACCCGCCTGCTGCTCATCGACGACATCGACCGCGCCTCGCCGCAGCACCTGGCGAACGTGCTGCCCTACTTCGACTACCTGCGCGACAAGCTGGGCATCTCGCTCGTCTTCTGCGGCACCGGCGCCAGCCACCGCCTGCACCAGGCCCGCATCCTGGCCCAGGACCTGACCCGGGTCAGCGAGGAGAACAAGGTACGGCTCGAACAGGCGGGACAGCCAGCCGGACCCGTCTCGCCCTCCCCCACCGCCCTGCTGCCGGTGACCTGGCTGCACCCCCTGCCCCTGGACACCGAAGACGACGAGACTTTCCGGCGCGTCCTGGCGAGCTTCGAGGCCGACCTGAGCCTGTACCGGCTGGAGGAGAACGCCCTGAGCAAACACGCCGTCACACTGCACCAGCGCACCGGCGGCTACTTCAAAGCCCTCACCTACGTCATCTCCACCGCCGCCGTCATCGCGATCCGCAGCGGCAGCGAGAACATCACCGAGAAGGAGATCGCCGCCGCGACAGCCCAACTCAGCCCCTGAAACGAACCGCAGCGGACAAGCTGGGCCCCGTTCACGCCCGCGGCTGCCGGACGGCGGGAGCCCGGCGTCCGTGTGGTCCGCTCGCCCAGCAGCGCGGGGTTCTGCGGCACCGGCGGATTGCCCTCGATCAGGCGTCCGATGCCGGTGAAGGTCTCCGGGCGGCGAAGGCGGGTGCAACGATCCGGCGGGCGGGGAATTCAGCCGTGCCATTGGGCGAGCACCCAGCCGACCAGTAGCGATCCGACATGCCGGAAAGCGCCGGAGAGGAGGCTCAGGGACATCAGACGTGGCCAGGACATACCTCGCTGGCAGGGATCGGACTGCGCGGGCGAGGTGCCGGGGCAGTTGTGGCTCGCGGGCTCTGCTGTGGTCATGGAGAAGTCCTCTCTGGGTGGATGGCAGGCACCCAGAATCCGGCCAGGAACAGGGAAAGACGGCGGACTGTCGACCGGGCGGGCTGCCAGGTGGCCTGTGCTTTCGATCGTGGCAGCGACCGTGCGGCTGACGCACGCTCAAAGCGGCTCTGTCTGGGGCGGAAACGCTGTATTTTCCAGATCGTGCAGTACTGGGAGAGCATCACCGGACCTGGCACCATCGACGAACTGGTAGCCGACGCGCACGCGGCGGGCCACGCGGACTTCAACGCGCGGCTGGCCCATGCGTGGATCGCCAAGGGCATCCTGGGCAGCCCGCAGGTACGCACCCTGCACCGCGGCTCCGACAAAGCCCTGCACAGCGCCCATCAGCGCAAGCTGCTGCTCATCGTGCTCGACAAACGCCGCCGGTCGCCGGAGCTGAAGCTGAACTCCCTTGCCCAGATCCCGCTGGCCCTGTGGCTGTGGTGGGGCGAGGAGTACGTGGCCTTGCAACAGGCGCAGCGGGCGTTTTCCACCTGGCTCGGGCGCGGCCAGCGCAACAAGGACGTCGCCCGCGATGGGGCTGTGGGACTGCTGCGGCAGATCGACCACCCGCTGGCCACACCGACGGCACGCACCCGCCTGGTACGGCTGGTCACCCACCTGGGCAACGGCCAGGCCCTGACCCCACGAGGGCGGGCCGAACTGGTGGACGCGGTGCGGGAGGTGATGGAACCCGACAGCGTGTTCGCCGCCAGCGGGATGGTGCGCGCCGTGGGTCCCGTGGGGGCCCCGATGACGTGCGAGCACGTCGTCGCCCACGCCGAGATCATCAGCCTGGCCGTGCAGCACGTCCTGCGCGCGGGCGTGAGTGAGCAACTCCTGGAAGAAGCGCGCGCCGCGGCCCGAGCCTGGACGGCCGACTATCTCGCCGAGCGCCCCGGTCTCGAGGCGGCGGCCGGGTCCCTCGCCGACGCCTTCCGCTCCCCCACCCTGGACGAACAGGTCAACACCGCCGGCAAACGGCTGCTGTACACCGTGGGCCTCCTGCTGAGGCAGCGTCAGCAGTGACGGACGGCACGCCCGACCGGGGGCCTGCCAGCGGGCAGCCGGACGTCGGAGGAGTCGCTGACGCGCTCCACTCGCACATCGATCCCCGGAAACAGCACAGCCACGACCGTCTTGCTCGCCATGCCAGGACATACTCTGCCGAAACGATCCCCTGCTCACTTCGCTGACCGGGATCGGGGCAGCCGCCGGCAGACCTGCCTGACCGGCTACAGCGCGCCGGCCGCCGCCGCGCGGTCGCGGATGGTCCGCAGGCTGACGCGTACTCCGTTCTCTTCTTCGATGTGCCATTCGTTCATTCCCTGGCAGGTCTTGGTGCCGCGGGCGACGGCCCCGGCCTCGTCGGCCCGGCCGTAGGGTGTGCCTCCGGTCGCGGCGAGGATGATGCCGCCGTTCGCGTCGATGGTGGCCCAGTGCTCGGTGGCGCGGTAGGTGAGCACGATCCGGGTGCCGGCTGTCAGAACTTGGGCGTCGATCATCCTGGCCACGTCGGTGCGTCGGCCAGAAGCCGCTCTGCGCCGCGGAGGGGCCTGGCGCGGACGGGCGACTGGCTGGCCGGCGTCAGGCCCCGGAGGTGCAACGGCAGCAGAGACGGGCAACCCCAGGCGTTCGGGTTTCCAGATGTGTTCGAACAGGCGCAGATACAGCTCCTGTCGGGTCTCGATGACCGTGGTCATGGTCTCTGTCGGCCCGAAGGCCCGCATGTGCTTGTCGAGTTGGTGTGCCTTGATGAAGTCGCGCAGTTCAGGGTTGCGGTGATCGTATTGAGGGGCCAGGACGCCCAGGAGGACGTTGTTGCGGGCGTAGAGGCGGTTCTTGTCGTGGAAGGGGAGGTCATTGATGCTGGAGTTCTCGCGGCCTCTCAGCAGGCCGAGGCCACCGAGTTGGTTGCGGCGGCTGCGGAAGACGACCGGGTCTGGGATGTCACCGGCGACGCGATGGTGGTGGTTGGCCCATAGGTGTTCTATGTGGAACTGGTCGCGGTCGAGGTAGGCGAGGATGTCGAAGGGTTTTTTGCAGGCCTCGTCGGCGTAAGCGGTGGCGCGGGTGAGGAGATAGCGGATCTGATGGGCGTTGTTGCCTCTCAGGCCCAGGGTGATTGCTTCGCGCACCGGGTTCCCGTTGTGCTGGGCGAGGTCGCCCAGTGTGGAGGCGACGTCGGCGACGGTGCGGCAGCCGCGCAGGAGGGGGACGAGCTCGGTGTGGACCAGGGCGTCGGCGTCGGCGGACTGGACGGGCAGGTCCTGCAGGATCCGCAGGGCGTACCAGCGGTCGATGTAGGAGGCGACGAGGCGGCCCTTGTCCTTGGCGTCGGTGGGCCGGTCGTCGGGGGCGATGGCGGCGAGCACGGCGACGGACTGGACGCCGAGGCCGTTGCGCTCGTTGAACAGCACCGTTTCCAGGCGGTCGCCGTCCATCTTCAGGGTGCGGGTGGCGGCGAGGACGGGCCTGTACAGACGGGCCGTCTTCAGCAGATTCTGTACGAAGTTGAGGAAGTGGTCGGGGCGTCCCGGGGTCAGGCCGAGGTACTCCGCGTTGTGGCGTACCCACACGTTGAGGTTGGTGGTGATCTGGCGGCGGTCCTCGTCACAGTCCTCGCGCGCGCAGCGGGCAAGGAGGTATGCCTTGATGAAGCGGGATGCCGCCTGGGGGTCATCGCGGTCGGTGGAGAGTTCCCGCAGCATCTCCTGCCACTGGGTATTCAGCTGATCTTCAGCGGAGCCGACGTTGGACAGCAGATGGCTCTTGAGGAGGTCGACGGCGGTGAGGCGGGCGCCGCGGTCATTCATCGTCTCGAACATGCGGTAGCCGTGGTCGGGGCCTGCCGCCCGGATGCCCACCAGGACTACGCGGGTCAGGAGCCATTCGGTGAAGGGGTGGAGCTTCTCGGCGTCGAGTTCCTCGGCAAGCTGGGATTCGATCTGCTGGCCGCGTGCCCACAGGTTGCGGCGGGAGAGGGAGTCCCCCGCGCCGGTCTCGTATTTACGGCCCTCGCTGACGGATTGAAGGACGGGGTCGTGGTCGGTGATGCCGACGCTGAAGTGCTTGCCATCGGTCGTGATCACACGGTTGAGCTGGTCAACCGTGTGCGTATCACCGGCCTCCCGGGCCGACAGTCTCAGCTGCAAAAAGAGCAGGTGCAAAGTGACGAAGCGCTGCTGACCGTCGACGAGGAAGCGGCGCTTTTTCGACGGCTCGTGGTAGACGAAGGGGCCGAGGAAGTACTGCGGCGCGGTGTGGGGGCGGCGCCGGTACGCGGAGTCGCCCAACCAGTGCTTGAACGAGTCGCACAAATCCCGCAGCAGGGTGCGGACTTCTTCGTCACCCCAGGTGTAGTCACGCTGGTAGTAATCAATCTCGTACGTCACGTCACGGAACAGCTCGTTCAGGCTGAATCCCTGAGACCTGATCTCGTCCGCCCCCACGCAACCACCCCTCACCTGCCAGGCATATCCCGTCATGCTCCCAATCCGGCGCCACGGCGTACAGACGGCGCGGGAGTCTGGTCGACGGCATGCAGAAAAATATCGGCGCAGGCGACGGTGTCATCCCCAGCCCGCTGTTTTTCCCGACTACGGTCCCAGCCGCTGCTGCGGCGCACGTTTGCCCCCAGCCGTGCGGGCTGCGGGCAGGCCAACGTTGTGGGTGATGGCAGCCGCGACTGAAGGGGGCGGTGTCAGTACCCGCCGTTAGGGTCGGTGCTGTGATCAGGGAGTACTACCCGCGGGCGTGGCAGCACCTGCGCGACGCGCAGCAGGCCAAGATGGCGATGGCGCCGCTGTGGAGCACGCTCCTCAAGGACGGACTCGTCGAGGAGAGCGTGGTCACGCATCCGGACGGGTCGGGGGTCATCGGTGCCTGGCTGGCCTGGCCACCAGGCGGGCAGGCGGAACTGACCGAGCTGTTCCGCGGGTGTGTGCGGGAGTTGTGGGCGTGTCTGGATGCGCTGGTGGCGGAGTCGGTTGAGGCGTTCAGTGCGCTGCAGCGGCTGCGCAGGCCGGAGTGTCCCCGGTTCTTTCCGGTCGCTGATTCTCTCGAGGGGTTCAGGGCGTCACTGGCCGAGTCGTGCATGGACGGCACCCTGCGCTCGCACGTGGCGATGGTGGAGGATTGCCAGCCCTTCCAGGACAGCGACGGCGACGGCGACGAGGTCATCGACAGGATCCACCGCGGGCTGGGCTATCTGCTGGAGTGGGAGGCGGCGCTGGATTCGGGTGCGGTGATGGGCGCCTGGGCGACTCCCGTCGAACCGCAGGTCCATGCCGCGGCGCCCGCGGTGCTCGAGAGCGTGGAGGCGGCGCAGCCCGGTGCGCTCGACGGACAAGAGCGTGTGCTGGCCCGCTACCGGCTGAGCTCCTACCAGAGCGGGTGCGCTGTGAACGCGCAGGCCGGCACCTGGGTCGATCTGTGTTTCACCGAGGGGTTCGCCCCGGCCGATGACGAGGACACCTTCGATCAGCGGCTGTCGCTGGTGATCGAGGCGGTCACCCGGTTCGCCACCTCGTTCGCGTGGCTGTCCAGCCAGGTGCCGGGCAGCCGGCGCGTGTTGTCTGCCGGACGCGTCGGCGCTACGGATACCTGGATTGAGGCCACGCGCTCGTCGAGGCACTGGTCCGCCGAGGAACTTGCCGCGCTGGCCTCCTCGGACATTGGCCTGGGGCGGGTCCAGGACGCCGACACGCTCACGCTGATGGTGAGCACGCCCGGCGGTGTGTTCGAGCGGGTCGTCCCGCACTCGACACCCCTGCGCCAGCACGACCGGCGGGGCACGGCCGCGGAGACAGCCGTCAAGGATGCGGCCGCCACCTGGGGCCTGCCCGATTTTGTGATGGCCCCGAGCGTGGAGCGCAAAGGCCGTGGGGTGCGGGAGATCAGTGACGGACTGCTGGTGGTCGGCGACCGCGGTGTGGTCGTGCAGATCAAGGCCCGCGAGGGCGAACCCGCCACCGTGGAGCGGGAGACGTCCTGGGTCCTCAAACAGCTGACCGCGGCGGGCAAGCAGATCCACGGCACCGTACGCCGGCTGAAAACGCAGGGCGTGCAGATGGTCAACGGACGCGGCCATCGTCTCAGCATCGACAGCCCGGCCATCGACTGGGTAGGCGTCACCATCATCGAACACCCCGTTCCCCCGCAGGAGTTGGCTGTCCCCGAACACCACGGGAACACGCCGGTGATCGCCCTGCTGCGGCGTGACTGGGAGTTTCTGTTCAACCAGCTTCGCTCCACCCACGCCGTCGTCGGCTATCTGCACCGGGTCGGCACGTCGGCGCCCGTTCTGGGCGGCGAGCCGGAGCGTTACTACGAGCTGGCCGCCGCGGATGCCGAGGCAGCAGCGGAAGAGGCGGATCCATCCTGGACTCGGCGCGGCGGACAGCCGCACAGCGTGCCGCTGCTGCCCGCCGCCCCGGCCGGCAGTGACGACGACGAGGCCCACACCATGGTCCGCATCATGCTCGAGGACGTAGCTACCAGCCCACTGGACCCGGACGAGTGGGATACCCGGCAACGCGTCCTGGCCTCTCTCGACAGCCTGCCGGTCGGGTACCGCACAGATCTGGGCCGATTTCTGCTGGACGCGCTGGCCGCGGTCGCCGAGCCGGAGCCAGGCACCACGGTATGGCGGATGCGCACCTTCATCGCCGGGCCTGACCTGGATCAGCTTGGCTTCGCCGTCTGTTCCGCCCTGACCGACCACACCCGCGCCGCGTTCTCCGCCTGGCTTCAGCTGCGCCATCACGAACGCGGCGAGCATGCGAACCTCGCCCAGCTCATGTCGGTCGGTGCGCTGCTCACTCCCCGCGCCGACGGCTACCGGGAATGGGACACCACCATGAGTGCCATCAGCGGCGACCCGGAACTGACCGGTGAGGAACTACGCGCCTATCAGGATCTATTCAATACGCCCAACGGCCCGGCAGGCACAGCCTCAAGGCCATCGCCCTGACAAGGCGGCAAGACGGACAGCGGCAAGTTGCCTGCTACGGCGCCGGCTGGCGGCAAGCAGCTGGAGCAGAGCGTCAGATGAAGGGGGATCTGCCATCCGTCACGGCGCCCCATGCCGTCTGGCAGGGCCAGTGCGTCCCGCACTGCGAGCACCGTCAGCGGCCAGACGCCGCTGAGCGATCTTCACTATGCCAGCGTAGGAACAGACACCGGCCGTCAAAGGCGGATCGCTGCTGCCGTTACCCGTATGCATGAACTCCGTCCCCGCGGAGGGGGCTTGGACTGGCCGATCCAGAACTCGCCGCATCCGCACGGCCTCGACCGGATGGCCCGTCGGACCAACTCCTCCGCCCCCGGTTAGAGATGCGGCAGCTCGCGCTGTACGGAGCGGCCGTCGCTCAATCGGTGTGCTGTTCTGGAGAATCCTGCGCCCGACCGGGGGCTCCGCGAGAGGATGCACTGGATCGGTGGGCAGTACGCAGTAGGTCACCGAAGACGCATGGTTCCCGGACCGGCCGAACCCCAGCATGTCTGTGGGGGTTGGATGGCGGTGGACGCTGCGGGAGTGGGATGAGCGGGGGGGACATGGCGACGTGGTTCGAACGTATGGCAGCGATTCCTGGTGTGCGGTTCACCGGAAGCCCTGGTGTCGTCCGCGAAGCGCTCACAGAGGCCCGCGTCCGTCCGAAGGTGTCGTACGGCTCGCTGACGTGGCCGTCTGCTGAGGGCCGTACGTCGGCAACGCCGGCCAGCCGGCATGTGCCGGTGGAGGCGAGCGGAACGGACCTGGTCACCCGGGTCTGGGAGGCGCTGGAGCTTCCCGGTGGGGCGATGGACTACCACTTCGTCCTCCAAGGCGCGGTGGACCGCTTGTGGAGCGGCCGACGCTCCTACCCTGACGGGCTTGAGCTGCTTGAGGTGTTCGCGCTGCTGGACTTGGAGTTGATGGAGGCTGCCCCGCAAGCCGTCTCCTTTGACACCGGCTCCGTCCCGACCTCGTTCGTTCACGTGACGTCCGTTCCCCGGCTGGTGATGCTGCTGGAACGCGAAGGCGCCTTCACCGACGCCCTCGAAGTGGCGCGGCGGCTGGCCCGTTTCGAGCAGGGTGAGGATGCGGTGGACCGTCTCTCAGAGAAGATCGGCGCACTGGCGGCCGAGGCGACGGCTGGCGGGGCCGCATGAGTGCCGGGCTGGAGCTGCTGATCCCCTCGGCGTCCTACCTGGAAGAGGCCTTCCTGCGCTGGGTGCTCACTCCAGCCGCGCAGCGGGGCATCGTGGCGCATGTACACAGTCAGCATCCGGTGACGGTCAACGAGCGGACCTACCGGCTGGACTATCTGATCGCTGGCGAGTCGCTGCATCTGGCCGTGGAGTTGGACGGGTTCACCTTCCACAGTGACCGGGCCGCCTTCACCTACGACCGGTTGCGGCAGAACGACCTGGCGGCCACGGGGCTGACGGTGCTGCGGTTTTCCTACGACGCGGTGCGCCTGGACACCGCCCGCTGCGTCGCGCAGTTGCAGGCGATGCTGCGCCAGGATGCCGTGCTCTCGCCACTGGTCATCGCCGCGCCGCGCGTCGAGGTCCCGGAGATGGTGGGCGATCCCCTGCGGGCGGCCGATCCGCCTCGGGGTACCCGGTCATCTGCAGATGAGGCCTACTTCGCCGGTGTGCGCGCTCAGGTGACCCGAGAGCCGTTGCGTACCTGCCAGGACGAGGCCCTGGCCGCGCTGGCCAACTACTACGCTTCCGGCGGTCGGCATGCGGCCACGGTGATGGCGGTCGGGGCCGGCAAGACCGCGCTGGGGGTGGCGGCCGCATTGTCCTTCACCAGGCGGCGAGCGCTGGTGGTGACGCCGGGCTCGGTCATCCGCGGCACCTTCGCCAAGGCACTCGACCCCGGTGTGCCGGGCAATGTCCTGTACGGACTGGCGGGCGGGCCCCTGCTGCCGGGTGCCCAGCCGCCGGCCACACTGGTGCTGGACGCGGATGACGAGCAGATCAGCCAGGTGAGTCGGCAGCGGTTGCTGGCTGCGGACGTGCTGGTCACCAACTTCCATGCGCTGGGTACTGGCGACAAGGGCGGGGACCTGCTGGCAAAGCTGGAGCCGGGCGATGTCGACTTCATCGTTGTCGACGAGGCCCATATCGCGGCCAGCGCCTCCTACCAGCGGCTGTTCGCCCACTTCCGGGATGCGCGCACGCTGTTGATGTCGGCGTGCTTCCAGCGTCTGGACGGCAAGCCGATCGACGCCGATGTCGTCTACCGCTACCGGCTGGTGGACTCCGTCGCGGACGGCTCGGCGAAGAACCTGCGCGTGCACCGGTTCGCCCCGGACGCGGCGACGACGGTGTACGAGGCGGTGTGGCCCGACGGGCGACGCGAGCAGATCACCGGCCGCGATGCGCTGTTGGCCGCGTTGGGTAACGAGCGGAGGATGGCCCGCATCACCGCGCAGTCCGATGCCTCGATCCGGCAGGTGATGATGGTGACGCGGGCCTGTCTGGATGCGCAGGCCAAGCTGCTGGCTCCGGTCAAACCCCGGGCGCTGTTTGCGGCGATGGGTGAGGCCCATGCCCGGCAGATCGCCCGGATCGCCGAAGAGCACGGCATTCCCTGCGCCACGCTGCACCACAGCATGTCGCCGTCGTCGATCAAAGCCACCCGGCGGCGCTTCGAGTCGGACGCGGGTGATCTGCAGGGCATCGTGCAGCTGCGGATGCTTGGCCAGGGCTACGACTTCCCGCCCATCACCGTCGTCGTGCCCGTGCGTCCCTATGGCAGTTTCGGCGAGTTCTACCAATTCATCGGACGTGGCGTGCGGGTGCTGCGCCAGCCGGGTCTGGCAGCCGATCAGCAGTATCTGGATGTGGTCTGCCATGCCGAACTCGGCCTCGAGGACCATCTGGAGGCCATGTGCGCGGACAACGACATGGATCCCGCGCTGCTGCTCGGCGTTCCCTTGATCAACATCTCCACGCTGGAGGCGGACTTCGCCGGCGGTAACGGCCTCGGGGAAGGCGACTCTGACAGTGCGCTCCCGGGCGGAGTCGACGCGTTCGTGCTGTACGAGCAGGGGCGTGTCGAGCAGCGGGTCGTGCATGACCTTGACCGGGTGGAGGCCCGGCGGGCGGAGCGGGAAATGCAGCTGATGGCCCAGCGCTACGCCGTCTACGCGCAAAACACCGCGGCTCCGATGCCGTTTGAGAAGTTCGTCGACTACATGCGGAGGCTGACCGGTGGCCAGTGACCAGCCGCGCTGGTGGCAACCCGTTATCGATGCGTGCCCCGAAGACGCGCTTGCCCTCGAGGCAGCTGCCGGCCAGCAGCAGAGGTTCGTCCAGCTCGACACGCTCGCCACCCGGTTGCTGACTGCAGCGCTCCACGGCCAGCCCACGGTCTCGGTGGTCCGCAGCACCGGGCCGCAGGCTGCGGACCACGTCGAGGTGCTGGGGCTCAGCTCCCAGGAGAAGGCGTGGTGTGCTGAAACGTTCGGGGTGCCGGAGCAGCAGCGGCGCGGTGCCTGGTACCTGCCGCAGAAGCTGTCACTGAACGCCGGGGCGGTGAACCTGCCCCGGCTGGTGCGTGAACGGCCAGCCCATGCCCTGACGCTGGCCGCTGACGACTCGGCCGGCGTGAGCCTGGTGGACGGCGCAGCCGATGCGGTGCTGCTGTGGGCAGTGCTGGTCCCGTTGTTCGAGACACTGATCGAACCGATCCGGGTTCGGGCAGCGGGGCCTGGGAAGACAACCGACGACCAGCGGCAACTGTGGTCCGGCATCGAGGAACGCTACCGGCTGCTGGGCATCGCCGGCGATGTTCTGGACGCCTTCCGCTTCGGCGGCGGATGGCACCGGCTGGACCGGCACGGCCAGCAGCACGCCCGCCTGCGCCTCCTGGACGCTTTGGCGGCCGTTGATCCGCTGCAGCTCGTCACCCGCCATCGCATCCTGCAACTGCAGGCGCTGATGGCCGGCTTCGCCAAGAAATCCAAGACCGGCACCGCCCTCGCGCGCCGGGTTGTGACGCGCGCACTGCAGCCGGTTGTCTCCGGCTACTTCGCCGGCGACTGGCTGGCCACGCTGGACTACCTGCAGGCGCCGCCGCACCCGGACGAGGAGGTCATCACCGCGCTGCCCGAACCGCGCCTGTATGTGGGAATGTCCGCCCAGGCGGCCGACATGGCAGCCGAGGCAGGCATCCCAGAGGACGAGATCCACGCGATGCTCGCGGCCTTCCTCGGCGGCCCGACCTCCCTCTCCCCCGTCGAAGAACGCGTGGCGGCTCTGCGCGAGTGGTGGACGGCCTTCGACCAGGCGCACGCCGCCCAGAAACCCGGCATGCGGCCGCTGTGGGGGCTCGTCGACGACAACATCATGGCCTTTTCCTGGCAGGACGAACACGGCTTCACCCAGCAGCTGTACCGGCAGGTGCTGCCCTCTTCCGTCAACGAGCAGGTGGACCGGCTGTGGCAGTCGGTGACGCTGCAGCGGCACGCCAAGAGCCTCGTCAGCAACCCCCGCCCCCACCAGCTGATGGCCGAAGCCCTCGGCCCCGCCCTGGAGTTCTGGCACGGCGTCGCGCTGACCGCCTGGTTTGTGTGCGAAGGCCCCTACTCCCGCGCTCCCCTGTCCGGTGTGGCCGACTACTACAGCCGCACCCTTACCGCGCTGACTGCCGCCGGCTGCCCGGTCCCCCCGGACTTGTTCGAGGAACTGCGCATCGCTGAGCAGCATCTGGGCCCCGAAGAGATGATCGTCAAGGAGCGCACAGAGCTCCCGGTGGACACCGCCATCGGCGCCTTCACCATGACGTCGACCATCAGCGGCGGCAGCCGCCGCGAAGGCTTCGAACGGGTCCGCGACATCGTCACCCGCCATCGTCGTGCCTGGGCCGAGCGGTACTTCGACACCTACCTGCAGCAGCGCTGGCGCACCTCCCTGGAAGGCGTCGCCCAGGCGCACCACCGGTTCGTGGCCGCGAAGGGCCGTCCGCCCACCCTGATCCAGTTCGCCCAGTTCGCCACCGCCGCAGCCAACCAGTGGACCGGCGGCGACCTCGGCGCTCTCTACACCGCGATCGGGGAACCCGCACCCGCCCAGCAACTGCACCCGGCCCGTCTGCTGCCGGGTGACGGCTATGACGTCGCCCAGCGCGTCTACACCGCGCTCGGCGGCACCACGGTCGACAACGACCTGCGCATGAACCAGCCCGAAGAAGCCCGACGGCAGTGGCAACTCAGCCGCCTAGCCGTCGAAAGCCTGCGATACCTGCAGCTCCACGAAGCGCTCGGACAGCCCCCAACGGGCAAACAGTTCGGCTCTTCACGCCTGGCCTGGCCATGGCCCGGAGAGGAAACTGAGGGCTGGCCGCTCTTCCAGCACACCCTCGCCGCTCTGACCAATACCAGCCCGCCCGCAAGTGAACCTGCCGCAGGGACGGCCGAGGCCGCCCCACGCCTGCTGGACAACACCAAGCACGTGCTGGCCAAGGGAGCCAACGCCCCTCTGCGAACCGAATCGGTAGCGGTGCGCCTCATCACCACCGGCGTGCCAGTCGATGTCTCTGCCGTACTCCTCACCAGCCACGGCAAAGTACGCAGCGACCACGACCTGGTCTTCTACCACCACCCGCACCACGACGGAGTCCGCACCAGCGGCGACACGGTCACCGCAGATCTGCCGCACGTGCCCGATGACGTCCACACCGTGGCCGTCATCACCAGCATCGACCTCGAAGCCCAACCCGCCGCTTCCTTCGACCAGAACACCACGTGGCACGTCGAGGTCACCCAACCCGTTGGCGGCGGACTCGCCTTCACGCCTGTCCCGTTCGTCTCGGGCGAGACCGTCACCATCGCTATGGAGATCTACCGGCATGGTTCGGGCTGGAAAGTACGTGCTGTCGGCCAGGGCTACGACACCGGGCTTGCCGGCCTGGCCGCGGACTACGGCATCAACGTCGAGCCCTGACGGCCATGTCAGTGCCTGTCGCTAGGGTCGATTCTGTGATCAGTGGCCAAGAGCCAAACCCGCCGACCGGCAAGGAGGCATGGCGGAAGGCAGTCCGTCGCTCGTCTCCTGCACGCGGGTGCGATCGTGACCGAAAGCCACATCATGCGTCGGGTACTACGGGAACTGCTGTGATCGCAGGAACCGTCCTTCATCCCGTGACCGCTGGTTGCCGGGGTTCGGGAGCTGCAAGAGGTGGCGCACGGTAAGAGAGGGATGGACATGTCGCGTGGGCGCAGAGTCACGGTGACGGTTGCCGCTGTGGCCGTTATCGCCTCAACTCCCGCTTTCTGGCTGCTCGATGGGCCGAATGCCGGGCAGATGGTGGGGGCTTCGGTGCAGGGCGCCACAGGGGTGTGCGCCTTGTTGTGGGCCTGGATCCAGCCAGCCGCACGGGCACGGGACACCGTCACACGGACGGGGCGGGCTGAAGCGTACGGCGGCGGAGAGGCCCACACCGGCATTCGCCGTCGTCATGGAGGCAGCGGAGAGGGGAGTGTGGAGCAGAGCGGGGATGCGAGCGCCCGCGGGCAGGGAAGCAGGGCCGGCACCGGCATCGACTACACCGGCTAAGGCTGCCATGGCGGCGGGGTGGATGGTGAGAGGGCCGATGAAACGGTTCCGGGTGAGGCGCCCGACCCGTGGCCAGGACGGCACCGAGCAAACGGCGCCGCCCGTCAGCGTCAGCGAGAGCGGTGATGCCGTCGCCACGGGTGGCGGCGATGCGCTGAGCGGCTACCGCGGCCCGGGCCCCCAGGCGGATGGCCGGGCCGTGCGGGTGGAACGGTCAGGCGATGCGATCGCCGCGGCCGCCCATGCGGTGGCCATCAGTGGCAATGTCAGCCAAGTGCTGGTCTCCGCTCCCCCGCCGCGCCAGCCGTTGCATTGGCCCGTCCGGTTGGGCTCGGTACCCGTGCTTGCATCTGCGTTCCAGGACCGGTCTTTGGTGCGCGATCGGATCGATCAGGCCAGGGCAG
This sequence comes from Streptomyces sp. NBC_00820, assembly GCF_036347055.1. Taxonomy (NCBI): domain Bacteria; kingdom Bacillati; phylum Actinomycetota; class Actinomycetes; order Kitasatosporales; family Streptomycetaceae; genus Streptomyces; species Streptomyces sp. NBC_00820. The sequence continues at coordinate 8,003,394 of NZ_CP108882.1, read as the reverse complement.
GCCATACCACGGTGGTGCTGGCCCAGGTCCTGTCCGGCGGCGGGGGCGTGGGCAAGACCCAACTCGCTGCCGCCTACGCCCACCAGGCCCTGGAAGACGGCATCGACCTGGTGGTGTGGGTCGACGCCAGTGACATCGAGCAGGTCATCGCACGTTACGCGCACGCCGCACACGTCGTGGAAGCGGCGGCGGAACACCTTCTGGGCAAGAGTGCTGAGTCCGACGCCGGAGTGTTCCTTCAGTGGCTGGCGACCACCCGACGCCCGTGGCTGCTCGTCCTTGACGACCTCACCGATCCAGAGGCCATGCAGAAGTGGTGGCCGCCGTCCTCCGCTTTCGGTTGCGGCCGCGTCGTGGCGACGACCCGCCGCCACGACGCGGTGCTGTCCGGCGGCGGCCGAGCCGTGGTGGACATCGACACCTACAGCGCGGAAGAGGCCGAGGCCTATCTGCACGAGCGGCTCGACTCGGCGCACGCTGCCCATCTCATGGACTCTCAGGCCGGTGAACTGGCCGCAGCACTGGGCTACCTGCCGCTGGCTCTGTCACACGCGGCCGCCTACATGGTCAACGAAGACGTCCCTTGTACGGAGTATCTGCACCGCTTCAACGGCAGCACAGCACGCCTGGACGACCTACTGCCACGCACGGCAGACACCGAGGGCTACGGGCGGCAGGTCGCCGCGGCTCTTCTGCTCTCATTGGATGTCGCTCAAGCGAGCGAGCCCGTCGGCCTGGCTGTTCCGGTCATGCGTCTGGCCGCCGTTCTGGACCCGGCCGGACACCCCCGTTCCCTGTGGGCCAGCGACGCCGTCACCCACTACCTCGATACCCAACGCACCGCACCTCCCAACGGAGTTACCGCCGCCGTTGATCCTGACCAGGTGCGGGCAGCCCTGCGACTTCTGCACCGCTACGGCCTGCTCTCCGATCACGCTCAGGCTGGTTCCCGCGCGGTGCGGCTGCACGCCCTGACCGCACGAGCCGTACGCGAGTGCACTCCCGACGCCACGGTGCAGGCGGTGGTGAAAACCGCCGTCGACTCGTTGAGGGAACTGTGCGACGAGGTCCCGTGGTTCGACCGTGAGACGACAGCCGTGCTGCGCACCAACATCGACAGCGTCGATGCCTGCGCCGGGGACCTGCTGTGGAATGTCGAAGGCCATTACCTCCTGCGCTGGACTTTGCGCAGTCTGATCAGTGTCGGCCTTGCCACTGCAGTTCCCTACGGGCAGCAGCTGATCGGCATCAGCGAGCAACTGTTGGGCCGCGCTCACCCCATGACCCTCGTCGCTCGACGCGATCTCGCATGGGCCTGCCTCCTCGCGCACCGTCACAAGGATGCCTTCACGCTCCTGCAGGAGGACTTTGCCCACCAGGACGAGCGTCTGGCCCGTGAACGACAGGAGCCCTCTACGGTTGGCCGTGGGCGCGTCCATGCCTCTGCACTGCTGGAGGACACCGTTGCTGTTCGCGCACGGCTGTTGGGGCCTGGAGACCCCGCGACCCTGGAATGCCAAGTCAAACTCGCCGTCCTGTACTGGTCCCGGGGCGACAGGTCGGCGGCCACCGCCCTGCTGAAGCGATCCCTCACCGGCTGCCGGACAACGTTCGGCGCCGACCATCCGTACACCGTCTCGGTCGACAACCGGCTGTCCCACTGGCGAGAGCAGCACAAGAGGCGCTGGTGGAGTCGCACACGCAGCCAGTCCAAGCCGACGTAGCCAGCCGAACGATCGGGGCAACTCTCGCGCGGTGGGCGCGGCTTCCCGCCTCCTCACAGCCCTTCGGCCACGGTCGTCCACAGGCCTCCGCCCCCGCGTTCAGGTGGAGGCGCCAGAATCCCAGGCACCGGCGAGCAGACGGCGACCTGCGCCACGAAAGAGCGATCGATCCTCAGCTCGCACATCGGCAACCGTCGTAGATGCGCCATCGGATGTCTGACCAGCACAAACCTAGCCGCCCAGGCCACGCAGCCATAACGAAATCCAGAGCCGATCACCATGCTCCGAAACGATCACTAAATCTGCACCTCAGAGCCTGCCTGCATGCCAACTGCCCCAGGAAACCTCAGGTCAGATCCATTGCCACACCGCAGCAAGAGATCCTGAAACGATCACTAGATACACATGTCAGCGCACCATTCACCTAGGACCTGTCCGGTCGATCTTTGAGGTGACGGTGTCTGACGCCCGTGATCTCGTTGTTGAAGGTCTCGTCGAGTGAGGTAGAAGGACGGCATGGATACCGCCGTACTTGAACAGATGCTGGACGAGACCTTCGATCACGCTGTCGTCCACCACGGATACACCAACTACATGCGCGACTACGAGGTAATCGTCTACGCGACGGCTGATCCCCGTACCGGTATCACGCCGTCCCACCTGCGGTATCTCTTCCGGTACTGCGTCGAGGCCCGATGCGAGACGTCGGTGCCGGCGGAGACCTGGCGGATCTCTTTGGACGACCGGCTCATCGACCACGAAACCGGTATCGACCTCGACGGATACGTCTGGGGCGTGAAGTGGCACGGCCTGTACCCGGGAGCCAAGCTCCTTCCTGAGTCGGAGGAGACCCGCCGCTGGTCGAAGGCCCTCGGGATCGACTTCCATGAGGTACGCATTGAGACCAACGCACACAACCTGACCTTGCTCTTCTCGGACCTTCAGGTGAGCGAGGTCCCGGTCGGATACGCACCCTTCGTCGCGGAGTAGGGAGCAGGGTTCGTGTGATCTTGTGACCGGCATGTGGTCTGGTCGTTCTTCCTGTCATGGGGCGGGGTGATCTGAGTGATGCCGAGTGGGCACGGCTGCGGCCGTTCCTGCCGGTCAGCAACAGGCGTTGTGGCCGGTGGCGGGATCACCGGCAGGTGATCGACGGGATTCTGCACCGGGCACGGACCGGCGTGCAGTGGCGTGACCTGCCCGAACGGGTCGGGCCATGGAAGACCGTCTACGAACGGCACCGGATGTGGTCGGCCGACGGGACGTGGGAGCGTCTGCTCCAACAGGTCCAGGCCCAGGCCGACGCGGTCGGGGAGATTGACTGGGACGTCTCGGTCGACTCCACCATCGTGCGGGCGCATCAGCATGCGGCGGGCGCCCTCACCGACCCGCCGCCCCTCGCGTCAAAGGGGGCCGAAGAGCCAGGACATCAGGTCGAAACGCCGTGGCAGAGCCTGCACGCCCGCCTGGTGGAGGTAGTGCGGGAGGTGAGAGCCTCGGGTGCTCGCGAGGCGGGTTCACCACTAAGCTCCACCTGAGTGCGGACGGCCGCTGTCGCCCGCTGTCCCTGGTCGTCACGCCAGGTCAGGGGGCGGACTGCACGCAGTTCAAGCCGGTTCTGGAGAAGATCCGCGTCCCGAAGCTCGGGCCGGGCAGGCCGCGCAAGAAGCCGGACAGCGTCGCGGCCGACAAGGCCTACAGCAACGGGCCCTGCCGCGGCTATCTGTGGCAACGGGGCATCCGGCACACGATTCCCGAGAAGACCGACAGCCAGGCCGCCCGCCTACGCAAAGGGTCGAGCGGCGGACGGCCACCGGGCTTCGACGAAGAGCGGTACAAGAAACGCAACACCGTCGAGCGGGCCATCAACCGTCTGAAGCAGCACCGGGCGGTGGCCACCCGCTATGACAAGCGCCGTTACGTCTACCTCGGCACCGTAACCGCTGCAGCCCTCACCATCTGGCTCCGAACATGATCGACCGGACAGGTCCTAGTGATCGTTAGCGGATTTGTCAGAGGAGTAGGCGAGGCTACTAGCGTCCTCCCCCGCTCACCGAGCTGCTGCCGAAGCTGCGCCCGTACCGGGAGGCCCCGGTCGGGTGGCCGGCGCACTGCGCGAGGGAGGGCCGAGGAGTCCTAGCGTGGCCCTTCCCAGCAGTCAGCGCTGGGGCGTTCGCGCCCCTACGCGCTGAATGGTCCGCCGGCCGCTGGGGTGGACTGGGCTGCGGTGGCCGAGGGTGAGGACTCGGCGGCGGGCTCCGGCTCCGGCTCATCGACCACCGGCGTGACGTCGACGGCCGTGAGTACAGCCTCCGCCTCGGCGACTACGGCCTCCTCCGTCGCGGGCGCGGCCTCGGAGGTCACGACCGTGGCCTGGGAAGCGGCGACGGCGCGGCGGTCGCGGTAGTCCTTCAAGACCTTCCACCCAGCCACCGGCACGCCGACGGCAAGGGCACCGAGAATGAAGGCTCGCCGCTGGCCTAGCCGCCGCCCGAGCTGGACGTAGGCTGCCCGTAGGGCATCAGGGCCTCCTAGCTTGCGTGCCTCCGCGCTGAGTTCCGAGTAGTCCCACACCGCGCTCCCCCTCACCTTTCGCTGCTGTCCAGTAACGGCCTGATCATCCCAGGGCCAAGCTGACTCGGGGGCGGATCAGGACAACCGGCTTACCGGACCCTGGATCTGAGGGCGGGGCGTTGTCGAAGCTGCGACCGCACTCTGGCCGTGCAGTCCGAGGGCCTCGCCGATCCGTAGGCCCATGCAGGCCAGCAGTGCGATGAGGAACCGGTCCCGTGCCCGCGGCGCGAGGGCGATCATCTCGGCAATCTGGGTCGGCGCCAGGTCCTGGTAGCCCGGCTCGGTCACCCGGAACCGGAACGCCGCGGCGTCGATGGTGCGGAACTGGTCGCGCTTCCCAGCGTCGTAGCCGGCTGGGACATTGCATCAGGTACTTGGGCTGCGACAGCAGGCCGGCGACACTCGGCTGTACCCAGCCGTTCGCCACGCAGAACCGCAAGAAGGAAGCCACCGCAGTCATCACCGCGTTCGCCGTGTTCTGCGAACGCACCACCGGCCTGCCCGCCCGCGCCCGATGCCCGCGCGGCGGCAGCGGCTCAGTGACCAGCCAGCGTTGGAACCCCGACAACGACAGGAAGCTCGGCATCCGCCAGTCCAGGCGCTGGCCACTGCAGTAGCTCAGGTACAATGCGACCCGCCCCGCGTAGGCCCGCTCGGTATTCGGCGAGAGGTCCCGCGCCCGCAGCGAGGTGATGAACACCGACGCCTCCAGATGCAACTCCAACGTAAGGCTGTCAGCGACCACCCACCGCGCTGCACTGGTGGACGGGTCGATCGCCCGCTCCGCCATGAACCCTGGATCCATCCCCGGACCGTAACCACCACGGTGCTGACCGGCCGTGGGTTCACGCGAGCATTCATCCCCCCCAGGTGACATCCACGCCAAACGTCACTCGCACACGGCAATGGCGGACTACAGGGCCCCTCACCGCACCAATTATCAGCTCCGGTCATGCCGATGAGCCGGGTTCACTCTGATTGTCGGACGGGGCCGGTAGGTTTCTCTCTCAGCCAGCCGAAGCGAGGGGACCGCCAGTGACTGCGAGCAAGGCAGCGAGGTCGGATGCCGGTGGCAGCGCCGGAGCGGGAGGCTTCGACTACCAGCATCGCGTGGCAGCGTGGCTTGCTGTTACCTCCTTGGCTGGCACGGCTGCCCCCGCCGTCCGGGGCCTGTGGACCGGGTCGGTGCAGCAAGTTGCGTGCGAAACCGGGGAGCCCGTCGATGACTGCCGGGTAGACACCTCCGATGGGATCACCCTGGTCCTGCAGGCAAAACGGACCATCGGCATGTCTATCCGGGCAACTAGCGAAATGGCCAAGACGGCCGCACAGTTCGTACAGCAGCACCTGCTGCCCGGCCACGCGCATGAACGTCTGGTCCTCGTCACGTCCTCCGAGGCATCAGGAACGGTGAGAGTCGATCTCGCCCAAGCCCTGGACCGGCTCCGTGGCGAGCCCGTCGAAAAAGACGTGACCTCCCTGGGCCTCAACGCCACCAAGGTCGCCGCTCACAACACGTTCGTGGCGCATGTCCGCCGGCAGTGGGAGAAGCAGCGAGGCACAGCGCCGTCGGCTGCCGAGCTCCGGGCATTCTTGGCCTGCTGCTACGTCTGGACCCTGGATGTAGAGTCCGGCGGCCAGGCAGAGCGCGAGGCTCTCGGGCTGCTGCGCATGACCGTACTCAGCGACGCCGCTCAAGCGGAGGCCGCCTGGAACGTGCTCCTCGGTGCCTGCGCACAATTGGCCATCCTGCATTCCGGCGCCGACGTGGCGCAGCTGCAGGAAAAACTGTCGTCGGCCACCATCGCACTGGCCACGATCAAGGATTTCACCGCAGATGTGGAGCTCTTGACGAAGTTCACGAAGCAGGCTCTCGACGAGTTGGACCACGGGCTCACCACCATCCCCGCGCCGCACGATCCGGTGGCAATCGAGCGCAGTATGACGACTGGGCTGGATGCGCGCTCACAGGACGAGTCGTTCCTCCTCGTGGGTGAACCTGGGGCCGGTAAGACAGTGGTTCTGCACGGGTTGGCTCGTGAGGTAGCTGCTCAAGGCCGGCCATTGGTCTTCATGCAGGTCAGTAGCCTTGCTGCTGAGAGCATTGGTGAGCTTCGCACGGAATTGGGGCTGCAGCACTCCTTCGTCGATGTCCTGGCCGAGTGGTCTCCCGGCAGCACCGGGCTATTGATCATCGACGCTTTGGACGCGGCACGAGCGGACGCCTCAGCCGGACTGTGGCGGACAGTCATCGACAATGTCAGTCGACAGCTGCCCCGCTGGCGAGTGGTTGCCTCAATCCGCACATGGGACCTACAGCACTCGAGTCGCCTGCGCACCCTTTTCCCAGGCGCCCCCGTGCTGGTGGAGGACCTGACAGACGACGAGGTGAAACAAGTCAGTGATGCCTTTCCGGCGCTGAGGAGCCTGCTGGACCAGGCCTCCGAACAGCAGCGACGGCTGATGCTCAACACCTTCAATCTGCGCCTGGCTGCTGAACTCCTGCTGGAAGGCTCGGCAGCATCAGATCTTCGCGGGATCGACAGCAGGCCGGATCTGCTGGACCGCTACTGGCAGGCACGCGTTTCGGACGGGGCCGGCGGCACCGCCAGGGAAGCCCTGCTGGTGCGACTGTGCGCGGCAACGGCGCGTGAGAGGAAACTTGCTGTACCGGCCCAGACAGTGCTGGAGGGCGATATCGCCGCGGCCACGGTCCTGGACAGCCTGCTTTCCCGATCCGTTCTCAGCCGCGTACCGCTTACCGTGGGGAACCCTGCGCGTGGGCCGATTCAGTTCGCGCACCATGTGCTGTTCGACTACGCCGTGGGGACGGTCTACTTCGATTCCTTCAGCGACGGTCTGACGGAGTGCTTGCGGGCAGATCCGGACCTGCTGCTCTTCGCCCGACCCAGCATCGACGTGTACCTGCAGATGGCGTGGAAACAGGGGGCAGCCCCGTTCTACACACTTGCGTTGGAGCTGATGGCCACGCCATCGCCAAGCATGACGGCACCGGCGATCGCGGACGTCGTGGTCCGCAATTGCAGCAACGCCGCAGAAATCGAACCGCTGCTCGCCGGCGTTCCAGACAGCACTGCGGAGCTGAAGCGACTGCTGGGGGCGATCGCCGTCGTCGTCTCCATCAGAATCAAAGAAGGCAGTCTCGCGAACCCGGGCGTGTGGGCGGATGCAGCTGAGCGGCTTTCCCACACACCCGAGCACGCCGGCTCCGCGTTGGGTGTCCTGGTCACCGACTTGGCATCCCACCACACGATCCTCACTACGGCGTCCCTGCAACAGTGTGGCTTGGCCGCGCGGCGCCTGCTGGAACATATCTGGACTCAGCCACCCACTCTGTGGGCGCGACTGGCCATCCCCGCAGTGATCCAGACAGCTACCAGCGATCCGCAGGCAACCGAAACTCTGCTCAGGCGCGCCCTGGAACCACCGCAACTGCAGGAACGGGGCTACAACGACCTTGTGGCCCTGACCCACGAGGTCGAACAGCTGACAGGGCTAATGCCCGCACTCGTGGAAGACCTCTACGTCACAACGCTCAGCCATGAAGAGAACTCTTCCGAAACCACACAGATGGGCTCAGGCGCCGTCCTGACGTTGCTGTCCAACCGCCGACAGGACTTCGGCGCAGCCAAGTATCCCCTAGTCCAGTACTTCCCCGACCTCCTGCGAACCGATTCCCGACGCGCACTGTCCATCCTCACCCGGCTGAGCACCCTCGGACATACCCAGCCGACAGAACATCAGATGATCTTGAACAGCCACGCAGTCACGATCCAGGAGGACGGCTCACACCTGACGGACTTCGGCACCAGCTACGCGAACGACGACCCGGCGGCCCTGTTCAACGCCCTTCAGGACTTCGCGTCGAACGCCACCGCCGCGCAAACCCAGGAGCTGGTCGAGGCGTTGACGGCAGCCCCTCAGGCTGCCGTCGTGTGGCGGCGTGTCCTGTTGTCCGCGCCCCACAATCCCGCCCTCGCCGATGCCTTCTTCAGCGATCCGGCAACTCTCGTGACGAGGCTACTCATCCCCGAGCTCGCCGGACCCGCATCCACACTGACAAGAGCACTGCATCCCACGCTCGGGGCTACAGAAGCAGGCCGGCTGGAGGCAGCCGTGCTCGCGCTGAAGCCCCTCAGCGCCGACGATGGCAGCCAGGACTGGGACCGGGAGGATCGCCGGTACCGGATGTTCCTCAACGCGCTCTCGGCAGAACACCTCATCGATCAGTCCTTGGCCCACGACCACCAGCCCCAGGCCGCAGCCATCGATAACGACGACGAGGACGACGATCTGGCCTGGGCCGGCCTGAACCCGACACCGGTCGCGGCCAGCGGCAACCCTGCAGACGAGACCGTACAGATCCTGAGCGACGAAGTCCGCCGGTTCACCGACACCTACCTCAACGGCGCCCCGACTCCGGACGAGATCACTTCCTGCGTCCCGGTCGTCACCGCGCTTGAGGCAGCTCTGGTCCAGGCATCCTCCGTAGCAGTGCGCAACGAAGCAGAAACCCTCGTGGCCAAGGCAGCCGAAATCTGGACACGCACCATCCAGGCGCCGCCATCAGCCCTGGACCACGCCCGGTCCATCCTGCTGTCGCTGAAGAGCAGCCCACGTCCTGAGCCGACAGATCAGAACGCCAACTACACCATGCTCATCCCGCAAGGCCCGCGCACCGAGGCAGCCCGTGGACTCGGGCAGCTGTGCCTGGTGCCCGAGCACTACACCGCGGAGGTGGGCAAGGCGATCCTCGAGCTCTCTGCGGACCCTGTCGGACAGATCCGGCACACCATCGCCAAAACAGCACCGTTTGTCGCACGCAGCTCCCCGGACACCGCCTGGGAACTCCTCGAACTGCTCGCCCAGCAGGAATCGGACGATGCCGTCCTGAGCGCAACGGTCGAGGCAGCTGCCCTACGCATGAGCGACCGACACCGAGGCACGCAACTCCTCGCCCAAGTAGCGGCTCGCGTGAACCCGAGCGAAGCCCGCGAGTCTGCCGCCTCAACCTGCGCAACAGTTGCAGCACTTCTCTGGGTCTATGACGCCATGCCAGAGGCCAGAACACTACTCAATCAAATGATCGATAGCTGGCCGGGGCAAAGTGCCTGGTCAAGTTCCCTCCACATACTCCGCTCTCAGAAGGCTCTCACCCACAATGACCCCGCCGTCCGCAAGCGCGCCCTAGATTTCATGCACGAGCTCGCCGAGCCGGCACTCCGCTCGGCGCAGGAAGCGATCAGGCGCGCAGACCAGCTCACCGACAGCGAGAAAGAGCAGTTGAAAGCCGAAGTTCAACTGCTCGACGGCATCGCCTTCCAGCTCTTCTCCGGCAGCGGAGCCATCGACCGGGAAGGCACACCACCCACATCGGACCAAGTCAGGCTCGTCGACGAAGCCGACCCAGTGATCCAGATCCTGGCGCAGGTTCCCGCAGCACCCGTCACCCACCACCTGGTCGAGATCTACGAATACATCACCGACCATCGCCCACAAAAAGCTCTTCTGACGATCCGCGACATCATCAAACAAGCTGGCACACAAGACGGATACACCATGGACCCGATGGGCCTGGGCACCTGCGTAAAATTCGTGGAACGCATCCTGGCCGACCACAGGAGCATCCTGCACACACCGGAGAACCTCACCGCCCTGCGGGAAATCTGCGACGCCTTCATCGACGCCGGATGGCCCCAAGCCCACCAACTCGTCTTCGGGATCGAGCAGATCTTCCGCTAGAGATCTTCAATGGCTGAGGTTAGAGGCTGTTGTCTTTTCGATCTTGAGGGATGCGCGTCGAACGGGAGTCCCGATCGGGTGGTCACGGGACGCTGGGGCGCATACGAACAGGGCCTCCTGAACAGCTCGTTGGTGTCGAATCACCGAGCAGCAGGAGGCCCTGGTGCAGCAGTCTTGCGTGCCGATGGCCGGGCAGTCCAGTGCGGTCACCTGGGAGTGTGACTGCCTGGCTCACCGGTTCGGAAACGCCGCTGACAACGGGACGCGGCAGCCTCGCTGTCCGACTGACATGACGGACGGGGAGTGGGCCGTCATCCGCCCGCTGCTGCCGGTGCCGGGCTGGATGCGTGGCCGGGGCGGCCGGCCGGAGGCGTACTGCCACCGGGCGATGCTCGATGCGATCCGGTATCTCGTAGACAACGGGATCAAGTGGCGGGCGATGCCCGTCGACTTTCCGCCGTGGGACCACATTTACGCATTCTTCCGCCGCTGGCGCGACAACTTGCTGGTCAAGGAGTCCCACGACCGGTTGCGCGCGAGAGTGCGCGAGGAGTTGGGGCGGGATGCGGAGCCGACGGCCGCGGTGATCGATTCGCAGTCCGTCAAGGCGGACGCCGTCGTCGGTGGGGACAGCCGGGGCTTCGACGGCGGCAAGCTGATCAACGGCCGCAAGCGGCACGTCGTGGTCGACACGCTCGGTCTGCTGCTGGGCGTGATGGTCACCGCCGCGGACACCGGCGACCGCATCGCCGCCCAGGTCCTGCTCGGGCAGGTCGCCGACGTGCACCACCGCCTCGAACTGGTCTGGGCCGACGGCGGCTACACCGGCAGCCTCGTCGAGTACTGCCTGGCCACGCTCACCCTGGTCCTGGCGATCGTCAAACGCAGCGACGACCAGAAGGGGTTCGTGGTGCTGCCAAAGCGGTGGATCGTCGAGCGCCTCTTCGCCCACCTGATGCGAAGCCGCCGTCTGGTGCGCGACTTCGAGCGGCGCACCACCAGCGCCGAGGCGATGATCTACTGGTCGATGACCCTGCTCATGACGCGCCGCCTGGCCCGCTCACGCCTGCCGCGAGGGTGAACCGGCCCGGCTGCCGCTCGGCCAGCCACCCCCGCGCGACCAGGCGTTTCGCCTTCGACCGCAGTGCTTCCACCCGCGCCGGCACCACGTCCATGCCGAACAACGCGGCCATCTCCTGGCAGGTCAGCGGCCCTTGATGGAGCCGGTCCCGGTCTGCGAGCGCCGTGAGGATGCGCTGGTAGTCGACCGACAGCGCCGACCAGGCCAGCCCCTGGCGCCACGCCGGCACCTGCGACTTCGGCTTCGCCGCGTCCCGGGGTTCCGTCGGCGCGTCCGCATCCCGCCGATCGCCAGTGGCCTCCGTGCCGGCGGTGTCGCCGCTATCCGGAGCCAGCACCGTGTCGACCCGCCTGCGCGCGATCGCCCACTCCTGCCATTCCCGCTCGGCCGCAGCCAGCTCGCCTTGGATGCAGTCGGCCTCCTCCCGCAGCCCGTCGACTCGACGACGAGCGGCGAGCTCGTGCTGTTCCAGCAGTCCGACAACCGACGGCATCCGTGACCTCCCGGGGAACGACGACCCGACAGGCCACGACTCCCACGGAATCACCACTGCTATCCCCGACCAGCGAAAACGCACCGATCACGCCCGAAAAGACAACAGCTTCTAAGCAGTCCTGTTAGCTGGCTCCGTAAGCAATCCACGCGGATCAGCCCTGCTGACCTGCAAAATTCTCGCGCGGTGTACGGAACCCCGCACAGTTGATGCACCTGCGACCCAGCTTCGACACGGCGAGCTTGCACCCCCGTAGGCAGGGATGCGACGCTCCATGACAGGTTCCAACTCCCCGGCGGCTGCGGACTCCTCCCTACCAAACGGGCCAGAACCTTCGGGCACCGGCGTGCGTGACAGCACCCGACCCAACCGTGAGGGCCGACCTGCGACCAGGTCGGCCTTCTGCCATGCCGTGGAGACGGCGAAAGACAGCGCCCTGTTGTGCGCGGGAGCTCGTGCGGTCAGGCAGCGAAGCCCACACTCGTACAGAACTCGAAGGCCCCGTACTGAGATCCCAGGTCGGGCAGGATGCCGTCGGTCCATGCCTCGTCCAGGCCCGCCGCGTCGCCGACCGCCTGGACGCCCAGATGCAACCGGGCGGCATCGCCCAGGAGTTCACCTACCGGGCGCTCGGGCCTCGCTGACGTCGTGTCCACAGCCCAGGAGCGGGCACTGCCACCCACCGGGAAACGGTCCGACGAGCACCTTGCCAGGTCCTCCTCCTGATCACGGATTCGCAGAGATCACCCTCCTTGCGCGAGGCCAGCCAAACAGCCTGTCACCACTGGCCACGCCCGCAGCCGCGCTCTTGGCCCACCTCACTCCCCCACACCACCACACCCACCTGACCAGCACAGACTCGCTCCGCCTGATCCACCCGGCAATAGCGAATCCTTCGACGATCACCGGATTCCGGAACGATCACTGAACTCGCACTTCAGAGGGCTCTTAGGCTCTTGAACCTCCACGGAAGCCGTGGGTCAGGGGCCAGGGGCCGTGGGTCAGGGGCCAGGGGCCGTGGGTCAGGGGCCAGGGGCCAGGGGCCGTGGGTCAGGGGCCAGGGGCCGTGGGTCAGGGGCCAGGGGCCAGGGGCCGTGGGTCAGGGGCCAGGGGCCGTGGGTCAGGGGCCAGGGGCCGTGGGTCAGGGGCCAGGGGCCAGGGGCCGTGGGCCAGGGGCCAGGGGCCGTGGGCCAGGGGCCAGGGGCCAGGGGCCGGGGGGCCAGGGGCCGTGGGCCAGGGGTCGGGGGGCCAGGGGCCGTGGGCCAGGGGCCAGGGGCCAGGGGCCGTGGGCCAGGGGCCAGGGGCCAGGGGCCAGGGGCCAGGGGCCAGGGGCCAGGGGCCGTGGGCCAGGGGCCGGGGGTCGGAAGGGACTTCGGCGAGCTGGGTCGGTGTGTGGCAGGGCCGGGGTCCGCAGAAAGGTCTGGCGCCGCGATGGGCGGCGCCAGAACAGTCGAGCGTGTCCCGCGGCAACGGGGCTGCTCGGTCTCCTGGGTAGCTGTGTTGCCCGCAGTACTTCGGAGAGCCCACTGGCGGCCGTGAGGCGCGCAGTCAGGCACGCACAAACATCAGGCATGTCGGCACGAAGGTCAAGGCCGGGACGAGGGCGCGGGAACGGGGAGGGGCATTGCCGCCCCGAGCTGCGGTGACAGGGGTTGCGGCGTGTCCGGAAGCTGTAGTGGATCGCGGGACATCCCTGCGGATTGTCACCCTCAGTGACAGTCGCGGTCCCTGAAAGATGGGACGCAACTGCGGAAAGAAGCTTGCGTCACCGCCCACGAACAGGCGCGATGCCTCACAGAAGTCCGCGCCGAGTCCACGCGGTCAAAGGGACACATCTGCGGAATGCGTTCCCGGCAGTTAGTGCTGGAGGCCGGGATGCTGCAACATCGCTAACCACCGCGGGTGGCGGCAACCGCCCCGGCATACCAGCACCGCCCACACCACCGGCAAGTACGCCCGCAGTAGCAGATGTTGAGTCCAGAACGAACAGTTAGGTCATGAAGTTGAACAACACCAATTGCGGCACAGCGCGTCCTTTGACCGTGGCTGAGGCCGTCGTCCTCGTCGTGATCATCATCGTCGCCGGTTCCCTGGCCGCCGCCGGCTGGCCGGCCGCCGGCGTGATCGTCATGACTCTCAAGGCACTCTCCCTCGGCTACCGCCTCCTGATGCAGCTGCGACGCGCCCGCACCGTCACGGCGCGGCCCGCGCAGGCCTGATCCGCGATGGCGCGCCGCGAGAACGCGATTCCCCTGTGCAGTCGGTCGCTGCGTGCTCTGGTGACCTGGCTGCGTGAGGGCAGAGCTGCTGCCGCACTGACCTACGAACAGCTCGCCTCTCGTACCGAGTTCAGTGCGGACACTCTCGCGCGCGCCGCCTCGGGGCGCAGCGTGCCGCAGAACCCGGCGGTGGTCCTGGCCTACGCCGCGGCCTGCGAGCGCAGCACGAAGGAAGCCGAGCGGCTGTGGAAGCACGCCCGGCGCGACGAGGCCCGTGCTCAGGGCGTGGTCGGCGGCCACCGCAGCGGAGTGCACATCAGTGTCGTCAAGGACTTCGCTGATCTGCACTCCGCGCTCGTCGATCTGCACCACGACGACGGCCGGCCACCGCTGCGCTCCCTCGATGCCCGGGTGGGGGGCGTCGGGCGGCTGCCGCACAGCACCGTCGGCCGAGTCCTCAAAGGCAGTTCCACGCCCAGCCGTACGTTTGTCGCGGCCTTCGCCGAGGCCTGCAACGTCCGCAGGAGCGAGCTGCCCGAGTGGACGAAGGCCTGGGACCGTGCGGACGCCGACCGGCGCAGCAGCCGCCTGCGCTCCCGCAGACCCGACACCACCCAGCGTCTGGTCTTCCACGACCGTGTCACCCCCAGAGACCTGCAGTTGCTGATGAGCGAGATGGAGTCGACCTCACGCAGGACCCCCGCTCTCAAGCTCACGGTTCACGTGCCCGACCCGGCCTCGCCCGAAGCGGACGCCGTCGCGCGGATGAGCCGAGAACTCCTCGTCGACCAGGCGCAGCGCCGTGGAGAGCTCGCCTGTCCGCGGTGTCGCCGCCCCTCCTTCGGTTACAGCGGCGAACGCGGGTGGACTTCACTGCTGTGCTCCAGCTGCGCACCCGCCACGCGTTCAGAGGCCGTTGCACCCGCTGCCCCTGCGGATGCTCCCACGCTGGTACTACGCCGGCCCGGGCCTGGTCCGTCGCCGGATCGCGGAGTGGACACCCCCACCCTGTCCCTGCGGGTGCCCGGCGTGCGGCCCCCTCTGCCACGGCGGCAGACCACACGGACATGGCCCCAGGCCTCCCCATCACATCCCGCGCCGGCTCTGAACGCCGCGACGATGACCACCCTCAACGAACCTCCCGGCTCCGGAGACTTCTTCGCCCCCCGCGTCCTGCCTGCCCCCGCGCAGCCCTTCCGCACGCCCGTTCCTGCCCCGGTGATCTGCCCGCTGGGCAGCGACTGCCCCGACCACGGCGAAGATCCGGCCGCCGCCGGACCCTACCCGGGCAGCCCCCGCCCGGCAGCCAGGCCGCTGACGACCCGCATCCGCATCCGCATCCCCGGCTCCCGGCCCACCCCGCCCGTGGTCGTACGCCGTCACAGCGAGCCGGCCGCGGCCCGGCCAGGGCCGCACACGCCCCCTCACACCCCGGCCGACACACGAACCCAACGGGACACCCAACCGTGCGCACCTCGCGGTCAGGAAGACCGCTGAGCCGTCCCGCACCGTCACCGGGGCGGCGGCCTCACGGCAGCCCGGCCTCCGTCCTTGAGCACCCACCCTTTCGACAGGTGGTGGGCCCCGCTGAACCCGACGGTCTCCGAGGACGTGCCCAGGCTGCGGGTCCGGGCAGGCAAGCGGTGTAGCCGGGGGCTGCCTGTAGGTGGGCCGAACAGTTCACAGATCATGCAGGAGCCGTACTCGTCCTACATTCCCGGACTCGACCACCGAGCGAACCGGGCCATGACGAAGTCCCTCGCCATCCACGCCTCCTGAGACACAGCACCGCCCAGTGGCGGCCTTGAACCGGAGACGGGCAAAGTCCACCGTTGACCGGCCGCACCAGCACACCCCGCCGTGTCCACTTGGTCGACAACCTCCTCCCCCGCCTCCAGCCCTCCCGCCACACCCCCGGCGTTGGTGACATCAACCCGAAGAAGTGAGCGCTTTCAGAGTGGCCACTGATCGGGTGACGGGCTTGGGTCCGCAACGCACGAGGCTCCCGTGCCGCTGAGAGAGGTGTTCGACGTCTCAACTCATCAACACAGGAGCCTCGTTGGTCCCATATCCTGCCGCACTCGACCTGCCTCACGCCCTGGTCGAGTGGGTAACCATGCTCATCGTCACTCGTGAGGGTGACCGCCGCTGCAAACTCCCGCCTCACCAGCGGGCCCTCGTCGGCCTGATCTACCTCCCCCGGCACGACACCCTCACGCAGATCGCCGCGGGCTTCGGCATATCCGTGGGTACCGCCCACGCCTATGCCACCACCGTCGTCGACCACCTGTCCCGTCGGGCACCCGGGCTGCTGCGAATCCTGCGGGAGGCCGATCCCGAGTATGTCGTGCTCGACGGCACGCTCGCCGAGTACGACCGCGTCGGTGACAGTCGAGCCGATTTCTCCCAGAAGCATCGCCGTCACGGAGTGAACGTGCAGGTCGTGACCCATCCCGAGGGCAAACTGCTGCGGATCTCAACCACGTTGCCCGGCCGCACCCACGACCTCACCGCAGCCCGCACCCACCACATCATCCGGATCTGCGAACGCCAGGGCGTGCCAGTCCTCGCCGACCGCGCCTACACCGGAGCCGGCCCCTGGGTGACCACCCCGCTCAAACGCCCACCCCTCAAGGAACTCACCCCCACCCAGCTGACAGTCAACCGAGCCCTGTCGGCAACCCGGGCGCCCGTCGAACGAAACATCGCGAGACTGAAGCCCTGGCGGATCTTCCGCCGGACCCGCTGCAGCCCGAACCGCCTCACATCAATCACCGCCGCCACCCTCACCCTGGAACATCAGCGCTGAAAATGCCACCCTCGACCTGCTGCTGGCGGTGCCGGTCACCGCGGCCGGCGTCCAGGACTCCGCGGCTGGCCGCATCCTCCTTCAACAGGCTGCCGCCAACCACCCCAGCCTGCGCAAGGCCTGGGTCGACGGCGGCTACCGCAAGCACTTCGCCGAACCCGCAGCGACCCTCGGCATCGACCTCGAAATCGCCCAACGCACCCCTGGGAGCAGGAGATTCACCCCGACTCCGAAACGGTGGGCAGTGGAGCGGACCTACGACTGGCTCATGCCCCACCGCCGCCCGGCCCGCGACTACGAAACCCACCCACACCGTTCCGAAGCCATGATCCACCGCGCGATAACCGACCTGATGGCCCGCCACCTCCCCGGAAAGAACACCATCCCCTAGCGAAACCCGACACCAGCACACCAAAGCCGCATCCAGGGATAAAACAACAGGATGAAACGACCTCTTACGCGTGCCGTGCGAGGGCATCGCCCCCGAGCTGCCACATTTCGTAGTTGCCGCATTCTGCCGTGATCTCGGCCGCCGAGTGAGCCGCGGTGATGAAGTCGTCCACGACCGGTGAGGTATGCGTTGCCGCTACCGCGAGATGTACCTGGTCGGGCGCCAGGTCCGGGATGGGCACGTAGGCGATGTCGGGATGCGAGTAGAACACGGACGCCGAGCGGGCCAGGAAAGAGATACCGCGTCCGGCCGCCACATGTTCGAGGGTCTCGTCGACCCCGCGCACCGGGTATCCGGCGTTGGTGAACGGGCGCTTGGTGGGCTGCGAGCTCGCGTCACCGTCCCACAGCAGCGGCTCACCGGCCAGGTCGGTCTCGGTGACCTCTGCCTTGCCGGCGAAACGATGTCCGGCAGGCAGCACCGCCACCCGCGGCTCGGTGTACAGCGGCGTCAGGCGCAGGCCGGTTTCGTCGATGGGCAGGCGCACGAAGGCGACGTCGATGCGCCCGTCGAGCAGCATCACGGCCTGGTCGTCGCCTTCGATCCGCTGCACGTCGACGATCACGTCCGGGTGCCTGCCCTCGAACGCGCGGGCCGCCGGGGTGATGGGAATGCCGGCGCGGAAGCCGACCATGAGCCGCCGCCGGCCGGCGGCGGCCTCGGACACCCGGCGCCGCAGCGCGTGCGTGGAGGCGAGCAGCGGGCCGGCTTCGGCCAGCAGCTGCCGGCCCGCGTCGGTCAGCTCGACGCGGTGACGGTCCCGGGTGAACAGCGCCGCGCCGAGATCTTGTTCGAGTGCGCGGATCTGTCGGCTGAGCACCGGCTGCGCGATGTGGAGTTCGTCGGCGGCGCGGCCGAAGTGGAGCCGGTCGGCCACGGCGACGAAGTACCGCAGTTTTCGCAGATCGAGATCCATACGGCCTCCAGCGTGGTGAGACCTTCAGGGTATCACCAGGGTTTAAAGAGGTCTTGGACGTTTCCTGGGGGGCGATGGCAGCATGAAATACGGCGCCTCTTGGCGCGGGAAGTGAATTCGACGCGAAATTTCCGGGCAGGACCGGAAACCGGAAAGCAGGAATGCCGATGAGTGGTATCAGCATTGTCGGACTGGGAAACATGGCCCGGGCTCTGGCCGGTCGGGCGCTCGCCGGCGGGAATGCCGTTGAGATCCTCGGCCGCGACCAGGCCAAGGCGAAGGAGGTGGCCGCCGTGCTCGGCGGCGCCACAGTGGGCACGGCCGGTGACGTCCCGGCCGGGGACATCGTGATCCTGGCCGTGCCCTACGCCGGCGCGGCAGCGGTGGTGAGGGAGTACGGGGACGCGCTGCGCGGCAAGATCATCGTTGACATCACCAACCCCGTTGCCCCTGACCTGCAGGGCTTCGTCGTGCCCGACGACAGCTCCGGAGCGCAGGAGATCGCCAAGGCGGCTCCCGGTGACGCGCACGTCGTCAAGGCGTTCAACACGGTGTTCTCCCACGTGGTGGCCGCCGGGTCCGCCGAGGGTCGCCCGGTGGACGTGTTCATCGCCGGCGACGACGCGCAGGCCAAGGCCCGCGTGTCGGCGTTCGTCGAGAGCCTGGGGCTGCGCCCCTGGGACACCGGCGACCTGTTCATGGCGCGGGCACTGGAAAACGTCGGCCTGCTGGAGCTGGGCCTGATGAGCCACTCCGTCAAGCACACCGATTTCTCCCTCAACGTCACCCTTCTGCGCTGAATAGCGCTCCTCATCTCTTTCCGTGCCGTCCGGCATTAGTTCACGAGCGACACGGAAAGCCCCCGTCTACCTCTTTAAGGAATAATCCAGATGCATGTATTCGTCGCTGGCGGGACCGGGCATTCCGGTTCTCACATCATTCCCGAGCTCATCTCCGCAGGGCACGAGGTCACCGGTCTGGCCCGGTCTGACGCGTCCGCGGAAACCCTGTCCGCACTCGGTGCGCAGGTACGCCGCGGCGACCTGGAGGACCTCGACGGGCTCAAGGAAGCAGCCGCCGCCTCCGACGGCGTCATCCACGTCGCCCACCGACAGGACCTCCTGCCCACCGGCGGGATGGACGCGGTGGCCGCCGCAGAGCTCCCCATCATGCTCGCCTACGGCGAGGCCCTCGCGGGGACCGGAAAGCCGCTGGTCACCGCCGGGAGCATCGGCTCGCCCGGTAATCTGGGACGGCCGGCCACCGAGGAAGACCCTGCCCTGCCGTCCGGCGAAGAGCACCGGGGCACCCTGCGGGTCCGCAACGTCGTGGAGCGGGCCGTGATCGACCTGGCCGGGCAGGGGGTGCGTTCCTCGGTCGTACGGATCGCCAACATCGCGCACGGCACGAGTGATGTGGCGGGCTTCCTTCCCACGCTGATCGCGCTCGCGAAGGAGAAGGGGTTCGCCGGCTACCCCGGCGATGGCGCCAATGTGTGGAACGCCGTCCACATCCGTGACACCGCCGTCCTGTTCCGCCTGGCCCTGGAAAACGGGCCAGCCGGCAGCTACTGGCACGCGGTCGAGGACGAGGGCACCCCCTTCCGCGACATCGCCGAGGCCCTCGCCGACCGTCTGGGCCTGCCCGCCGTGAGCATTCCCAATGACGCCCTGATGACACCGGGCTACTTCGGATTCCTCACCAACATCGCCACGCAGAGCTACCCGGCGTCCAACGCCATCACCCGCCGCACCCTCGGCTGGGAACCCGCCCGGCCCGGCCTCCTCGCCGATCTGGACAACGGCCACTACTTCCCCGCCGCTTGAACAGCACCATCCGCGGCTCGTAACCAGTCCGGCACGCCCAGCTCTGTGAAAAGGACGTAGAACCATGACAACAGTGGGCTTCATCGGAAGCGGAGCCATCGGCAAGACTCTCGCCCGCCTGGCCGTGGGCGCAGGGCATCAGGTGGTGCTCAGCAACTCACGCGGCCCCCACACGCTCGCGGAGACCGTCCGCGAACTGGGGCCGCGGGCGTCCGCGGCCATGAGCGAAGAGGCTGCGTCGGCCGGTGACATCGTTGTGGTCACCGTGCCGGTCAGTGCCTTCCCCCGCGTACCCGCCGCGCCCCTGGCCGGAAAGCCGGTCATCGACACCTGCAACTACGGACCCGAGCGTGACGGACACATCACCGACCTCGACAGCGGGACCCTCACCTCCAGCGAACTGCTCCTCCGGCATCTGCCCGACGCACTCCTGGTCAAGGCGTTCAACAACATCTTCTACAAGCACCTGCTCTTCCTCGCCCGCCCGGCAGGGGCCCCCGACCGCTCCAGCCTGCCGATCGCCGGCGACTTCGCACCGGCGAAGGCGACGGTGAGCGCATTCATCGACTCCATCGGCTACAACGTGGTGGACGCAGGACCTCTCGCCGACAGCTGGCGGCAGGCAACCGGCACGCCGGTGTGGGGAACACCGTACGGCCCCTACTCGAACGAGAAGGGCGAGCCGGCCGGTACAGACGCCATCCGCGCCGCTCTGGCCGCAGCAACGCCGTAACCGCCAATTACCGCACAGTGAGGTGTGCCACGCCCCCGCCGGGGAGGAGATACAGAGCGGGAGCGTATGCGGCTCGGCCCGTAGGAAGGCCGTGCCGCCTGGCAGGGCAGGGCTGCTGTGCTCCCGCCGCAACCGCGGTGCCATCCGCGGCCGAGGGGTTGCGGGTGCGGCCCCGGTGCGCTTGCTGCAGCCGACCAGCGCAGGTCAGAACGCCATGTCCTCCGTCAGGACAGCGTGGGCGCGCTGTTCGCAGCGCGCGGCAGTTGCCGGTCCGTGCACGGAGCGAACCCGGCGCCACGGGTCCGACTCGTCGAAGTCCCTTAGAGGTCGTTTCATCCTGTTGTTTCATCCCTGGATGCGGCTTTGATGTGCTGGTGTCGGGTTTCGCCAGGAGGTGGTGTTCTCTCCGGGGAGGTGGCGGGCCATCAGGTCGGTCATCGCGAGGTGGATCATGGCTTCGGAACGGTGTGGGTGGGTTTCGTAGTCGCGGGCCGGGCGGCGGTGGAGCATGAGCCAGTCGTAGGTCCGCTCCACTGCCCACCGTTTCGGAATCGGGGTGAATCTCCTGCTCCCAGGGGTGCGTTGGGCGATTTCGAGGTCGATGCCGAGGGTCGCTGCGGGTTCGGCGAAGTGCTTGCGGTAGCCGCCGTCGACCCAGGCCTTGCGCAGGCCGGGGTGGTTGGCGGCAGCCTGTTGAAGGAGGATGCGGCCAGCCGCGGAGTCCTGGACGCCGGCCGCGGTGACCGGCACCGCCAGCAGCAGGCCGAGGGTGTCAGTGATGATGCTGCGCTTGCGGCCCACGATCTTCTCGCCCGCATCGATGCCCTGGCTCCTCGCGGGCACGGACGTGGAGGTCAGCCAGCCCCAACAACACCGACAAGCTCATCGATGAGTTCCGTCGTCGATGCCAGGTCAGCCAACCCCAGGCGGCGAGCTGCCGGCCTGTCCATTCTTTTGCAAAGGAGTGTTCGAAATGCGCATCGGATTCATTGGAGCCGGCTCGGTGACTCGGGTCATGGGCCGGCATCTGCTCAATGCGGGCCACACGATCGCCGTCTGCAATTCAAGGGGGCCCGAGACTCTCGCCGAATTCGTCGAGGAGCTCGGGCGGGGCGCCACCGCGGAAACCAAGGCGCAGGTCGTGGAAAGCGACGTCGTGATCATTGCGGTCAACTGGGTGCAGGCCGAAGAAGCCCTGCAGGGCGTCGACTGGAGCGGACGGATCCTCATCGACGCGATGAACGCTCACCACGAAATGCGTCCCGACGTCACCAGCCTGGAGGGCGTGACCAAATCGCGCGCCGAGCTTGCGCGTGCCGGCTCGACATCAAGCGAAATGGTGGCGAAGTGGGCCCCGGGCGCGCGATTGGTGAAATCGATCAGCAACATGCCGATGGAGTGGATCGATGACTACGGCGCCGACCGACCACGCACAGTCCTGTTCGCGTCCGGCGACGACGCGGAGGCGAAGTACCTGGTTATCGACATGCTCAACGATGCGGGCTTCGCTGCGGTCAATCTGGGGTCGCTGGCCACCGGTGGGGCGATGCACGAGGTCGGGGCTCCCCTGTCGGGACTCGAACTACACTTCATCAGGCGGATCCGCCCCGAGGCCCGCTGACATCAGGTGGCTGCTACCAAGGCAGTGCTGCCCGCGATACGCGAGGCCGGTGCGGGCACCCTGCTCTACACCACCGGCGCCGACTCGATCTGGCCTGACCCGCGGGTCGCCAACGTCAACGCCGCCGCAGCGGCGCTGCGCAACTGGGTGATCAGCCTGCACAAGGAACTGGCCGACACCGGCACCCAAGCCGCCCACATCGGCATCGACGCCACGATAGGCACCCCCACCTTCTACGGACAGCCACGGGCCACGGCTGACCAACTCTCCCGCCTCTACTGGGACCTGCATATCACCAACCGCGACCAGTCCGAGCAGATCTTCCGAGGCTGACCCACCACTGATCGCCCTGCCAGGAGCACCACACCCCAAGTCGTCCCAGCACCTGCCCGCCGAGGAGACGCCATGACCTGCGCGTGCGACCGCGAGATCACACCGTGGCTTCCGCCGCTCCCGAGCGGGCCACGTTCCGTCGTCCGAGCACCGTGCATGCCGGTTGCTGGGGCATTGCGCATGTGGAACCGCCTTGCCGCACAGACCAGTTGGGACCGCCGTCCTGGCGAGGGCCGCCGCCGATACACTGCCCATGGATCCCTCAACACCACACGCGGTGTATGAATCGGCCGACGCACCGGGCCCGCGATGGCGCCGGGTCCCCGTACGCCGGGCTGTACGGCGGACTGGTGCTGCTGAGCCGACTGCGGGAGAACGACCCCGGCCAGAGCGCCATCAGCTTCACCCATCTCGATGCCGGCCTGCCGGACGCCGAGCGGCTGCTGGACCCCGCCGGTGCGAAGGGGGCGGAGCTGACGGACGGTCCGGCCGCCGCCGGGACCCCTGCCGACTAGGCGTACGCCCGCCCGGCCGTCCCCCTCCCGGCGCTCCCGGCGCTCCCGCCGCTGCCCGAACTGCCGGAGGACGGCACCGAGCCGGTCACCGGCATCGAGGCGGACCCGCTGGAGCGGCTGGTCGCGGATGCGGCCGTACGCGCCCGGGAACTCCTCGCGTACACCCTGGGGGCGGCCGGCGAGCCGCCCCGGCCGCTCGACCGGTGGCAGGACACCGTACGGATCGCCGCCACCCACCCCGACCCCCGGGTGCCCGCACGGCTGTGGGACTCCTGCGACCGGCCGGACGAGCTGGACCGGGCGGCCGAGGCATGGCGGTGGGGCGGAGCCGCCGGACTGGCGGTACTCGAAGAGGCGTGGCAGCCCAAGGGGTCCGACGTCACCCGGGCGCGCACGGCGCTCTCGGCGGGCTGGGAGGACGAGGAGCTGCCCGAACTCGTCGTCCGTGACAACCGCTGGACGCTGTCCGGCCGGGGCCTGCAGCTGCGGTACGGGCGCGACGGCCGCTGGTACCCGTACCGGGAGCGGTCCGGCACCTGGTGGCCCGCCGGGCCGCCCGCGCACGACCCCTCCCTGGCGCTCGCCGAACTCCTCGACGGCTGACCGCCCGACCTGCCCGACCCGCCGACGGCGGCCGGCCCGCCCCCGCACCGGGGTGCGGACCGGCCGCCGTTTTCCGTGCGCCCGGCGGCCGGCGCCCGCCGAGCCAGGCTCCAACGAGCCTCCAGGTGTCGAAACCACCATGGGGATCAACGCGTTCGCCGAATCCCGGCCGGACGCGGTCCGGAAGGAGGCATCGTGGAGGGCACCACCATCACGGGTCCGCGCCCGCTCGTCGAGGGCTTCGTGGACCATGCCCGGCGGACGCCGGAGGCGACCGCCCTGGTCTGGCGGGGGCACTCGGTCGGCTACGGGGCGCTGCTCGCCCACACGGAGCGGGAACGGAACCGGATCGCCGATCTGCCGGCCGGCGCGCCGGTGGCCCTGCCCGCGGTCAAGTCGCCCCGGACCGTCGCGCTCGTCCTGGCCTGTCTGCTGGCCCGGCGCCCGTTGCTGCTGCCGTCACCGGACCTGGGCGCGGACGTCCTGGAGCGGCTGTACGAGCAGGCCGGGGTGGGCCATGTACTCGCTCCGGGGCGGCCGCCCGCGACCCGCCGCTCCCCCCGCGCGGACCTCACCGGGACCGCGCTGCTGCTCACCGCCTCCGGATCCACCGGACTGCCGAAGATCGTGCCGCTGTCCGGCGCCGCGCTGGACCGCTTCGCGGTCTGGGCGGGCGACACCTTCGGCATCGGTCCCGGCACGACCGTGCTCAACTACGCGCCGCTGAACTTCGACGTGTGCCTCCTGGACGTGTGGACGACCCTCGCCCGCGGCGGACGGGTCGTCCTGGTCGACGTGGACCGCGTCACCGACGGCTGCCGTCTCCTCGACCTCATCGAGCGGGAGCGGCCCGAGGTGGTCCAGTCGGTGCCGATGTTCTACCGGCTGCTGGCCGACGCCGCCCGCGCCGGGGGCCGTACGCTCCCGTCCGTCCGGCACGCGGTCTTCACCGGGGACACCATGCCCGTCCCGCTCCTGGCCGCGCTGCCGGGACTGCTGCCCCGCGCCCGGCTGTACAACGTCTACGGCTGCACCGAGACCAACGACAGCTTCCTGTACGAACTGCGCGGCGCCCCGGACCCGGATGGTTCGCCGCCGCTCGGGCAGCCGCTGCCCGGTGTGGCGGCCCTGCTCGTCGGCGCGGAGGGCCGGGTGCTGGACGGGCCGGGCACCGGTGAGCTGTACGTCTCCACCCCCTTCCAGAGCGAGGGCTACCACGGCGCGGCCGCGGCCTCCGGCGCGTTCGTCCCGCATCCTGAGGGAACGGACGACCGGCGCTGGTTCCGCAGCGGCGACCTGGCGCGCCGCTCGGCCGACGGGACGCTCACCCTGGTCGGGCGCACCGACTTCCAGGTCAAGGTCCGCGGTGTCCGGGTCAATCCGCAGGAGGTCGAGCAGCTGCTGCCGGCCCACCCGGACGTCGCCGAGGCCGCTGTGCCGGCGGTGCCCGACCCGGTGGCCGGGCGGAAGCTGCACGCCGTGGCGCGCCGCGGCCCCGGCACCGGGGCCAACAGCCTGTCCCTGCGCGGGCATCTGGCGCGCGGACTGCCCCGGGCCGCGATCCCCGCGGCCCTGCTGATCACCGACGAGCCGCTGCCCCGGACCCC
Source organism: Streptomyces sp. NBC_00820 (assembly GCF_036347055.1). NCBI lineage: Bacteria > Bacillati > Actinomycetota > Actinomycetes > Kitasatosporales > Streptomycetaceae > Streptomyces > Streptomyces sp. NBC_00820. The sequence continues at coordinate 7,978,126 of NZ_CP108882.1, read as the reverse complement.
CACCGGCAAGGTCGACCGGGAGCGCGCCGTAGGAGTCCACTTCACCGAGGAGAGCTGACATGCCCTACGCCCAGGCCATCAAGGAGTTCGTGGTCGAGGAGTTCCTGCCGGACGTGTCTGCGGCGGAACTGGACGCCGACTACGACCTGCTGACGAACGGGGTGATCGACAGTCTGGGGCTGCTGAAGGTGATCGCCTGGATCGAGGACCGGTACGGGATCGACCCCGACACGGTCGAGCTGCGGCCGGAGTCCTTCCACACGGTGGCGGCCATCGACGCGTTCATCACGCACGCGTCGCCCCGGCGGAGAAGAGCGCGTAGCCGTGCACGAAGCCGTCACCACGCTGCTCCGGCGGGAGCGGCCCGTCGAAGCGCCGGTCTGGCGGTCGTTCTGGGACCGGCTGCACGAGGGCGGGCTGCGGCGGGGCGAGTCGGTGGCCCTGCTCGCCTCGCTGGCCACCCGGATGCCCGACCGCACCACCCTGACCGGCCTCCTGGACTCGCTGGTCGGGAACCGGCCGGCCGGCGTGCCCGACGAGGTCGGCGCCGCGGTCAACATCGTCGGGACCGGCGGGGGTTTGCGCACCTTCAACATCTCGACGGCCGCCGCGCTGGTCGCAGCCGCGACGGGCGTCCAGGTCGTGAAGACCGGCTCGCGCGCCTACACCGGCAGCCTCGGCTCGGTCGACCTGCTGGAGCGGCTCGGGATTCCGCTGACCGCGTCGTACGAGGAGACTCACGCGTCCCTGGAGCGGCACGGTATCGCCTTCGCCGGCGCCTTCGTATACCCGCCCGAACTCGGCCTGCTGCCCCGCAGTGTGCTTCCGCTGGACATCAGGCAGCTCGCCGGTTTCGTCAACGCGCTCGGCCCCTTCCTGGCCCGGCTGCCGGCCCGGGCACAGCTCACCGGTGTCGCGGACCGGCGGCTGGTCACCGGGCTGCGGCATGCCGCCGGGCACCTGGCGCGGGGCGGCGTCCGCTCGGTGTGGCTGTGCGCCAACGAGGCGGGTGCCGACGAACTCCTGAGCTTCCTGCCGAACCGGGTGTACGTCTGCCAGGGCTCGCTGGAGGACGAGTTCGTGCTCGATCCGGCCCGGCTCGGGCTGCGTCCGGGCTCGCCGGACGAACTGCGGCCGCGGGACGGCGACCCCGTGGCGTACTTCCGCGAGGTGCTGTCCGGGCGGGGCGCCCCGGTGGCGGAGGAGAGCCTGGCCCTGAACGCCGCCGCGCTGGCGGTGGCCGGCCGGGTCACCGGCGACTGGGAGGCCGCGCTGGACGCGGCCCGCGAGGTGATCCGGGACGGCCGGGCCCTCGGCCTCCTGTCCCGGCTACGGTCGGAGGCGGCCGCCCATGGCTGAGTTCTTCGCCCGCCGCCGGCCCGGCCGGCCGGGACTCGCGGTGTTCCCGCGGCAGACGGCACTGGTGGATAGGCGGGCAGGTGTCCTCGGCGTACTCTTCGGTTCTCTTCACACAGTTCCCAACGGCCGTCGGGAGAACCCCGGTTACGCCCGCGCCACGCTGCTCAGCGCTCCGCCTTCTCCCACGGTTTGACCCCGAGCTTTCCCGTGGTTCCGAGGTCGAGGTTCGGAGTCACCGTCACCGGGTCGGCACCGGCCTTCGCCCGGACCCGCACATAGGGCACGTTCACCGGCGTGCCGAACTCGGTGGTGTTGCGCCAAACCAGGCTGGCGGTCGCCGACTCGCCGGGCCTGAGTGTGACGGGACGAGGCTGCTCGTCGGGCCCGGCGCCGGTGGTGATCTCGCGGCTGCCATCGAGGATCTCGACGCCGTCGACGGGCTTGAGGCCGTCGTCCAGGAGCTCCAGCAGCGGGTAGCCCTCGACGGTGTAGTCACGCGTGCCGCAGTTGTCGAGATGCAGGCCCACGACGCGCAGTCCCATGGCCGCGTCGCCCTTGTCGACGCTGACTCGGATCCCGGGGCCGGGGCACGTGCCTGGTTCGGCCGGCGCCTCGCTCGCGGGGACCTTGGCCACTTCAAGCACCTTGGCCTGCGTCACCCGCGGCGCGGCGGGCGGCAGTTCCCCGGCCCGGACCGTGCCCCGTACGGTCTTCCCGGGGCCGACGTCGCGCACGGTCACAGTTTGGTTGGTCACGGCCCCGCCGTCATCGCTCATGAAGGTGAAGACGACCGAGTAGGTCAGGGACTCGGCGCCCTCGTTGGTGACCTCGTAGTCGGCAATGATCCCCGAGTCCGTGGCGAGGCTGTCGGCGGAGACGGAGTGGCTGCGGGTGGGCGAGGGGGAAGCCGACGGGAGGGTCAGCGAGGTGATCCGTACCCCGTCCTTACCCGGATCGTCGACCTGCGTACGGGACGATGGCTCGGCCGTGCCGGCGCCGGCACTCCCAGCGCCGACGCGCTCCGTCCCGCAGGCCGTGAGCAGCAGAGCGGTCGCGGCGAGAGCCGACAGGAAGGGGGCAGGTCTGCGCATCCGGTCATCTGATCAGGGTGTGAACCCTGCGCATGTGACGGAGGCCATAATTCCGGCCACAGAGGTGTCACAAGTTCGGGGACAGGACGGTTGGACGTATCTGGCTCCCCTGACATCGCGGACACGACCTCATACTGCAACGGTGCTTGCGCTGATTGCTGGGCAGTTTCCAGGGGCTGTGGGCTGTGGCCCCGTTATTTGTAGTGACTGAGCATTTTCAGCGCTGACGCTCCAGGGTGAGGGTGGCGGCGGCGATTGATGTGAGGCGGTTCGGGCTGCAGCGGGCCCGGCGGAAGATCCGCCAGGACTTCAGTCTCACGATGCTTCGTTCGACGGGCGCCCGGGCTGCCGACAGGGCTCGGTTGACTGTCAGCTGGGTGGGGGTGAGTTCCCCGAGGGGTGGGCGTTTGAGCGGGGTGGGCACCCAGGGGCCGGCTCCGGTGTAGGCGCGGTCGGCGAGGACTGGCACGCCCTGGCGTTCGCAGATCCGGATGATGTGGCGGGTGCGGGCTGCGGTGAGGTCGTGGGTGCGGCCGGGCAACGTGGTTGAGATCCGCAGCAGTTTGCCCTCGGGATCGGTCAGCACGCTCGGGCATGGGGTCCCCGGAACCTCTGGCGGCTTGACACTCGAGGCCCTCCCGCACTCCGCGTTGCGCCGCCGACTCCAGGCCCTCCTTTGCCGCCATGCGCAGGCCGCAGAAGCGGAGTAGAGGCGGTCGAGCCGCCGGCCATCGAGTGGTCGTGACCTCACACGGCTCCACGGTCAGAACTGGCACACGTCGGCCCGCTGACACGGGGGCCAGCGGGCCGAACACGATCAAGCTCGCACCGGACAGCCGCAGGGGCTGGCCGTATGGATCGACGGCCAGCATGCGCGACGCTCAGGTGGTGCGCACGTACGGTGTCCGGCGCCGGTTCCAGGCCGAGTGAGGCGTGCGGTGTGAGCGGTGTGGCGTGGCTCAGTGCTCGCAGAGGGAGAACTCTCGCTCATAGAGCTGCTCGTTGTGTTCGTCGACGAAGAACTTCCGTTCATGCATGAGCTGTTCGCGGTATGCCTTGGCCTGCTCCAGTGTCATGGTCGAGGTGTCGGACCATGGCTGCTGCGGCGGTATGTCGCAGGTCGAGACGATGTGGTTCGACGGGTCGACCAGGAAGAACGCAAGGATTTTGCGGTGTCCCGGCCGGGTGGGGTCGGCGAGGCGGAACGAGCCGACGCGGTGCTGCAGGATGTTCGGGAACGCCAGGCAGCGGCCCGCCGGTGTCAATGTCGAACCGAGGACCTGGTTCAGCGGGTCCTCGTTGTCCAGGCCGTAGACGTCACTCACGCCGGTGTCGTCGTTCTGCTCGTAGTCCGGGTCGTCGACCGCGGACCGGAAGCTCAGCCGGCTCTGGGTGATGTTCTCGCTGTCCCAGTAGTAGATGGCGGTCGAGGCGATCCGCTCGTTCATCATCCCCTCGACGTGCCAGGAGCCGCCGGCGTACTCCGGCTTGTCCGGGGTGAGTTGAATGGTGGCGAGCTTGGCTATGACCTGGAGGCGCCGACCGTGCAGGTCAACCCGGGCGGTGTCGTCGGGTGCCGTGGGAGCCCTGAAATCCGGGGCGTCCGGGACGACCGGGCGGCGGTTGGCCCACCAGTCGTCCATGGCTACCTCATATGCGGTGTACGCGTCTGCGTCGTCGCTTTCGGGGGCGACCGGCTCACTGTCGCCGTACCAGGAGTACGGATCCGCCTCGATCCGCAGCGGCCGCGGGTGGCGCAGGTCGGTGAGTACGTTCTCGAGGAGCGGGAGCATACGGCCGAACAACTCCGGTAGTACGGAGGCGAGTTCGCGGTGCTCCACGGGGTGGACGTTGTTGACGTACGAGAGGAAGGAAACGTCGCCGTCGTCGCCGACCTTGACGTCCGTAGGCAGCCACTGGAACTTCTCCGAGAATTGGTACTTCGTCCAGTCGTTCTTCGCCGGGCTTTTCCATGCCCTCTCGGGTCCGCCGCTCACCTCACGTACGTTGCAGAACAGCGAGGGGTGAACCAGGTCCAGTACCTGGCCGTCGGATCCCGGATGCCAGTCCTGCTCCGCTTCGGGTACCTCTTCCAGAACCCGGACCGCCTCACGCAGCCGGGACCTGAGCTCGTCGTCGACCAGGGCGTCCGACTGCCACACGCCGTCGACGGCGGACACCTCGATGCCCGTACGCCTATCCCGCAGCTCGGCGTAGTGCGCGAGTTCGGCGAGCACATAACGAATCTGCGCCTCGGTCATGCCCTGGTCGGCCGCCTCCTGCTTCCACCTGGCGACGATTTCGGAGTCCTTCATCTTGGTGAACCAGTCCGGCTTCGACCGTATGTGGGCGCTGCACTCGATCATCTCCAGTTCCCGCCGGGTTCTGGGCGGCGCCATCAACATCGAGTGGGACGCGGGGAAGGGCAGCGGGAACGCGGCCAGGTCAGTCAACTCTCCAGGTCCTTCCAGGTGGTACGTGGTGGCGGGAAGGCTACTTCAGGGGACTGACACACCCCCGTACCGCACAGCCACTCCATGCTGTTCAGTGCCGCTCAAGGTGAGCACGGGGAGTTGCCGTTCAAACTGAGCATGACGAGCAAACAACTCGGCCCCGGATTGCCGAGTTGGTGCTCACCTTGTCACTGAGATGTTCATCGTGCCGATCGGCCTAAAGACTGTCCCGTAATGATCAACTGGCTCGACGGGGTCAGCAGCGAGGATGCCCACCGTGGGCCGGTCTATCCGGCGAGCACGAGGTTGTGGAGGCGGGCGATGCCGAGCATCGCGTGATGCACGCCGTCGCCCTTCAAGCGGCAGGCGCGGAGGATCTTCCAGCTCTTCATGCGCGCGAAGGTGTGCTCGACGCGGGCGCGGACCTTTCGGCGTGAGCGGTTGCGCTCTTCCTTCCATGCCGGAAGTGTTTCCTGGCAGCGTTCACGGCAGTGCGGGATCACCAGGCCAGTGCCGCGGTAGCCACCGTCTGCGATCACGACGGTCTTGCCGACGGCGGCTTTGGCTCCGGATAGTTCCCATGCCTTGCAGTCGTTGCGGTTGCCCGGCAGCGGCCGACCGATCGCGACGACAAGCCGGGGGTCGGCGTCGATGACGACCTGATGGTTGGTCGAGTAGCGATAGTTCTTCGACTGCTCGGCCACCTGGTGGTCCAGTGTGGGCACCACGGTGCCATCCACGATGAGTACGGTGTCCTTGCCGAACCGTCGGCGCTGCCACAGTGCAAGCAGCGGTGCGATGCGGTTGATGATGCGATCGGCCACAGACTTCGAGATTCCAAACAGCGGCGCGAGCTGGCGTAGCGTCAAGTTGGTGCGCCAGTACGCGGCAACGAGCAGGACACGGTCCTCCAGGGGCAGGCTCCACGGTCGGTCGGCCCCGACGGACCGTGTCCGCTCCCTCGCGGTGCAGGGCGGTCACCAGTTTGCCGAAGCAGCGTGGGCTCAGCCCGGTGAACGGGCCTATCCAGGACGGCTGTGACGCCGTGGTCACACCAGCCACCCCAAAATCATCTCAGTGGTTGGGAGTCGACCAGTCAGACTCGCTACCCAAGAACCTTGGCGTACCAGTGATCCGCCCTGCCATGGCCTTCGTATGGCGGGGTCTCCTCGTATCCATACCGCGTGTACAAAGCCCGTGCCTCAGTAAGTTGGCTGTTGGTCTCACACACGATGCGAGTTGCGCCGAGCCTCCCGGCAGCCTCCTCGACGGCGCGCAGCAGACCCCGACCCAACCCAGCTCCCCGCCCAGCGGGGTGCACGTACATCCGCTTGAGCTCTGCGGTCTTCGGGGTTCCGCCAAGCAGCCTGAGCCCAGCGCAGCCCAGGAACTCGCCTCCATCACTGCGTGCGACGAGGAACGCGCCGTCGGGCGGGCTGAGGTCTTGGTGCGGGTCCTTGGCAAGCACTGCCTGAAGCTCTGCCTCTGTAACTGAGCGTCCCAGCACCCGCTGGCCCATCTCGGTGAAGTACTGCCTCATCACCTCGTCGACATTCACGCCGATCACGGGCTCGGGCTTGATGGTCCAGGTAGGCATGCAGGCCATGCTCCCGGACCCGCCGCAGGCCGTCCACCGTTCCGCCGCTAGCGGTGGTTTGTTAAACGGGGGTGTAGAGATCAAGTGGGTGGCCTGCGCCGACGGCGTTGATCAGGGCTTGGAGTTCGGGTGGCGGGGGTGCGTTGGTCCAGGCTCGCCAGCAGCGTTGGAGGGTGGTCCAGGGGTCGAGCCAGGCCCGGACGGCGCGGATCGCCTTGGGCCAGCTGGCCGTTTGGGGCTGGTGGGGTCTGCCTTGGCCCCCTCTCAGCCGGTCCCGCCGGAGTTGCGGCCGGCGGGGCCGCGGGGACAAGGGCGAGTTCCCGGTCCGGTAGTTGAGCGAACCAGGTGTCCCAGCAGAACGAGAAGGCGCAGGTGACCAGGGTCTGGTGGCGGCGGATGGCGGTGTCAGAGCGGACCTGGAAGTCGGCCCAGCCGAGTTCGTCCTTGACCTGCTTGTAGCTTTGCTCGATCCAGTGCCGGATGCCGTAGATCCGGACGACTTCGTGCAGGTCAGCGGCAGGTTCGGGGCTGTCGGCCTCGCGTGGGCCGCCGGGGCGGGGCAGGTCGGTGGCCAGGTACCAGGTGGCTTGTGCGGGCAACGTGGTCGGGTCTGAGGTCGTCACGACCAGGCGGACGTTTCCGTCGGGTCCCCACCAGCCGAGGTGGGCATCGGCGGCCCACCAGTTCTCGGTGTGCCCGTCGCGGAAGGTGCGCTCGACCGGGGTCCAGTCGCCGGGATGTTCGGGGTCCGTCCAGGTCAGGGCGCGGGCGGCGTCGGCGGGGGTGTAGGTGTCCTTGCCGTAGGCCCAGGTGCCGTGGCTCGGTTTGAGGGCCATGACGAACGGCAGCCCCGCCGCGTCGAGTTGCCTGCGGAAGCCGTCCTGGTCGCCGTAGGCGCAGTCGGCGGCCACGGCTCGGAAGGCCACCCCGGCAGCCTTCGCGGTGCGGGCCAGCTCTGCGGCGATCTGCAGCTTCGTGCGGAAGTCAGGGTCGCTCTTGCCCTTGGGGAAGTGATGGGCGGGGCTGTAGGGCACGGCGTGAAGCGGGTAGTAGAGGTTCTCGTCGGCCCAACAGGTGGTCACCGTGACGATGCCGTTGTCGGTCTTGCCCAGCCGGCCCAGCCACTGCCGGCCGATGTACGCCGTCGCCTTCCCGTCCTTGCGGTCCCCCGAGTCGTCGATCACCAGCACCCCGCCCGGGTGCGGCGCGGTCGCTGGATCGGCCAGCAGCAACTCCACCCTGCGGGAATTGACCCGCTCGTGGTCCCACGTCGACTCGGACAGGAAGAACTGGAGCCGCTGCACCGCCGGGTGCTGGGCACCGACCACCGGCTCGGTGCCTGCCAGGCAGGTCAGCGTCTTGTTGCGGTCCCGCGGCAGCAGCAGCCCCGCGAGGTACTCCCGGAACCCGCGGCGCTGTGCCAGTGTGGAGAAGAGGTCATCGAAGCGTGCGGCGTAGGCTTCCAGCGGGCCCGGAGCAGGCGGACACGGCACACGACGGGTCATCACGAGCTCCCAGGCGGCGAGGCAACGTTCCTCTGCTACCGGCCTACTGCGGACCTGAGCCGCCGTCAACAAACCACCGCTAGGCTTACAGAATGGGCCTCGCGGGCTGATCTACAGAGATCCCGGCTCGCCGTCAACGAGGACCCGCGTCAGGGATTGCTCCAGCAGTTCCAGGAACTGTCGCAGGTCGTTGGCTACCTTGTCGAGCTCCGGTTCGTCCAGCGACGCCGTCCTCGTCCGATGAACCGATCCATCAGGGCCCGCGACGTAGGACAGGCCGCCGCCGTTCGAGCCGATGGCCAGACCGTGGACCTTCTGGTCCGCACCGATGTCGACAGCGCCGCCAGCGCAAACTCATCGCCGCCCGGATCGAGGAACTGCTGGAGGCTCACCCTCTTTCCCAGGTCCTGATGTCCCTGCCCGGCATCGGCATCAGGACCGGAGCCCGCATCCTCGTCGACGTCGGAGACGGCACCAACTTCCCGTCGGCAGCCCACCTGGCCGCCTACGCCGGCCTCGCTCCCACGACGCGGAGCTCGGGCACATCGATCCGCGGCGAACAGCAGTCCAGGAGAGGGAACAAGCAGCTCAAGCGTGCCTTCTTCCTCTCCGCGTTCGCCGCCCTGGCCGACCCCGCCTCCCGCACCTACTACGACAAGAAGATCAAGGAGGGAAAGCACCACACGCAAGCCCTCCTCTGCCTCGCCCGTCGCCGAGCCGACGTTCTCTTCGCGATGCCCCGTGACGGCACCTTCTATCAACCACCAACCCCGATTGCCCCTTGACCAAAGTCATAGGGGCACCCCCCGCGGGCGCGGGGACGACGTTTGTTTACCTGCGGTGATGTACCAAGGCTGCCCGTTTTCCTTTACGTGCATTCTAAGCGTGCGCTCCTTCCGACTGGATTGTCAGACCCACCGTCTATCGTGCTGGCCAGCTTGGAACAGAGCTGATTCGAGGGGGGGCTTTACGGCTCGATCAGAATGTCCTCGGCATAAGTGGGCAACCGGCGTTCCGCGGTCAGACGCGGGCCTCGTAGACGATGTTGAACGGGGTCTGTGCCGCCCGGCGGAAACGGGTCAGGCCGGCCTCCGACGCGACCTGGCGGGTGCGCTCCTCGCCCGCCTGGGCGCCCAAAGCGCGGCCGACCTCCTGGGACTGCGAGGCCGGCGTGCAGATCAGGGTCGAGGCGCTGTAGAACGCGCGGCCGAGCGGGGTGAGGTTCTCCTTCAGCTGGTCGCCCGCAAACGGCTCCACGAGCATGATGCTGCCGCCCTCGGCCAGCTGCTGCCTGCTGTGCGCCAAGGCGCCGACCGGGTCACCCATGTCGTGCAGGCAGTCGAAGAACGCGATCAGTTCGTACGGCCCGCCAGCGAAGTCCTTGGCGCCGGCCACCTCGAACGAGACCCGGCCCTCGACACCGATCTCCGCGGCCAGCTCCCGGGCCGCGTCGACGGACGGCCCGTGATTGTCGAAGCCGGTCACCAGCGCGCCCGGGAACGCCTTGCCGATCATCACGGTGCAGTGGCCCAGTCCACAGCCCACGTCGGCTGCCCTGCCGCCGGTGCGCAACTTCTCCACCACGCCGGTCAGTGCCGGCAGCCACTCGTCCACCAGGTGTGCGGCGTAGCCCGGACGGAAGAAACGGGCCGTCCCCTCGAACAGGTCCGTGTGGTGTTCGTGCCAGCCGACGCCGCGGCCGTCCCGGAAGGCGCGCTCCAGCCTGTCCTGTTCCTCGGCCGAGCCGCAGGACAGGAACGACTGGTATCCGCCCAGCGCGAAAACCGGGCTGTTCTCGTCGGCGAAGACCGCTCTCTGTTCCGGTGCCATACGGAAGCGGTCATCGCCCTCGTAGGTCAGGTACCCGCTGGCGGCCATCGCGGCCAGCCATTCGCGGACGTTGCGCTCGGTGGTCCGGGTGCGCTCCGCGAGCTGCCCCGGGGTGACTGCTTCGCCGTCCACGAGGGCCCGGAAGAGCCCCAGCCTCTCCCCGAGCAGGGCCAGGGGCGCCGCCGCGACCGCGCCCAGATCGGTCACGACCTTCCCGAGCAGCTCGTTCAGCTTCGCTTCGTCCACGGTGCTCATGTCGGCCGACACGACCACACCTCCGATCGATCAGGCCGGACCCACAGTTCGTGGCGGAGGAAACCTCCTCTTGCCGTTCGCGCGACTGACGCTACCTCGAACCTAAGGGAGACAGTCGCGCAAAACACCACAGATCGCGGACGGGTGGGAAGCGCGTTACCCATCCGCACACGGTACGCGGGACTGCCGAACCGGGTGGCTCCTCCGGATGGGACAGTGCAGGGTGACTACCGCTCTGCGATGAGTTTCGGCAGTTCACGCATGTCGTAGAAGACAGTGGTGTCCGGGCCTTCAAGTCGTTCAGCCGGGGTGAGCCCGCCGGCATAGCCGAAAGATCGCATGCCGGCGGCGCGGGCAGCGCGGACGCCGGGCTGGCTGTCCTCGACCACCACGCAGGCTGCGGGATCGGCACCCATCTGTCGGGCGGCGTGGAGGAACAGGTCCGGGGCGGGCTTGCCGTGGGCGACCTCGGTGGCGCTGAAGATGCGACCCGCGAAGCGTTCGTAGAGTCCGGTGCGGCCGAGGGTGTGCCGCATCTTGTCGTGGGAGCCGCTGGAGGCGACGCAGGCCGGCAGGATGAGCGTGTCGAGGGCCTCCGGCAGGCCCTCGACCGGGGCGATCTCGGCGTCCACGGCCTCACGGTGGAGCTGCTCGAACCTCTCCGACCAGGTCGCGGCCGTGTCCTCGCCGAGCTGAGTCGCAACCTGGTCGCGGATGGCTGCGTGTGAGCGCCCGATGAACCGGTCCACGACCTCGCCCTCGGTCAGTGGCCAGCCCAACTCAGCTCCGAGGGCGACCTGCACGCGTGCGGCGATGCGCTCGCTGTCGACCAACACGCCGTCGCAGTCGAATATGACGAGCTCAATGGGCCTGATCATCCCCGCAGCATAGGACCTGACCAGTCAGGCAGTTGTGCTGCCACCGAGACGTTCGACCAACGCGCCATTCTCGGACGGGGATGACGCCCCCACAGACCGCCCCTCCGGGGTCTGTGGCATTCGTGACAGGTGTCGGCGTACAGGTGCACGTACCCAGTCGGGTGCAGACGAACGTGCCCGGCGCGGACCCTCAGGGGACCCACCGGGGAGGCAGCCCCGCTTTGGCACGCCAGTGGTCGGTGTCGTGAGGACCGGCCAGCCGGCCGGTCAGACGTTCAGCGCCGGCACGGAATGCAGCGGGCAACGAGGCCTCCTCGCCAACCACGAGCCTCAGGGCTTCGCTGTCGTGGGTGGCGTGATCGGTCTCGCACCAGCAAGGCCACGTTCACCGCCGCGTCGACCGCGAGCCGGCCCAGGTCGGTCCACACCACCTGGAGCAGAAACTCCAGCTGGTCGCCTCCCTCTGCGTGCTCGATGACATCCAGCCCAAGGACGATCGGCGCCCCCGACCGTGTGCCCGGGAAGGCCGCATGTTCCAGGGCCCACTCCCAATCCGCCGTGTCTCTACCAGCACGAGCCGTGTCGACCGTGCCGGCCGCCTGATTCAAGGAGTCCACATCCGCAGGCTCCAGGAGAGGGACGAGTGCGGTCACGGGGACGTCGTCGAAGGCACCTCGCATCATGGGGTGATCTTCCCTCTTTCCGGATCGCACCACGAGCCCGTCCGAGACCTCCCCACAGAGAAAGCCCATGGCTTGGCGCCTGAACATCTGAGCACGTTCATCCGTACCCGGTTGGACATTTCGACGAGTACGCCGACAACAGGCACCTTCCACAGGTCTTGACTATTCCTCCAGCAGGGGGGCGACTGTGTGCATCGTCGGCCGAAAGGCGTGGCCGAGAAGCAGTGCTGGGAGACGCCTTGGCTGCGCGCGGCACGCGACGGCGACGACCCGACCTGCCTCACCGGCGGACACCTGCGTGGTGGCTGGTACCGCCCCGGCCCGTCGAGGCGATCACTGGTGGGGCCGGCCGGCGACGCGGTGGTCAGCGGCGCGCTCGCAACGAAGGAGTGCGCACCCGACACCCGATGGCCTCCTGGGCCGCGCGCCACGCTCCGTGCACCAGGGAGGGCGATCCTTCGGCGGGCCTGGTTCCGTCCCCGAGTACCGCGCTCAGCAACGCCAGGGATGTTCCATACACACTGAGCTCTTTGCAACCTCACATGCCAGCTGGGCAGTTGGGGTGACAGACAGATGAAGCCCCTGGTGGATGGGTTTTCGACCAAGAGAACCGTCTCCACCAGAGGCTTCGCATGTTTGTCTACCCGCCCGGCGTCGACGTGTCCGGCTCTGGCCTGCGCTTTCTCACTGCTCGCCTGAGGGAACACCGCCGCGCTCTCGGAACCCGATGGAGGCGCCTGAACGCAGGCCGACAGGCCCTGCTCACTCTCGCCCACCTGCGCAACGGTCAGCCCTACGCCCAGCTCGCGGCCGGATTCGGGACCGGCACGACCACCACCGCCTACCGATACATCGCCGAGGCCGTCAACCTCTTGGCCGCCCTCGCCCCCACCCGCACCGAAGCGGCACCGAGTGACGTCGACGAAGGCGTACGTGATCCTGGGCGGGACGCTCCTGCCCATCGACCGAATCGCCGCCGCGATCACGGGCCGGGATCACACCCGAGGGCGACGGTTGCGCATTTCCTGTGGGAGATCCAGGAAAGACCAACGGTGGTGGTCGAACAGATGGCATCTGGCCGGTGAGGGCGGCCTGCGGGCGTTGGCCCTGCTGGTCACGCCAGGCAGTGGCGTGATTGCCCACAGATGATCCCGGTCCTGGAACGCATTCGCGTGCCCCGGCCGGCGGGCGGCCATCCCCGCACCCGGCCCGATCATCTCAGCGGCGACAAAGCCTACTCATCACGCCGCAACCGCCCGCGGCGTCGACAGATCAAGCACACCATCCCCGAACGCCGTGACCAGCAAGCCCACCGCCAACGCCGTGGCAGCCACGGCGGCAGGCCCGCCAGCTTTGGCCCAACTACGCCCGCAGAAACGAAGTCGAGCGGCTGATCAACCGGTTGAAGATCAACCGGGCCGTGGCAACACGCTTCGCCAAGAGGGCATACGTCTTTCACGGCACTGTGACCGTTGCTGCCGTACGCCTCCGGCGCCGTCCGTGAATCCCGAAGTCTCCGGTGGCGGCGTTTCGAACTGCTCAGAAAGACGCCGTTGCCACCCACATCTAGGACAACTGGTGTCCGCCATCGTGCCTAGCTTGGCGTCCAACACCGCAGGGCAAGCGCGCAATGGGAGTATCCATGGCAGAGATCGTTCTGGTTCCCGGGTTCTGGCTCGGAGCGTGGGCATGGGAAGAAGTGACACCGGAGCTGAGGGCGGCGGGACATGACGTCTACCCGCTCACGCTGACCGGCCTGGGCGACCGGGCAGCCGAGGCCACCCCGGATGTGGACGTCTACACGCACGTGGATGACATCGTCCGTCTCATCGAAGACAACGATCTGAGGGACGTGGTGCTGGTCGGGCACAGCGGAGCGAACCTGCCGGTTACGGGTGCCGCAGACCGGATCCCGGAGCGGATCGCACAGATCGTGTACGTGGACGCCGGCCCATTGCCCGGCGGCATGGCTGTGATCGACTTCAATCCGCCCCAGAAGCAGGAGGAGTGGCGCAAGCAGGTCGCGGAACATGGGGACGGCTGGAAGCTGCCAGTACCGCCGTTCGACCCGGCAGCGGATCCAGGCAACTTGGCAGGAATCACCGATGAACAACTGGCGCTCATGGTCGAGTTGGCCACACCTCAGCCATTCGCGACCGCCACTCGCCCCCTGAACCGGCCTACGGTGCCGCCGGACGCGCAGTGCTCGGTGATCGCCTCGACGTTCACTCCCGAACAGGTGCGCATGCTGGCCGACACCGGCAACCCGGTCTTCGAACCGATGGCCGCAATGGACCTACGCCACCTGCCGACCGGGCACTGGCCGATGTTCTCCCGGCCGATCGAACTGGCATCGCTGCTGGACGAGATCGCTCGCTGACCGGGGGCTACGCTCGCCAGGAGTTCGCCCGAGCCTTCCGAGCGGTTGCGCGACGCAAGGCCACCAGGCCGTCCGAACGACCCGTCGGACACCTGTAGTCGCGCACGAAGGCGGCGTTACCGCCGTGGTCGAAAGGAACTGTTCGAGGACATCATCCGGCCACTGAAGTGAGGCCACCAAGGAATCGGCGCGGAAGCGTTCATAGCTGAGGCCGCCGTCTTGTCAGCGTGCCATCAGCAGGCTGAGGTCGCTGAGCATCATGCCGCCAGGTGTACAGCAGATTCTTGGCAATGTTCCCCCTGTTCTGATTCAACCGGACTTGGGCGACGCGTCACTGGACCGCGCGGTCGTTGGACAGCATCAACTCATACCCGGTCCTAGGAATGTGAGGGATGAACGGCTCGTGGGCCTCCGCTTCGAGGATGGTGACGTCGGGACGCCTGTTGAAGGTGATGTGGACGCCGACCGCGCGTCCGTTGCCCAGCGCCGCCCGGACAACTGAATCCGGCGGCCGCGCTCGGCGCACGGGGAGAGCCACAGCACAATCCGATTCGTCGCACTGCCTAACACAGCGTCGGTCCGAAAAGGCCCCGTTCAGCAACAGCACATTGCGCAAGCCGCTAGGGACCAAGATCCGGACCATTTCACTGCCACCCGGTCACGCGGTGCCGGACACCCGCCACCTGCGGACCACGTCCCCCTCCACCGTCAGCCAGGTGCCGTCGCCCAAGGCAATCGGGTCGAAGCACGCCGTACCGGGGTAGTCGAGCTCGGCGAGCGGCTGGAGGGTGTACCCGTCGAGGGTCAGATGGCAGTTCTCCTCTGATTCCTCCTCCTCTGCGACGGCAACCAGCACACGGTCCGTGTCGAGAAATCCGGTCCGGTAGCCGACGAACCGAAGGTCGTCCGGCAGGACCTCCTCCGCCTCCACCAGGACGTCCGGTCGCCGCGGCTCGTAGCGGCCCAGCCACTCCCCGCCGACATCCGTCTGCAGGAAGGCTCCTGCGAGGCTCACGCCGGCGATCATTCCCGTCGGCAGACCGACCCGCTTCACGCCTAGTTCGCCGCCGTGTGCCATGACGGAGAACGAGTAGAACGTGTCCCCCTGCAGGGCGTCCAGGAACAGCTGCGAGGGCAGGGTGAGCGACTGCTTGAAGGAGTAACCGGCCGAGGCGGAAGGCAATTGCGCGTTCGCCACAGGCCGTCCGTCGGAAAGATCCAGGGCGACGCACAGGTCACCGGGGTACTCCCCTACCCCGCCCCCCGGCCCGGGGACGGTCACGAGCAGGCGCTCCCCCGCCGGGTCGGCGACGCAGGAAGGAGAGGCACCGGCGCCGAGCGGCCACGCGGCGAATTCGCGTGTCCAGCGCACGCGCCCGTCGGGGGCGTACACCGTCACGGCACCGTTGCCGCAGACGGCGAGACCCTCGTCGGGCAGCGGGGAGACACAGCCGTACTGTCCCTCAGGCAGTGGTGACGGCCACCGGCGTCGCTCGCCGAGCACGCAAGAGGGGTCGTCGGAGACCCGTCCCACGACGAACTCACCCTCAGCCTGCGTCACCAGCCAGTTCGCACCACCGCGTGTCTGAAAGGCGTCGTACCACGAGAATCTCTCGCCGTACCCGGGCAGTTCCTCCGCGCTGAGAAGCTCGGCGGTGAGGTGGGTGGGGGACATGTATCTGCTTCCTTCTGCGTGCGGTTCAGTGTGGGGAGTGCCGCGCAGGCCAGTAGAACTGCTTCTGTTGGGTTCCGTGGGTGTGCTCGTGCACCAGCCCAAACATAGCTCCGCCGGTGCCTCGGATGATCGGTGCGCAGAACCTCGTGCACACGGAGTTCGATGCGGCCCCGTGTGTGGGCAGCCAACCGGCAGCGCCCTCCGCTTCATTCCTCCGGTGCAGGAAGTGCAGGATGTTCTGCTCCGCATGGCCCCCCTCCTCTCCCACGGGAATCTTCAGATACTGGTCATTGGGCAACGGAACGAGCCCCAGCTCCTTGGCCAGTTTCACCTGTTCCTTGGTGAGTTTGCTCTTGCTGGTGCCTGCCACAAAGGTCACGGGGCCGTTCGGGGTCCGCGCGTGAATGAGCGCGACGGTCTGCTTCTCGCGGGGTATGCCTGGCTTCTTGAGGTTGTTGATCTGCACCGCCATGTCCTCCATGGCGCCCATGCACGGCGCAAGCCCCATCGGGTCGGACATGGTCGCCGGGTTGTCCACGTAACCGGCGGGGTTGGGTGCGGGATCGAGTCCGAGCGGGTCCGGGGTGATGTAGCGGCCCGGCTCGGGGTCGTAGTGGCGGAAGTGGTTGTAGTGGAGCCTGGTCTCGGGGTCCGCGTACTGGCCCGGAAACCGCAGCGGGATGTAGGCGGTCGCGTCGCGGTTCCAGGCGGTGGCGCCCCACTGGCCGGCCAGGCTGCGCCAGGCGACGTTGCCGCTCTCGTCGACGAGTTCGGTCGGGGTGCCGATCAGGTCGGTGACGATCGCGAAGAAGCGGGAGTCGGTGTCCTGCCCGGCGCCGGCCGTCTGCCGGGTCTCGGCCTGGGCCAAGGGCCGCATCCCGTCGTATTCCCAGGTCAACGTGGTCCGGGTGACGCTGTCGGTCTGCTCCGAGAGGCGGCCGCCGTCCCACGAGAAGACCGTCTCCTCGACGACTGTCCCGTCCGGTGCGTGACGACGCTTGGCGGTACGGCGCGCGAACGCGTCGTAGCTGTAGGTCCACAGCACGCCGTCCGGGGTAGTGCAGGATGTGAGACGGTCCTCCGCGTCCCAGGTGTAGCGCCATATGTCGGGCTTGTGGGACAGGCGCTTGCGGCGGCGCTCGGTGACGCGGCCGGCCGCGTCGTACGTGTAGTGCAGCGAGCCGGCGGAGCGCAGTCGTGTTCCGTCGTAGTCGCGGGGGCCGCGCGCGTCCGGATGCGGTGCCCGGTCGGGCCAGAGGGCCTCCGTCTGGTTGCCCTCGGTGTCGTAGAGATAGCGCTCGCTCCAGTCACGGGCGTCGACGCCGGTGGGGCGGCCGTCGGGATCGAGGCTGAACGATGCCGTGTCACCTGTGAGTTGGTCGGTGACGGCGAGCAGGTGTCGGTCAGGGCGGTAGGAATAAGACTGGGCACGCAGCGTGCGCCCCCGGACTCCGAGGTTCTGCTCGCTGACGCGGCCGGAGGAGTCCCAGGAGGTGGCGAGGGTGACCGCCCGGTCGGGCGGGCCGAAGGTGCGAGTGAGCTCCTGGCCGAGGACGTCGTGGGTGAAGCTCAGCGGACGGCCCGCGAGCCGCATGTGCGTGCGGTTGCCGGCCGCGTCGTACTCCTGGGTGGTGACCGTTCCGCCGGGCGTCGTGCGGCCGGTGCGGCGGCCCACGGCGTCTTACGCGTAGCGATGGGTACGCCCGTCGACCGTCTCGGCGGTGACTCGGCCCTGCGAGTCCCATTCCAGCTCCAGTGATCCCTGAGGGGACACGGCGCTCAGGAGCCTGCCCGTCGGGTCGTGGGTGAACGAGGTGACGGTGCCGTCGACGTCCTTGGCGACAAGGTGGCCGCGGGAGTCGTAATGCTGGGTGACGGTCTGTCCCAGCGGATTGCTGCGTGCGATTGTCCGACGGCTCGTGTCGTGGGTGTAGACAAGGGTTCGGCCGTCGAAGTCGGTCTCGCGGACCACCTGGCCGGCCGCGTCGTGGGCGTAGGTCCAGGACTGCCCGGCGGTGTTTCGGACCTCGGTGAGGCGCATCTCGGTGTCGTAGGCGAATTCGTACCGTGCGCCACCGGGCAGTGTCCGGGCCGCGAGCAGACCGAAGTGCGTGTATGTGCATTGAGTGACGCCGCCGTTGGCGTTGGTCTCGCTGAGGCGGTTGCCCTCGCCGTCGTACGTCCAGGTCTGTTCGGCGCCGTCGGGTTCCGTCCGGCGGACGAGCCGGCACTCGGTGTTCCATTCCAGGCGGGTCACGGCACCGAGCGGATCGGTGATCGAGGTCGGGCGGCGGAACGCGTCGCGGGTGATGGTCCAGACGTGGCCGAGGGCGTCGGTGCGTGTCATCGGCAGCCCCGCCGTGTCGGGCTGGAACGTCTCCGTGGAGCCAAGGCCATCGATGATCGCGGTGATGCCGCCACGCTCGTCGTGCGAGTAGCGGGTGACCGTGCCGTCGGGTGCGATCAGTTCTTCGTGGTTGCCGGCCCGGTCGTACGCGCACCGCCACACGGCCCCGTCCGCCGCGGTCATGACGACCGGCATGCCCCACTCGTCGTATTCGGCGGTGGTGACGGCGCCATCGGCTTCCCGGACGGCCGTGAGATTGCCGTGCTCGTCCCAGGTCCATTCCGTGGTGGCGCCCGCCGCGTCGGTGCGGCTCAGGAGCCGGTCGTAGCGGTCCCATCGCTGGGTGACGGTGTCTCCGAGCGGATCGGTGACGGCGACGATCTGACCGCGCCAGTTGGCGCGATAGACGGTGGAGTGGCCGAGGGAATCGGTGTAGGTGACGGTCGTCGCGCCGTCGGCGTCCGCCTCGCCGTAGTCGATCCGGGAGTCGAGGATGCCGTCGCTGCCGCGAGTGGCGACGACGTGTGGACGCTCACGCAATTCCCCAGCCAGAAGTTCACGACCTTCCCCATGGGGATCCCGGAGTCCGTATCGTGGGCGCTACCGATTAGAGGTGGAACACCGACGTCCGCTATCGCCTTCTGCCTCGGCCAAGCGGGCTGGTAGAACCCCGTCATCATGCATCGGTTCACCGCCCGTCCCGCAGCAACGGGATCAGCCTGCTCGGTGGCCGAGCGCTGGTGGGCCGGGGCCGTCAGAACCACCCCCGCGGTCGACAACTCCGGTTGATCACAGGTTTCTTCCACTCTCATGCACGGCCAGCTCTTCGGGCGTGCCGTTGAACGCGGGGCCGCAGTTGGACGGCAGTCGCTCCACGACCATCGCGATCGCCTCCTGGGCTGTATCAGCTCTCCCGATCTTCTGGGTCCGCGAAGGTCCCTCAACGTAGTACGGCCCGGCGTGGCCCGGGCCGGCTGCTGTCGGGCCGATGTAGGGCACGTCCCATGTCCAACGCTGCTCAGTGCAGCGACTGAAGTGCAGCTCCCACATCCCAACCCAGGGGAAGAGCTGCCGTAGCCGTGGCTCGGCGTACGCCGCCGCAACCAACTCAGCACTCGCCCGGTCGGAGTCGAGCAGCTCCTGCCATGCCGCTTCCACCTTGTCTGTGCCTGAAGCGTCCGTCGTCATGCTCGAATTCTCCACTGCGGCCAGGTTGGGTGGGCGCGGTGAGGCCGGGAGCGCTATGCCGCACGAGCGAATATCCGGGCTATCAGAAGACCGTCATCGAAGCTCCGACCGAGGGGGTCGTCCCGGTCTGCAAAGTTCTCGCCCAAGCGCTCGCCTCCAGACGTGCGGACAGGGGTGGGGAATTACGTGAAGCCGAAGATGAGACCCGTGGGGAATTACTTGACCGTCGACACGACGCGGCCCCGGTCGTCGTAGTCGTATGCGAATGCGGTGCCGTGGGAGTCCCGCCAGCCGGTGACGCGGTGCGCGGCGTCGTAGGTGAGATGCAGCGGGGCGTCCAGTCCATTGCGTACCTCGACCAGGTCGGCCACGTCGTCGTAGCCGAAGTCCCGCAGACGCAGCGGACCGTCGTCGGTCAGCAGGTGCAGCGCGGTGACACGACGGTGGCCGGGCGCGGCGTCGACCCGGACTCGGTAGCCGCCGGTGTGGGTGACGGCGGTGGGGGTGTCGTCCTCGGCACGTTCGATGGTGAGGGTGTTGTGATTGCGGTCCTCAATGCTGGTGAGCCACCACACATCGCCTCCTGCGGGGGACCGCTCGAAGAGGCGCGTGAGGCCGGTGTGCGGTTCCCGCACGGCCAGGATGTATGTCGCGCCGTCCGTGACGTATGTCAGCGGTACGCGCTCCCCTTCGGCCGGCTGCACCTGGTCACCGACGAGGTCGGGCAGACGGGGGTAGACGAGCATCGAGCCATCTTCGCGGTACCACCGCACGCCTTGCGACGAGCCGCTCCTGTCCTCGAGGCGTTCGTCGAGAGTGGAGCACCAGGACGGCCCGAAGAAGCGTCCGCTTCCGTAACCGGTCAGATGGGTGCGGCGCAGGGTGAGCGGCAGGACGCCGGCCAGGTCGACATCGGTCTGGGCCAGCACCATCTGGCCACTGGCCATGTCGACCGGGTCGCCGCACAGCTGCTTGGTGTTCATGGCCCGGGCCTGCTTGGACAGATTCCCGGAGTCCGTCCCAAGGCCGTCTTCTGCCCCCGGTACTCGGTGCCGGTGCTCTCCCCTCCTGCCGGCCCTGGCGAGGTCGATCCCGTCGAGTTCGCTGCGGACGTGCAGATCGACGCCCTTGTGCAACCGGGAAGTGGCTTTCACCCGGTCCGGAAGGGTCTCGGTGACATGCTTGGCAACTTTCGCGAGGGCCTTCTCGGAACCGCGCAGTGCTCCCTCGAGTACCGAATCGAAAGCCTGGGTGAAAGGGTCCCTGCCCTTGCTTCGGCCGAAGGCGCTCCGCGCACGTCCGAGTGGGGAGGAGCTGGCCAGGTGCAGTTCGCTGCCGTGCGCGGAGACCTTGCCTGCCCCACTCTCGAACTCCTCGTGGTCGATGAAGAGGTCGACGCCCCCTGACCCCTCACCCGAGGATGCGGGCATCAGGCCGCCCGCATCGCCTGCGGAGGCCAGTTTCATGCCACCGTGTCCGTGGCCGCCGTGTCCGCCCGGGTCCGGGGGCAGGGAGAATGCACTCTCCGCCAGGTTCAGGACCACGTCCTCGACCATCGCCTCCAGCTTGGCATTGACCGGCGCGGTGACCCGGGCTATCAGCTCGTCCACAATCTGGTCCACGGCCTCGTCGATGATGCGCTTCACCATCTGCCGCATCGCCGTGACCTCGGCGGCTCCGATCAGAGCCGACAAGCCGCCGGTGGCGACGGCCAGCCCGGCCGAGACACCCACCGAGCCCGCCATGACAGCGAGTTCGGCCTCAGCCTTGGTCTTCATCCCGAAGATGATGTCCGCGACCACATCGCAGGCTTCGGCGAACAGTCGTGCCAGCTCCGGGATCTTGTCCAAGTGCCCCGTCTTGACCTTGGACCAGTGGGACTGCATCGCCCCCACGGCCCAGCCCCGCGATGAGGCGAGAATGCGCTCGACCGCCTTGTGGGCGTCGGCCCCGTGCCCCTCGAACTTGTCGGCGAAGTCCCGCATGGCGTCGGCCATCTCGCGGTAGTCGTCCTCGTCGACGTTCGGAAAGTTGATTCCTATGAAGTCCAGGACCTGATCCAGCCAGCCCGGCAGCGTATAGCCCATCCCCGTCAACACCCTTCCCTGTCGCACCCGCGAACGCATGGTAGTCAGAACGAGTGACAGGTAGTCATGCACATACGCTTGTAGTTCCACTGCCTACAACGACGGAGGAGCCCGCGTACGGAGGTGCGCGCCCGCGGTACCGGCGCCCAGCGCCCGATGGAGAACGGTTGCTTCGGGAAAGCGGTCGCGACGGGGTGCAGCGCGTCGACGGACAGGGCAAGGCGGCCGACGTGGAGCGGGCGGTCGACGTGCCGGCCGAGGCGGCCGAGGGCGACTCCGCACGACCTGCAGACCTACACCGAAGAACAACTCGGCACGCTGGAAGACGTCTTGATCATCGATGACACCGGATTCATCAAGAAGGGCACCATCTCGGCCGGTGTCCAGCGCCAGCACTCCGGCACTGCGGACAGGACCGAGAACTCAACTGTGGGAGTCCTCTGGGATTCCGTCCCCAGCATCCGGCACGAGCGTGGGAGGCGGTGTGCGTGTGGTGGGAGACGGCCGTGACCGGGTGGGTGGTCTGCGGCGCCGGGGCGGCGAACGCGGGCGTCGGCATCAGCGTCACAGCGGCAGCCGCGGCACCGGTGGCGGCAAGGCCGGTCAGGGTGAGGTTACGCAGGCGGGCAGTACGGCGGGCAGCAAAGATCGCAGTCAAAAGGCGTCACCATCTGCGCGGCGGTGAGCCGGACGACCGGGACGGGCAGTTCGGTGTGGCCCGGGGCGTCCTCCTCGGCGATCACCAGGTCCAGGCGGGCGTCGGCGGCCATGGCGGCGTTGCGGGTGGGCAGGTGGGCGGGAAGGCTGGGTTGAGCGGGACGACCGTGGCACCGAGCCGCTGGGCGGCGAGGTAACCGGCGTAGGCGGCGGTGCTCCGGGCCGCCAGCAGGCCCACCCGGACCGGGACGCCGCCGCGTCCGGCGACCGGCTCACCCGCCGGCCGGCGAGCAGTGGCGTCGAGTTCGGCGTAGGTCAGGTGATCCCCGGCGACTTCGAGGGTGGTCTCCGTCGCCGTGCTCGGCGACGGAGACGGCGAACCAGTCGTACATGATCCTGGTGGCATTTATGAGGCCCGGCCCTCTGCCGTGACGCGTCGCATGACTGCGGAACGGCTCGCAGCCTCGCAACAGGGAGATGAAAATATCCGTCGAGGCATTGTGAGGAATGGTATTTACCTTCGGCCGAAACGCGTCAAGGGTGCCGTCGTCCGTTCTCGTCGAACCATAGAGGTTCCGAATCCCCTATTTGTCGTCGACGGCCCTGCACGGGGAACATCGCTTTATGACATGTGCTGTTTTGCAGAGTAGCGGCGGGCCTTGTTGCGATTGCCGCAGACGCGCATGGAGCACCAGCGGCGGCTGCGATTCTTGGAGACGTCCCAGAAAACCCACGCGCAGGCGTGTTCGGCGCAGCGCTTGAGGCGGGCGGACTCGCCAGTGACGAGCAGCTCGCTCCAGGCGATCGCGAGGGCGGCCAGGGCCTTTCTCACCGGTGACAGGCCGGGGGTCGGGGTCAGGGCGGCGGCGCGGGTGCCAGCGCGGACCGTGATGAGCACCGGCAGCTCACTCAGGGCCGCGTCAGCTCCGACGAGGAGCTCCGCGTCGGAGCTGTAGCCGACGTTGGCCCCCAACTCCTCCCTGATGCCGGTGCGCAGGCGCAGGCACAGAGCGTGGTCCTCGGCGCCGATCCGGCGGGTCTGGTCGAGGAGTCCGCGCTCGGCGAGCCAGGCGGAGAGCTTGCCAGGCGTGTCCAGCTCGTCGGTGCCGAGCTCCACGTCGACGGTGTTGGCGAAGGCCTCAATCAGCTGGGCCGAAGCCGGGGCATCGAGCATGGGCGCCTCCTCGCATAGGGGTTCCAGCGTACACCCAACTAACCGGCTAACGCCTTTATCGGGTAGCGGACGTGGCCCGGCCATGCCAAACTTGCGCCCTCAGCACTCACCAGCAAAGCTGTTAGATGGTTAGGAAAGACCGATGAGTGACCAAGCCCTCGAGGCCGCCGGGGCGCCGATGGCCCTCGCAGAACACGCCACGGAGCACATATCCGGGCGCACCTTGGACCTCGACGCGCAGCACGGCACCCGCAACACCGTCACCCTCCTAGTCTTCACCGCGGTCACCAACCTCGCGGACGGCGTCACCAAGATGGCCCTTCCGATGCTGGCCACCCGCGCCTCGGGCTCCCCGGCCCACGTCTCCGCGGTGTCCCTCTCCCTGTCCCTGCCCTGGCTCCTGGTGGCCCTGCACGTCGGCGCCCTGGTCGACCGCGCCGACCGGCGGCGCCTGCTGTGGGCGGCGAACGCGCTGCGACTGCTCTCGCTCGGCGCGCTCCTCCAGGCCGCGGCCGGCGGCGAGCTCACCATCCCCATGCTGTGTGCCGTCGGCGCCGTGCTCGGGATCGCCGAGGTCATCGCCCTGACCTCGGCATCGGCCCTGATCCCGGCGTTGATCCCGGCACAGGGCCGGGAGCGCGCGAACGCGTGGATCGCCGGGGCCGAGACGGTCTGCAACGAGTTCTGCGGCCCCTTCGTCGGCGGGCTGCTACTCGCGGCCGGCACCGGCTTCACGCTCGGCGTGACCTGGGTGTCGTACCTGGCCGCCGCGCTCGTCCTGCTGTTGCTCGCCGGACGGTTCCGGGCCGCCCGGAACGCCGGTGCCCCGCAGGCCCGCGACAGCGTCAACCGGCAGATCGCCGGCGGACTGCGCCACCTGTGGCGCAACACCCTGCTGCGCACCATGTCCCTGATCCTGACCGTGCTGTGCGCGTGCTGGGGAGCCTGGCTCGCGCTCATGCCGCTGTTCGCCACCACCGTGATGCGGCTCAGCCCCCGCGAGTACGGCGCGGTGCTGAGCGCCCTCGGCATCGGCGGCCTGGCCGGCGCTCTTGCCGTGACCTGGGTGAACCGGTTCTTCGGACGCCGCTGGGTGATGTTCGCCGACCTGGCCGGCACGTTCGCGATGATGGCCGTGCCCACGCTGACCACCAGCCTGTGGGCGGTCGCCGGCGCGGCCTTCGCGGGCGGGATGGGCGGCATCCTGTGGACGGTCAACGCCCGCACGATCGGCCAGCGCCTGGTGCCCGACGCGATGCTCGGCCGCTACAACTCCGTCTCCCGCCTGTTCAGTTGGGGTGCCATGCCCGTCGGCGCCGGAGTGATGGGCCTGCTCGCCGAGTGGCTCGGGCTGCGCCTGGCGTTCCTGGTCTTCGCCGCGTCCGTCGCGGTCACCGTCCTGCCCTTCCTGCGAGTCCTGACCCGCTCCGCGCTCGCCCAGGCGCTCGGCGAGGAACGCGGTTAACCCGCTCTTCCTGCCTTTCCGCGCCGCCCGATCGAATGACTCAATGACCCCATCATATTATTCGATTGGGTCATTGAGCATTTCTATTGCCCCTTCCGCGGACTACCGGTCATCAAGTCTTCTGATGACCTCCTCCGGCCATCCTTGACCCCTGTTCGCACATTCCTGAATCATCTGTGGCGTGCCAGGAAAAGGGACCGCGGCCCGAGGAGTCTGCAGAATGAACCGTACGGAGGACATGACCGGCGGCGCCATCGATTCGGGATCAGGAGGTACGTACGTACCTTTCCAGGAACATTGCCTGCTGGCCGAAGTCGGATTGGATTCCCTGTTCCGTCGTGCGGATCGCCAGTGATCTGATATCCAACCCGGACCAGAAAATCGATCCGGCGGCCCTCGCCACGGTCCGTACCGTCGCGGATCTGCGGCAGTGGCTGCGCGGTCTGCTCGCCCCATGGAGAGCCTGCGATGACCGTCGCGCCGCAGCTCGTCACCGTGCCGCTGACCGTCGCCCAGCAGGGTCTGCTCGTTGTCCACCGCACCGTTCCGGTCCCGCACCTCTACAACGTCCTGGCCGAGCTGGAACTGGACCCGGCACTCGCCCCCGAGGACCTGGGGTCGGCGCTCACCGCGGTCCAGCCGGCGCTGCGCCTCGCCGTACGCGAACGGCCCGCCCCGCACGCCGTCCCCGGCTCCATCCCGGTCACGGCCCCGCTCACCATCGCTGTCACGGACACCGCGCACTTCGACGCACGGCGCGCGCTGCTCGCCGAACTCGGTGACCACGCCTTCGACCTGGCGTGCTCCCCCTGCTGCGGGCCGTCCTGCTGCGCACCAGGAACCGCTCCGGCGCCACGCTCCTGCTGGTCGCGCACCACCTCGTCTTCAACGGCTGCTCGCTGCGCCAGTTCGTATGCGGCCCGACCCGTGCCGTACGCGGAGAGCTCGACGCCGAGCGCGTCGAGCAGGCCGCCGCCGAACTCCCAGCCTGGCTGCGCACGGTGCCTGCCACCGTGCTCAACCCCCGGCCGAACCGGCCCGCCGGCACCGCCTTCACCGGCGTACGGCGCGAGATCCGGCTGTCCGCGGAGCACTCCCGGGCCCTGGACGAGATGGGCTCCGCCCTCGACGTCAGCTCGTTCGTCCTCTTCTCCGCCGTCTACGCGGCGCTGCTCGCCCGGCACTCAGCCACCACGCCGGTGGTCTTCGGCAGCCCGGTGATGGCCCGCCGCACCCTGGGCTCGCTCGACCTGTGCGGCTACTTCGTCAACACGCTGCCGCTGATCATCGACATCTCCTGGGACCAATCCGTCGGCGCCTTCGTCTGCAAGACAGTGCAGGCCGAGGCGGACCGGGTGCGCTCACAGGCGGCGGTCTCCTTCGACCGCATCGTGCGCCACACCTCCCCGGACCGCAACCCCGTCTTCTCCTGCATGCTCGCCATGTAGGACGCGACCGGCGCCGAGCCCGGATCCGCCGTGCGCCCAGTACGCGAACACGGCAACGGCACCGCGAAGTTCGACCTCTGGCTGGGCGTCACCCCAGCACCCGACGGCTGGCGGCTGAAGCTGGAGCTGGGGCACGACCGCGAGCTGCTGCCCGAACCACTGGCCTCTGCACTGGCGGACTCGCTGACCGGCCTACTGCAGCGGGTCGTGGCACACCCTGGCGCGCTCCTGCGCGAGCTCTTCGAGAACGCCTCGGTCGCCGAGCCCTGGGCCCGCGACGGGTTCTGGCGCCGCCCGCCCCACCCGGACCTGCGCCGCTGGGTGCGCACCGCCTGGCCGAACGCCCCGGTGCCTCGATCGCCGTGGAGGAGAACGGCCGCGCCGTGACCTACGGCGAGCTGCGCGGTCTGGTCCGCTCGGCCGCGGCAAATCTGGCCCGGCGCGGTATCAGCCCCGGCACGGTCGTCGGCCTCACCACCGACACGCTCGCGGGCACGGTCGTGGCCGTCCTGGCCACGCGGCCCGCTTCACCGCGCACCGGCCGGCCCGGTGTGCTGGCGGGCGTGATGGCGGGCGTGCTGCTCGCCTCGCACGCCCTGTGCCTCGCCCCGGTGCCGCTGCTGAGCGGCGCGGCCGTGCTGCCGCTGCTGGTGTTGTGGGGCACGGCCGGCTGGGCATTCGTGGTGCCGCAGCAGCACTGGTTGCTGGGCCTGAGGCCGTCCGGTGGCGCGGCCGTCCTGGCGCTGAACAGCTCCGCCACCTACCTCGGCGGCTCGGTCGGCGCCGCCCTCGGCGGGACCGCGCTGTCCGCCGGGATCCCACCGCACCAACTACCGCTGGCGGCCGCGGCCGTGGCCGCTGTGGCCTGCACGCTGCATCTGCTCGGGCACCGCAGCGCGGCCCACCTGGACCCGGACGGACGACCGGATCCGGGATCGGAGCGAAGCGGAGACTCTCATGAAGTTCGGCGCTGACCTGCCCAACTACGGTCCGGCCGCCACCTCTTCGAGCACGCTGGACTGGGCCCGGCGGATGGAGGAGCTGGGCTACCTCCAGCTGATGGTGTCCGACCACATGGCGCGCACGCCCGAGGTGCCGCTGCAAGTGGCCCGGCAGGTCGCAAACATCGACCAGCTCAGCGGCGGCCGGTTCGTCTTCGGGGCCGCCGCGGGCCGGGCGCCGGGCGAGTTCGCCACCCTCGGGGTGCCCTACCAGCGCCGGGGCGCGCGCAGCAACGAGTATCTACGGGTGATGAAGGCGTTCTGGTCGCAGGATATCATCGCGCACAACGACGAGTTCGTCCGGTTCGGCCCCGTGCACACCGGGCCCCGGCCGGTGCAGCCCGCCGTGCCCCCGGTCTGGATCGGCGGCACGGCGCGGGCGCCCTGCGCCGGGCCGTCCACTACGGCGACGCCTGGCATCCCACCTCCGTCAGCGCCGACTGGCTGGTGCACCTCGGGCTTCCCGCGCTGGCCGACACAGCCAAGCGGTTAGGGCAGCCGGCTCCCGCGCTCGCCCCGCGGATCAAGCTGCGGCTGACCTGCCGGCCGCAGCCCGCCGGGCGGGTGCTCGGCGCGGGCACCCTGGAGCAGATCCACGACCACCTCGTCCTGCTCGACCGACTGGGCGCCGAGACAGTGATCCTCGACCCCACCTTCCCGGCCAGCGGCGCACACCCCGAGCGGGCGGCCGCCGACCTCGCCGCGTTCGAACGGCCGACCGAGGGGGTGATCGACCTGGAACACGGGAGACTGCACTGACGTTGCGGCTGACATGGCCATGGACAAGGGGGCTGCGGCGGCAAAGCCGTACGGCAGCGACATCGATCTGCGCAAACTGCGGGTGCTGGTGGAGCTGGACCGGCGGGGCACGGTCAGCGCGGTGGCGGCCGCGCTGCATCTGACCCCGTCGGCCGTCTCCCAGCAACTCGCCGGACTGGCCAAGGAGTTGGACGTAGCGTTGACCGAGCCGGTGGGGCGGCGGCTGCGGCTGACCGGGGCGGCGAAGGTGGTACTGCGGCACGCGGAGGAGATCTTCGAGAGCATCGAGCGGCTGCACCGGGCGCTCGCCGAGCACCGCGGCGGCGAACACGGCGAGGTGTCCGTGTCCGGTTTTGGCACCACTCTCGCGCCGCTGATCCTGCCGGCCGCCGGCATCCTCAAGCGGCGGCTGCCCGGGCTGCGCACGACGCTCGCGGAGGTCGACCCGCCGGTCAGCTTCGAGCTGCTGGAGCTGGGGCGCACGGACGTGGTCATCGCCGTCGAGTCGCCGACCGCGCCCGTGCTCGACCGCCGTTTCGACAAACGGCCCCTGATGACCGAGGTGTTCGACGTGGCGCTGCCCGCGGAGCACCCGCTGGCCGACGCGCCCTCGCTGGCCCTCGGCGACCTGGCCGAGGAGGCGTGGATCTTCGCCACGGTCGGCATGTGCCAGGAGATCCCGCTCGCGGCCTGCGCCGCGGCCGGCTTCACCCCGCGAGCCACGCATGTCATCGGCGACTGGGACGCCACCTTCGCCGCCGTTCGCCAGGGGCTGGGCATCTGCCTGGTGCCCCGGCTGGCCCGCCGCTCGTCCCAGCCCGGCGTCGCGGTGCGGCGGTTCGACGAGGCGCCCTGGCGCCGGGTGTTCGCCGCAGTGCGGTCGGGCAGCACGCAGACGCCGCAGATCGAGGCGGTGCTGGACGCGCTGAGCGAGGCGGCCGGAGTAGCGGAGTCTAAGATGAATGGCGCATCTCAGTCATAGATTCGAAGGACATCAACAACGCACGGTCGCTGTATCGAATATTTCAGGTGGCCTTCACGTTCATCGGAAATATCATTTGCTGGACGTTCGACGGTGGCGCGGGCGACGCTCTGGGTGCGGGTCGGAGAGTGGTTCCGCTTCCCGCCTCTCCCCCGTTCACCTCCCGTCTTTATCCGTCGAATGTGAGGGTCCACCATGAAATCGGGCGCGCTGCTGCGACTGTCCGGCCTGAGCCTGCTGTGGGGTTCGGTCTTCCTCTGGATCAAGATCTCCGGGTACGGTTTCTCGCCCGTGGAAATGGTGTTCGTGCGGCTCGTGCTCGGCGCCGCCGTCCTGATGGCCATCGGCCTGTCCAAGGGGCAGCGCCCACCCCGCGACAAGAAGCTCCTCGGGCACATGGCCGTGGCCGCGCTGCTCGGCAACGCCGTCCCGTGGCTGCTGTTCGCCCAGGGTGAGGTGCACGGCTCCAGCAACATCGCCGGCATCATCAGCGGCACCGGCCCGGTCTGGACGCTCGGCGCGGCCGTCGTGCTCGGCTCCGAGAAGCGGCTGGGCGGCGCACGGATCATGGGCATGATCGTCGGTCTGCTCGGCGTCGTGCTCGTCGCCGCCCCCTGGAACTCCGGCACGCACGCCTCCACCGGCAGCATCGTCTGCTTCGTCCTCGGCGCTGTCAGCTTCGGCAGCAGCTTCGCCTACGTCGGCCGCTTCCTCGCCGGCCGCGGCATCCCCGTCGTCATGCTGGCGGGCGGGCAGTTGAGCATCGCCGCCGTACTCACCCTGATCGCCGTGCCGTTCCTCGGCCTGCAGCCCGTGCACTGGCGCACCGACTCCGTCGTCGCCCTGATCATCCTCGGCGTGGTGTGCACCGGCTTCGCCGTCCTGCTCAACACGGTCATCATCACCAAGGACGGCCCCGCTGCCGCCGCCACCGTCATCTACCTCATGACCGTGGTGTCCGTCGTCCTCGGCGCCGCCTTCCTCGGCGAGTCCCTCGGCTGGACCGTCCTGCTCGGCACCGCCGCGGTGCTCACCGCCACCGCGCTGCTGCGCCGCAATCCCGCCGAGAAGCCCCCCGCCACAGCGAACACCACCGCCCCCGCCCCGGCGAAGCGCGCCCCGGTCGCCGGCACCCGGTGACCGTTCCTGAGGATCGAGCTGAACCGCCCGCGCGAACACTCCCCGGGCGAACAGCTGACAACCCCCACCACCCCCCGGCCGGACAGGACCGGCGGCCCGGCGCCCGTGCCGACCGCCGACCGCCCCGCTGAGACCGGGTACCCCCCGTTCCTCCCTTCCCTCCTCCTCCGTGAACCGGCCCCATGCAGTGCACACGTCGAGGTGAATCCCATTCCGTATGTCGTCGCTAGTGAAGCGGCGCTACCGCTATCCCAGACGTAAACGGCTTGACCAGCGCAGAGCCATGTGCGGGATCCTGTTCGTGCTGTACACGGGTATCCGGTGGGAGTTCCTGCCGCAGGAGCTGGGCTTCGGCTCCGGGATGACCTGCTGGCGGCGACTGCGCGACTGGGAGGAGGCCGCGTGTGGCAGCAGTTGCACGAACTCCTGCTCGCCGAACTCCGAGCCGGCCACGCCTTGGACCTGTCCCGCGCCTCCGTCAACGGCTCCCACCTGCGGGCCCTGAAGGGCGGAGGCGCCACCGGGCCCTCGTCAGTGGACCGGGGCAAGACGGGCAGCAAGCACCACGTCATTGTCGACGTCCACGGCATACCCCTGACCGCCACCGTGACCGGTGGCAACTTCAACGACGTCACCCAGCTCCTGCCCCTGATCCACGCCGTACCGCCCATCCGCGGCAAGCGCGGACGACCCCGTCAGCGCCCCGACGTCCTCTACGCCGACCGCGGTTATGACCACAACTTCTACCGCCATCAGTCCGTGAGCTGGGCATCCGCCCGCTCATCGCCCGGGGCGGCACCGAGCACGGAAGCGGCCTGGGCAAGAACCGCTGGGTCGTCGAAGCGGCCTTCGCACTTCTGCGCTGGTTCCGCCGACTGCGTATCCGCTGGGAAATCCACGCCGACATCCACCAGGCCTTCTCACCCTCGGCTGCGCAATCATCTGCCGGCGACGCCTCAAAAAGCAGTGTTGATCCGATCCCTCAGCCCGAACCGCCGACCAGGGCCTCGCCGAGCGGGGTGCGCCGGTAGAGCACCGACCGTCCGGACCGGGCGCGGACGAGAAGCCCCGCGCCTCGCAGGATGGCGAGGTGGTCTCCTACCGCGCCCGGTGCCATGGCGAGGCTTCGGGCGAGGTGGCTGGTACTGGCCGGGGCGTCCAGCGCCACCAGCAGCCGAGCTCGGGCCCGGCCGACCAGAGCGGTCAGCGCGTCCGGTTGGGGGACGGCCTCCTGTTCGCCCCACAGGGCGGCGGTGCCGCGGGCAGGATAGACCAAGGTCCTGGGCCAGGGGTCTTCCAGGTGGGCGGCGACATTCCCGACGAAGACCGAAGGGATCAGCAGTAGCCCGTCGCCGGCGAGGCGGACTGTTCCGCCTCGGAAGAAGCCGATCTCGATACCGCCGGCGCGCCAGGCGATGCCCGGGTGCAGGCTCTCGACGGCCGTGGCCCATCCGTGTTCGCCGATCACACCCACCCGGTGCACGACATCGCGCTCACAAATCGTGCGCAGTTGCGGCCAGTCCGCGGCGAGCAGCTCGTGCCACGCCTGGTCCATCGCCTCGGCGATCCTGGAGACGGCGTCCGTCGAGTCCAGCACTGCGCGTACGCGGGGATCACGGGCGGACGGGCCGGTCGCGGTGGTGGCGAATTCGCGGCGGGCCGCTTCCAGCGGTGTGGCCCGGATCATGGCCAGGTCGTCTGCCCAGGTCTGGTTGAGGCCGCGCGGGGGCGGGGCGACGAAGTTCGGTCCGCCTTGCGGGGTTTGCAGGGCAAGGACGGCGTTCAGTTCGGTGTCGCGGCGAAGCCGTTCAAAGGTCGGCAGGAGCCGGGTGGCCCAGGCTCGCGGCAACGGCCGGTTCTGGCCGGCGAGCGAGCGCAGCAGTAGGCAGAGATCCATCGCGGGCGACAGTGCGAAGCGGCTGCGCAGCAGGTCCTCGACGGAGACTTCGAAGCGGAGCACCCTGCCATGCTACCGCTGGACATCCGTTCCGATTCGTCCAGCGACGAATCATTGGTGAGTGGAGTGGGCGCACGGCGAGGCTGGGCGTCATGACCCCAACCGCCGAACCCGCACAGGGCAACCACCGTGCCACCTACCGGGAGGTGCTGGCCGAGCCGCGATTCCGGCTGCTCTTCTCGACCCGCACCGTCGCGATCACTGCGGGCTCGCTGCGGATCACCACGTTCTCGGTGCTGGTCTTCGCGACCACCGGCTCCGCGCTGTTGAGCGCACTGGCCTTCGGCATCGGCTTTCTCCCGCAGTTGTTCGGCTCGCTGCTGCTGGGCTCACTGGCCGACCGACTGCCGCCCCGCACGCTCATCGCCGGCGGCTACGCCTTGGAGTGCGCCGCCGCCCTGCTGCTCGCCCTGGTGCGGATGCCGATCGCGGCAAGCCTCGGTGTCGTGGCGCTGGTCGCCCTCGCCACACCGGTGTTCGGCGGCGCGTCGAGTCGGCTGGTCGCGCAGTGGCTGAAGGGCGACGCCTATGTACTGGGCCGTTCACTGAACAACATCGCTTCCTCCGGCGCCCAATTGTTCGGTCTGGCGCTGGGAGGTGCGGCCGTCGCGGTACTCGGCCCGCACCGCGCGCTCGCGGTGAGCGCCGCCCTCTACCTCGGCTGCGCGCTCGCTGTCCGCATCCGGCTACCCCGGCTGCCGCTGGAAGAGTTCGGCGGCACACCCGGCAGCGCTCGGGGCGATGGCGGGGCCGTCCGGACAAGCCTGCACGGTGCCGGCCTGCTGCTGCGCGGACACACGGTGCGACGACTGATGCTGGCCCAGTGGCTACCGCCCGCGTTCGTAGCAGGCGCGGAAGGCCTGATCGTCGCCTACGCGGGAGGACGCCACTTCGCGCCCGGCTGGTACGCGGTGCTGATGGGCTGTCTGCCGGTCGGCATGCTCGTCGGTGACCTGCTGGTGGGTCGACTCCTACGGCCACCCACCCGGGAGCGACTGGTAGTCCCGTTGACCGCGCTGACGGGACTACCGCTGCTCGGCTTCGCTGCCGAGCCCGGAGTGGGCGTCTCGTCCTGTCTGCTGCTGCTCAGCGGCTTCGGATTCGCCTACCTTCTCGGCCTGCAACGGCCGTTCCTGGACGCCCTGCCGCAGGATGGCCAGGGCCAGGCCTTCGGTCTGCTCGGCTCCGGCAGCATGACGCTGCAGGGCGTCGGGCCGGCCTGCTTCGGCTCGGTGGCCGCAGGCATCGGAACAGGCGGCGCGATAGCCCTGGCGGGCGGCGCGGCGGCGCTTACCGCCGGCTGGATTGTCACCTGGCACGCGCCCACCTCCCCGGTCCCCGTCCCGAACTACTCAATGGGATCAGAGAACAGCACCGAACAGCATGCGTGTAGTTCTCCTGCACAGTAACCGTCGCAGGTCGGGCCGGCCGCGAGCCGTCATGCACCCCACCCCCACGTCTCTCTGACAGACCATCAGTCCTGGCAGCTCATTGTGTTAGGTCCTGTCTGGAGTCCGGATCATCACTGCGGTGCGATGCTGCGGAGCCAGAGCATCGCCCCGCACAGATGTAGTCCGGCCCCGTAGCTTTCCGGGGTCTTGTCGAAGCGGAACGCGATGCCGCGCCAGTTCCGCGGCCGGTTGATGCACCGCTCCACGGTGTTGCGCTCCTTGTACAGCTGCGCGTCGTGGCCGACCGGTCGACCTCCCTTTGAGCCGCGCTTCTTGCGGTTGGCGGCCTGGTCCACCTTCTCCGGTATCACCGCGCGGATCCCGCGTCGCCGCAGGTAGCGGCGGTTACGGCGGGAGGAGTACGCCTTGTCGCCGGCCACCGCGTCCGGCCGGGTCCGGGGACGCCCGATCGGCCCGTGCACCTTCACTCGCTCCAGGACCGGAACGAACTGCGGGCTGTCGCCGGCCTGTCCGGGCGTGAGGACGAACGCTAGCGGGCGGCAGCGCCGGTCGGCCGCAAGATGGATCTTGCTGGTCGGCCCGCCCCGGGAACGCCCCAGTTCAGCGGCCTTCAGGCGGGTCCGGTGCCGTCGGCGGAGGCTTCGCCGCGCGGCGCTCGGGTCATCCTCTGCCTGACCGTCCTGCGGCTCTTGTCCCTCCGCGGCACCCCCTTTTCGGACTCGAAGGCCGCTTCCAGGGCGGCCAGCTGGTCGGGGTCCAGGGCCATCCCGGCGGCGTGATGGTGAGCCCGGGCTGTCGCCGAGTCCACGCTGACCAGGCCCAGGTCCACCTGGCCACGCGCGGCAGCCTCGGCGATCAGCGCCTCCATCAGGCGTTGGAAGACCCCCTGCGTCGCCCATATCCGGAAGCGGTCATACGCGCTCTGCCAGGGCCCGAACTCATCCGGCAGGTCACGCCAGGGGCTACCCGTCCGGAACCGCCACATCACCGCGTCGAAGTGTTTACGCAGATCAGGGATGGGACCGACCGCAGCGATCGGGAGATGGGGCTCGATCAGTGCCCACTGGATGTCGGTGAGATCGCCTCGCGCCATGGCTGACGGCTTATCAAGAACCAACCTCATCGCGCAGGCGATCTACCGAACTCGTAATCCGGCCATCAGCCATCTCCTCGCGCTGCTGGCCGCGCTACCTGCCCCCACCAAGGCAGGAGAATGCTTCTGGCCGGACCTGAGGAGGTCTTCGGGCACCACGCCCTGCTACCCGTCAACAGCAAGGCTCCGGTGCTGCGTTCCCTGGCAGGAGAAGGAACCGACCTGGCCCGACAAATCCTCTCGGCCGTCGATGAGATGACCCCGCCCCAACGCGTCGGGTCGCGCCGACCCCGGATGCGCCTCAACAGATCAGGGCCGCGCAGCCATTGCTGCGCGGCCCTGATCCTGTGAACCACACAGGTCCTGTCGGCGCCCGGCACGAGAGCAGGTCCCCGTGTCCGGGTGAGCAGCACGGCCCACACGGGCGACGGCAGTCAGCGGACGCGGTGTGCGCGATCCCTCGGGCAGGGCTGCCAGGTCAGGCCAGGTTGATGTTCTCGGCCTGCGGGCCCTTCTGGCCCTGAGTGACGTCGAACGTCACGGCCTGGCCCTCCTGGAGCTCACGGAAGCCCGAGGAGTTGATCGCCGAGTAGTGGGCGAAGACATCCGGGCCGCCCCCGTCCTGGGCGATGAACCCGAAGCCCTTCTCCGCGTTGAACCACTTCACAGTTCCCGTAGCCATGTCTCATACCTTCCAGTCGATGAACGCCTCCCACTCCATGCGGAAGGCAGAGGTGATCGCCCTGGTCCCTGCGGCACAGCACAGCAAAACGCCCACACCAAAGGCGCGGGCAAAGGGGAACTCCGAACCACGACAGCTGACGCAGACGCTACACGCCCACACACCGCGTCACCATAGAAAGCGATCACGCCGCACACCGGGACGGTGCGTGCGGTGCCCGCCGATGCCGGCGGGCGTCATCTCAAACTGCAGCCGGTGGATTGGACGGTCCGGCGCTCCGGCGGTGTTCAGCGTTGATGCGCTGGGCTTCTTCGAGCTGGTCTTCGAGGATGACGATGCGACAGGCGGCCTCGATGGGGGTCCCGTGGTCGACGAGTTCCCGGGCGCGGGCCGCGATGCGCAGCTGGTAGCGGGAGTAGCGGCGATGGCCGCCCGCCGAGCGCAGGGGGGTGATCAGGCGGGCTTCGCCGATGGCACGCAGGAAGCCCTGGGTGGTGCCGAGCATCTCGGCGGCCCGGCCCATCGTGTAGGCGGGGTAGTCGTCGTCATCGAGACGGCCGAACGAGTCGTCTGCTGTCATTGCACCTCTCTGTGGAACGCGTGGAGGGGCCCCGGTGCCATTGGCACCAGGGCCCCGAAGGAACTGCTACACCATCTGCCGGCCCTGATACTGCGCCGACCTTCTGTTTCCGCAGACCCGACCAGAATGCTGTCCGGGGTGCGGGGATCGCGGTTGCTTGACCGGAGACCACCTCACTATCGATGTCCTGCGGTACCCGGGCCCAAAACTTCCGCCCGGGCGATCCTGATGGCGCGGGGCTCCTCCGTTCTTCCCTCTTGACCAACACTTACCAACGGGGACTGCGTACTGCTGGTGATGCGAACTGCCCAGTGGCCTGCGACAGCGCCACTCTTCGGCAGCCAGCCCCGTCGCCCATCCTGCATCTGCTCTGGCTTAGAACCCCACTGCCGAACCTCCCGGCACGCGCGTCCGCAGCCGACGCCTTCACCGAGGTGCTGCTTACTCCACTTCACTGCTGGGTACTGCGAACTGCACTTGCTGAACTGCTACTGCGGTACTGCCATGGCGGCCCCTGATCACTGCGGGCCACCCGGTCCGATCGTCAGTCCCGTCGCCGTCCTGCAACAACACTGGCTTCGAAACTCCACCACCGCACCGTCCTGCAAACTGCAACTGCGTGTACTACCGCCCGGCAGTTCGTGTCTGCCAGGCCCCGCGGTCTCTCTGGGGTACGAGAGAAACCATAACCACACCACCACCCAATGTCTACTCCAGCCGACATAGATTTTCGTACGCTAGTCAGAGAGATAGTCGACCTCGACCTCTTCGGCTTCTATCTGCTGGCAACCGGCGTCTTCGAGCTGGCCGGCGCCTTCGGCACCCACGTGCCCCGGCATCTTCGGGTGATGCATTTCCTCACAGGCTCGCTCTCCGTCCTGCTGGGGTTGATCTGCTTCCGAGGCGCCCTGGAGTCGATCCTGCTGCTCGCCCTGTGGATCGGCTTCAGCTGGCTGCTGCGCGGCACCATGGAGACGGCCGCGGCTGCCTCCGCCCAGGACATGCCGGCCCGAGGCTGGCATGTGGCTTTCGGGATCATCAGCGCTCTGGCCGGTATCGTGCTGATCGTCTCGCCGTTCGCCTCGATCGCGGCACTCACCCTGGTAGTGGGCATCATGGCCATAGTCCTGGGCCTGACCGAGGTGGTCCGCGCCGTCATGATGCGCGTCAAAATGGGCCGTCTTGCTCCGGCCCCCGCCGCCCAGCGGCGCCCCCTGTTCCACCGTCCGCACCCCCAGCACTGATCACCGGAGCCGGATCGGCCGGTGACCGGCGAACAGCGAAAAGCCGCACGGCCGCCCGGCGAGTCGGGCAATCTGTGGACCTGCCCGGTACAGCACGACGTTCGGCCATGATCTTCGAGGCTCGCGCGCTCCCGCATTGCCCGTTCTGTCTGGAACCTGCTGCGCGACTCGTCGCCAGCCAGGGCCGCGCCTGGACGGTGAAGCCGTCACCCTGCCGGCTCCCGTGCGGTGCCGGATCAGTCCCGGGACGCTACGGGTACGGCTGCGCGCTACCGACCGCTCTATGGCCCGAGTGGACCTTGCGGCTTTTCCCAAGTCGCCCCAGCGGCAAACCCGTTGCTCAACGCATCGACGAACTCCTCACCTTCGCCTACCTGTTTGCTGGCAACATCACCTCGATCCGCGCCGCGGTCCACCTGACCGGCACCACCGTCAGTAGCCACAACGTCCACGTTCCTCGCCGGCCTCACCCGCCACCAGGACGGCGCCGATGTCCTGTACACATTGATCCTGCTCGCCGACCACCTCGATGTGCAC
The DNA here is from genome assembly GCF_036347055.1 of Streptomyces sp. NBC_00820. Lineage (NCBI taxonomy): Bacteria > Bacillati > Actinomycetota > Actinomycetes > Kitasatosporales > Streptomycetaceae > Streptomyces > Streptomyces sp. NBC_00820. The sequence continues at coordinate 7,940,667 of NZ_CP108882.1, read as the reverse complement.
GGCGCCCCGATCGACTATGCACGCCGTCGTGCGCTGTTCGCCGCGCGCTCCCGCTTCATCGACGTGCAGACCTGGCTGGATCTGCAACGGCGGCTGCGATCCAACCCCAGCCTCGACGCCGTACACGCACAACGCTGGCTATTCCACACCCTGACCGGATCACCCGCGCACCTCGCCCACCCGGACATCGCGCCCGCCACCCCCGTTCAACGCCGGCAATACCAGCGCTTTCGCTGGCGGATCCTGCCCCCCGAGGCCGAACTGCTCCACCGCACCGCACAGAACCTCCTCGAGGAGCGCACCATCGACGAGCCCGTCCAATGGGCACCGCGGCTCCCCGCCCGCGCACTGCACGACCTCGTGCTCCCCGGGTCCGACACGGACAGCATCAGCGTCGCCCAGCTCCACCAGGCCGTTCCCGGCGGCGACTTCTCCAGCGCCCAGCTCGCGCACACCTTGAACACCACCACCGCCCACGTCACGTACCTGCTGTCGAAGCACCCCGTCGACTGGAGCCCACCACGGCTTCGGCGCACCCAGCACACCGCCCCCGCTTCGGGCAGTGGCGCATCTGGTACGAACACGACCGCCTATCGCTGCAAGCCATCGCCGATCGAGAGGATGCCAGCCCCGCCACCGTCCGCCTCGCACTGCTGAAGAACGGCACCGAGCTCCGCCCTGCCGGGTCTCAGCAGGGCCGCCAGCGAAGGAGGTGAGCTTTCCGGGAGCGGAGACAAGTGGGCCCTTCCGCGGGGCGTCGCCGAGGGCCGATCTCGCCAATTCGGGAAGGGGTTCCGAACCCACTCACAGCGGATTGTCCTTCCAGCGCGCAGAGGCTCCGCCCCGCTACTCGGGGGGTGGAGCCTCGCGGGCATTGCCGTAGGTCGGCCGGGTCGGTGGTTACAGCTGCTTCACGTACGTGTCCTGGTAGGCCGCCCTCCCTCCGAACACGTTGAGGCCGATGTGTCCGCTCGTGTACGTCGCATCCGTCACGTCGATGATCCGCTCGCCGTTGAGGAACACCTGGATGCGGTCGCCCTCGGTGAGGATGCGGACGGGGTAGGTCGTGCCGCGGCGGAGCAAGGCCGGGACGCGGGCGAGGGCGGCGCCGTCGTCGAAGAAGCCGTTGGCCTTGGCGACCAGGCGGATCACGCGTAGGTCGGGGTCGATGTTGAGGCAGTAGGCATCGGTGCCGTCGGAGGAGGCGCGCCAGAGGAGGGAGAGGGCGCCGCCCGTGTCCGGGTCGGGGCCGCCGAGCCGGACCAGGGTGGTGAGGTCCAAGTCCGTCGCCGTGTGGGACGAGATCGCGTTGGAGTCCTTGTCGAAGCTTCCGGCGCGGCCCGCGCTGTCCGTCGACCAGCGGCCCGCGGGGGTGATCGTCAAGTTGCCGAGGTCCGAGCGGAATTCACCGCCGGTCGGGGCGGCCAACAGCGGCTTCACTCGATCCACCAGGCGGAAGGTGCTGTCCAGCCTGTGCACCTTGAGCGACTCGATGTGTGCGGTGCCGCCTTTGGCGTAGAAGGCCATGCCGTCGGCGTCCGGGCCGGGGAAGATCAGGCTGGTCACGGCGGCCTGTCCGTCCCCGCCGAATGCCTCGACCGAGGACGAGTCAACGTACACGCGCAGGGTCACGCGGCCGTGGGTCGTCTTCATCGGCGCGGTCGTGCGGCCCGTGAAGTACTGCGTGAAGTCGCTCAGGCCCGATGCCGAGCGGTCCACGAACAGCTCCTGCGCCTCCGCGTGGTATCCGACCGTCGTGTGCTGGTCGTCGTCGGTCCGGAGCCGGAAGCCGACCTCCGTGGCGGTGCCAAGGGTGATCTCGGCCTCGATCTCGTAGGCGATACCCGTGACACGTGTGAGCGGATTCGCCGAGTCGGGGCCGACGGAGAGGTTCTTGCGGGTCGTGGCAGAGGAGCGCAGGGCGGTCAGCTCGCGGACCGGGCGCTGCACCAGGCGTACGCCGTCGGCGGTGTTCGTGAGTGTCAGTTCGCGGGGGGTGCTCAGCTGGCCGTTCCAGCCGCCGGTCGGGGCGCTGAAGGGGTAGTCCCAGTTGCTCATCCAGCCGAGCCAGACGCGGCGGTCGTCGGGCAGGCCGTAGAAGGACATGGCGGCGTAGTAGTCACGGCCGGAGTCGGCGCGCAGGACCGTGCCGGCCTTCTGGTCGGGAGTGAAACCGGTGCCGTTCCAGTCACCCGTGAAGTACTGGGCGGCCGAGCCGTTCGTGGCGCGTACGGCACCGGTGCTCAGGGTGAGGACCCACTTCACCTTGTCCTTGTCGCCGTCGACCGGCAGCGGGAAGAAGTCGGGGCACTCCCAGACGCCGGGCGTGGCCCAGTCGCCGTAGCCGAAGGAGCTGACCTGGGTCCAGGTGAGGAGGTCGGTGGAGGTGAAGAAGCGCATGTGGTCGCCGCCGGAGACGACCATCAGCCACTGGTCGTGAGCCTCGTCGCGGATGACCTTCGGGTCGCGCAAGGTCCAGCCGGCGTCAGGGCCGCCCGGGTTCTGCACGGCCGGGGTCGAGCCGCCGTGCAGCTGCCAGGAGCGGCCGTTGTCCTTGCTGTACGCGATGCGCACGCTGGCGTTCCCGCCCGGCTTGTCCGGGTGGTAGCTCGTGTAATAGGCGATCAGGCCCGAGCCGCCGTCGAAGAGACCGGAGGTGTCGTCGGCGTCCACGACCGCGCAGCCGGTCCAGCAGTGGCCATAGGCGTTCCAGGGCAGGGTGATCGGCAGGGGCTGCCAGTGGACGAGGTCGGTGCTGACCGCGTGCGCCCAGCGGCCCTCGTCCTGGTGGAAGAGGTGGTACTCGCCGTCGTAGTGCAGCAGGCCGCAGGGGTCGCTGGTGGAGCCGGTGAGCTGGGAGTAGTGGTACGTGGGGCGGTACGGCTTGGTGAAGTAGTAGGCGGTGCTGTGGACCTCGACGTTCTGGAAGTACGACGTCCCGTGCGCGGCGGCGGTGCCGAAGGTGGCGCCCTTGGTGCGGGACACGCGGGTCTTGAGCGCCCGTACGCCGTCCACGTACACCTCGATGGTTCTGCCCGTCGCGCGGGCCTCGACGCGGTACGTGCTTCCGGCCGTGATGCGCCGGACCGGGCCGGAGGCGGAGGCGAGGCGGGCGCTGGAGGAGCGGTCCAGCAGGACGACGGCGTTGCGGCCGGCTTCCAGGCGGGCTTCGTAGCCGCCGGAGCCGTTCGCGGACGCGCGCAGGACGAGGCCGGCCGAGGAGGAGCGGTCGCCGGGGGTGATGTCGGCTCTCGCCACCAGGTCGCCGTCGGTGGAGGGGGCCGTGCGCAGGCCGTTCTCGCCGCGGATGCCGCGCAGGTCGGGGGTCCAGGTGCCGGAGCGGGCCGTCCAGCCCTGGAGGCCGGTGGCGAGGTCGGCGGCGGCGATGTTCTCGAAGGACACCTCGCCGGCCGATGCCGAGACGGCGAGTCGGCCCTTGGTGTGGGTGGAGTCCTGGGCGGTGATGACGGGGCTGTAGCCGTCGGGAGAGAAGAAGTTGGTCTGCCAGTGCACGCGCAGTTCGTCGTGTTCGGCTTCGACGCGCAGGCGGTAGACCGTGTCGGCCTTGATGGTGGTCGCGTAGGTGCCGAGGGTGACGTTGCCGTCGATGCGGTAGAGCCTCAGCCTACCCTGGTCCGCGTCGACTTGGACGCCGTATCCGTGCGTGGCCGTGGCGTCGGTGCGCACCAGCAGTGAGGCGATGGCGGAGGCGTCGTGCAGGAGCAGGTCGGCCTGGAGCGCGGTGTCGTACGTCTGGGTCGTGGTGACGGCGCGGGCGGTGGCTCCCTGGGTTGGGGCCGCGCGCCAGCCCAGCGGACTCGCCGTCCAGGTGCCGCCGCTCGTGGTCCAGCCGGTGAGGTTGGTGGTGACTGAGGAGAGGGAGGGCGGGCCGAAGGTGACCTTGCCGCCCTGGGCGAGCAGGCCCACCGAGCCGGTGTCGTGGCGGTGGTCCTCGGTGTGGAGGAGCCGCTTGCCGTCGACATGTACCGTCAGCTCGGGTCCGTCGACTGCTACTTCGAGGTCATGGGGTCTTGCGGTCCGCGCTCCTGGAAGTGGAGCGGTGGCGAGTGTGTCGCCGCCGGCCAGGTCGTAGAGCCGTATGCGGGAGCGGTCGGGGTCGAGGGCGATCGCGTATCCGGTCGAGCCGTCGAGGGCGGCCCGGAACACCAACGCGCCTACGGAGGAAGAGGATTGGGGCGTTATGCGGGCCGCGTACGTGCCCTTGGCCGCGAGTTGCTGCTCGGACAGGGCGAGAGCGGGCCCGCGACGGCCGGCTGTCGCCTTCTGGCCGCCGTCGGAGGTGCGGGTCCAGGTGCCGGTGACGGGGATGGGGTCGGGAATCGGGGTGGCGGCGGGGGTCGCTCCGGCGGCGCTCGAGGCGGCGGCCTGTGCTGCGGGGAGGATGCCTCCGAGAGGCAGCAGGGTGGCGGCGGTTCCTCCGGCGAGCAGGAGGGTACGGCGGGACACGCTCATGGCGGCTCCTGAGGGAGAACGGGGAGGGGGCCACGGCCCGGGGGGACGTCCACCCCGCGGGCCGTGGTCGTGTGTAAGACGGTCACGGCCACAGCGGCCGGGGTCCGTCGGTGAAGGCCGACGCCATTTGCCAGGCGTCGAACCGCTCCAGGGCCACGTCGCCGTCGGCACCGATACCGACGCCGACGGCCTCGTCAGGGCGGGTGGGGTAGATGCGGGCGGTCAGGGCACGCCCGTTGGCGAAGATCTCCAGTGCGGAGTGGTCGACGAGGACGCGCAGGTCGACCCGCCCGTCGGGGTCCAACGGCACTTCGCCGTACCGGGGTTCGGTGTCGACCGTCGGGTCGAGGCTGCTGCTCTCGCGGTGCAGTCGGAGCGTGCCCGCTCCGTCGTGCGACCGGCTCACCTCCACGACCGTGCGTTCCGCGCCGTCCGGTGTCTCGCGGACCACGAGCCGGGCGGTCGCTCCGGTGCCCAGGCGCAGGGTCGTCTCGATGTCCAGCTGCTCCCCGCGCACGGCGGGCAGCCGGCTGTACGGGTCGGCCAGCCGGCCTGGAGCCACCTCTACGCGCTCCCGCCGCAGCTCGGTCAGCTCCGGCACCGGGGCCTGGTGCAGGCCGCCGTCCGTGGCGAGCGTGACGACCCTCGGCAGGGACATCACACCGCACCAGCCGGCCTGCGCGTTCGCCTCGTCCGTCCGGCCCTCCTGGAGCCAGCCGAACATGATGCGGCGGCCGTGCTCGTCGCCGGTGGACTGGGGGGCGTAGAAGTAGCGGCCGCCGTAGTCGAGCCGGTGGAGGCCGGTCGGGGTGAAGGTGTCGCCCTGGTAGCGGCCGGTCCAGTACAGGGGGTGGTGGGTGGTGCCCTCATCCCAGGCGGAGAAGACCAGGACGTCGGCGCCGTCGATGCCGAAGAGGTCGACGCACTCCCACATCGTGCCCGTCCAGTCGAGCTCGCCCCGGTTCTGCGAGGCGTCGCCGGTCAGCAGGGGGCCGACGTAGCGCCAGCTGCGCAGGTCGTCGGATTCGTACAGGAAGGCCGTTCCGCCGGCGCCCCGGATGCCCGAGCCCACCAGCTGGCGCCACACCTGGCCCTCCTGCCAGACGCAGTGGTCGCGGAAGGCCGTGATGTCGGTGCCCTCGGGCGGGGCGGTGATGACCGGGTTGGCCGGGTCCTTGGTCCAGTACCGCAGGTCGGCCGATCCCCTGGCCACGCAGGGGAGTTCATGCTCGCCGTGCCTGCCGGAGTAGACGAGCGTGGGCACTCCCCCGTCGTCCACCAGGACACCGGACCAACAGCCGTCACGGTCCGGGCCGTCCGAGCCTGGCACCAGGGCGACTGGCTCATCGGCCCAATGCACGAGGTCGATACTGGTGGCGTGGCCCCAGTGGATGCGGTGGTGGGCGGCGGCGAGCGGGTTGTACTGGTAGAAGAGGTGGTAGACGCCGTTCCAGTGACTCAGCCCGTTGGGGTCGTTGAGCCAGCCGCCGGGCGAGGTGAAGTGGAAGCGGGGGCGGTGGGGGTCGCGCAGGGCGCGTTCGGCCAGCCCCTCGGCGGTGGGGGTGCCGGGGGGGAGGGTGAGGTCGTGGGTCATGCGGCGGTGGGCTCCGCTTTCTCGGTGTCGTCGGTGGCCTCGCCGTCCGGCCGGTCGGTGGCCTTGAGGACGCGGCGGGCGATATCGGAGGTGGGTGCGCGCAGGTGGCAGCGCACCCAGTGGGGTTGTCCGTCGTTCTCGCCGACGATGTGGCGGACGGGGTCGGTGCGGCTGCACGCGCCGTCGTCGCCGTAGGGGCAGGACGTGGGGTTGAGGATCGCCTCGCGGAGCCTGGCGCGCTCGACGGGGTCGTAGCTGCCGGCCCGTTCGGGGTCGGGTACGGCGGACAGCAGTAGGCGGGTGTAGGGGTGGGCGGGGGCGTCCATGACGGCCAGTGCGTCGCCGCCCTCAACGAGTTCGCCGGCGAACATGACCATCGTGGTGTCCGCGAGGTAGCGGGCGGAGCCCAGGTCGTGGGTGATGTAGAGCATGGCGATGTTCCGCTCGTCGCGCAGGCGCCGCATCAGGTTGAGCACGCCGACGCGCACGGAGACGTCCAGCATCGACGTCGGTTCGTCGGCCAGGATCAGGCGCGGCTCCACTGCCAGCGCACGGGCGATGGAGACGCGCTGACGCTGGCCGCCGGAGAGTTCGTGCGGGTAGGACTGGAGCATGTCCTCTGTCAGGCCGACCGTTGCCATCAGCTCGCACAGCGCCTCGCGGGTGGCGGGGCGGCCGTGCACGACGAGGGCCCGGGTGAGGAAGTGCTCGATGCGGTGGACCGGGTTGAGCGAGCCGAAGGGGTCCTGGAACACCATCTGGACCTTGCGGCGGTACGCACGTGACACCCGGCGCCGCTCGGTGCGCAGGACGTCCTCGCCGTCGAGCAGCACCTGTCCGGCCGAGGGCTGTTCGAGGCGGGCGAGGCAGCGGGCGATGGTGGACTTGCCGCTGCCGGACTCGCCGACCAGGGCGGTGATCCGGCCGGCCGGGAGATCGAAGGAGACGTCGTTGACGGCACGGACGCGGCGCCGGGAGAAGACGGTGCCGACCTGGAAGTCCTTGGTCAGACCGCGTACGGAGAGCAGGGGTTCGGTCGGTTCGGTCATCGGGAGGCTCCTTCCGGACTGGGGGCCACACTGCGGGCCACCCAGCGGCCGGGCGCGACCTCGCGCAGGTCGGGGATGGTCATGGAGCAGTCCGAGCGGTCCTCGGGACAGCGGACGTGGAAGCCACAGCTGTCGGCGGTGCGCGGGGCGTCGAACAGGCCGGTGAGTTCGCGGCGCGGGCCGGTAAGCGGCGGGAAGGCGTTCATCAGCGCCTCGGTGTACGGGTGGAGGGGCCCCGTGAACAGGTCCTTGGCGGCGGCGAGTTCCACGATCCGTCCGCCGTACATCACGCCCATGCGGTCCGACAGCTCGACCATCAGGGACATGTCGTGAGTGATGAAGAGGATGGAGAAGCCCAGCTCCCGCTGGAGGTCGCGGATCTGCGCCATGATCTCCTGCTGCACGACCACGTCGAGCGCGGTCGTCGGCTCGTCCATGATCAGCAGCCGGGGGCGGAGCGCGACGGCCATGGCGATGACCACGCGCTGACGCATACCGCCGGACAGCTGGTGCGGGTACGCCTTCAGCCGCCCCGGGTCGATGCCCACCAGCTCCAGGAGCTCTCCCGCCCGCTCCCTCGCGACCCGCTTCTTCAGCTTCTCGTGGGTGGTGAAGATGTCGACGGTCTGCTCGCCGATGGTCAGAACGGGGTTGAGGGAGTTCATCGCCGACTGGAAGACCATCGCGATCTCCCGCCATCGGAAGGCGCGCAGCTCACGTGCGTCCAGGGCGAGGACGTCCCGCCCCTGGAAGCGGATGCTGCCCGCGGTGATCTCCGCCGGGGGCTTCAGCAGCCGCATGACCGCGTTGGCGATGGTCGACTTGCCGCAGCCGGACTCTCCGGCGAGGCCGAAGATCTCTCCGGCGCCGATGGAGAAGGAGACCTCGTCGGCGCCGACCACGGTGCGTCCGTCGCCGCGGTATTCGACGCGCAGGCCGCTCAGTTCAAGTACGGGTTCCATGGCTCAGCCCCTCCTCTCGCGGCGGGCACGGCGGTTGCGCAGCCTCGGGTTGGTGATCTCGTCGACCGCATAGTTGACCAGCGCGAGCGCGAACGCGACGAGCGCGATGCACAGTCCGGAGGGGACGAAGGCCCACCAGGCGCCGGTCATCAACGCGCCGTCGTTGCTGGCCCAGTACAGGTTGGTACCCCAGCTGACGACGCTGCTGTCGCCGAGGCCGAGGAATTCCAGGCCAGCCTGGGCGCCGATGCCGAAGATCACGCAGCCGAGCAGCGTGGTCATCACCACGGACGCCATGTTGGGCAGGATCTCGCGGAACATGATCCGCAGCGGGCGCTCCCCGGTGACGACCGCGGCGGCCACGAAGTCCTTGCCCCGGATCGACTTGGCCTGCGCGCGCAGGACCCGGGCCGAGCCCGCCCAGCCGGTGACGACGAGAACCAGGATCACGGTGGAGGTCCCGGGCGGCAGGAACGCGGCCAGGATGATGAGCAGCGGCAGTCCGGGCAGCAGCAGGAAGATGTTGGTGACCAGGGTCAGCGCGTCGTCCACAATGCGGCCGAAGTAGGCGGCCGCGAGGCCGACGACGATGGCGACCGCGGTCGCCACCAGCCCCACGGTGAACCCGACGAAGAGCGAGCTGCGCGCGCCCCACAGGGTGAGGGCGAGCACGTCCTGTCCCTTGGCGGTCGTACCGAGCCAGTGTGCGGCCGAAGGGACCTGGCTGCCCGTGGAGTTGATGAGCGACGGTTCACCCGGGACGAGGACGGGAGCGAGCAGAGCAAGGAGAGCGAAGAGAGCGAGCAGCATCAGCCCGGTCATCGCCTTCTTGCTGTCGGTGAGCTGGCGTAGCAGTCCGCGCCGGCGGGATGAGCGCGCGGGGACTGTCGGCGTGGTGGCCGTTGCGATTTCGATGGCGGTCATGTCGGCAGCCCCCTTCAGCGGACGCGGACGCGCGGGTCGAGGCGGACGTAGACGAGGTCGACGAGGAAGTTCGCGATCAGTACCGCGGCCGTGATCGTCAGGAAGATGCCTTGCATCAGCGGGTAGTCCAGGCCCTGGACGGCCATCAGCAGCTGGTAGCCGATGCCGGGGTAGGCGAAGACGACCTCGGTGAGCAGGGCGCCGCCGACGACGAAGCCGAGTGCCATGCCGAAGTTGGTGACGGAGGGGAGCAGGGCGTTGCGGGCGGCGTAGCGGAACATGATCCGCGAGGGGCTGAGCCCCTTGGCCTCGGCCATGGTGATGTAGTCCTCGGCCGTCGTGGCGATCATGGTGTTGCGCATGCCGAGCATCCAGCCGCCGATGGAGACCAGCACGATGGTCAGTGCCGGCAGCACCAGGTGGGTGGCGACGTTGGAGAGGAATTCGCCGTTGAAGCCGGGGGTCAGGCCGACGTCGTAGGCGTGCCGCATCGGGAACCAGCCCAGGCTCACCCCGAACAGGTACAGCGCGCCCATCGCCAGCCAGAAGTACGGGAAGGAGCCGACGAAGATCAGCAGGGGCGGGAAGGCGGAGTCGAGGACGCCGCCGCGCCGCCAGGCGGCGACGATGCCGAGCAGGTTGCCGAGCACGGCGGCGATGACGAGCGCGACGCCACCGAGGAGCAGGGTCCAGCCGATCTGCGAGCCGATCACGTCGGTGACCGGGGTGGGGAAGCGGGTGATGGAGATGCCGAGGTCACCGGTGAAGACGCTCTTGACGTAGGAGACGTACTGCTCCCAGAGGGGGCGGTTGTCGAGGCCGAAGAGTTTGCGCAGCTGGGCTATCTGGTCGGGCTGCATGGTGCCCTGGGCCTGCGCGAACATCCGTGAGACCGGGTCGCCCGGCATGAAGCGCGGGAGAACGAAGTTCAGGGTGATGGAGGCCCAGAAGGCGAGCAGATAGAACCCCAGATTGCGCAGGATGAGACGCACGGGTCGTGCTCCTGTCGGTGGGGGTGCGGGAGGTCGGTGGCGGGGCGGCCGTCCGGGGAGGAGGACGGCCGTCGGTTCGCCGGGCGTCAGCCCTTGACGGGCTTCAGCGACGTGAGCACGAGGATCGTGCTGCCGTTGCGGTTGCCGAGGGTGGCGTACGGGTTCTTCTCGGTGGGCCAGCCGGTGAAGCGGGCGTCCGTGTACGCGCCCCACTCGGGGCCGGTGAACAGCGGGACGACGGGCGCGTCCTTGTTGTACAGCGCCTGCAGACCGTTCATCTGCTCGTGCTGCGCACTCTCGTCCGTGGCGGCGGCGAAGGCGTCGATGAGCTTGTCGGCCTTCTTGTCGCCGAAGCGGTGGTAGTTTTCCGTGGCCTGCTTGCCGACCGGCTGCACCATCTTGGTCGACATCACGCCGCGGAAGTACTCGTACGGCGTGGCGCCGTTGTTGCTCCACACGATGCCGGTGTCGAAGGTGCCGGTGTTGTACGAGGACGAGACCGCCGACCAGTCGGGCGTCTTCACGATGGCGGTGATGCCGACCTTCGCGAGGTTCTGCTTGATGATGTTGGCGACCGATATCCAGTCGGAGGAGGCGGAGCCGACGGAGATGTCGAGGGTGAAGTTCTTGCCGTTCTTCAGCTTGCGCTTGCCGCCGCTCTCCTTGTAGCCGGCCGCATCCAGGGCCTTGGCCGCCGCGTCGGTGTCGTACTTCGTCCAGGTGCAGGAGGCGGCCAGCGACGTGTCACGCCACTTGTCGTACGTGCGGGCCAGGCCCATACAGTCGGCGGGTTCGGCGTAGCCGTTCATCGCGACCTTGGTGATCTGGCCGCGGTCTACCGCCATGCTGAGCGCCTTGCGCACGGCCGGGTCGTCGAAGGGGGCCTTGGTGGTGTTCAGCTGCCAGTTGATCATGGCGCCGGTGGCCGGGAACCAGTAGTGGTTGTGCTTCTTGTCCTTGGCGACGAAGGACTTCTCGATGTCCGGGATGAACGACTGCGTCCAGTCCACCTCGCCGTTGGTGAAGGCGATGTTAGCGCTGTCGTTGCCGGAGAAGGCGAGCATCTGGATGCCGGCGATCTGCTGCTTCGCCGGCTGCCAGTAGTCGGGGTTCTTGCGCAGCTCGTACGACTGGCTCTGGAACTTCTCGATCTTGGTGTAAGGGCCGGTGCCGACCGGGTTCGGGTTGGTGAACTTCGCCGGGTCCTTCACCTTGGACCAGATGTGCTTCGGCAGGATGTAGTGGCCGCTGATCTCGAAGAAGGCAGTCGAGAACGCCTTGTTGAAGGAGAACTTCACCGTGTGGGCGTCGACCGCGGTGACCTTGTCCAGGTAGTCGAAGCCGCCCAGCACCTTCTTCTGGAGCTCGAAGGTGTAGACGACGTCGTCGGCGGTGAGAGCCTGGCCGTCCGACCACTTGACGCCGTCGCGCAACGTGAAGGTGAGGGACTTGCCATCCTTGGCCTGCTCCCACTTGGTGGCCAGCCACGGCGTGTCCTTGGCATCCGCCATGCTGTGCACCGCCAGCGGCTCGTAGACCGCCTGCAGGGTCATAGGGGCGGCCTGCGGGGAGAGCGGGTTGAAGTTGCGCGTGAACGTCGCCAGATCCTCGCGCGGGATGGTGAGCAGCTGGTTGCCGGAGGTGTCACCGGCGCCGGCAGTGCCCGAGCCACCCGTACAGGCGGACAGGACCAGGGCTGCGGCGGCGGTCGCGGTGACCGCTCTCAGGACGGCTCGGGGCCGCCGTGAAGGTATGCGGGAAGGTGCCATAATGGAGACTCTTTTCCTCTCTTCAACACACAGGGCGAAGACTGGGATGGGATTCCTCGGCGGGCTGATTAGCGGTCAGACCGACGAGCGTTCGAGCAGCGGGCAGTCGATCGTCACCCGGTGGGTGTCGAGCGGCTGCCCGGCTGCGAGAGCGGCGAGCATGTCAATGCCCTTGGTGCCCATGGCCTCGAAGGGCAGGGCGAGCGTCGTCAGCTTCGGCCGCAGATAGGCGGCGATGAGTTCCTGGTTGTCGAACCCCACCACGGCCACGTCGTGCGGGATGCGCAGTCCACGTTCCTTGATCGCGTCGTACGCGCCCATCGCCATCCGGTCGTTTCCGCAGAACAGCGCGGTCGGCCGGTCGCCGGCCGGGCGGTCCAGCAGTTCGCAGGCGGCGGTATAGGCGCTGTCGGCGGTCGCCCAGCCGGGGACGACGAGGGACGTGTCGGGGGTGATCCCGGCCTCGCGCAGGGCACGTTCGTACCCTTCGCGCCTGCCGATGGCGGCCGGGATCGCCGGGTCGAGGTTGATGAACCCGATGCGGGTGTGACCGGAATCCAGGAGCCGGCGGGTCGCCTTGTATCCGCCCGACACCTCGTCGGGCAGGATGCACGGCAGCTCACCGTCCACGTCGTAGCAGTTGACGAGCACCGTCGGCACCTCCCGGGCGGCCTTGGGGAGCGTGACGGCGCGGTGCCAGGTCGTGGCGTACAGCAGCCCTTCCACCCGGTGCTCCAGCATCTGGTCGAGCGCGGCGGCCTCCTGGGCGGGATCGCCCTCGCTCGCGGCGATCAGCAGGAACCTCCGGTCACCCCAGGCGCGGCTCTGCGCGCCCGTGATCACCTCCCCCGCGAACGGGCCGGTCACGATCTCGGTGATCAGCCCGAACCACCCGCTGCGGTTCGCGGCCAGCGCCCGCGCCCCGGCGTTGGGCCGGTAGCCGAGCTCGTCGATCGCCTCCAGGATCCGCCGACGGGTCTCGTCAGGGATGGAGGCACCGGGCTTGTCGTTCAGGACGAAGGAGACCGTGGTCCGCGAGACACCCGCATGGCGGGCCACATCGCTCATGGTCACGCGATGCGTCCTGTTCGTGGCCACTTCCAGTCCCTTTCGGCTAGCCGGAGACGAGACACCGCCTCCAGTTTCGCGCTTTAATAACGCGCGTTACTTCCTTGTGGCAGGGAAGTTACGTCCGTCTTGAGCGGCATGTCAATACCTGCGCAATGGGCTGCATCAGGCCACCGTCCCGGTGCCCTTCGCTACCCGCGCTCTTCCTGAGAGAGGCAGACAGTCACCATGGCCCGACCCCAGGCCCCCGTCAGTGTCACCGTCCTCGGCGAGTGCGTCGCCGACGCCTTCACCGACCCCGCCCGGTCCAGCTCCGATGAACTCGCACTGCGGGCCCTGCCCGGTGGCGGCCCCGCCAACACCGCCGTCGCTCTCGCCCGGCTCGGCACCCCCACCCGCTTCCTCGGCCGGTTCTCCCACGACGTCTTCGGCACCCTCTTCCGTGCCCGCCTCAGCGCCTCCGGCGTCGATCTGACCGGCAGCGTGACCGCTCCCGAGCCCAGCACCCTCGCCGTCGCCGACCTCGACGACTCCGGCCAGGCCACCTACACCTTCTACGCCGACAGCGCCGCCGACTGGCAGTGGACCACCGACGAACTCGCCGCCACCCAGCAGGACGACGCGGCCTGCCTGCACACGGGCTCCCTGGCACTCATACGCCAACCCGGCGGCACCCGCATCGAGGACCACCTCGCCCAGGCACGCGAGCACGTCACCGTGTCCATCGACCCCAACGTCCGCCCCCTGCTCGTACCCCCCGCCGCCTACCGCGAACGGCTCCCCCACTGGTGCGCCCTCGCCGACATCCTTCGCCTCAGCGAGGACGACCTCGCGCTGCTCCTGCCGGGTGCTGGCGCCGAGGAGGCGTGCGACACCTGGCACGCCGCCGGCGCGCGCCTCGTCGTCATCACCTTGGGCGGACGGGGCGCCCTCGCCTCCCTCGACGGTCTCCGCGTCACCGTCGCGGCCCCGGCCATCGACGTCGTCGACACCGTCGGCGCCGGGGACTCCTTCACCGCGGGCCTGCTCCACCGGCTCGCCGCCCTCGGCCACCTCGGCGGCCGACTCGACGCACTGAGCCTCGAAGACCTGACCGACGCCTGCTCCTTCGCCGCTCGCGTCGCCGCCCTGACCTGCTCAGTCCCCGGCGCGAACCCGCCTCTGGCGGATGCAGTGGGGCTGAAAGCCGGGGTGGATGGGCTCCTGCCCCATGCCTGAACGCGGCATGCCCGTTCCCGCAGCCATGACTGCGGGAACGGGGGCGCCGAATCCAAACTCCCGGCACCCCGTACGCGCTGTTGCCGCGGCGTCGCCGGTGTTGCGAGGCCGGAGCGCCGGGGAGCCGAGCGGTGCTTGAGATGAGGCGCGGCTATCGGTGAGGTCGGCGAGGAGCGCGGTGATGACGGGGCCCGCAGCGGCCATGGCGACCGAGTCGGAGGCGAGCAACCACCGGACCGGGAAAGGACTTACGTCGCCTATCTGCCCGGACATGCCATGCGGATCGCCGTCCTCTGCCCAGGCTAGGAAAGCGCCACCATCCTGAGACAAAAGCACCCGTCCGCCGCGTGAGACGGTCCGGAGAACAACTGGTCAGCGCGATGCTCTCTGCCGCAAGTCGCAAGAACCTACAACAACGAACCCAGTCGTCGTCTCAAGGAAGCGAGGCGACTGGCCTCCCGTCTCATTCAACACAGTCGCCCCAGGTCGGGGTCTGCTCGACTCGCTTTCCAGTCAACGGCCACTGGGTGTGGCGAAAGCCCTGTTGGGCGTGGCGTGCGCGGTGTGGGACAGGATCAGACTCATGGATCCTGCTGTGACGGCTGCTCTCATTACCGCCCCTGTAGCTATCACCGCGGCTGGTGCTGCCTTCGCTGTCGGGCTAGTGCAATCGACGAGGCAGGCGGCCTGGCTCCGCCCAACGGCGCGGTCGCCGCGCACGTCACCGCCCCCGCGCTGACGTTCCCCCAGGCGCTACCCGCAGTCCTGGAGCATCGGCGCACCACGACCGACACGAACGCTCGAGCGTCACTTGAGCGTCAAGAATGCTCGCCGATGCCCGGTACTGTCACCGATGCCGTTCTTGCTGTGCGGTGAACTCGCAGGTCAGACCGCCTCCGCAGCTACGCCGACCGCGCGACCCGTTGCTTGCCCGGAAACAGGTCGGGCAAGCCGACAACATGCGAAGAACCGCAGGTCAGAGGCCCTTCTGAGCCGGCTCAAGAATCGCCACGCACTCCACGTGCGACGTCATCGGAAAGATGTCGGCCTGAGCAGATGCTGCGAAATACCAGGTCAGAGCGCTGTGTCGGCTCTCTGTCTCCCTCTCCACGTGCGCAGAGCGTCAAACGAGCGTCATGACGACCGGCTCGTCACTACCCCGGTGACCGGACGGCTGCCACGACGCGGCCACCGCGCCCGTGATCAGCCTGCTTCGGTCAAGGCCGCGTGCGCGGCGGCGAGGATCTCCCCGGAGAGCGGGGAGCCCTTGGTGGCCCGGGACAGGACCAGCGCACCGAACAGGGTGCAGAGGCGGACGATGCCGTCCTGGTCGTCACCGCCGAGGAAGTCGGCGAAGTCGGCCACCCCCTCGGTGTAGACACGGCGGGCCTCTCGACCCCCGCCTTCGCGTGCGATGTCCGTGGCGAGCGCGGCGACCGGGCAGCCGTCCGCCGGGTCGTCGCGGTGTTCGACGGAGAGGTAGGCGTCGATCAGCGCTCGCTGGGCGGCGTCGCGCCGCCCTTCGTACTGCGCGAGCCCGGCGGTGTGACCCCGGGCGAGCTCGTCGAAGGCGTGAGCGGTGGCCTCGTCGACGAGCGCTTCCTTGGAAGCGAACTGCTTATAGAAGGCGCCGTGGGTCAGGCCGGCCGCCTTCATCAGGTCGGCGACGCTCACCTGAGTGCCCTGCTCCCGGAACAGCCGCGAGGCGGTGTCCACCACCCGCCTGCGGTTCTCCTCCGCCTGCGCCTGCGATACGCGGCCCATGATCACCCTCCCATTTGGATGTCGACTGGCATCTATCGTAGACCCGTGTTTAGATTGGTTGCGTAATCTAAATCGGGCGGGTGACCCGACGGCACCCGCCGTAGACCAGGAGTGGGCATGGAACTGAAGAACGCGGTCGCGGTCGTCACCGGCGCCAACCGGGGCCTCGGGCGGCACCTGGCCGCCCAGCTCGTGGAGCGCGGCGCGAAGGTGTATGCGGCGGCCCGCCGCCCCGAGACCGTCGATGTGCCGGGCTCCGTCCCGCTGCGCCTCGACGTGACGGACGAGGCATCGATACGGGAGGCCGCCCGCATCGCGTCGGATGCGACCCTACTGATCAACAACGCGGGCATCTCCACCGGCGCGACGCTGATCGGAGGCGACACCGATGAGGTGCGTCGGGAGATGGAGACCAACTTCTACGGCCCGCTCGCCGCGACCCGCGCCTTCGCCCCTGTCATCGAGGGCAACGGCGGCGGCGCCGTGCTCAACGTCCTGTCCGCCCTGTCCTGGTTCCACCCGGCAGGACTCGGCTCCTACGCCGCGTCCAAGGCCGCCGCTTGGGCGCTGAGCGACGCGACCCGTGAGGAGCTGGCACCGCGCGGGATCACCGTCTCGGCGCTGCACGTCGGCTACATGGACACCGACATGGCCGCCGGCGTGCCCGCCGACCAGAAGGTCGCCGCCGCCGACGTCGCGGCCCAGGCCCTGTACGGCATCGAGACGGGCCTGCCCGAGATCCTCGCCGACGAGACAAGCCGGTACGTCAAGCAGAGCCTGGCCGCGGCACCCCAGCCGAACGCAGGCTGACGCTCACCCCTCCACCCCGACGCGACCGCCTTTCCGCCTTCAAGCAAGGACATCTCATGCGTTACACAACCTTCGGACACCGGACCGGACTGCGCGTGTCCGAGTACGCGCTCGGCACCGCGAACTTCGGCACCGGCTGGGGCGCAGGTGCCGAGCCGGACGAGGCACGCCGGATCTTCGACCGGTTCGCCGAGGCCGGCGGCACCTTCCTCGACAGCGCGGACGGCTACCAGTTCGGCGAGTCTGAAGAGCTGACCGGAAAGCTGATCTCCGCCGACCGCGAGCACTTCGTGCTGGCCACCAAGTTCTCCCTCGGGGCCGCGCCGCAGCCGGACATCTCCAGGACCGGCAACAGCCGCAAAAACATGGTCGCCTCGGTCGAGGCCAGCCTGAAGCGCCTGGGCACCGACTACATCGACCTGCTGTGGGTGCACTTCCCCGACGAGCTCACTCCGATGGACGAACTCCTGCGCGGACTCGACGGCCTGGTGAGCGCCGGCAAGATCCACCACGCCGCACTGTCCAACTTCCCGGCCTGGCGCGTCTCGCGCGCGGTAACCCTCGCGGACCTGAAGAACTGGGCCCCGATCGTGGGCATCCAGCACGAGTACAGCCTCGTCGAGCGCACCGCCGACCGCGAACTGCTACCCATGGCCGAGAGCCTCGGGCTCGGCGCCGCCCTGTGGTCCCCGCTCGGCGGCGGACTGCTCACCGGCAAGTACCGCAGCTCCGCCGAGGGGCGCCTGAGCGACCTGGGCATGGTCATCCACACCGAGAGCACCGACCAGAAGACCGCCGTCGTCGACACCGTCCTGGCGATCGCCGAGGAGACCGGCGTGACGCCCGCCCAGGTGGCAGTGGCCTGGGTGCGCGAGCGCGCCGCCCGCTCCGTTGCCACGCTCGTCCCGATCATCGGCCCGCGCAGTCTCTCCCAGCTCGACAGCTACCTCGGCGCCCTCGACGTCCAGCTGACCGACGCGCAGTACAGCCGCCTGGCCGAGGTCAGCGCGGTGCCGCTCGGCATGCCCCACGAAGGGATCGCCGCCACCTTGGACCGCCTCCAAGGAGGCGCCGCCGACCGCGTCACCGCCCCGGTCGTGCCGGTGGCCTGATGGGTGAACGCGGCTGAGGACGAGGTGCGCCCGCGCCGGAGCCAGGAGAGCAACACAGATGTCTCGTACTGGGAGAAGCCCGGGGCGAGCGGAGACCCCGGCCTTTCACGGACGGGAAACGGAACGGAGACAACCATGAAGGCTTTCATGGTCGAGAAGTACGGCGACCAGGCCGGGATGCGCGCCGCCGAAGCACCCGACCCCCAGGTAGGTGCCGACGACGTCCTGGTCAAGATCCACGCGGCGGGCGTGAACCCGCTGGACATCAGGATCCGCAACGGGGACTTCAAGGCGTTCATGCCATACCGCCTCCCGCTCATTCTGGGCAACGACCTCGCAGGGACGGTCGTCCGGGTCGGCCCGTCCGTCACCCGCTTCGCGGTGGGCGACGAGGTCTACGCCCGGCCCGACAAGGACCGCATCGGTACCTTCGCCGAACTCGTCGCCGTCCACCAGGACGACCTGGCGCCCAAACCGGCCACCCTCACCATGACCGAGGCCGCCTCCCTCCCCCTGGTCGCCCTCACCGCATGGCAGGCACTGGTCGAGCGGGCACACGTGCAACCGGGTCAGAAGATCCTCGTCCACGCGGGCGCCGGCGGCCTCGGCTCCATCGCCGTCCAGCTGGCCAAGGCGCTGGGCGCGCACGTGGCCACCACCGTGAGCACCGCCAAGGTCGACCTGGCCAAGGACCTCGGCGCGGACGTCGTCATCGACTACCGCACCCAGGACTTCGAAGAGGTCCTCGACGGCTACGACGTCGTCCTCGACAGCCTCGGCGGCGAGAACCTCGCCAAATCCCTGCGCGTTCTCAAGCCCGGCGGCATGGCCATCAGCGTCGCGGGCCCGCCCGACCCCGCCTTCGCCCGCGAACTGGGTGCGAACCCGATCCTCCGCCTGGCCATGACCGCCCTCAGCTTCAGAACCCGGCACAACGCCAGGCGCCACGGTGTGACGTACTCGTTCCTGTTCATGAAGGCCAGCGGCGACCAACTGCGTGAACTGACCCCCCTCATCGACACCGGGAAGATCCGCCCCGTCGTCGACCGCGTCTTCCCGTTCGAAGAAACCCTCCAGGCCATGGAATATGTCGAGAGGGGACGGGCAAAGGCCGGCAAAGTCGTCGTCGCGATGACGTAAGGGTGAAAACGAGTCCCAGGCGCCAGTCACCTCCGACAGCAATAAGACCCCGCACGCCCCACTCTTCCGCCGCACCACCTCAGGACCCGGCCATGAGCACACCGTCCAGTTCACCCGCCCCGACGTCGTACAGGAACACGCCGAACCGCTCCGTGTCCGTGCGTGGCATGACCTTCGCCTACCGGCGGCTCGGCCCGGACGGCGGCGTGCCCCTGATCCTCCTCAACCACCTGTCCGCAGTCCTGGACAACTGGGATCCCCGCGTCGTCGACGGACTGGCCGCCCGACGCCCCGTGATCACCTTCGACAACCGCGGCGTCGGCGCGTCCGGCGGTTCCACACCCGACACGATCGAGGCGATGGCTCGCGACACCGTGCTGTTCATCCGGGCCCTCGGGTACGACAGGGTCGACCTGCTCGGCCTGTCGATGGGCGGCTTCATCGCCCAGGTCATCGCGGCAGAAGAACCCGATCTTGTACGCAAGCTCATCCTCGCGGGCACGGGACCCGCCGGAGGCCCCGGCATCGACAAGGTCACAAGCCTCACCATCAAGGACACCGTCAAGGCCGTCCTGACCCGCAAGGATCCCAAGCAGTACCTCTTCTTCACCGACACCGCCGGTGGCCGCCGGGCGGCCCACGCCTTCCTGGACCGGCTGAAGGAACGCACGAACGACCGCGACAAAGCCATCTCGCTCTCATCATTCCGCGCCCAGCTGAAGGCCATCCACCACTGGGGCCGCCAGGCACCGGCCGATCTGTCACGCATCCACCAACCGGTCCTGGTGGCCAACGGCGAGAGCGATCGCATGGTCCCCAGCGTCAACACCGTCGACCTGGCGGCCCGGCTGCCCCAAGGCGAACTCGAACCCCTCTACCCCGACGCCGGACACGGAGGGATCTTCCAGCACTACGACAGATTCGTCCCGCGGGCGCTCGAATTCCTGGAACGGTAGCCAGCCGCCGGACAGGTCCATGGCCCCTGCCCCGCACTCAGCGAGACCGGCACCAGGAAATCCGTCCTCACACATCGCCACCACTCTGGGAGTCCGCCGACTGCGGCTCGCCTGCTGACCACAGCCGGACAGCTCGTCACCACCGGCCATCGGTGAATCCTCCGCCTCGCCGGCACTGGCAAACTTCGAGGCCGACGCGCTGCTCGACGGGTCAAGCCCGACAAGTCGATTGACCCACGCCAGCTGATCCAGGACGACCACCTTACGCGCCGTCAGAAACAGCGTCGAACGAGCGTCAAGACATTTCCCGAACCCGTCCCTGGCGGCTTGAGACAGAGCGTTCTCGACCCACGCCCCACTACGAAGCCGCCGAGTTCCATCAGCCCGTCTAGGTCCTGTCTGGAGTCCGGATTACGAGTTCGGTAGATCGCCTGCGCGATGAGGTTGGTTCTTGATAAGCCGTCAGCCATGGCGCGAGGCGATCTCACCGACATCCAGTGGGCACTGATCGAGCCCCATCTCCCGATCGCTGCGGTCGGTCCCATCCCTGATCTGCGTAAACACTTCAACGCGGTGATGTGGCGGTTCCGGACGGGTAGCCCCTGGCGTGACCTGCCGGATGAGTTCGGGCCCTGGCAGAGCGCGTATGACCGCTTCCGGATATGGGCGACGCAGGGGGTCTTCCAACGCCTGATGGAGGCGCTGATCGCCGAGGCTGCCGCGCGTGGCCAGGTGGACCTGGGCCTGGTCAGCGTGGACTCGGCGACAGCCCGGGCTCACCATCACGCCGCCGGGATGGCCCTGGACCCCGACCAGCTGGCCGCCCTGGAAGCGGCCTTCGAGTCCGAAAAGGGGGTGCCGCGGAGGGACAAGAGCCGCAGGACGGTCAGGCAGAGGATGACCCGAGCGCCGCGCGGCGAAGCCTCCGCCGGCGGCACCGGACCCGCCTGAAGGCCGCTGAACTGGGGCGTTCCCGGGGCGGGCTGACCAGCAAGATCCATCTTGCGGCCGACCGGCGCTGCCGCCCGCTAGCGTTCGTCCTCACGCCCGGACAGGCCGGCGACAGCCCGCAGTTCGTTCCGGTCCTGGAGCGAGTGAAGGTGCACGGGCCGATCGGGCGTCCCCGGACCCGGCCGGACGCGGTGGCCGGCGACAAGGCGTACTCCTCCCGCCGTAACCGCCGCTACCTGCGGCGACGCGGGATCCGCGCGGTGATACCGGAGAAGGTGGACCAGGCCGCCA
This sequence comes from Streptomyces sp. NBC_00820, assembly GCF_036347055.1. Classification (NCBI taxonomy): domain Bacteria; kingdom Bacillati; phylum Actinomycetota; class Actinomycetes; order Kitasatosporales; family Streptomycetaceae; genus Streptomyces; species Streptomyces sp. NBC_00820. The sequence continues at coordinate 7,919,594 of NZ_CP108882.1, read as the reverse complement.
ACCGCAAGAAGCGCGGCTCAAAGGGAGGTCGACCGGTCGGCCACGACGCGCAGCTGTACAAGGAGCGCAACACCGTGGAGCGGTGCATCAACCGGCCGCGGAACTGGCGCGGCATCGCGTTCCGCTTCGACAAGACCCCGGAAAGCTACGGGGCCGGACTACATCTGTGCGGGGCGATGCTCTGGCTCCGCAGCATCGCACCGCAGTGATGATCCGGACTCCAGACAGGACTTAGGAACGCTCAGCTCCGCCATGAGCGTGCTCCGCGCTCCGACCCCTCGAAGGAGAAGCCGCTGGGGCTCTTTCGACCGGCCGGGGCTGCCGTGGTCGGCTTCGCGGGCGCCGGATGTGCCGTGTCCTCCCGGGACGGCGCTGCGCAATAAACATCCACAGCGTCTTCTCCTTCTGCGGCGTCCGCCAGCTACTCACGTTGGAGCTGGGGCGGGTGTTGCTCGCCATGATGCCCGTTGAAATGGCTGCGGGACGCTGTGTTCAAAGGCGCGACCTGGTCGGCGCGAGGGGCAGCCGTGCCTTGACCTCGAACCCCCCGCCCGGAGTCGGCTCGGCGTTGAAATCTCCGCCGAGCAGTTGACAGCGCTCGCGCATGCCCAGGACCCCGCGGCCGGGCTTGTCCCGCATGCCTGTGCCCATGCCGTTGCCGGACGGCCGACGCACGGGGGCGTCATGGGAACCGGCGCGGCCCTGGTCGGTGACGCGGATCTCCAGATGATCGAGCCCTGGGCTCACCGCGATCGTCACCCGAGTCGGGCCGGTGTGCCGAATGATGTTGGTGATCGACTCCTGAAGAATCCGGTAGGCGGCACTGTCCACCGCGCTCGGCAACGGTGCTGCGGGCGAGTCCACTTCGAGCGTGACGTCCAGTCCGGCGGCGCGTGCCTCGGCGGTGAGGTCGTCGATCTGTTCCAGGCTGGCGTGCGGCACGGGGTCGTCGTTGTCGCCACGGAGAACGCCGAGGATGGCTCGCATCTCCTGCAGCGTCCGGGAACTTGTCTGCTCGATGGTCTGCAACGCTTCGCGTGCCTGTTCCGGTCGCTTGTCGAGCACGTGGGCGGTGACCCCGGACTGTACGTTGATGATCGCTATGGCGTGAGCGACGGTGTCGTGGACCTCGCGCGCAATCCGGAGCCGTTCGGCATCGACCCGCGCGCGTGCTTCTTCCTCGCGGGTCCGTTCCGCCAGCTCCGCACGCTCTTGAGCGTCGGCCGCGATGACCCGCCGGGACCGGACGGACTCGCCGAGAGTCGTGCTCATGACCGTCACACCGATGCGGAAGAACACCCAGCCGATGGCCTCGCGCGGCTCCACGTCGGCGGATGCGAACAGCCACCCGGTGGCCAGGACCGTGGTGCCCACGCCGGCGATCGCCAATGACCGGCGCCCGTCACCGTAGGCGGCGACGGTGTACAGGGCGATCATGAGTCCGAGCCAGCCGTAGCCGTCCGGGAACTCGAGGGCGTAATACACCAAGCTGGCGGCTGCGGCGGTGACGAACACCAGAACGGGCCACACGCGGCGGACGGCCACGACCAGGCCACCCACCACCAGCAGCGCGTATCCGAGGTATCCGAAGTCGGCGAGCGAACGCTGTTCTGTCGCCCTGGCGGCGGCGAGGGCGACCGTTCCTTGCACCTGCATCACGGTGACGAAGAGCGCGAGCAGCACGTCTTGGGTCAGCACCCGCTGAAAAAACCACCCGGGGCGGAGTTTCATACCGTGATCCTACTGTTCGGGTCCACGGACAACGCTCCGCTCACACGCGCGACTTGCTACGTCGCCAGGCGCAGCGGGGCACCGCGGGTTACGCCCGATTGCGTAGACATCACCATCCGTCGTCAGAGGCGGGGCCGCCTTGCGGACGGGACGATCGCCGTTGTGACCGATCAACCTCCCCCATATCGAGAAACGAGCCATGCCGCAAGGCTCGACCACTGAGGAGCAGATGATGACAACCGAGTCTCCACGTACGGATGGAACTCTGGCGGGACTGGGTCGCTTCTGTTTCCGCCGCCGCCGCCTGGTCCTCCTGACCTGGCTCGTCGGTGTGATCGTCGTGGCGTTCGTCGGCTTCAACTTCGGCGCCGCCTCCGACGACGACTTCTCCGGCGGTGACTCCGGGTCGGCCAGGGCGCAGGAGCTGATTGAGAAGCACTTTCCCGAACGGTCAGGGGACACGCTGACCCTCGCGATCAAGGCTGACAAGGGAATTGACGATCCTGCCGCCCGGCAGAAGATCGAGAAGGTCATCGCCGACATCTCCGACTCGTCCGTCACCGGACCGGTGGTCTCGCCGTATCAGGACGAGAGCCTGGTGACGAGGGATCGCCGTATCGCCCGTATGACCATCCCGCTGACCGACAAGGAGGTGGAGAAGAGCGAGGTCAAGCCCTTGGTGGACGTGGTCAAGGACGCCTCCGACGACAGCGTCACCCTCGGACTCGGCGGGTACATGGCAGAAAAGGCCGAGACCCCGCCACAGGGTCCTGCCGAAAGTGTGGGCATCCTGGCGGCGGCGGTGATCTTGTTCATCGCCTTCGGGTCGCTGGTGGCGATGGGCCTGCCGATCGTGACCGCCGTGCTGGCACTCACGGCCGGCCTCGCGTTGATCAAGCTGGTGGGGCACGTGGTCCCCGCGCCGGACTTCACTGTGATCTTCGGCGCGATGATCGGGCTCGGTGTGGGCATCGACTACGCCCTGTTCATCGTGACCCGCTACAAGGACGGCCTGCGAGACGGCGATGACCCCGAGACCGCAACCGTCACGGCCATCACCACCGCCGGTCGCGCGGTACTGTTCGCCGGCCTGACCGTCGTGATCGCGTTGCTGGGTCTGATCGTCATGGGACAGCGGCTGATGACCGGGGTGGCCATCGCCACGTCCATCGCGGTGCTGGTGACGATGATCGCCGCGGTGACCCTGCTGCCGGCGTTCCTGGGGTTCATCGGCTACAAGATCAACTCGCTGCGCCTGCCTCGTCGTGCGTCGCGCCGGAACCAGCCGGTCGATGCCCAGTCCCAGCGTCGTACCCCCGCCGAGCGTTGGGCCGGCGTGGTGCAGCGCAGGCCGTTGATCTCTGCGATCCTCGCCGGCGGGTTCCTGCTGGTGCTGGCCGCCCCCATGCTGGACATGCGGCTGAGCCAGCCCGATGCCAGTGTCCAGCCCCGTGACCGGAGCAGCTACGTCTCCTACAAGATCCTCTCCGAGGGCTTCGGTCCGGGCTTCGGAGCACCCCTGATCTTTGCCACTGAGGTCCACTCCGCGGACGCCGATCTGAGTCCTGTTGTCGCAGCGGTCAGCAAGACCGAGGGCATCGCCCGGGCCACGCCGCCCCAGGTCAGCGAGGACGGGAAGGCCGCCACCTTCACGGCCTTCCCCACGACCGGATTCCAGGACGAAGCGACCGCGGACCTGGTGCACAGGCTCCGCGACGATGTGCTGCCCGAGAGGCCCGGTGGTGAATCGGTCCTCATCGGCGGACCGAACGCCAGCACCATCGATGTCTCCGAGGAATCCGCCGAACGTCTGCCGCTGATGATCGGGGTCGTCATCGCGCTGTCCATGGTGCTGATGCTCGCGTTGGTCCGGTCGGCCACGATCGCCCTGCAGGCCGCGGTGATGAACGCGCTCTCGATCGGTGCCGCCTTTGGTGTGGTGGTCGCGATCGTGCAGTGGGGATGGCTCGGCACGGCCTTCGGTTTCCCCACCCCGATGCCGGTCACGAGCTGGGTGCCGATGACGATGTTCCCGGTCCTCTTCGGCCTGTCGATGGACTACCAGGTATTCCTGATCGCACGGATCCGTGAGGAGTACGAGCGAACCGGCGACACCCGGGCGTCTGTCACCCACGGTCTGGCACGGACCGCCAGGGTCATCACGGCCGCGGCCGCCATCATGATCGCCGTCTTCATGACCTCCGTACTCGGGCCCGACATTGGGGTCAAGCAGGGGGCTGTGGGCATGGCCATCGCCGTGCTCATCGACGCCACCGTCGTGCGGATGGTCCTGATGCCCGCGGTGATGGAACTGTTCGGCAAGGCCAACTGGTGGATGCCCGGACGCCGGGCACCGAAGACGGTCTCGGCACCCCCGGCCGAGGTCGAGGGAAGGGTCGAGGTCTGACCCTCCTTCGGCCTGGATCCACCGTGAAGGTGGATCCAGGCCGACCCACCTGCGCTTGGTACAAGATGAACATCTTCGGGCTGCTCGACGACGCCCAGGCCAATGCGCAGCCGGACCAGTGCGGGTTCGATCTCCTGGGCCCCGGCCCCCTGTTCGGCGAGGATTCCACCCGCTGTCGGGTCAGGATCCGTGGGTTCACCTGTCGAAGCTCTTCTGCATCGCTGTCGGCGGCATGAAGATGCCATGGGTCTTCATGCGCTTCTACGCGGCGACCAGCGCACGGCATGCCGTCGAGCCCATCGAGGCGTGAGACGGGCGTTTTCTGTGATGCTGCTGGACGACCGGGGTGCGCGATGCCGCCGGCCGCCTGACGGGACTGCCGCCGCGACGGTGCGGGATCACGGCTAAGGGCTGACGAGCCCTGTCCGATAGGCGATGACGACCAGTTGTGCGCGGTCCCGCGCACCCAGTTTCACCATCGCGTGGCTGACATGGGTACGCGCGGTGGCCGGGCTCATGCACAGCTCAGTGCCGATCTCGTCGTTGCTCAGGCCCTGTCCCACCAGAGCCAGCACTTCACGTTCGCGCTGGGTCAGGACCGCCAGCCGGTCCTCGCCGGCCTGCGTGGCGACCCGTTGCGCGGTGAACTGGGCGATCAGGCGTCGGGTGATCCGCGGGGCGAGCAACGCGTCTCCGGCGGCGACGACCCGGATGGCATGGAGGAGTTCGGCCGGTCCCGCGTCCTTGAGCATGAAACCGCTTGCGCCGGCCTGCAGTGCTTCGAAGACGTACGCATCGGTCTCGTAGGTGGTGAGGATCAGGACCCGGACATGCCCAAGCCCATGCGTCTTGACGATCTGACGGGTTGCCTGGATCCCGTCGAGCTTCGGCATGCGGATGTCCATGAGCACAACGTCGGGGCGGGTCGTACGGACCCGCTCGACGGCCTCGGCACCGTCGGTGGCCTCCCCTACCACCTCGATGTCGTCCTCGACGTCGATCAGAACCTTGAACCCGGATCGCACGAGCCGCTCGTCATCGGCAAGCAGAACCTTGATCGGAGCGTTGCCGAGCGAGGATGTGCCTGTGCCTGCCGCGTTCATAGCCGCGCCCTTCCGGTCGGCGCCAGGGATCGCGTGCTTGCCAACGATCTGGCTCTGCGTTGCATGCCCAGGAGCATACTGCCGGGGCGCGTGACGCCGAATGCTCGTCCGCCCGTGATCCTCTACGGCGAAGAGCGCGATCAGAGGCCAACTCCGTACGCAGATCTGCGTACGCACAGCCATCCGCCATCGGAGGACGTTCCGGATCGTCGACGCGACGATTTCTTCGTGAACCGGCCGACGGAAACAAGCACGTTCGTGACCACACCAACCCGAGGGGCGCTCTTCGATGCGTAAAACCATCGCCGGACTGGCGGCAGTGCTCGTGCTCGCGATCGCGGTGCAGTTCTTCCTGGCCGGCAGCGGAGCGTTCGACAACGCGCCCATCGACGAGGCATTCCGGCCGCACCGGGCGCTGGGCTACATGATCGTCCTCCTTGCGATCGTGACGACGCTGACCGCCGCGCTGGCCCGCATGCCCGGCCGGCTCGTCGGCATGACCGGTCTGCTCGCCGGGCTGGGGATCGCTCAGCCGTTGATCGCGACCATCGCCAAGGCATGCGGTGACACAGACGACTCCACGACCGCGGGTCGACTCGTCTTCGGCCTGCACGGGGTCAACGCGCTGATCATGATGGCTGTGGCCGTCAGGATCCACCGCGAGGCGCGAGAGCTGCCGAACCCCTCGGGATCCGCCGCGCCGGCCGCCGATGACGGCGCTCGAGCTGCCGGGCACGCCCCGGGATCCGCTCAGTGACTACGGCCCAGTTGATTCTCCTGGACCATGCCGTTGCCCTGCTGGGCGTCGTGTCGTGGTTCGGGGCCGGCATCGCGGCGGTCCTCCGGCGCCACCAGCTCGGATTCGGGCTGCTCGTCGCAGCTGTCCTGGTCACGCTCGCCCGGGTCGCCACCGTGTCGGTCCTGGCCGGCCGTGGCTGGTGGTTCGTAGCGGAAAAGGTGCTGCTGGGGCTACCGCTGCTCGGCGTTGCCGGGGTGGCCGCGGTGCTCATCGCCGGGCCTCGGCTGTGGGTGGCGAGAACGGCGGCCGGCGAGGACCTGCCGGCAAGCTGCGTCGTCTCGCTGTTCACCGCCGCCTACGCGGCCCTGGCCGGCCTCCTGGTGACCTTCCTCGCTGGGTACCCCCTCACCTGGTCGACTGCGTTGATCACGGTCTCGCTGGTGTCAGCCGGCTCCGCGCTCACCGCACGTGTCGTGGCACGAGAGACACAGGACGAGGGGTCGCGCGTGGGGACGGATCGTCATGCCGCCTTCACCCGGCGGCGATTCGTCAACGCCGCCGTCGGAGCGGGTGTCGTGGGCGCGGGGGGCACCGGCGTCGCCCTGCTGTTGCGACCCATCGGCTCCGCCGTCACCGGAGGCGGCCCGGCTCATTCGTCCAGCTCCCATCACGCAATGTCGGTGGCAGATCTGCGTGGCTTCGCGAGTCCGTCTGCCGGCGGTGTCAGGCGCCGGTACGTGCTCACCGCGAAGAACGCCACCGCGCGACTGGCGTCCGGACGTGAGATCGACGCGTGGACGTACAACGGCCAGGTACCGGGCCCGGCGATCACCGCCACCGAGGGCGATCTGATCGAGGTGACGCTGCGCAACAGCGACATCGAGGACGGGGTCACCCTGCATTGGCACGGCTACGACGTGCCGTGCGGCGAGGACGGTGTGCCGGGCCTGACACAGCGTCCGGTGACACCGGGTGAGGAGTTCGTCTACCGATTCCGCGCCGACCAGGTGGGCACCTACTGGTACCACACCCACGAGGCATCGGATCCCGGCGTGCGCAAGGGACTGTACGGGACGCTCGTCGTCACACCACGAGACGGACAGCCGGCGGGTGTAGGCTCTGGCGGCCGTCAGCAGCTCGATCTCACGCTGCCCGTGCACACGTTCGCCGGCACCGTGGTCGTGGGGGATCAGGACGGGCGCACCGCACCCACCGCGGCACCCGGTACGGAGGTACGGCTGCGACTGATCAACACCGATTCGGATCCGCACCGGCTCGCGCTGGCCGGGACCCGGTTCCGGGTCGCGGCCGTCGACGGCCGCGACCTCAACCATCCCGAGCAGGTCCGTGACGTGAGCCTGCGGCTGCCCGCCGGCGGGCGCTACGACCTGATGTTCGTCATGCCGGACACGGCCGTCGCGCTGGTGCTCGACAACGACCGCGACACCGGGGTGTTGCTGCGCCCGGACGACGACGCCGAACGCGAGCCGCGGATCGAGGACACCTCCGACTGGCCGGAGCTCGACCTCCTGCGGTACGGAACACCTGCTCGCGCCCCGTTCGATCCGGACACCGCCGACCGGGACTTCACCCTCGTCCTGGACCGCGCGGCCGCCATGGTCGACGGTCGGCCGGCCTACGCGCAGGCGGTCAACGGGCTGGGGCACCCATCGATCCCGGACCTGATGGTCGCCGAAGGCGATGTCGTCCGGTTCAGGGTCGTCAACCGAAGCCTGGAGACTCACCCCTGGCATCTGCACGGCCATCCCGTGCTGATCCTGTCCAGGGACGGGACGGTCTCATCCGGCAGTCCCCTGTGGGTGGACACGTTCGAGGTGCGGGCGGGAGAGGTCTGGGAGGTGGCATTCAAAGCCGACAACCCCGGGATCTGGATGAATCACTGCCACAACCTGCCCCACGCCGAGCAGGGAATGATGCTGCGCGTCTCCTACGACGGAGTCACCACGCCCTTCGGAGACGCACACGCCAGTCACGGGTAGGATTCAGCGGCCCGAAGCGGCGGCACCGTGACCGGTGCCGCCGGCGGTGTCACCGTGGGCGGAGCCGCGCAATGGTGTGCGGTCCCGCCGTCCCGACGCGAGCACGGCGACGATTGGGAGGATGAGCACCACCGGCATCGAGGGCGTGCCGGCGACGAAGTTCGACCGTCGAAGCCAGCGTCATTTGAGCGTCAAGAACGTTCGCGAGACAGTCACCCCGACGCCCTTCGACTACCGCCCTCACTCCGGAAATGCAGGTCACAGCGCCCCGGACCGCCCGACCTGTTGTACTCAGGGAAACAGGTCGAGAAACGACCCTGAGACAGGAAACCGCAGGTCAGGCGTCCTTCTTCACCGGCTCCAGGATGGCGACGCACTCCACGGGATGCGTCATCGAAAGGATGTCATCCCGAGTCGAACCGGGGGAAACACCAGGTCAGAGGCATTCTGCGGGTCGTGCATCCACTGTGTCAGGCGCTCAGAGCGTCAAACGGGCGTCATGGCCGACGGCCTATCTCGCCTCGCCGAGTTGGTACACCCGGCGGTGCGCGCCTCTGCTGCTCGTGACCGGCCACTCCCGGCGGAACGCCGACACCGGCGCCGACCTCACCGACGCCTCCGCACCGTCGCGGACGGGGCCCACCACGCCTGGGCGATGGACTCTTCCCCGGGTGACCGCGTCACCGGGGCAGGCGCCTGCGGCGGCGGCCCATACGCAGGCCGAGCAGGACGACGTCGCCCACCAAAACCACCACACCGTTGACCAAGAGTTGGAGCAGGCCCTTCGTCACCACTCCGATGATGCCGAGCACCATGGCCACGGTGACCAGCAGGCGAAGAAAGACCCCCGTGTCACCTCACGGTGGGAGAAGTTGGTGGGGCACGTGCGGAGTCGCCGCTTCCCGCAACACCCCCAGTCCGACCCCGGTACCGGGATCGAATCCCATGGCCGCATGAACTACGGCTGAACGTGGCGCACGCCGAAAGGTACAACCCAAGCTCCGAAGCCCGGTGACATTCGGCGCCTCAGACTTGGTACGACGCCCCGGGAGGAGTTCCCCAGCATGGCTGCCTTGACTTCAGCAGAATCTACGACGCTGCCGATCGGCAGGCCCGCTGCAACAGCATCCGGCGCGTGCCCTAGCCGCTCTGACGATCAGCGGCGTCGTTTTCGCACGTGTCAGCGTGAACACGTTCGCAGGCCAACTTGCAGGCCGGAGGGACGGACGGCTTTCGCGAGTGGCGCGATGCCTCGGCGCTGCCGCCCGGCCCGTCGCGACCAGCGCGGCAACGCGTGTGACGAGCGGCGCGAGCCAGAACGTTGTCGCGGGGTCAGTAGGTGGCGAGGGAGATGGCGTCCGCCCCAGCGCGTCGCTGCCGGGGAGGTGATGCTGTCCCGGGGCAAGACCGGCTACTACGGGCTGGTGGGCCCCCGGCTGACGGAGGGCGTGGACGAGTCGGCGCTGACGGTCAACGCGCTGTGGGAGGCGGTCACCGGCAAGCCCGGCACTCAGACGGCTCCAGATGCAGCTCAACAGATCAGGGCCGCGCAGCCATTGCTGCGCGGCCCTGATCCTGTGCACCACAGGTCCGATCGACGCCCGGCACGAGAGCGGGTCCCCTTGTCCGGTTGAAAGCACGGCCCGCACAGGCTGTGGCAGTCACCGAATGCGGCGTGCGCGATCCCTCGGACAAGGCCGCGAGGTCAGGCCGGGTTGATGTTCTCGGCCTGCGGGCCCTTCTGGCCCTGGGTGACGTCGAACGTCACGATCTGGCCCTCCTGGAGCTCACGAAAGCCCGAGGAGTTGATCGCGGAGTAGTGCGCGAAGACATCGGGGCCGCCCCCGTCCTGGGCGATGAAGCCGAAGCCCTTCTCCGCGTTGAACCACTTCACGGTTCCCGTAGCCATAGTCATGCCTTCCAGTCGATGAACGCCTCCCACACCATGTGGAAGGCGGAGGTGATCGCCCTGGTTCCTGCGGCACAGCACAGCGAAACGCCCACGCTAAAAGCGTGGGCAAAGGGGAACTCCGAACCACGACAGCTGACGCAGACGCTACACGCCCGCACACCACGTCACCACAGGAACGATCACGCCGCGCACCGGGACCGTGCGTGGGGCGCCCGCCGATACCGGCGGGCACTCTCATCTCACGCCGTGGCCGGGGGGTTGGGCGATTCGGCGGCGCGGCGGTGTTCGGCGTTAATGCGCTGGGCCTCTTCGAGCTGGTCTTCGAGGATGACGATGCGGCAGGCAGCCTCGATGGGGGTGCCTTGGTCGACGAGTTCCCGGGCGCGGGCCGCGATGCGCAGCTGGTAACGGGAGTAGCGGCGGTGGCCACCCTCCGAGCGGAGCGGGGTGATCAGCCGGGCCTCACCGATGGCGCGGAGGAAGTTGGGGGTGGTGCCGAGCATCTCGGCAGCTCGACCCATGGTGTAGGCGGGGTAATCGTCGTCGTCGAGACGGCCGAAGGAATCGTCTGCTGTCATCTCACCTCTCTGTGGAACGCGTGGAGGGGCCCTGGTGCCGTACTGGCACCAGGGCCCCGAAGGAACTACACCATCTGCCGGCCCTAGTGCTGCGCCGACCTATTTGTTCCGCAGGCCCACCCGGGAGAGGGCGGGGAATGCGGGGATCGCGGATGCGTGACCGGAGACCACCTGCCTATCGATGTCCTGCGGTACCCGGGCTCAAGCCTTCCGCCCGGGCGATCCTGATGGCGCTGAACTCCTCCGTCCTTCCCTCTGAACCAATCACTTACCAAACGGGTACTGCGTACTGCTTGCACTGCTGATACTGCGAACTGCTGGTGGCCTCGCGCAGCGCCACCCTTCGGCAGTCAGCCCCGTCGCCCGTCCTGCGTCTGCTCTGGCTTGGAACCCCACTGCCGAACTTCCCGGCACGCGCGCCCGCAGCCGACGCCTTTACCGAGGAACCACTGATTACTGCACTGCTGGTACCGACAACCGCAACTGCTGAACTGCCACTGCGTCAGCTGCGGTCCTGCTCACGGCGGCCCCTGATCACTGCGGGCCACCCGGTCCGGCCGTCAGTCCCGTCACCGTCCTGCAACCGCTCTGGCTTCGGAACTCCACCACCGCACCGTCCTGCCAACTGCAACTGCGTGTACTGCTGGCCGGCAGTTCATCTCTGCCGGGCCTTGCTCGATCTCGGCTACGAGAGAAACCGTAACCGCACCACCGCTCAATGTCTACTCCAGCGGGCATAGGTTTCCGCGCGCTCGAAGATGAGGTAACCCGCCTCAACCGGTCCATGGATGGTCGGAGCAGCCCCGAGGCCCAGGTCCGGCGCCCGGAGTGACCCACAGCCGCGCAGCCCGTCGGGCTTCCCGTGACGCCGCCGACTGCGCCGCGGCTACCGTCGGCGGGTACCGGCCACCACTGGGCACCCCATATTTCCGGTCGTAACACCCGACAGGCCGGCCGATGACGGGCGTAGCACGAAGGCCCGGCCTTGACGATCCCGGCCCGACGACCGAGCAGCAGTTCGTGGAAGCCGTGCACGCCGGTGCCGGTGGCCGCAATCCGCAGACTGGCGCTCCTGCTGCCGCCCTCAGCGCCTCGACGAGGATCTGCTTCATCGGCCCGCGGTAACTCTCTGCGCCCTCGCCCGGCTGCCCGTGCGCGCCCGACCGGTAGCGTCGCCTCGGATGGGCCGCTTGCACGAACCGGCGCGGGCCCCCGTCTCGAGCGGGCCGTGGGCGGGCACCGTGACGCGGGCGCACGGCAGCGTGCCGCCACGCGTCGACTGTGGCCGTCAGTTTCTCCGGCAAGCACTGCGGTTCTCCGGCAAGCACTGCGGCTCTGCCGGGTTGGCGGGTGGAGGAGCGGGGCACAGAGGTCGGGTAGGCAAAGGCCGGGCATGGACGATCCAGAGACCAGGGTGACCGTGATGAACATGATGGCCGTCAACGCCGCAGCCGTCTGTTCCGCGACAGCCGTTGCCGACGCGCGCGATGAGGCACGGGCCTTCCTCGAAGGTTTGCAGCAGCCGGCCGTGGCCCCTGACGCAGCGGACACTGTGGTCTTGGTCGTGTCCGAGCTCGTCACCAACGCCCTGCGCCACGGCAGGGGCCGCTGCACACTGGAACTGACTGCGCACCCCGACACCATCGAGGTGGCCGTTCACGACCCCAGCCGGCATGTGCCGCGCATGCGCACCCCTGACCTGACGACGGCACCGGCGGCTTCGGCTGGCCCATGGTCAACCGTCTCGCCCACGCCACGGCGGTCACCCGCCGGGCCTCCGGCGGAAAGACCGTGAGCGCCCGTTTTGCCCGGTAGCGCCACCGCTCAAGCAGCCGGATGGCCGGCAAATATAATCTGTCCCATGTCGAAGCCTGACGAGCTGCTCGTTGACGTCGCCGCCCTGGTGGAGTCCGGGCAGAGCAACCAGATGTCCCTGACCGTGGTCACCGGTGGCGCTGTCATCACCGGTCGGCTGGCTCCCGAAGCGGTGTGGAGGCAGAGAGTGTCGGATGTGCTGAGGGATTCCGCCCGCTTGGGCGAGTTCTCCGCCGTCTTCGACGCCCCCGTGAAGGAGGACGGGCCGCCTAAGCATCTTCACTTCCATGTCGCCCGGATCCTGCAGGGCACGGTGGGGATCCCGGAGACGGGCGGGATGTACCGGGTTGCGATCGACGACGTCAGCGCCTGGACCGTAGGCGACTTCAGCTATTCCGACCACTGAGCGAGGGCGACGGGAACCGGCTGCCAGCAGTGTGGGCCCGACCGGCGTACCGGTCGGGCCCACACTGCTGGTCAGGTGTCGGTTCGTGCCTGTTTACCCGGTCAGACCGTGGCGGGGGTGCCGAGCATCGCGGAGGCGTGCTGGAGCGAGCTGAGGATGCCCAGAGGCGCGGCCTTGGGGAGGGTGTGGCAGGTGAAGCCGAGCTGGGTCATGGCCCGCAGGACTTCGGCGGCGCTGAAGTCACGGCGGTCCTGGCGGGTGATGACCTGGCCGACTTGCTTGACGGGGTAGTGGCGGCGGCCGATGGTCACGGATTCGGCGGTGACCGGTTCGGGCTTGATGCCCTTCATCGATTCCAGCACGCCGCTCTTGGTGAGCTCGAAGGGGAAGCGGGCGATGACGCAGCGCATGTGGCCTCACAGGGAGAAGGGGAGAACGATCCGACCAGGGTGAGGCGGCTCAGCGGGAGAGGGCGAGGACGCCCAGGGAGTTGCCTTGCCCGTCGACCACCGGCAGGGCACCGAGCCGGCGGGAGCGCATCGCGTGCTCGGCTTCGGCCATCGTGGTCACGGGTGAGGCGATCGACCCGTGGTCGCCGAGGAGGTCGCACAGGCGGACGCGGTCCGTGTAAGCGGAACTGTCGCGGACCGCGGTGAGTTCGGCCTGGGTGACCAGGCCGGTGCCCTGGCCGCCCTGGTCGCAGACGACCAGCCGACCCGCGCGGGCGGCGGCCATAACAGCCAGCGCCACCTCTACGCTCATGTCGTCACAGACCTGCGGCCCGGCCGCGTCCATGGCCTCAGTCACCGTCTTGTGCACGGGGGCGGCGCTCGCCGGGCGGGGCTGCATCTGAACCAGCGTCAAAAGGTGCCTCCTGCAGAGATGGGTCAGCTTCCTGATCACGAAAGTTCTACGCCGCCGCATCAAGAGTGGTTTGGCGTACGGGCGCGCGCCGGGTTGTCGAAGAGGGGCGGCGTCGGCCCCGGGAGGTGGCGCTGCGCTTAGGGCGTTCGACCACCGGTGCGGTGATGACGACCGGAATGCCGGACGGGGTCTGAGCTCCCGTGATCCGGCTCAGGGCCTCGTCGCCCGAGTGGATCTGGGTGGTCTGCGGCCGGATCCCGGCGTCCGACATGAGGCGGACCATGTCGCGGCGCTGGTTCGGTGTGACGAGGGTGACGACGCTGCCGGACTCGCCGGCGCGGGCGGTGCGTCCGCCGCGGTGGAGGTAGTCCTTGTGGTCGGTCGGCCGGTCGACGTTGACGACGAGGTCGAGGTTGTCGACGTGGATGCCGCGCGCCGCGACGTTGGTCGCTACCAGCACGCTGACGTGCCCGTCTTGAACTGCGCCAGCGTGCGGGTGATGACCAGGTCACCGTCCGTTCCGTTGATCTGCCCAGTGGAAGTTGGTGCCCCGGGACTGGCCGCCCCGGTAGTGCACGGAGGCCACCGCGCCGGAGGAGAGCACGCCGCCGAACACCACCTGGTCGGCGACGTTCGGCCGGAAGACCCGGCCGGTCTGCGGGTCCCTGACTTCTCGGTGGCGGGTGGCGGTGACGGTGGTGACCTTCCCGACATCGCCGAGCACCATGGTCAGTGCGTCGAGGGTGTGCCCGAACGGGATGGTCAGCATGGTTGCGCCGTTGGCGCGGTCCAGTAGGTAGGCACCGTCCTCGGAGAAGACCGCTCCCCAACTCCCGCCGGACGCTACCAGGCTGGTCGAGAGCACCTCGCCGACATATCCGTCGGCGACCAGGTCGCGCAGATAGCGCACAACGGGGGCGGACCGGGCCTGCAGCCCGGTGAAAGTGCGCAGTTTGCGTTCGGCAGCGGCGGTCGCCAGCTCCTCGGCCTCCGCGGTGCCGTTGCCCAGCGGCCACTCGGAGGGCACCGTCTTCCCTGCGGCCAGGGCGGATTGGATGATCTCCCGATGGTCCGGCACCTTCACGGTGACCACCACCAGGTCGACCCCGTCGGCCGCCGCCAGCTCTCCGGCCGTCCCGAAGGACTGCGCGACTCCGTACTTCTCCGAAGCCTGCCGCGCGGACTCGGCGCTGCTCGCCGAAAGTGCGCGCAGTTCGAAGCCGTCCAGCTGTTGCAGCGCGGGAAGGTGGGCCTGAGAAGCCCAGCCGCGCCTGGCGGAGAGACCGACGATGCCCACGCCAATGGGCGTCTGGTGGGGGGATGACATGGTGAGACTCCTACACAGAGCGACAAACTGTTCGACAATGACGGGTCACCGCGTCGGCCCCCCCGTCCCTCCTCACATGTAAATTGCGCGGTTCAGGCGGACAAGGTATTCCGCGTCTGGTTGCCCGCCGGCCGCGAAACGTTCCTGGAGCACGGCGAGCCCGAGGTCGCGCCGCCGCTTCGGTGATCGCGCCGCGTCGGCCGTCGCCAGTGCGTCAGGCAGCTCCTGACGGGTGAGATCCGTGCAGTAGGCGGGGGTGCCGGGCTGTTGCCGCCACGATTGTGCGAGCGGCCCCGCGTCAAAGGCGTCGAATCCGGTGTCCTCGACGAGTGCCATGGCCAGGTCACGCTCTCGTGGACTGTCGGCCGCGACGGGGAGCGCGATGCGGTCCGCGCTTCCCGCCGGCTTGTTCCTGTGCGCGAACGACTCGGCTCCGATCGAGTTCCACGCCTTGACGATGGGTCGGCCCAGCTGCGTGGCAGCCCACACGCTCTCGGCCTGGCCGGCCTCGATCGCGGCGATTCCGTTGTCCCGGTGCGGGTAGTAGTTCGACGTGTCGATGACCACCGTGTCAGCCGGCACCTTGACGATCAGTGGTGCGACCTGCGGAATGCGGGCGAAGGGAATGGAGAGGATCACGGCGTCGACGTCCGCTACGGCTTGCGCCGCTGTCACCGCGCGTCCGCCCGAGGACAGCACGTCCGCCTCGATCGTCTCCGGGCCGCGCGAATTGGCCGCCTTTACCTCGTGCCCGGCCACGCTCAACCGCCTGGTCAACGTCTTGCCGATGTTCCCGGTGCCGAGAATGCCGATCTTCATGGTGAAACTCCTTGCCCGAAACGGAACCCCGGTTTCGGTGACCGGGGTTCTTGGGCTGCGGGCCGGCCGCGGACGCGGTGGTGCGGGTGAGTAATGGCGGCCTTGCCGAAGTGAGCGCCGTTCGTCGTGTGTGTTCGCGGCGTGCCGACGCAGCCGCCCTCGGGTCGTTGCGTGCACGAGAACCGCGTCGGGTGACTCAGCGGTGGGCGGCGCGGTTCATCTCGACGACGTCGTCGACGGTGGGGTTGGCACCGAGGGCGGCGAAGCGTTCCGGGAGGGTGTCGCGGATGGCCGCGTCCTTGGCGCGGTCGGCCGCGGCCAGGGCCGTCGGCAGTTCCTCCAGGGTCAGTTCGGTGCAGTAGGCGGGGCTGTTGGGCTGCTGGCGCCAGGAGTCTGCCAGCGTGCCGGCGTCGTAGGGGTCGAAGCCGGTGTCGTCCACGAGCTGCATGGCCACGCGCCGCGCCTCCTCGCAGTCGCCGGCGACGGGGATGGCGAGGCGGTCGGGCGTACCGGCCGGAGCACCCTTGGTCCGCTGGGTTTCTGCCAGGGCGGCGTTCCACGCCTTGACCACGGGGCGGCCGAGCAGCTCGGCGGTGTACGCGCTCTCCACCTGGCCGTTGTCCACCGCCTCGATCGGCTCGGTGAGCATGCCGGGGTAGTAGTTCGAGGTGTCGATGACCACCGTCTCGTCGGGCACCGACGCGAACAGGTCCGCCAGCTGGCCCGCCACCCCGAACGGGATGGCCAGGACGATGACGTCCCGGCCCTGGACGGCGTCGGCGAGGGCCGCCGCGCGGGCCCCGGACTCCAGCACCTCCGCCCGGACGGCCTCGGGGCCGCGGGCGTCGGCCACCTGGACGTCGTGACCGGCCGTGCTGAGCTTGGCAGCGAGGTTCCCGCCGATGGCACCGGCGCCTATGATGGTAATTTTCATGATTTGTTCCCTCGGAGGTTGTGCTGCCCCTGAGGGCAGCGCGATGTGATGGCTGGGTGGTGGTGCCACCTGGTGTTGCGGGGGTCGGGGCGGGGTGACTGACGTCTACGCCTGGGTGTCCCGCTCGCGGTAGCCGCTTGCGATGAGCCTGCGGAGCCGGTCGAGCGATTCCTCCTCGGTGCCGGTGCCCTTGATCCAGGCAACGGAACAGGCCGCGAGGAACAGGTCGTGCCCCCGCACCGACGTGCGCACGCGCCCCGCGAGCTGCGCGGCTCGCACGTACTGATCGGTGGCGGAGATGAGGATGTCGCAGGGAATCGTGAGCGGGTTGTCCGGCTCCTGCGCCCTGGCTGCGGCCATGAGCGGGTCCGGCAGCCCGCTGAAGGCGCTGAAGTACTCCTCCATCGCCCGCAGCCACTGCTCCAGCGCCTCGGCCGGGTCGCCGAGCTGCTCGATGTCCGCCTGGCGGGCCACCAGCTCCTCGGAGCGCGTCTGCAGCACAGCCGCCAGCAGCGCCTCCCGGGTGGGGAAGTGCCGGTACAGGGTGGCGGGCCCGACACCCGCCTCCTTGGCCACCCCCTCAAGGGAGGTACCGACCCCGTGCTGCAGGAAGTGACGCTGCGCGGTCTCCAGGAGGGCCGCGCGGTTGCGCTGGACGTCCGCGCGGGGCTTGCGTCCCCGCAGTTCACCGGCGCTCATGCGCCCTCCTGCCTGCCGTGATCGTGCGGCCGCATCAAAACGGATGCTGCCTCCGTATATGTTCGAGAGTAAAACGGAGGCAGCATCCGGTCAAATGGGCGGCCTGAGCGCGGAGCCCGGACAGCGCAGGGGGCCGACATATTTGGCCGTAGAGCGCGGGGCAAAAGCCGTGCGGGCTGCACCATTCCAGTGCGCACGGACGCCTGGCGCTGCACGGCCGGCGACCGGCTCCTCGACCCGTGCTTCTCCCCGGACTCCGACCCCGAGGACACCAGCGCGCTATGCCTGGACGGAGCCCCCGACCGCATGGTCGAGCTGACGGTCCCTGAGGGCTTTCCCGGCAACAACGACCACATGCCGGGTGGACCCGACATCGAGCCGATCATCATCGTCCTCGCCAACGGTGCCCGCTGCTCGTTCGCCGGTGGCGGCACCGCGACGCTGGCAGGGCAGCGGCTGAACTACGGCTGCGACAACGGCGGTTACCTGTACGGGGACCCGAACAAATCCGCCGCCGTATGGACCATCTCCTACTCCGCCCCCAGCAGCGGCGCCAGCGTCTCAACGTCCATCACCACGGTCTACCAGTAGGACGCCGGGTCGGGCTGTCCAGGAGGATTCCCAGCGAGGTCGACGACAAGGGGCACGACGCCGCATCCCTCGGCTGGTCACGTCACCGCGGTCAGCGTCGCGTAGACCACGACGTTGCTCAGGTAGCCGGTGCGCTTGGTGTAGTTGCCACCGCAGGTGATCAACCGGAGTTCGGGCCGGCCGGAACTGCCGTAGACCTTGTTGCTGGGGAACTTCTTCCGGTCGTAAAGCTCGACGGCGCGGACGGCGAACACCGCTGTCCGCCGGTCCGCCCGGCTGATCTCGATGGTGGCGCCCTCGGTCAGGGCGTCGAGGTTGTAGAAGACTCCGGGGCTACCGGTGGGTGTGTCCACATGCCCGGTGGCGATGGCGGTTCCTGCCGAGCCGGGAGCGGTGCCGTCGCCGTACCAGCCGGCGAAGCCGGGTTTGCCACGTGGTGGAGTCCGTAGCGCCCCTGCCGCATCGAGACCCACTCGTGTCATCGGGGCGTCCACGCCGATGGCGGCGATCCGGAGCCGGACCGGATCCGCTGGGGGCAGCGGATGGACCGGATGGACCGTGGGGCGGGTGGGGGCCGCAGAGGTTGAGAAGGCCTGGACCGCCGATGGCTGCCGTGGCTCCTCGTCGTGCACCCCGCTGATCAGCAGCACCGTACCTGCCGTCATGGCGTAGGCCAGAAGGAGCACTGCAGGGATGAGCCGATCCGGGGAAGCGCTGGTGTGGTGTCTGGGCGCCATCGTGGTTGAGCCTTCGCTTCACGGCGGGTGCTTCGCAGCGGGTGGTGTGGGCCTGGCGGCCATTCCGCTTCGGAGCCGGTTCCAGGCCGAGGTGGACGGGGCCGGCCTGCGGAGCCGGACGGTCAGGTTCGGTTGCCGTTCGGGCGACGGCACATCCAGACCACACCCCCGGCGGCGGCCGTGATGAGCAGCCCACCGCCCAGGGCGATCCCCATACCTGTGTCTTCGGCCGGTCCGAAACCGGCGTCGACTGAGCCGCTCGGTGGGCGGCCGGTGACCTGGTACGTTTCCGTGACCTTGGTCAGTGGCGGACACTTCACGGTGACTGTGTCGCTGCCCGTCCTGGTTCCTTCCGGGATCTGGAACCGGCCGGTGAGCACCCCCTCCTGGTCGCCTTTGAAGAGTTGGAACTCTCCCCCCACCTCCGACCAGCCCTTCCCGAAGTCCGCGTCAGGGTCGCAGGCCTCCGTACTGACCGTGACCGTGGAACCCGGGTAGGCATTCCACGGGTCGATACGGACATCTGAGTCATCCGCGGCGGCAGCGGCCGGAATCTGCAGTCCGAGGACACCGAATGCCAGGCCGATACCTGCACCCATGTGTGTGATACGCATGCGAATCCTCCAACGGAACAGTGTCCGGCCTGTATGCGCGACGGCTCTCCTGTGTTCTGTTGACGAGGCAACCGACAGTTCGTCAGTTCCGCAACCTGGCGAATCGCTGAATGTGTCACCCAGTCAGGTGCCGCGGCGTTCCCTCTTGGCCGCTTACGCAGGTCACCGGCTCGAAGATCATCAATACCAATCACCCACCACCCCGTCCCCATAACGGTGAATGGCGACCGGTCGGTCTTGCACGGTGTGGTCTGCCTCAGGCAGCCCCGTCGGGGGCGCGGGCCGTGGCGTGCGCGGTGACCGACCACGCCTCACGCCCGCCGAAAAGGGTGACCCGGGACAGGGGTCGTCCGTCGCAGCCGCAGTTCATCCCCGTGCTGGGCAAGGTACGAGTCCGCGGGCCCGTCGGCCGCCCCGCACTCGCCCGGACGCGGTTGCCGACGACAAGGCCTACTCGTCCCGCGGCAATCAGGCCTATCTGCGCAAAGGCCTCATCATGTCAGTCATCCCCCAGAAGGAGGACCAAGCCGCCAACCGAAAGTACAAGGGCTCCCGAGGCGGCCGACCCATCAGCCACGACGCCGACCTTTACAAGGAGAGGAACACCGCCGAACGCCTGTCAGCCTGGAATGGGATGCCTGGGCCTGCCGAACCCACTCCACGGCAGGGCAGTTGACACTGCAGACGGACGCGGCCCTGTATCCGGTGTGGCCCTGGGCCGGCCGGACGCGAGGGGTGATCGCGTCTCCGCCGTGTCAGGCGTGGCCGATGGCCGGCAAACGCCTCGGCCTGGTCGACCAGCCGCTCGTGCACCAGGCCGTCGCGGACCTCGCCGCCGGACGCGATACCCGCCAACAGCTCCTAGCGCGCACGAGGAAGGCCGGCCGCCCGAGCAGGCCGAGTTCGACCGGATCAACGAACGGATCGCCGCGGCCTGGAAGAGCGTCCGCTTCACCCACCATCGGGACAACCCCCACCTTCCCCCCTGGCCACCCAGACCCAGGAAGACCGGTTCGACGGCCTACGTATCCGCTTTCACGACTTGTGCTCATCCTGGGCCGACACCCACGCCGGACAACCCAACCCACTCGGCCCTCACCGGTCGCCACGCTCCCCGGCATGCCGAAGACACCCTCGCGACACCGCGCCCTGCACGAAGAGAGCTGACCGACCGCATGCCAACGGCGAGCCACACGTCGGGCCGCCGTTGCGGCAGGGCTGAAGCGGCTGCCGAGAAACCGTGCCCAGCTGGCGTCAACGCGTCCGCGGCAAGACGGCGTCGAGGATCACCTGTACCTGGCTGCTCAGGCGGGGTGGATCGAACCTGCCGGGATCGGTCAGCGCCATGCGGCCGAAGTGTTCCGCGCAGGCGACGAGTGCGTGGGCGACGACTTGCGGGTCGAGCTGCGGACCGGGTGCCGGGCCACTGCGCTCGGCCAGGGCGAGGGAGATCCATGCTTCGACCCGGAGCCGGAACCGCTCCCTGTCCACCTCGATGCGGTCGCGGACGACCGTGGGCATGTTGCCCGGGGGCAGCAGGATCAGCCGCCAGGTGTCCGGGTCCTGGTGGAGCATCGCGGACATCCGGCGCACGGTTTCGGCGGCGAACGCGGCCGGGTCGCGGGGTCCGTGCGGGTCGGGAATCGTCTCGAGAAGGCAGTCGAAGGCGCGTGCCTGCTGCCGGTCGAGCAGGGCGGTCAGCAGGGCGTCGAGATTCTCGTAGGCGCCGTAGACCACCGACCGGGCGACATCGGCTCTCTTCGCGATGGCATCGATGGAGACCCGGTCGTAGCCGTCGTTCACGATCACGGCGAGGGCGGCGTCGAGCAGTTGCTCGCGGCGTTGCTCGATCGGCACGCGCGGGGCGTAGGGGCGGCGCTTGCGTGGCCTGTCTTGCGAAGAGGGGGACGCTGACACCTTGGCAGTTTACGACATGCGTGTCTTAATTTAAGACAGCAGTGTCGTAATCGAGGGCGGCGTACGCCGCAGACGCAGGAGGAGCAGCTCCATGGCGAAGCTGAAGCGCGGCGAGATAGAACCGCACGAGGACTACGGCTTCTTCGGTCCGGGCTCGGTGGTGTGGAAGGTCTGGGGCTATCCGACGGCACCGACGGTGGGTTTCCAACGAGCCGTGGTGGTGGAGGAACTCGACCCGCCGCTGGTGGCCGCGGTCCACGCGACCCAGGGCATCTACCGGCGCTCCCGCACTCGCTACGACCGGACCCTGAAGTACTTCGCGATGGTGGCCTTCGCTGGTTCACGGGAGGTGTGCAAGGCCGCGGACATCCTGGTCAAAGTCCATTCCAAGGCGATCGGCCAACTGCCCTACGGCGGCGGGACCTACGATGCCAACGACCCCGCCTCGCAGCTGTGGATCCAGCTCACCGGCTGGCACTCGATCCTCTACGCGTACGAGAAGTACGGGCCCGGGAAGCTCTCCGCACAGGAGGAGAAGGAGTACTGGGAGGCATGCGCGGTCGCCGCGGAACTGCAGACGTGCTCCCCCGACGACATTCCCCGCAGCCGTGAAGGTGTCCGGGCGTACTTCGAACGGATGCGCCCGCAGCTGTCCGCCAGCCCGATCGCCCGGCAGGCCATGAACCACCTGCTCAGGAGCGAGCTCATACTGCCGCCCACGCCGCGCTGGGCGAAGCCGGCGAGTCTGGCTGTCGCAAAGGCACAGCGGATCGCCACGATCGCCACCCTGCCGCACTGGATGCGCGAGATGGCCGGGATCCGGCAGTCGCGCCTCCTCGACATGCTCATCGTGCCCGTCATGAAGGCGGCCTTCGCGCTCGCCCACCTCAGCCCCAAGGTCGAACTGCGCCTGCTGGGAAGGACCTCGCCCTCCACGGTCGCGGTGGTTGCGCCGGTCAGGCTCGGCATTCCTCCCCGTAAGGAGGAAGTGCTGACCCCCGCAGAAGCCCGTGCCCGCCACGGCTACGCCAAGCCCGCCGAAGCGCATCTCGAATTCCGGGCCCTGCAAGCCACACGTGTCTTCGGCGGCGGTGAGGCCCCCAGCGAGCAGGGACTCATCGAGTCCCAGGAGATCCTTGGACCGCTCGCATAACCAGGACCGATCCCGGGTCAAGTAACCAGGACCGATCCCGGGTCAAGGGGCATACCCGGAACCCGTGCGCGCACGCCTGCTCACCGAGGAGCCTGCCCCACTGCTGTCCGGCGCCGAGGGTACCCACTCCGCCCGCGCCGCGGCCGTCGCCGCCGGGCTGGAGGAGAGCGGACACACCGCCGTGCTGGTCAGGGCCACCGGAGTCCCGGCCGGAGTGCTGGGCATCGCCGACCTGCGGCCGGACGCCGCCGACACCGTCGCCGCCCTCACCGGCACCGCGTCCATCCTGGTCACCGGCGACAACCCGTACGCCGGGATGTCCTCACGCGTGAGCGGTGCGTGAGCGGACCGTCCGGCACGGGGCGGGCGTAATGAGTCGGATGGAGCACGCATCCGCGTGGCGCTGACCAGCCGAAACAGCACCACGCGGCAGCGCCGGAAACCAACCGGCAAGGACTCGATCCCACTCCTCAAGCGGGGGTCACAGGTTCGAATCCTTCCGGGGGCACAACGCGTTACGTCGCTGACCTGGGTTTTCTCCCCTCGGGGGGCGTTCCAATCGGCCTCGGACTCCCCGTCCGGGGCCGTCTGCGTGAGCGGTGCGTGAGCGGACGGAACGCCAGGCCCCGATATCTCTCCGGATGGATCAGCACCACCCGGCACAGCGTCTTCAGCCGCGAGGGCTGCCTGCAAGAAAAGATCCGGCCCGGTCCCAACCGGTGATCTGCGGTGGAGGTGCTGAGGATCTCGGTCGGCCCGGTCTCGGGCGAGCGGATGCTGGACGTCATCTCAGCTGGTCTGCTCCGGCTCACCGTTTGACCTCGAACGACACCAGGACCCGACCAGCCGCTCGTTTGTCGGCATGTCGCCGAACGAAGATCGCAAGCTTCCCGCCGCGCTCGCCGCTGCCACCGCCCAGGTCGAGCGCTGGTCGAGCGCTGGTCGAGCGCTGGTCGAGCAGCCCATCATCTCTCTGGGCTCCGAAGGAGAGACCGGCATCGTCGCCCGCAACCTGGGCGCGTTCCTGTGGCTGCCGGCCGACGGCTTCGGCCCGCGGGAAGCAGCCACCGCGGACGAGCCCGAGCCCGATTAGGCCCCACACCCCAATCCCGACCTGGTGGCTGTCGCGGAGCGATTTGCTCCAGACCGTCGCGCGCCGGCGACTGCGGTGATCGAGGGGGCCACACGCGAGTTCCCCGACTTCGACGACACCATCATGAAGCTCTGCCGCTGAAGCCGATCACTGACACCTGATCCGCCAGTCCCTGACGCCGGTCGGGCGACGCGAAAGGCTCCCGTCCGGCGAACGGCCTGCTGGTCGTGGACCGCCAGGTGTGAGCGGTCAGGTAATTCGCGTGCAGCTATCAGGCTTCGATCCGAAGCCAGGTGCGGCCGGCCCGCAGCCACAGAAAACCGTCACGCCCTTGACCACAGCGCATAGCCATCCGACCGGGCACCCTCATCTTGCGCCGCTCGGTCACGCTCCACGCATCGCCGACCAGTTCCGCTCGGACCACTTCGGTCGACCGCCGGTTGTGAACGCGACTGGTCAAAACTGCTCGACGGCCGCGTACGGCGAATCCGTCCGGATCACGTACGGGACTGGGCCAGCTCTTCACCTCGCCTGTGGAGGGCGTGATCCGTGTCAGGAAGGTGCCCCCGCGGCTGCTGCCGGAGTACCAGACGAACCACACCTTGTCGTCCTCCGTGGCGGCGGTGCAACCCTCCAGGGGCGCATCAGCCAGCACGACGACGCCGTTCCGCTCGGGGCCCGGCGCCGGCTGCGTGGGCCCGTACAAGCGGGCGTAAGTGCCAGGGTTCATCCGGACTCCTTCCAATGACGGTGCGAACGATCCTCATCGCGCCGACACCGCCCCGGCATGAGCCCGGATGCTTATCTCCGCCCACACTCATACTCAGATGCGGCCCCGCGTCCCGGACCGCCTGTCACACACCACCGGTTCAGCGCCCCGCCCCGGCGAGGGCCACGAACACCCCTGTACAGCACCGGAGTCCTGTGCTCGGCCACCAACCGCCGGGGTGTTTCAACCAGCTGCCGCAACTGTGCTCGATGTCGGTGAACTCCACGCCCAGGCTGTCCGCATGGGAGTTGTTGGCAAGGAGGGTGCGAGCACGTTGAAGTCGTCCGGACCGTTCTTGTGCGGGGTCCGCTGTCGTTGCCGATACGGGACGGGTCCCGGGGTTGCGCCGGGACCCGCAGCCGCACGAGGTCAGGCGACGGTGATGTTCTCCGCCTGCGGGCCCTTCTGCCCCTGAGTGACGTCGAAGGTCACCTTCTGGCCTTCCTGAAGCTCGCGGAAGCCGGAGGAGTTGATGTTGGAGTAGTGCGCGAAGACGTCCGGGCCTCCGCCGTCCTGGGAGATGAAGCCGAAGCCCTTTTCGGCGTTGAACCACTTGACGGTTCCGCTGGTCATGCTGAGCCTTCCGGTCGATATCGGGCCCGCACCGCGCGAACCCGAACGTGATGCCCTGCTCCCGCACCGCACAGCAAAACGCCCACGCCAGAGCGCGGGCAGGCACTGCGAATCACGACATCTGACAGCGACGCTACACGGCGAAGCCGTCTCTCACCAGAGAGCAACGGCCCTCACTCACCAGGCCGCCGGGGGCACTTCGTCGGCGGTGGATCGGGCGCACGCGGCACGCCGAGTGCAACGCGCCGTGGCCCAGCGAAGCACGGAGGGACATGCTGGGCCGCGGAGGGCGGGGCCGCATCGCCGGCAGCGTTTGTGGTTCCGGACGCTCTTGGGGCCCATCCGTGCCTCGATCCAGGCATGGGCTTCCTGCGTGGTCACCACCTCGAAGCGGGGCCCTCGGACTCGTTTCTGGGGCGGGGAGCCCGCCCTCTCGGTGCTCGCCCGCACCGCCGCCGGCGGGCGCTCACCGTCCGACTGACCTGTCAGGCCCGGCAGCGTGCGGTGGGGCCGGCGCCGAGGTACACCGGCGGGAGTCGTTTGTTGGTGACTTCGGGGTTCTGGCACAGATCTTGGGGAGCGATCACGGATCGTGACGATGCACGAAGTGCCGATGTCAGCGGGCCCAAGTAGCTTTCGGTTGACCGCCCGGCCGGGCGGTGAGGAGGGTGAGACATGGAATGGGTCGGGGACGCTCGGCTGGCAGCCGGGCCTGAGGCCACCTGGTACCTGGAGGCGGCTTTCACGCCTGGTGCGCATCTGGGGTCGGTGTACGACGATCCGACAACGCCCGTAGTCGTGACAGGGGTCGAGGAGCTGACCACCATCCGCGTTCCCAGCGGCCGGCTCGTCGTCGATGCGCCGTGGGACGACGACGAAGTCTGGAGATACGAGAAAGGGCTACCGACGAGGTCCCCGCGTGAGCTGGCGGTGAGCATTCCCCCGGGCGTGTACCGAGTGGAGATCGCGTGGACGGCGGGCCCGTATGAGTTCTTTGGCGAGCACTTCGATGGCGTTGAGTGTGCCGCGACGCGCCTGTGCATCAGCGACGACCCTGTGGTCGGGTGGGAAATGGGCCTGGGCGTCGACGAGGACATTGACCAGCTTCAGCCGGGCGATAAGCCCCGTTTCTTCTCCGACGCGAATGTTGGCTGCTTCGCCGACGCAGGCGCGTGGACCACCTTGTCCGCGCCGTTTAGCACGTTCGTAGACGGCGTTCCGGCACCGCGTGACACCGAACTGCTGGCCGACGGTTGCGAGCGGGTACGCGACGAGTCGCAAAAAGCCGATCTGGTCACGTTCGGGGCCGAATCGGGTGGCGTCGTCTGGTTGGGCCGCACCAAGGCTGGCGACGTGGCCGCGATCGTCGTCACCAGTGGCATGGCAGGCGCCAAAGCATGACGTCGCTGCCGCCTCTCCCTGTCCTACAACTCACGTAACCGGACGTGGCTGCCTGCTTTCACCTGCAGCAGGATCATCTTCCGGAGCAGGTGGAAGCCGGCTCGGCCGTAGAGCTGTCTCTTGATCTTTTTGATACGGTTCACGGCTCCCTCGATGCTGCCCGAGCTCCAGTCCAGGGTGAGGCCAGCGGTCACGGCGTCGAGGTCCCGGAGCAGGTGCCGTGCGAAGCCGGCAAGGCCGGGTAGCCGGCTGGCTTCGACGACGTTGATCCAGTCAGGGAGCGTGGCGCCGAGGCGGCCGCTGAGCATCTCGCCGAAATCACGGACGTGTCCGGCGGCCATGTCCAGTTCGGGGCAACGGGTCAGGACGTCTTTCAGGCCGACGCGGTCCTCCTCGGTCAGAGCGGTGGGGTGGCGGGTGAGCCAGCCGGTCACCTGCCGTACCGTCGGAGGCCGGGGCGGCACGACGGCTGGAGCATTGCGCAAGGTGGCGATGTGGGCTCGGACCATTCCGTAGGTGACGGGGGCTTGCTCGGCGACCAGCTCGCCGTGGAGTTGGGTGACGCTGGTGCATCCCTCCTCGAATCGTCGTTCGAGGTAGGGCTTGTAGGGGTCGAGTCTGCTGGGCCGGGGCCGGTTCTCGCGGATGGTCTCCTGCCAGTGTGTGGCGTTCGCGTACCGGAGCACGGTGTTGAGGCCCCAGCCCAGGTGCCGGGCGATCGCCCGGCGTGAGTGGCCTTGGGCGAGCATCTCGTGGACCGGAACGTGTGCTGCCTTTTTGCGCTCGGCCCGTCGGCCGACGGGCTCCGAGTCGTCCTGCGGCCGATCGGGAGCCGGTGGGGTGTCCGGTGGCAGCACGCCGCTGGGTGTCGGGGTGCGCAGGCAGTCGCGGTGGGCGGCGACGCAGGTCTCCACGGCCCGGCCCAGGCCCTGCCACAAGTGAAAGCGGTCGGCGACCTGCAGAGCATCGGGGGCGCCGCGTCGGGCGCCCTCGGCGTAGGCGCCGGCCCGGTCCCGGCAGATGATCTCCACGCCAGGGTGGCGGTCCAGCCAGTCGGCCAGCAGTCCGGCTTCACGTGTTGGGAGCACATCGACCACGCGGTGGTCTTCGACGCTGGTCAGTACGGTGGAGTAGGTCTGGCCGCGACGGATCGCGAAGTCGTCCACGCCCAGCACCCGTGGAGTGCTGAACCATGGATCGGGCAGTGCCATGACCCTGCGTAACAAGGTCATCCGGCCAGCTCCGAAGCCCAGCTGGGCCGCCAGCCGAGCGCCGGCCCGCCCCGCCAGGGCGAGCCCCCACCCGTTCCAGGGCGCGGTTGAGCCTAGTGGTGAACCGTGAGTGCGGGACAGTCATCCTGGAGAACGGCTCGGCGAACGTCCGGCGCGGGCAGTCCGCCGAGCCGCAGATGAAGCGTCGGACCGTCAGCCGGATCACCAAGCGCTGGTCAGCCAGCGGAAGATCCCTCAGCCTGCGCTGGTAACGGTCGTGGACCGCACTCGATGTTCTCTCCCCGCGCCCGGACCGCGCCTCCGGACCCGAACCCGGGCCCGGCGACGACGCTTCCCCGCTGCCGCCGCCCGTCGGCACAGTCAAGGACGGACGTGCCGGCGCCGAACTCCAGGAGCAGCGTCATGGCCGGGTGCGGGACCATCCGGAGCGCGTCCAGGTCACGGACACGGAACCCGGCCGTGGTGACACCGGCCACCCTGCTGGGACGCTGCGGGCATGCGACGTCCCACACAGCCGCACCGCGCTCGAAGGTCCGCATAGTCCCATGCCAGGTGAGCCGGCTGAGGGGAACATTTATCCAATCCGCCGGGGGTACCGGCGGCGACAGTGGGCTCATGACTGTTTCTGACGGCGTACCACACGTGTACAGCGGCGCTGAGGCCACCGAGAGTTCGACGCTGTCGCTGGACGACGGACCGCTGGCTGGACGAGCTCGACCCCACCCCGGCGTTCTACTTCGACTCGATCACCCAGCTCCGCATGGACACCTGGTCACGGGGGAGGGTGACGCTCGTCGGCGACGCGGGCTACTGCCCCGGCCCGGCCGTCGGTGGCAGCACCATCCTGGCCATCGTCGGAGCTTACGTCCTCGCCGGCGAGCTGGCACGGGCGGGCGGCGACTACGAGCACGCCTTCCCCGCCTACGAGCGCACGATGACGGAGTACGTACGTGGCAGCCGCGCGACCGCGCTCAGCGCGGCGAAGACCCTGATCCCCAACTCACGTCTCGGCGTGCGGGGACTGGCCCAGGGCGCCCGCCTGATCTCCGCCCTGCCCGCGGGACCCAGCCGCGCCCTCCTCCGCCTCACCACCAAGACCGCACGCCTCCACAACTCCATGACCGTCGACGACTACCCGCCGTCGCCCACCGCATCACGAGGCCGGGCCGGCCTAGCGGGCGACTCCGGAGGCGGGCTCGGGGTGGAGTGAGGAGTGCTCGCCGGTCAGCTCCAGGCCCTCGGAACGGGCCCGGTCTCAGTGCCGCGCCTGATCCTCAAGTGGCTGATCCGCCACTGGGAGTTCATCGCAGGGCGAGCGGGGTCTCGGATTCGATGCGGGACAGCTTCTCGGGGTTGCGGACGACGTAGAGGCCGGTGATGCGGCCAGCCTCTACGCGGGCTGCCATGATGCCGTCCAGCTCACCGTCCATGTGGACCACCAGCGCCGGGCTGCCGTTGACCACGGTGGGGCCGAAGGTGATCGGGATCGTGCTCTTGCCGAGGCCGCCGACCAAGAGGCGGGCCACCTTGTCGGCGCCGACGATCGGCCGCGGTGCAGCGTGCTTCACGCCGCCGCCGTCGCCCATGTAGACGACCTCAGGCGCGAGCACGTTGAGCAGGCCCTGCAGGTCCCCGCCCTCCAGCGCCCGCAAGAACGACTCCAGAGCCGCCCGCGTCTGGCTCTGGGAAACCACCTCGCGCGGACGGCGGGCATCCACGTGCCGGCGGGCCCGGTGCGCGATCTGGCGGACGGCCGCCGGGGTCTTGTCGACCGCCGCCGCGATCTCGTCGTAGCCGACGTCGAAGACTTCGCGCAGCACGAACACGGCCCGCTCGGTCGGCGACAACGTCTCCAGGACGAGCATCACCGCCATCGACACGCTCTCGGCGAGCTCGACGTCCTGGGCCACGTCCGGCGCGGTCAGCAGCGGCTCCGGCAGCCACGGGCCCACGTACGACTCCTTGCGCCGCGACATCGTGCGCAGCCGGTTGAGCGCCTGCCGGGTCGTGATCCGGACCAGGTACGCGCGCTGGTCGCGCACCTGCTCCAGGTCGACCTCGACCCACCGCAGCCAGGTCTCCTGCAGGACGTCTTCGGCATCGGCCGCCGAGCCGAGCATCTCGTACGCGACGGTGAAGAGCAGATTGCGGTGGGCGACGAATGTCTCGGTCGCCCGGTCAATGGCGTGATCATCACTCATGTCTTGATCATCTTCCCCTCGGCCGGCCCGGACCTAGGAAACCCGTTCGACGACGACCGGCGCCTCTGCGCGCATCGCCTCCAGCGCCTCCTGGCGCCCGGCGCCTCCCTTCATGCGGTGCAGGCTGTACCCACCGGGCTTGTGCGCCTCATCGGCCAGGTGCTTCACGATGCCTTTGCACACGGCCTCCTTCATCTTCGCGCCGAGGCGACCGTCGATGTGGAACCACACCGCGACGTCGGACCTGTTGCCGAACTGGAAGATGCCGGTGCCCCGGCCCAGGCTGATGCACTGCGCTCCGAACGACTGGCTGAGGGTCTCGGGCTGCTCCTCCGTCAACCGGCTGAGCACCGTGTCTGCGGCCCGCGCACCCAGCGGCATCGCGGCCTGGCAGCTCATCCGCAGCGGCAGGCCCGACGGTGCCGCCGAGTCGCCGGCCGCGACGATGCGGTCGTCATCCACGCTGGTCAGCGTCTCGTCGGTGAGCAGGCGGCCCAGGGCATCGGTGCTCAGCCCGCTGCGCGCGGCCAGGTCCGGCACGCCGAAGCCGGCGGTCCAGATGGTCACCGCGCTCGGCAGTTCCCGGCCGTCAGCGAGCCGCACGGCATCGCGAGTCACCGCCGTCACCTTGGTGTCGGAGCCGTCGAGCACGGTCACTCCGAGTGCCGCGAGCCGCCCGGCCACCGAACGCCGGCCCCGGGTGTGGAGGTACGGGCCGAGCACGCCGCCGCAGACCAGGGTGACGGTACGGCCCTGCTCTGCCAGTTCGGCGGCGGTCTCGATGCCGGTGGGCCCGGCGCCGACCACCGTCACCGCGGCCGTCGTGGGCGCGGAATCGAGGACCGGCCGCAGCCGCTCCGCCTCCTCCAGGGTGGCGATCGGGTAGGCGAACTCGGCCGCTCCGGGCACCCGCGGGTCGGCGCTGCCACTGCCTACCGCATAGACCAGGTAGTCGTAGCCGGCCGCACCACCGCTCGCCAGTTCCACACCGCGCCCGGCCGCGTCGATCCGCGTCACGCTGTCGACCACCAGCCGGACGCCTTCCGCCAGGACCTCCCGGTAGTCGACGACGGCGGCGTCGGTCCCGCCCACAAGCTGGTGCAGGCGGACCCGGTGGACGAAGTTCGGGCGCGGGTTGATCAGCGTCACGGTCACGTCGTCGCGCCGCGTCAGGCGATTGGCCGCCATGACGCCGGCGTACCCGCCGCCGATCACGACCACCTCGGTGTTCTCAGCCATGATGTCTCCCTCGTTTCGAGCGGTTCGAGCACAAGACACCGCCTCATCGCCCCCTGTGACAGCATGTGAGTCAGATCACTTCGCAACACGTCGCCGAACGCGACCCCGCCGCACATCGCCGGACGTGACACCCCTCGTTTGCGGCTGGTGACAGCGTTCTTACCGGCACGACGGCCGTGGGTTCAGCGTGACTGAGGGACTTTCACCGGGAACCCGCGGCATCTTCTGCAGGCGTGCTCGGAAGTGCGGTGGGTTCCGCGTCGCTGATTTTGGTGGGCGGAGGAGGGTACCTGCGAAGGCGCCACTCATCGGCGCTGAGCGATCGCGCGGTCACCCGGCTCGACAGGACTTCTCCGCGCCGACGCAAAGCCCGTGGGGGGCCTGGCAGATGACGCCGCAGTATCCCCGGATGACCACCGTTTCCGTTGAAGATCTCGCGCGCGCGTCCGAAGTCGTCGGCGACCTGATCGCTGAGGTCCCCGCCGAGCAGTGGAAGGCGCCGACGCCGTGCACGGAATGGAACGTGCGCGCGCCGTACTACTTCCTCCAGATCGAAGGCGGCGCGTTGCACCTCCTGGAGTGCCGTGGCTGCCTTGAACAGCGTGACCCTGCCGCGTCGCTTCCACCTGGACGTGGTCCGCGCCCACCTGGAACAGACGAAGTGGCACGGTCGATGCCGCAAGCAGCCCTACGCCCGCGACGTGGAGCACGCAAACGTTGCGTCAGCTCGCCTCGACCCGTTCGACCTGCGCCGTTGAAGGTCAGGCGGTCGACGATGGCCGCGCAGAGTCGTGGATCGGTGAACGTCTTCGTCCACCCGCTAAAACTTTCGTTCGAAGCGATGGCGACGCTGCTCTTCTCCTCGCGCTCGGTCAGAACCTGAAACAGCAGCTCAGCGCCCCTGCGGTCAAGCTCCATGTACCTGAGTTCATCAATGCACAAAAGATCGACACGGCCGCAACGGGCGACCGTCTTCGACAGCTGCTTCTCGTCGGCGGCTTCGACGAGCTCGTTGACGGGCTTGGTGGCCAGCACGTAGCGGACGCGGAAGCCGTGCATCGCGGCTTCGGTGCCCAGCTCGACCGGCAGGCAGGACTTGCCGGTGCCGGAGTCGCCGATCAGGCAGAGCGGCTCGCCCTACTTGACCTATCCGCAGGTGGCGACGGTATTGACGGTGGCCAGGTCGATGTTGGGATTGGCGTCGAAGTCGAACGCCCGCAGGCTCTTGTCACGGTGGAAGGAGGCAGCCTTGATCCGTCGTTCGGACCTGCGGCGAGCCCGGTCGTCACACGCGGCCATCAGCAGTTCGGCGAGAAACGGCTCCTGGCCGCAGGAGGCGAAGACCCTTCTCTGTACTTCACACGGTCGGTTACACGACGGGTGATTGCCATGCCTATCGAGCGCCGAACGCCGGCCCTGCTCGGTCCTCCGCGCCCTCGGGCCCGCTTCATCTGCCAGCACCTCAGCTTGACGGCGAGCGGGGAAAGCGGTCGCCGAGGACGAAGGCGGCGGGCCAGGTCTCGCTCAACACCTTGCCGAGCAGGGGGTCGCTGGACTCCAGAACCTCGCTGGGGCGGACCGAGCCGTTCTCGTTGATCCGTTGACCGCCGAGGACGACGGGGGCGCGCAGGACGTCCTCACCCCAGGGGCCGATGGCATTGCACAGCAGGCCCTCGAAGCGGTGGCCAGCCAGGGTGTCGTTGTGGACCCGCTGCACGAAGTCGTCGATCACAGCTGCCTCGAGGTAGACCCAGGCGAGGTAGACCACCGTGCGTCCATCGTCCAGACGGATCGGGAGGCGGACCTTGAGGAAGTTGCCGACGCCCTCTGCGATGACGATCGCGCCCGTGTCAGACTTCACGCGGCGCCTGCGCTCCTCCTCTGAGAGCTCGGCCACCAGGTGGGGCAGGGCCAGGTCGAAGCCGGGGTGCTCCGGGTCGAGGTGGCCGCCGCAACCGCAGGCGGCATCGTGGGTGTGGGCATTTGCCTGCACCGAGTCGGGAGTGAGATCGAGCCGGGCCGTCGGGTAGCTCGGCGCGCCACTGCTCGCCTGTACCGGAAGCAGCAGCGCGTAGAACCGCACTGCCGTGAACGTCGTGGGCTCGGGCAGTCCGAGCGCCGTCATCGCTGCCGAAGCGGCCTCGTGGCGTTCACCGTTGACGCGGATCTCCGCCTGCATCGCGCCTGGGTGACCGCCGTAGAAGACCTTGACGCCGTTGAAGAAGGGCGATTCCAGGTCAGCAGTGAACGAGCCCGCGATCCGGTGCAGCACGTTCGCTTCCAGCATCGCGCCCTGCAGTCGCCGGTTCTCGTCGATGTCGCTTCCGAGACCGACTGCACCCGACGTGATCATGTGCCAGCCGGGCACGCCGCGCCCGTCGTCGGGGCCCGCGTGGTCCGCGAAATGCTCGCGGCGATCGAGGAGTTCCAGCAGGCAGGCGCCCGCCGTCTGCACCCACGTGTCCGCCGCGTCCTGCGGATCAGCGGACATCGACACGACGCAGTCCATGAAGCACGGTACGTCCGGCTGGAGACCGACGTCGGGCAGCGCGACGAGGTCGTAGTGGTGGCCGCCCCCGTGGTGCGGCGGGGCAACGGCCACGGCCCAACCATGCGGGCTGCTCAACGAGTTGCCCTTGAGTTGGGCGCCCCGCGTCACACCGGGCGCGCACTCTTCGAGCCCGGCCCTCACCAGGGCGAGGAACTCCAGGTCGGGCAGCCGCTTCGCCGGCGGCTCCTCTTTGCGCGTACGACGTCGTATCCAGGACACCCGTGGATGGTACTGAACCCGGCCGACCGGACAGTGCTCGGGCTTGACCCCGGAGGTCCTGGGCAGTTCTACGAGCGCCTGGCCAACGGCGAGAACGCAGCTGAGCGGGCACTGAGCACCGGTTCCGGGATGATCACCTTAACCAAGGGCGGCGACCCCGTCCTCGCCTCGGCCGGTTTGGGCTCGCAGGCGTTCGGCCTGCTGTTCCTTGTCGGCGATGTGCCGCAGGCTCTCCTGCAGGCCGGCAACCTCACCGAGCCACTGCATCCGTTGCGCCTCTCCGAGACGCCGGCTGGTGTTGGCTTCGATCTCCAGCAGCCAGGGTTCCTGGGCGGCCAGGTCGAGGCGGAGCACGAAACACCTGACGCAGGCGCTCTCTTCAGCCTCGGGAAACCCCATGCGCTGGTACGACTTCAGCATCAGCAGCAGAGCCAGCAGATGCTGATCACAGTCCGTCGCACCGGACACCCACTCGACCTCATCCCGGGTCGGCGCGAAGAACAGATGCAGCTCGTGCGCGGTGATCAGCCGCTTGATCCGCGGATACGCGGTCCACTCCATCGCGGTCACAATCCCGCCCCGACCCCAGACGGCAAGCTCAACATCACACCAACGAAGCCGAGACGGACGAGTGACGGGCCGTGACCTCAGGGCTTCAAGATCATCCCGTGGCCCCTTTCGGGCTTATCTCGACGAACCCCTTGGAGGCTCGGCGGCTGGCCGTGGGGGGCCACGGCGCGGACATGCCCGTCAGTCCATCTTGTTCCGAATGTCAACATTCTTGCCTGAAAGCCGACTATTCACGAATAGCGATGTGCGCATGGGTTTCGTGGCAGTTGCTCCGTGCGATCAGGGTGATTCGCCCTGAACCTGGGGCACTTCACGGCTGCGCGAAGCCGATCTCGGCCGCCGCAATCCCCGACCGTCAAGGAGTGCCCCATGGTCTCGCCACTGCGCACGAGGACAGCCTCCGTCTTGGCCGTCCTCGGACTACTGCTGCTCGCCCCCGCCGGACACACCTCCGCTGCACCCGCCAGGCCGAGCATCGACAAAGTCACGTGTCACTACGATGAGCGTGACAATGAGTACTTGCAGGTCTGGTGGCACGAATCGGGCGATGACCCCTTTGAGATGAAGTCCTGTTTCGCCAATGCGGGAACATACGAATGGGAATCCTGCACCGGTGACTGTTGGCTCGATGCGTTCTCCACGGGAAACAACCGCGTGGAATTCCTCTCGGACGGCCGGTGGCAGCCCAGCACCCCGGTCGAGAAGAACACGTACTACACCTTCCCCAACCATCCTGGCGGAGTGGACTTCCGGGCGATCTGGATCGAGTGAGCGGGTACGGGTGTGAGGCAGGCCGGGGTGCGGCAGGGCAGGGGCCGATGAGGCTCCCGTGCCGCCGGGTCGAGGTGTCGACCGAGGCCTGCCCCCTCCGGCAGGTCGGTCGGCGCGACGCCGGTGCCAGGAGCGGCGGGTGCTGTCCCGGCGCCGGCGTCCCGTTACGTGCTCGACGTCCTGCACACCGGCTGGACCTCACCGCACGCCACCCGCGCACCGGAGAACTGCTGTCCACCATGAAGTTCATGGTGTAGACGCTCGCCGCCGCCGGCGAACTACAGCGCGACCTCCAACGGGAGCTCACGTGCGACGGACTACGGGCCGCCGAAGCCAAGGCGACAAGGCTGGCCGCCGCCCGGTCGTCACGGCAGCAACGGACACCGCCGTACGCATCGCGCGTGCCCGGGCGGCCAGTCCATCGCCAGCCTCGCCCACGAGCGCGACTTCAGCCGCGGGGCCATCCGTACCGCCGTCACCGACCTCCTGCCCGAGCACACCACCGTCGACCCGGACGCCCCGGCCCCGGAGCTGCCGGTCCTCCTCGACATGCCGGGCAAAATCGCCGACTTCCTCCGCACGGCCGAACTGGAGCCCGCCGAGCGCGCCGTGCTCGACCAGGGCGTGACCGTACGACGCGGCCAGGGCTACACCCTGCGCGCCAGCGCTATCCCGGCGGTACACCGCCAACTCCTCGACCGCTGCCAGCCGCTCGACAACGCCGCAGCAATCTCGGCACAGCGCAAGGCCCGCCGCGAGTACGCGAACCGGGTGAGCAACCTCGACCAATAACCAAGATCATCCCGTGGCCCCGTTAGCCCCGAGGTCCGAGCGGTCGCTTACTCTCCCGGCATCAGCGCGCACGAGGAAGGCCGGCCGCCCGAGCAGGCCGAGGTCGACCGGATCAACGAACGGATCGCCGCGGCCTGGAAGAGCGTCGACTTCACCCGCTACCGGGACAACGTCTACCTCTCCTCCCCCCTGGCCACCCAGACCCAGGAAGACCGGCTCGACGGCCCACGTACCAGCTTCCACGACTTGCGCTCATCCTGGGCCGACGCCCGCACCGGACAACCCAACCCGCTCGGCCCTCGCCGGTCGCCACACTCCTCGCGATCAGGAACCAGCCGTGATCCACACCCTCGCCGAGTGCGAATGGATCAAGAAGGGGCTGCAC
This sequence comes from Streptomyces sp. NBC_00820, assembly GCF_036347055.1. Classification (NCBI taxonomy): domain Bacteria; kingdom Bacillati; phylum Actinomycetota; class Actinomycetes; order Kitasatosporales; family Streptomycetaceae; genus Streptomyces; species Streptomyces sp. NBC_00820. The sequence goes on along the minus strand of NZ_CP108882.1, from coordinate 7,883,452 downwards.
CTCTGCCTCTTCGGAGACTCGGGTGACATGTCCCTCGACCCTGCCGGAGCTGTGGTTCATGGTCAGTCCGGCCAGCACCGCGTCGAGGTCCTGGCGCAGGAACCGGGCTGGCGCGGTGGTGGAGGTCGCGGCCGCCGATGACGAAACCGCCTTCGCCATCCAGGAGTTGCTCGCCGCGCGGTGCGCGTGGCGCCAGCGGACCGTACGCCCCCGGGAACCCGGCAAGCCTGGTGTACAGCTGCGCTGCTTCCTGGACCTGCACCGGCAGCCTGACGCGTAGGCCTGCCGGCGGGCTCCAGTCTCCCTCCTGCCGGGCTGTGACGGGGCTCCTAGGCTGGAGGTGCTCGGGGCTGACGGAGGTGTGTGCCATGCTCGCGAGCATCTTCACCGGCGCTCACACGTTCGGGCTGGTCAGCGTCCCGGTGACGGTTCTCAGTGCGACCGAGGATCACAGCGTGCGCTTCCGAAGGATCCACACCGCCGACCAGGGCCTGGTGCGCAACCGGTACTGGTGCGAGAGCGAGGACCGCGAGGTCACTTTCGGCGAGATCGGGCGCGGCTGCCAGCTGCCGGACGGCCGGGTCATCCCCTGTCACGGATGAAGATCTCAGAGATCTGTCGCTGACCACGGCGCGCGCGATCGAGCTGGTCGCGTTCGTGCCGGCTGCCGCCGACCCGCTGCGCATCGGCCCCGGCTACTGCCTCCAGCCGCAGGGCGCCACCGCTGCCAAGCCCTACGTCCTGATGCGCCAGGCGCGGGAAGGTCGCGGTCGCGCGGTACGCGTGGCACGGCCGCGAGCGGCTCGGTCTGCCCCGGGTCCCTGGGACTGTCATCGCGTTGCGCGGGCTGTCGTGGCCGGACGAAATCCGCGACCCCGGCGCCGTGGTGCCCGCCTGCTCCGGTCCATCTGAACGAAGGCGAGGTCGACCAGGCTGTGGCTCTGATCGAGGTCATGACCCGCGACGACCTCACCGGCCCGGAGTTCACCGACGGCTACACCGAGGCCCTGCGCAGGGTGATCGAGACAAAGCACGAAGGCCACCATCTGCCGGAGGCCCCCCAGGCGACGGCCCGGCCGGGACGCCGGTGGACCTGATGACCGCCCTGCAGGATTCCGTGGACAAGGCCCGGGCCGCACGTGTGGACGCGCAGGGGACATCGCCAACGACGCGCGAGACCAGGACGAAGACGAAGGCACCCGCCCCGACGGCGAGGGTGGCCGACTGGAAGGGCGGGCGCCGACGCGCTGACCGCTAGGGGGTGTCTTTCCGATCAATCGATCGCTGGTCAGCCCTTGACGGGGTCCCCGGCCTCGATCCCAGCGAAGAACTCGTCCGCGAGGGCGCGTGCGCCGGCCAGGTCGTCGAGGGGTTCGCCGACGATGCGGCCCGCCAGCTCGGTGGCCAGCGCGAAGATGTCCTCACGCAGTTCGGCCTCCGCGATGATCCGGTCGGCCTCCAGTTGCGTCTTAGCCGACGCCACCAGGTCCTCGCGCTCCCTGACACCTTCGGCACGCAGGGCCGCGAGAAGGGCGGCTCCCTCCTCGGTCGCGGTCTCGCGGATCCGGGCGGCTTCGTGGCGGGCGGCGCTGAGTTCGGCCTGATACTCAGAGAGGATGCGACGCGCTTCTTCGTTCAGTGCGACGGCCCGCTCAGCGGTACCTTCGATCGCCTCTTCGCGCGCCGCGAGGATCTTCTCGATACGCGGAACCAGGACCTTCGCGAAGATGACGAAGACCAGGGCGAAACAGACGAGTCCGACTATGAGTTCAGGGTGTGGCGGATTCAGAGGTCCCATGTGGCGGATCGTACAGCGAGCAAGATCGAACAGGGGAGGCGCTCCCCACCTTTAGGTTTCTCAACTTCCGCTTACCATACTGCTGTTGACAGGCACCCTCTGCCGGTCGCGGCGCGACAGATGCCGAGGACGCGCCGTGGGGCCGGATGCTTCTACGGAAGCAACGTTGGCGAGACCCGTCCCGTCATCGACGCGACCGCCGATGTCCGGCTCACCCTCCAGTCCGACGGATGCGACGGATGCGACGGATGCGACGGATGCGACGGCGGTGCGTACATCCGGGGGCTCGCTTTCACGAAGGAGGGAGGCCTGACGGCGAAGATCCCGAAGGCCCTGTCGAAGGCCTGGGCCGCGCAGGTGCGGTCCCGGGCCACCTCGATGCCCGATCCCTCGACGTCCCGCTGATTCACCACAACCCACGCCCGGGCACCCCTAAAGGTTGTCCCTTCCGCTGGAGGATCGGGTGCTGCTGGTTGCGACGTACTGGCGGACCAACCTGACGTTGCGCCAGGTTGGTCCCCTGTTCGGGATGTCGAAGTCCGCTGCCGATCGGGTACTGGACCATCTCGCGCCCTTGCTGGCAATCGCGCCTGCTCGTCAGCCTTGCAGGGGCACCGTGGTCATTGTGGACGGCACCCTGATGCCCACCCGCGACCGGACTCTTGCCGCTTCCAGCAAAAACTACCGCTACTCCACCAACCACCAAGTGGTGATCGACGCCAACAGCAGGTTCGTCGTCGCCGTCGGCCTTCCTCTGCCCGGCGACCGCGACGACTGCCGGGACTTCACCGAGTTTGGCGTCGACCGGGCCTGCCGCGACGCCCCAGTACTGGCCGCGGCGGCTGCCCAGGCGCAGGGGCTCTCATGCCGCACCGCCGACGCCCGGGCCAGGAACGCCTGACGCCTCAACAGGAAGCCGGCAACGCCGTCCACCGACGGGCACGAGCCCGCGTCGAGCACACCTTCTCCCGCATGAAGAACTGGAAGATCCTCCGCGACTGCCGCCTACGCGGAACCGGTGTCCACCACGCCATGCTCGGCATCGCCCGCCTCCACACCCTCGCACTGACCCACCCCACCCGAGGCGACCTCTAGCGCCGGCGGTCCCCGAGAGCGCCGGGGGGGCACGGTGTCACCGGGCTCCGCTCGGCGAGGTGGGCGTCCATGGCGGTGTTCAGATCGGTCATGAGCTGCTCGAACTGTTCCAGGAGCTGTGGCGGGTAGGGGGACATCGCGGCATCGAGGCGGCCGGCGAGCGGGCCGAAGAACTCGTCCGCCCGCTCCTGGATGTGCCTGCCGCTGCGCAGGGTGACGATGCGCCGGTCGGAGTGCTCGCGGGTGCGGGTGATGTGCCCGGCCGCTTCGAGGCGATTCAGGAGTGCGGTGGTGGCGCCCGTGGACAGGGAGATGCGCTCGCTCAGCCGGGCCGGTGACAGCGGGGTCCCGCGTTCCTCGGCGGCGGCGATCTCCAGCACCGCGGTCGCGTCGGTGGAGTGCAGGCCCAGCCATGCCGCGAAGCGCCGGCTGAGCTCGGCGTAGTGGCCGCCGTAGATCCGCAGCCCTTCCATCAGTCGCTCGCGCCGCGCCGCGACACCGTCGCCCATCGCTTCCTCCACAGGGCCTGCCACCTCGTCTCGCCTGCCGGGCGTCCAGGTGGGCAGCCCGCTTTGACAACCTACCCCCACCACTTTACCTTCACCATGGAATTACTTCACCATGGAGGTATCTGGCGTGCGTGCCCCGTCCCCCACCCCTGACGAGACGACCGAGCCCTACCGTTGGCGGTGGCTGATCCTGGCGGTGATGATCGTCGCGGAGATCATGGATCTCCTGGACGCCTCGATCGTCAACGTCGCCGGACCGGACCTGGAGAAATCGCTCGGTGCCGGTTCCGTCGGACTGCAGTGGGTGATCGGCGGCTACGCCCTCACCCTGGGCGCCGGTCTGGTGCTCGGCGGCCGGCTCGGCGACCGCTACGGCCGGCGCCGGATGTTCCTGATCGGTCTTGCGGCTTTCACCGCGTGCTCCCTGCTGTGCGCGGCCGCGCCGAACATCGAGTCGCTGATCGCCTTCCGCCTGCTGCAGGGCATCGTCGGAGCGATGCTGCTGCCTCAGGGCCTGGGCCTGCTGCGGGAGAACTTCTCCGGCCCCGAACTCACCAAGGTCTTCGCGATCTTCGGACCCGTCCTCGGTCTGGGCGGCATCATCGGCCCGGTCCTGGGCGGCTTTCTCATAGAGGGCGACTTCTTCGGCCTGGGCTGGCGGTCGGTGTTCCTGATCAACCTGCCCATCGGAATCGCGGCACTGATCATCGCCGCGAAGTTCGTGCCCAAGAAGGCGGGCGACCCCACGGTACGGGTCGACATGACCGGCGCCACCCTGGTCGTGATCTCCTGTGCTCTGCTGGTGCTGCCGCTGAACCAGGGGCAGGAGAACGGCTGGCCGCTGTGGACGTGGCTGTCCATGGCCGCCTCGGCGATCGGTTTCGCCCTCTTCGCCCTCCAGCAGCGCCGCACGGCCGCCGCGGGCCGCGAGCCGCTGGTGACCCCGGGCCTGCTGCGCAAGCCGGCCTTCACCGTCGGGCTCGGCGGCATCGCCCTGTTCTTCGGCGGGCTCATCGGCACCCAGCTCGTGCTGACCCTGTTCCTCCAGATCGGCCGGCAATTCACCGCCGGCGAGGCGGGACTGGGCAACCTGCCCCTCGCGGTGGGAACCGCGATCGGCGGCGCGGTCAGCGGCGCGCTCCTCGCGGACAAGATCGGCCGCAAGGTGCTGCAGATCGGACCGCTGGTCCAGCTGGCCGGCGCTGCCGTGCTGTGGTTCGAGCTCGATGGCCTCGATGCCGCCTCGTTCTCGATCTGGGACATCGCTCCCGGCGTGGCGGTGGCGGGCATCGGCGCCGGCATGGTGATCGCCGCCCTGTTCAGCTTCATCCTGGCCGCGGTCGACGACGACGAGATCGGATCCGCCTCCGGCGTCCTGTCGGCGGTTCAGGCTGTCGGCGGCTCCATCGGCGTCGCGGTCTTCGGCTCGGTGTTCTTCGCCCAGGCCAAGACCGGTGCTTTCACCGGCGGCTTCCACCGCGCGATGCTCGTCCAGGCGATTTTGTTGGTGGTCTTCTTCGCGATCACCTTCCTACTGCCCAAGAAGGGCCGCTCCGAAGACGAGCAGCACGGCATCACCCCCGAGGCGACTGCCGACGACTCCGGCACCAAGCAGCACCTCACCGCGTGAAACACAGATGGGGAGAGCGCCCACGGAAGCGGTCTCCCCAGCACTGATGTGGGACGGCCGGGCAACCTGACCCGACTGCACGCCACGAGAAGAGCCCGGGCGAAGGCCACTGTTGGATTACGGGACAGCCTTTAGCTTGATCTTTAACGTGCCGCGTCGAATGGCGCGTCGAACTTGATCACTCGGTCCGGTAATCGCCGTACGTCAAAGCGGCCTTCGTCTGAACATGTGCTCCGACCAAGGAACACACACGTCCAGCACGAAGGCCGTGAAGATGAGTCTGCTGCATCGTGGTGCCCGACAAGAACCGCTGACGCAACTGTCATGCTTCCGGGGCGAGTTCTACTCCTGCCTGACCGCTCGTTCGGATGCGCTGTTCGAGCTGGCCGACGCTGTTCTGTGCGGTGACGGACCGGTGAGGTCGCTGGCCGAGCTGTCACTGGTGGGCGAACACCGCCGCGGACACGGAGGGCTCTATGCAGCAGTTTCCCGGGGAGGCATCGATGCCGACCGGCTGCGGCAGGCGCTGGCCGCGGTGCCGCTGCCGCGTGCTGCCGACGGCCGGCTCGTCCTGGCTGTCGATGTCACCTGCTGGCTGCGGCCCGATGCCCACACCTCACCGCAGCGGATCCTGTGTCACACCTATGGCCGGGGCAAGGACCAGCACATCCCGATCCCCGGCTGGCCGTACTCGATCATCTGCGCGCTCGAGCCCGGCCGCAGCTCATGGACTGCACCCCTGGACGCGTTGCGACTGGCACCCGGCGACGACACCGCCACCGTCACCGCCCGACAACTGCGTGACCTGGTCCAGCGACTGATCACAGCCGGGCAGTGGCACGCGGGCTCGCCGGACATCCTCATCGTCGCGGACGCCGGATACGACGCGCCCCGCCTGGCCTTCCTGCTGAGAGACCTGCCGGTCCAGGTGCTGGCCCGGATGCGCTCGGACCGGGTTCTGCGCCGGGCCGTCCCGCAGCGCCAGCCTCACATCCTGGGCCGCCCGCCCCGACACGGCAGCGAGTTCGTCTTCGGCCAGCCCGACACCTGGGGCACCCCGGACACCAAAACCGTCACCGACACACGCCTCTACGGCCAGGCCACCGCCCGCTCCTGGGACCGACTGCACCCCAAGCTGACTCACCGTTCCTCCTGGGCCGCAGCCGACGGCACGCTCCCCATCGTCGAGGGCAGCGTGATCCGCCTGGACATCGACCAACTGCCCAGCGGCGCAACTCCCAAGCCGGTCTGGCTCTGGTGGTCAGGCACCGACGCCACCCCGGCGGACACCGACCGTCTCTGGCAGACCTACCTGCGGCGATTCGATATCGAGCACACGTTCCGCCTGTTCAAGCAGACTCTCGGCTGGACCTGTCCGAAGATCCGCACCCCCGAGGCGGCGGACCGATGGACCTGGTTGATCCTCGCCGCCTACGCGCAACTCCGTCTCGCTCGCCCGCTCGCAGCCGACCTGCGTCGTCCCTGGGAGAAACCCAGTTCTCCAGACCGACTCACACCCGCCCGCGTCCGCCGCGACTTCCGGCACATCCGCCCACAAGCCGCCTGCCCAGCCCAAGCACCGAAATCCTCCCGACCCGGTCCCGGACGACCACCGGGCCGAAAGAACACCCGGCCCACACCCCGCCACGACGTGCACACACCCCGCAAAACACAGCCAGCGAAACGGCAAACGAAGAAGTTAACCACCCCACGACCACGCCGCACAGGTTAAAGATCAAGTTAGTGGAGGAGCCGGGCACCCCCGCTTCACAGGAGGGCGGCAGCGGCAAACCTCCGACAAAGTGACCGGCCCCACGGGAGCCGTCGAGGCCGCAGCTTCCTCCCCGTTCTACTGATCGGACCGGTGCTCGCGCTCCGGCCCCGCAAGCGGTTCCGCCAAGAACACCGCGCTGATCGTCGACGGCACCCCGGTGCCCACTCGCGACCCGGGGGCGCCGGTCCCGCAGGACCTGATCTCCCGCCTCAGGCCTTGTCCTGCATGCCGCTCCGGGCCGGGTTGCCCTGCCTGGCGGCCTTGGGCCGGCCTCTTCGGCCTTGGCGCGCACAACCACAGCACCAGCCAGGAGCGGACAGCAGCGTGGTGGGCTGTGGCGGGGTGTGGTTGGCCGGTGTGGTGGGGGTTGGTTGGGGGGTGGGGGGTGATGGTGCTCATAGGGGGTGGGTCACGTCCTATCGAGGGTCGTAGCGGGGCTTCCCTCTGAGCAGCACCGCAAACGTCAAAACGGGACATTCGGGACATTTCTGCGTAGTGAGGTAGTAGGTCACATGGTTGCGTGGGGAATTGTCCGCCGTTAATCATGGAGGTCGTTGCCGGGAGCAGCGGACCGGGACCGGGTGTTGATCACCGGGTGGGTCCGCTTCTTATCTGCCCGGCAGCTGCGGGGCCTCGCCCCGACGCCCTACAGGCCGCGACCGAATTCGGGCCGGTGCCTCAACGACGTCCTCTGGAGAGACCCCCTTTTGACTGCGATCTTTGCTACCCGCCGTACTGCCCGCCTGCGTAACCTCACCCTGACCGGCCTTGTGGCCACCGGTGCCGCGGCTGCCGCTGTGACGCTGATGCCGACGTCCGCGTTCGCCGCCCCGGCGCCGCAGACCACCCACCCGGTCACGGCCGTCTCCCACCACACGCACACCGCCTCCAAGAGCGCGGGTGCCTCGGGGAACCTGGACAGCTGGATCAAGCAGTCCCTCGCCATCATGAAGGCCAAGGGCATCCCCGGCAGCTACGAGGGCCTGCACCGCAACATCATGCGCGAGTCCAGCGGCAACCCCAACGCCCAGAACAACTGGGACGTCAACGCGCAGAAGGGCATCCCCTCCAAGGGCCTCCTGCAGGTGATCGACCCGACGTTCAACACCTACCACGTGGCCGGCACCGCGCACAGCGTGACCGACCCGGTGGCGAACATCACCGCGGCCGCCAACTACGCCGCACACCGCTACGGCTCGATCGACAACGTCAACTCCGCATACTGACCTACCGCCCCGCCACACACGCAGCGGCAGCGCCAGTGGCCCCCCGACCGAATCCGGTCGGGGGGCCACTGCCGTATCCGCCCCGCCCTCACTCAAGCCGTGGCCGACCAACCCCCGCACCTACAACGCCAAGGCGGCCTGGACGCCGCTGCACACCACGGCCCGCACCGTGCACGTACGCGAGGGGAAAGGCACAGGGCACCGCGTCCTGTTCGACCTGGCGAAGAACACCGACTTCTACGCCGAGTGTTGGGGTGTAACCGGCCGTGACCCGGATTGGTGGGCGTACGGGCAGGTGGTGTCTGGCCCGCACACCGGCCGCCACGGCTGGGTCAGCGGCGAGCGCGTCGCCGCCGGCTACCGCCACCCTAGATGATCTATTCCAAGGGGCCAGTGATCGTAGGCGATCAGTGAGCGTAGGACGGTTTGTCCGGTGGCGTCGCTGTGCCAGATCGCGGCGGTCAGCGCGAGGATGCGTTGCATGACGCGGGCTATGACCCCTCCGGGTGTGCGCCCTCGGTGTCGTTCGAGGCCAAGCTGTCCCTTCAAGGTCTCGTTGATCGATTCGATGACCTGTCGCAACGGCTTGAACAGGGCTGCGCCAGGCCGTTCCCGTTCACCTTTACGGGCAGGCCGCGGCAACTGGACTCCATGCTCGGACAGTTCGCGTTCGAAACCACGGCCGAAGTAGTTCTTGTCGCCGATGAGAGTCTGTCGGGGGCGCTCTCGCAGAAGCTCGTATTCGGCTGCCAGGAGGTCGAGGAGGGTCTCGCGTTCGTCGGCCTTGGCTCCGGTCAGGGCGAAGGCGATGGGCAGGTCCTGAAGGGTGCAGACCAGGTGCAGGCGCAGGCCCCGGAAGAAGCGCCTGTGGCTGGCGCAGTAGCCGTATTCGGCCCAACCTGCCAGGCCGGAGCGTTTGACGGTCTCGCGGGAGCGGCCGCATTCCACCGGGGTGGAGTCCACGACCCATACGTCGTCGCTCCACACCGAGGTGGTGGTGGCCAGGATCCGGTTGACGCTTCGCATCAGACCGGCGGCCTTTGCGTAGCCGCTTGTTGTAGCCGGGCTGCTGGGGCAGGTAGGGGAAGAGGTGGAGCAGGTGGGCACGGGCATGGGGGAGCCACTTGGCCTCGGAGGTGTAGCCGAGTATGGCCTGCATCGTGGCGAGGGTGACCAGTTCGGCATCGCTCAGGCGGGGCGTAATGGCGACCGGCGGGCGCCACGGCGCCAGGTCGGGATGTTCCTTCAGCATGTCGTCGGTCGTCGCATAGGGTGCTGTCGCGAGGGTGTCCACGTCGTTCGTCGCAAAACGATCTTGGACACCCTCGTTCTCGTCTCCGCAGGAACCCCTTGGACCACACCACCAGGAGGAACCGGTGTCATACCCGCAACTGCTCACCCCCGAGGAGAAGCTCGCCGACGCGAAGAAGCTGTTGAGCCTCCCGCGTATCGTCGTGATCTGCGGCTCCACCCGCTTCATGACCGAGATGAACGAGGCAGATCTGCGGGAGACCAAAGCCGGAAAGATTGTCGTCAAACCGGGCTGCGACATGAAGTCGCCGCACGAACTTTGGTCCGACCCTGTCGAGGCCGAGGCCGAGGCGCTGAAGGTTCGACTCGACTACCTGCACCGGGCGAAGATCCGGCTCGCAGATGAGGTGCTCATAGTCGGCGACTACATCGGAGACAGCACCCGAGCCGAAATCGCCTACGCCCGGTCGCTGGGCAAGCCCGTGCGGTTCACGCACCCCGAAGTCGACCCCGACGCCTGACCGCCCGCTGCCACCACGACAACCAGGACGGCAGCCCGCCGCCTGACCGTCTCACGGTGGCTTCGGCCGCCGCCCACCCCACACCCTCCGCAAGCATCCCTCGGAATTGATCATCTAGAGGCCAGCGTGTCGTCGCACCGCGCCGCCCGCCCTTCCAGCCGGCCACCCTCGCCGTCGGGGCGGGTGCCTTCGTCTTCGTCCTGGTCTCGCGCGTCGTTGGCGATGTCCCCTGCGCGTCCACACGTGCGGCCCGGGCCTTGTCCACGGAATCCTGCAGGGCGGTCATCAGGTCCACCGGCGTCCCGGCCGGGCCGTCGCCTGGGGGGCCTCCGGCAGATGGTGGCCTTCGTGCTTTGTCTCGATCACCCTGCGCAGGGCCTCGGTGTAGCCGTCGGTGAACTCCGGGCCGGTGAGGTCGTCGCGGGTCATGACCTCGATCAGAGCCACAGCCTGGTCGACCTCGCCTTCGTTCAGATGGACCGGAGCAGGAGCCGTGGCCGCGGCCGTCGACCTGGCCCTCTACGACCTACTCGGCAAGGCCGCGGGGGTGCCCCTGCACCGGCTGCTGGGCCTCGCCGGACTCCCGCTCGCCCCGACCGGGCTCTCCCTGGGCGCCGGCGACGAGGCCGAACTGCTGTGCAGCGCACGGGAGCTGGCCGACTGGCCGAGCCTGAGCTGAAGCTGACGCCGGACGACGACGGCAGCCGCGCGGGGCTGCTGCGCTCGGTGTGATGCTCGGCGGCAAGACCGAGAGCTCCCTCGGTGTGACCGCGATGGCCCAACTGGCTCCGCTGGCCGACTGGCCGACTGGCCGGATCTCGACGGCCATCTCGGCCTCGACGACGACCCGTTCTCCGGCACCGTGCTCGACCGGGGCAGGATCGCGCTGCCGGGCGACCCCGGACTGAGCTGCCGCCCGTGCACCCACAGCCAGGACCTCTGGGAGAAATGACATGCAATTCCGCTGCGCCGTACTCGACGACTTCCAGGACGTGGCGACCACGTTCGGCGACTGGTCGGCACTGGGCGACCGCGTCGAGGTCGTCACCTTCACCGAGCACTTCGCCACCGAGGACGACCTCGTCGCGGCTGTCGCCGACTTCGACTGCGTGGTCACCCTGCGCGAGCGGGTGCCGTTCCCGGCCTCCCTGCTGGACCGGCTGCCGCGCCTGAGGCTGCTGATCGCCTCCGGCATGCGCAACTCGTCGATCGACTACGCGGCCGCGCGGGCGAACGGCGTCACCGTGTGCGGGACCCAGAGTTCCTCCACGCCGCCGGTCGAGCTCACCTGGGCCCTGCTCCTCGGCCTGTCCCGCGGCGTCGTCCAGGAGAACGACGCGCTGCGCGCCGGCGGCCCCTGGCAGTCCACCGTCGGTGCCGACCTGCACGGCCGCACGCTCGGGCTGCTGGGCCTGGGCAGGATCGGCGCCCTGGTGGCCCGGGTCGGGCTCGCCTTCGGCATGGAGGTCACCGCCTGGAGTCAGAACCTCACCAAGGAGCGCGCCGACGAGGCCGGCGTGTTCCTGGCCCCCTCCATGGAGGAGCTGCTCGCGAACAGCGACTTCGTCTCCGTCCACCTCAGGCTGAGCGACCGCACCCGGTGTCTGCTCGGGTCCGCTGAACTCGCCCTGCTCAAGCCGACCGCATATCTGGTCAACACATCGCGGGCCGCGATCGTCGACCAGGACGCGCTGCTCAGCGCGCTGCACGAGGGCCGCATCGCCGGCGCCGGCCTCGATGTCTTCGACGTCGAACCCCTGCCCGCCGACCACCCGATGCGCTCCGCGCCGCGCCTGCTCGCCACCCCGCACCTGGGCTATGTGTCCCGCGCCAACTACGAGCGCTACTACGGCCAGGCCGTGGAGGACGTCCAGGCCTACCTCGACGGCGACCCGACCCGGGTCCTCGGCTGACGTACCGTCGCGAGCTCCGGCGGGTCCAGGTCGGGTCAGGCGATTCGCCGTCGGTCACGGCGACCGGCCAGTGGATCGCGCTGCCGTCCGAGGTGCGGGTGACGGCGGACGCGGGGATGTCCGACCAGTCGTCGCTGTCGCCGTGCCGGTACTGGAAGGTGGCCCCGGTGAGGTCGGCGGGGCCGGCCGCGGTCAGGGTGACGGCGTGGCCGATCTCCTCGCCGTTGAAGGGGCGCGGTGAGCCCGGCGTCGCCCACGTGGAAGGTGTGGGCGGTGGCGGCCGAGGTGTTACCCGCCTTGTCGCTGGAGGGGGCGGGTAGCGGCGGCCCTCGTCCAGACGACCTGACCTGCGGTGTGCGGACTTCAGCGTCCGAACCGCATGTCGGTCTCGGTCAACTGAGCGCTGGTAAGGAGACCTTCGGCGATCGCGCCCGTGCTGTCCCGGCCTGTGCGACGGAGCGGAAGCCGGGGATCAGCAGGGCTCGCGGGCTTCGCACCCACAGGCGGACCAATGCGCCCTGAGCCAGGGTGCGTCCGTGGCTCGTCGAGATCTCGCTCATGGCTTCGACTTGGGACGCCCAGCGGGGAACAGGGCCGAAGCCGTCCCCGCCGCACCCGGGCAAGCCGGCGACCGACTGCGGATGCCCCCTCGGGCCAGGTCGTTTCTGATGGCTCTTGGCGGGCTGGGTGGATCTCGTCGCGTGCAGGGCAGCACTTCCTCATGGTGCGGCGACACGAGTTCACGGACGCACAGTAGGAGAAGATCGAGGATCGAGCTGCCCGCTGCCCGCCGATGGTCGGCCTGGCGGGCGGTGGGCGGATGACCGCAGGGTGATCAGCAAGTGCTGTTCCGGGCCAGGACCGGTGTGCCCTGGCCCGATGTGCCCGAACGGTACGGCTCCCTGGCAGACCGTCCGTGCAGACCGTCCGTGAACGGCACCGGCGCTGGTCGGCGGACGGCACCTGGTCGGCCACCCTCCAGATAGACGAGTGCATGAGGGCGACGCGGTCCTAACCGGCGTAGCTCGGTGGCGGCCACCCCAACCCCCTCCGCGATGATCGGATGTAGATCCTCTTCCGTCGCTCCGGCTTCCTGTAGCTCCAGGATCTGCTTCGCGGTGTCTGGCAAAGCAACGATCACGACCTCACCCTCAAAGCGGTCTTCCAGTCGGGAGGGCATGTCGGGTTGACCTGGCGGAACTTGTTCCAGCAACAGCAGGAACGACAGCTGTCGTCATCCGCGCCCGACCTCCTGGTGCAGGTGCTCTCGGGACGCCCTCCACGAGTCGCCGGGAAGCGGCGTTGTCGGTGGGCTCTGCCAGGGTGTGCATTGTGGATGAACTGGTGGAGCGTGTCGACGATCAAGATCGTGTGCTGGGGGTGGTGGTCAGCCGCCGGCAGGCCATCCGGGAGGGTTGGCTGCACCGGGTCGCCGTGACGGTGTGTCGTGATGAGCGTGGGCGGATCCTCGTCCACCGGCGGTCGGAGCAGCTGTCGCGCTTCCCCTGGTTCTACGAGGTCGTGGTCGGTGGCGCTGTGGATGTCGGTGAGTCCTATGAACAGGCCGCTGCGCGGGAGCTGGCTGAAGAGCTGGGCATTCGTGTGCTGCCGCGCTTGCTGTTCACGTTCATCAACCGCAGCGGTTTGAGCCCTCACTGGCTCGGCGTGCACGAAGCCGTGGTGCCGGATGCCGTGGTCCCCGATCCCGATGAGGTCGCCTGGCATGGCTGGCTGACGGATCCGGAGCTGCGGTCGGCCCTGCTGGAGTGGCGCTTCACCCCCGACAGCCACGAAGCCTTCAGTCGCTATCTCGCGTTCCGGACCGCGCAGTCCTGACGTTGCCCGCCTTTACTTACAATACGTGCGGTAGACGCCAAGAACGATGCGAATCTGACGACAGTTGTCGTGCTCAGCGGTCCAGAAACCCCCTGGTCAGGGTGCCGGGTTGACGACAACCAGCTCGCTCCGTCTCAATCACGGAACTGCGGACAGAGCCCTGAATTCGGTTCTGACCGCGCTTCCGTGATGACTACAGCCGCAGGAGGGTGCAGTGCTCCGCAGTTCTACGTCTGGGCTTCAGGGGCCGTGAAGCTCGGTCTCCCACGCTTCGAACGGAGGCTCCACCTGGTACCCGGGGTCACAGCGTCTGCGGATCCACTGGGCGGCGCGGTACTGAGCATCGCCGTCGTTGAGCGTCTGCCCGTGATCATCGACTTCGAGGACATTGGAGAAGATCGCGAAAACCATCTCAAGGTCTGAGCCGAATGTGAGCAGATGGGCACGGTAGTCGATCCCGTCCAGCAGGTCGACATCCAATGTGCCGTTGCCCAGGTAGAAGGAGAAGAGCCGGAGAGCGGCCCGCACATCTGTCGGAAGGTGTGTCACGAGATCATCTTCCATGAGACCGGTGGAACGTGTTTGGCCGGTCTTCCTGGCCGGGATCGGCCCGGTTGGTTCAGCGGGATGACGCCCTGGCCGGTGGTGGCTTGGGTCAGTCGCAGGCTGGAGCCTTCGGTGAGGACGATGTGGGCATGGTGCAGGAGCCGGTCGACGGCGGCGGCGGCGGCGGCGGCGGCCAAGGGTCTTGGGCATGATGGAGTCGAATCCTGAGGGATGCAGGTTCGAGGTGACGACCACGGATCGGCGTTCGTAGGCTGCGTCGATGACGCGGTAGAACGCTGCGGCGGCGCCCTGTCCGGACGGCAGCATGCCGATGTCGTCGATGATGACGAGGTCGCATCGGGTGAGCTTCGCGACGGCCTTGGAGACGGTGTTGTCGACGGTCGCCCGCCAGAGGTGGGCGGTGAGCGATTCGAGGGTGAACCAGGAGACCTTCATCCCCTCGAGCGACACCTGGGGAGGTTCACGGGCTCTGCCTGGAGTTCCGCTCGTCACCCCGGTCGGTTCGGTGCTCAGCGGGGTGAAGAGCTTGGACGAGCGCCGCGCGAGTCCCTGCCAGGATCAACGGCTCGTGGAGCCGTGCGGTCGTACCGGACGGACAGGATGCCCTCGCGGTTCCCCGGGAGCGGCCGTCTACGCTCGCGGTATGCAGCGCAGCGATGTCACCCGGGACGACGGCACGTGGGTGGGGCTGTCTCTGGCCGTACAGGATCGCCACCAGCCGGGGCTGTGCGTGTTCAGTGCTGGTGCGCGACTGCTGGTCTCCCAACTGTCGCAGCCCGTGTTGCTCGCTGTCGTTGGCGAGCAACACGAGGGTGTGGACTTCTGGCGCACCGACGGGTACCGCTCCTTCGTCCCGCCCTTGCGTGCCGATGTGGCTCGCGTTCTGGCGGGCAGCCGTGAACGGTGGGCTCACCGTTTTGCGCAGTACCTCATCGACTCGCCGGGCGGCCCGTTGCATGAGGGCCGGTGGCTGCTCTCGTGCGAGAGTCCGCTCCAGCCCTGGCGCCACGCCGACACTTCGCATGCGGAGTACTGGAGCTCGATGCTCGTCGACGGCCATCCCGACGGATACGTCGACTGGTTCCGCCATTCCCATGCCTGGGAGGTCTTGCCACTGCGGCCGATGCCCGATGCCGACGACAGCCGGGTCAAGGCATACCGCAAGCAAGCCCGTGAAGGGACGCTCCCACCCGTCCTGTTGTGGTGGGTCAGTGGCCTGGACTGCCATGTGATCCTGGACGGTCACGCTCGATACGCCGCGGCTGTGGCGGAGTCCGTGGAGCCCCCGCTGCTGCAGCTGCACCGCACGCTCCCGCGCGATGACCTGGCGGCGCGCACCGAGGAAGCCGTGGGCTTCTACGAGGGCGAACTGGCACGCTTCGCCGAACTCCGCGCCGTCCACGGCTCCACTGTCCCGGACGGCGCCGCCACCGCCGGCCCACAACTCGTTCGCCTCTTTCACGACCTGAACGTCGCGGAACAGCCGACCTGGGCCTGGCCCCTGCCCGGCGGGGAGAAGCAGTGGCATCACGTTGCCCGCGAGGTGACAGCAAGCCAGAACTGGCCCCGCGTCCGAGTCCTGCCGGATTCCTTGCGCCGACCGTGACGTCTGGGCGTACCGCCGTACCGTCAGTGGTGCGCGCACCGCGATGAAGGGCCACCTTGCCAGGCGCGCACTCTCACGCGTACGCGGGTTCTGACGCAGGCCGCCCCCAGCAGGCGGTCCGTGCTCAAGTTGGCCCGAGCCGCCCCTGGATCCGGCCGGCTGTCGCGGGCCCGTGTGCGCGGGTCAGCGCCACGCCCCCACGCATCGGGGCAGGTCACCAGGAGGTCCGGGCCCCTTTCGGGACACGGGCGGGACTTCGGATCACGCAGGAGACACTTTCCGGTTCGGCTCCCCCTGCTCGGCTCTGGCCACTCACACCTGGTGCGGGTCGAAGAGCAGTATGTAGTCGTCGTGCAGAGGGTCGCCCTCGTCGTCCGTGTAGTACTCGAAACCGCTGTTATTGGCGAAGCGCAGGCCGGGGTCGGGAACCTCGTCGTATCCGCAGTCGCTCTCGACGACGTCGTGTCCCCGCGGCGCCATGAGTCGTACGAGGTCCCCCGACGGGGTGCGGAAGACATCGGCGCCGTCGAGGAGGAACCGGATGTCCGCGCTCTCCTCGCGGAAGGGCCACACCTCGATGCCGGTCAGGACCTCACGTCGTTCGGACTCGAAGAGGAGGACGGACTCGAATTCGTAGGGTCCGTTGAGCACCACCCATTTGCCCGGAGGGCGTCGGCGAAGCGCGCGCCGTCCATGTGGGCGCGCCTCGCTCTCGCCTGGTCTTCGCGTGGCCCGGCTCACCCCGGAGTCGGACCGAGCGCCGCCCAGTGCTCGTCGCCGAGCTCCAGGAGCCGCGCCACCGTGTCCGCGTCGGGCAGCGGTCCGTGGTCCGCGGTCGCCTTGAGCGCGGACGACGCCGCGATGTGCCCGAGCCGCAGGGCGCGGCGCAGGTTCCCGCTGTTCAGGAGCCCGGCGAGGAACTCGGCGGCGAAGGCGTCGCCCGCGCCGACGGGCTCCACGACGTCCGTGCGCAGGGCCGGTACGGTGCACGCGCCCTCGCGGGAGAAGCGGTGGCGGACGTCGCGCCGTCCTTGACGACGAGGATGGGCGGACGCCCCAACAGCCGTCGTACGTCGGTCGTTTCGAGGTCGGCGCCCCACAGGCCCTGTGCTTCGTCGAGGCCGACGAAGGCGATGTCGGCGCGGTCGGCGAGGTCGCGCAGTAAGGTGCCGGCCGTATCGTCACGCCAGAGCGCGGGACGGTGGTTGACGTCGAAGCTGATGGCGTACGGCCGTACGTCCGCCGGGGTGGTGAGGGCTCGCTCCACCAGGGTCCGGCAGGACGGGGACAGCGCCGCGGTCACGCCGGTTACGCCGGTGCGGGCCTCGTCGAGGCCGTGACCGGGCGGGCGGACACACTCCCGGCGGGTGCGGCAACCCGTACGGAACGGGCTTGTCCCACGCCCGCTCAGCCGTCGACCGAGCGGTCAGGCGGGCTGCGCGCTGAGCGGCGCCGGCTCCTGGGCGGCGTAGCTGGGGGAACGGTGGACCAGGACGGCGCCGGCCGCGGTCCAGAGGATCATGACCGCCCCCAGGCTCAGCCAGGGCCAGGAGCGGAACATGTCGCCGAGGAAGAGGACACAGGTCAGTACCCAGGCGGTGGTCTCCAAGGTGCAGTAGACCCACATCATGGTGGTCTGTCCACGGCGGGAGCCCCGACGCAGGGTCATCGCGGTTCCGAAGACCGGATAGAGGATGTTGACGACGAAGAAGGCGTAGATGTTGAGCGGGTCGTTCATCACCTGGTGGAGGACCACCCAGGTGACCCACACACCGGCCATGGCGAGCACGACACCCACCCGGAACCGGCCCTGGGTGAGGGACGGGGCGGTCTCGGCGCGGCCGTAGCGCAGCAGGTCGCGGAGGAAGAGCAGCTCGCACAGGGCGGTGACGACGATGGCAACCCAGAAGAGTTTGAGGAACCAGTGGTCGTAGGTGTGGAACCA
This sequence comes from Streptomyces sp. NBC_00820, assembly GCF_036347055.1. Lineage (NCBI taxonomy): Bacteria > Bacillati > Actinomycetota > Actinomycetes > Kitasatosporales > Streptomycetaceae > Streptomyces > Streptomyces sp. NBC_00820. Next base: position 7,865,781 of record NZ_CP108882.1, on the reverse strand, counting down.
GAGCGGATACGACCAGACGAACAGGCCGTCATGGGCGAACCAGAGGAACAGGCAGGCGGCGGGGACGGGGAAGGCGCGATCTTTGCGAGCGACGCGGATCGCCTCGTAGAACCAGGCGTAGTTGAGCAGCATGGTGATGGTGCCGCCGATGAGGACGGGCACTTTGTGGTCGTCGACGACGCGCAGGAACTCGTGGGGGTCGTACAAGGCCGCTCCTCGGGCCGTGTGCCATGGTTCCCTGACTCGTCCCCTCTCCGTCTGCCCGGCACACCGGCAGGGCGGGGCGCGTCGGGGCATTGGGGCGTTGCGCGGCCCGCAGGGGCGCCGTGAGGTTCGCCCGGTGAAGGTCGTCGTGGGCGGTGGTCCAGGACGTCACGGCGGGCCGGCGCCGGGATGGACGGATTGTCATGGCGGGCGGCTGCCCGGAGTCACCGCACAGTCCAGGTGTCGCCACCGGCGAGGAGGACGGCGAGGTCGCCCTTGCCCTGCTGCTCGACAGCGGTGTCGAGCTGCTCGGCCATCTCGGTGTCGTAGACCGGGCGGTCGACCGAGCGCAGCACGCCGATGGGGGTGTGGTGCAGGGTGTCCGGGTCGGCGAGGCGGGAGAGCGCGAAGGCCGTGGTCGGGGACGCCGAGTGGGCGTCGTGGACCAGGATCCGCGCCTCGTTCTCCGGCGTGACATCGACGATCTTCAGGTCGCCGGTGGCCGGGTCCCGCACGACGCCCTTGGAGCCCCTTCCGTCCGCAAGAGGCGTGCCGAAGCGGATCGGCTCGCCGTGCTCGAGGCGGATGACGGCCTCCTGGGCCTGCTCCTTGTCCTTGAGGACTTCGAAGGCGCCGTCGTTGAAGATGTTGCAGTTCTGGTAGATCTCCACCAGGGCGGTGCCGGGGTGTCCGGCGGCCTGCCGCAGGACGTCGGTGAGGTGTTTGCGGTCGGAGTCGACGGTGCGGGCGACCGGCCTGGCCGGGGCGGGGCAAGGCGGGGCGGGACGGATGCATGGGCCGGGACCCACCCTGCCAATACGCACGAGGCTATGCCGCGGGCAGAGGTGCGTGGTGCCCCAAACCCTCGGCGCGAGAGCCTCGTTGCTGTCCGTGCGGATGGCGGTCGGGTCCGGGACGCCGGCCGGCGCCGCCCGTTCCGGCGCCGCCCTTCCCGGTGCCGTACGTCCCGGTGCCGTACCGGTGTGATTACGGTCGCCGGCCTGCTCGCCGACCGTGCGTCGGTCCTGGCGAGGACCCAGCGCGCGACTGGCCACAGGCCCGGGCCTCGCCCACGGTCATCCGCGTCGTACGAAGGACGACACCCCGGTTCCGACGCCCGTACCTGCTGGGCCCGGGAGCCCGGGTCCCACATGCCTCATGCCTCATGCCGCTGAGCTGGCGTCAGCCTGCCTGCGTGGCGGCCTCGGTGACCTCCGCCGTCGACGCCGGGGTGGCGGCGGGCACGGGGTCCGGTCGGGGCTGCTTCTTCAGGCCGAGTCCGATGAAGGCACCGGCGAGTGTCCCCGCGGCGGCGACCCACCCTGCCATCCGGAGCCCGCCGACCAGTGCGTGGGGGCCGGGGTGGTGGCCGGCGTGGGAGTTCGCCACCGCGATCAGGGCCGCGAGGCCGAGGGCGCCGCCGATCTGACGGCACGTGGAGGCGAGCGCCGAGGCGACCCCCTGCTGGGCCGGTTCGGCCCCTGAGGACGCCACCGCAACGAAGAGCGACGGGAAGGCGAAGCCGCCGCCGGCGCCCCAGATCGCGATCCCCGGCAGCAGCGCCCAGTAGGAGCCGTGCGTGGACATGCCGGCGATGATCGAGGCCAGCCCGACGGCGGTACCGACCGTGCCGAGGAAGAGCGTCGTACGGACCCCGAGCCGACCCAGCATCCGGGCGTTGAGCTTCATCGACACCGCCATGCAGACCACGGTCGGCGGCAGGAACGCGATGCCGGCGGCGAACGGGCTGTAGTTGAGCGCCGTCTGCAGGTAGGTGGTGAGCAGGTAGTACGTACCGCCGAGGGAGGCCTGGAAGACGATCATCGCCAGCATGGCGACGGTCAGGCCCCGCAGGCCGAACAGCTTCAGCGGCACCAGCGGGTCGGTGGAGCGCTTCTCGATCAGGACGAAGACTGCCAGCAGCAGCACACCGACCGCCAGGGCGCCGACGCCCTCGATCGAGCCCCAGCCCTTGGCCGGACCGCTGACCAGGCCGAACACCAGCAGCGTCGAACCGATGGTGGCGACCACGGCCCCGACGGCGTCGAAGCTGCGGCCGGTGCCGAGCGGACGGTCGGGCGGCAGGATCCGGGTGGCGGCGAACGCCGCGATCAGCGCGAGCGGGACGTTGACGAAGAAGACCCAGCTCCAGCCGAAGGTACTGGTCAGCACGCCGCCGAGCAGCGAGCCCGCGGCCAGGCCCGCGCTGCCCATGGCGCCCCAGACGGACGTGGCCCGGTTGCGCTCGGGGCCCGGGGCGAACGTGGTGAAGACGAGCATCAGCGTCGCCGGCGTCAGCAGCGCACCGCCCACGCCCTGGATCGCGCGAGCGGCCACGAGGAGCCCGGCGTTCGTCGCGAGCCCGCCGGCGAGGGAGGAGAACGCGTAGATGGCCAGACCGGTGACCAGCATGCGCCGCGGACCGATCCGGTCGGCCGCGCGGCCTCCGAACAACAGCAGCCCGCCGAGCGCGACCGCATAGGCGCTGACGACCCACTGCAGCGACTGTGCGGAGAAGCCGAGCCGGCTCCCGATGTCCGGCAGCGCCACATAGACGATGTCGTAGTCGATGGTGACGATGAATTGGGTGAATGCCAGCAGGGCGAGTGTGTACCCGGCCCACCGTGGTGATCGGGAGTCTGAGGTGGCCATGGTGTGGCTTCTTCCTTCGGGGTAAGCGGGGCGATAGCCGCCCGAGGTGAGCTCCACGGGGAAGAATAATCCCTTCGCGAAGGTATGTAAATCCGGAGACGGAAGCGGGGTCCGTCAACTTCGCATAGAAGTCCGGTAGTTGAGGCTCCGTCACCGCGACCGCGTGCGACGCAGCCGGCACCCCTCGACGATCACGCGGACTGTGCCGAGGTACGCGAGGCGCAGCGGCGCCGGGGTCCCGCGACGGCCGTCCTACCCCGCCACCCTGACGCGACATGGGGCGGGGCGGGGGGCGTCGGACGCGGTGCGTCCACAGGTGGACGGGGACTGCCGGATCGGCGTTCTTCCAAGATTTCCGCAGCCGGCGATCGCTTCAACTGATAGGTCCCGGGGGCTGGTTGCTGGCGGCAGGCTTGTCGTACGTGCGGTTCGGGTAGAGGCCGGCACGGATCTGGCACGGATCACGACTCGAACCGGGGGATGCTGTCCGGGTCGCCTGCCCCGGGTGCGGGGCTCGGCCTGCTTTGACTTGGCGATCTTCTTGATCTCGCAACGCTCGGGCAGCGTGAACGTTTTCGGACGGCCGGCGTACCGCGTCGGATGATCCGCAGTAACCGCCGGCCCTCATCGTCATCGGCCTCTGGCACCGGCACCGGCACCCGCACCCGCACCCGCACCCGCACCCGCACCCGCTCAGCCACGGCCCGGAAGGTATCGATTCTGGTGCTCTACCCTGCGGGCGGTGACCTATGACATCACCTTCGCCCGTCGCCGCCCAGGCCGCACCCTCCTGGAGACATTGGAAGATCGCGCCGCAGAGTACGACCCTGACGCCGAACCGGAACCCATGCGCCTGACCACGGCCCAGCGAGCTGCGTGGGAGCGGATCCTGCAGCGGGTCACCGCGGAGGTCGGGCCGGTCACCTCGCAGGAGTACCTCTGCAGCCTGACCTTGTGGCGGAACGGCCCCGCCGGCCACCTCCAGCTGGACTACGTCGGGGAATCGGCCGACATCGAGATCCCCTACCGCTACCCCGGAAAGGCGGCATTGCCAATCGCCGCGGAGGCGTACCGCCTCGCACGCATAGTCGAGGAGGTGACCGGACTCGAAAGCTTCGACGGTCAGACCGAACAGCCCACGGCCACCGGCGACATCGAAGCGGCCGCTGCCAAGCTCGGCGGCATCTCCCGTTGGGCCCAGGACAACCTCACCTGACACCACCCTCGCGCTACGGCCACCGAGGCAACTCCATCGCCCCAACGGGGCGAACGTTGCCCGATGCGGCACCAGTAGTGCTTTTCAGGTGGTGTCGCAGGACTGCCATGGGATGACTTGTCGGCAGATGGGGCAGGGCAGGTTCCGACCCAGGTGGCGATGAGGCGCTGGAGGATGTCCGGGTCCTCGTAGAGGTTCAAGCCCCGGCAGAGGCTTTGGGGCGTTTGCGCTGTTCGGTGAGTAACAGTGGGCGGCGGGTCCACCGGTGTGCCGCGGACGGCTCCGGTGGCCGCCAACCCCCGCTCCCCCGGTGCTTGTCGGCGCGCTTGTGCAAGTGATGACAGTCCTCACTTACACGGCCGTCGCCACCCCCCTGCGGCGCCCGCGGCACAAGACGGCGCAGGCAACGCGGGCAGTGCCCGCGGGCCCGGCACGACCCGATGGTGACTCACGGGCACCGCACTCCGCCGCAGCTACATACCTCTGCAGCGGTGTGCGAGTCTGTTCGACAGGGCCTGAATGAAATTCGGAAACGATCTGCGGATCAAGACCGTGACCGCGTGGATTCCGCCGGACCACGAGAACGTTCCGTGGTGGTGCGCCGTGAAAATATACCTTTGCAGAGGTATCTCACAAGGGTCGACCATCTCGTGCGAGACCTTCGCACCAGGGACCGTCGAAGCGTACGGAAGAGGAATCATGAGCAACCTGAACAGCGATCCACGGGCAGCCGCCGCGACCAAGGCCGCCCCGCAGCGGGAACTCAAGCAGGAGCGGGCCAGCCGCACCCGGAGGCAGCTCCTCAACGCCGCCGCCACTGCCTTCGCTGAAAAGGGGTTCCCCGCCGTCACGCTCCAGGACATCGCCGACCGCGCCGAGGTGACCAAGGGAGCCGTCTACTTCCATTTCGCGAACAAGGAGGCAGTGGCCGTCGCGGTCACCGAGGAGTTCTACTCACAGCTGCCCGCCATCGCCGAATCGGTCACGGCCAGGCAGCTCCCGCCGCTCGACACGGTCGCCCAGCTCCTCCTGCAGACCGCGGTCGCCCTGCGGGACAACCCGGTGATGCAGGCCGGCGCCCGGCTGCAGATCGAGCGGAACCTGGTCGACGCCGACATGCCGACGCCGTTCAGCGAGTTCACCCAGCTCATCACCGAGCTACTGGCACAGGCCCGCAACGAGGGCACTTTGCGGACCACCACCGACATCGGCTCCATGGCCCGGGTCGTCGTCGCCGCGTTCTTCGGCAGCCAGCACGTCTCCTGGATCCAGCACGATCGTGAGGATCTCACCGACCGTGTACAGGAGATCATCGACGTCGTGCTCTTCCGCCACGCGTGACACCCGCGACGCGTGGCACCCGCCACGCGTGACACCCGCCACGCGTGGCACTCGCGCCCTCCCGGCCGCCCACCGCCACCCAAGGAGAGCCCTTCCCATGCCTGCCGTGCCTGCCCCCACCTCCCGGTCGTCGCCCTCGGCACCAACGGCCCGTCAGTAGGCGCCCAGGGCCTCGGCTGCATGGGCTTCAGCGAGTTCTACGGGCCCAGCGCACCGGCCCAGGCGCAGGAAACACTGCGGGCCGCCCTCGACGCGGGCGTCACCATGTTCGACACCGCCGACCTGTACGGAAACGGCGAGAACGAGGTGCTCCTCGGCCCCTTCGTCCGCGCCCACCGCGAACGGGTCTTCCTCGCCACGAAGTTCGGCATCGTGCGGCAGCCGGGCCGACGGACCTGGAACCAGGTCCGCGGCGACCGCACCTACGTCCGCCAGTGCGTCGACGCCAGCCTGAAGCGCCTCGGCATCGACACGATCGACCTGTACTACGCGCACCGCCACGACCCCTCCGTCCCCCTGGAGGAGACCGTCGGCGCGATGGCGGAGCTCGTCCAGGAGGGCACCTGCCGCGCCGACCCCATTCCCATAGGGCCCTCTGCGCGTGCCGCGCGCCAGTCATCACGCGGCTCTCGCCGCTGATCGCATCCCGCCCACTGGACGCCGCCCCTCGGTGACACCCTCCTCTGATCGCAAGGTAGGATGGTGATTACCGACGCGGGGTGGAGCAGCTCGGTAGCTCGCTGGGCTCATAACCCAGAGGTCGCAGGTTCAAATCCTGTCCCCGCTACCAAAGACAGGGGCCCGGTCTCATGAGACCGGGCCCCTGTCGCATGTCATGCGCCAAACGCGACTTCCCTCGCACGTTACGAGTGCTCGGACACAGCGACCCTCCTGGATCCAGTCGCCGCGGAAGTCGGCCCAACTCATGGGCGCCGGTGCTCACTTCCCGGGGTCGGGCCAAGTCGCCACGAGTGCTTGCTGATCCGGAAAGCGGGGACCGGAGACCATCTCCTGGGTGGTCTCACCGTTGAGCCAGCACACTTGCTCGGGGCCGCCGTCGCCGGTGTCGAACAGGCAGCACACTCCGCCACTGGCGGCAGCGAGGTCGGTGAACAGCTTCCTGACGTTGGTCGACCGCGCGAACAAGCGGCTCATCCCCGACGTCGCTGCCCAGCACTCCACCGACGCGTAATCAGGGTGCAGGGAGGACTCGAACCTGATCGTCGCGTAGACGTACCCGATCCGGATGCGCCCGTCCGCCTCGGGTCCAGGGCCGCCCGTCTCCGCGTACTCGCGCAGTACATCATCGACGTCGAACATGATGGACGTGTCGAGCTCGAGTTTGCTGCTCGTGGAGCAGTCGACCGGCTCGCTCTTGAAGTTGGACGTGAACGGGAGGACGATCCGGTCACCGCCGGGCAAGGTGACCTCGAGCGGCGGCACGCGAGAGGCCGGCGGCGCCAACTCGGCCAGATTGGCCAGCGCCTTGGCGACGTTTCGGGGACGCAGGTAAATGTCGTAGCCGTAGGTCAGTCCCACTCTTCCCCCTATGCCGGTCGAACCGCACCTTCTCATGACCCACCCCTGGGGCGCCTGCCGGTTTTGGAGAGGGACGCCGATCCGGCAACACGGCGGTTTCCCGCTGCCCCTTGCCTGCGTGGGTTCACCGTGCGTCTGGTCCATGCCCGCTGACGGCCGAACCGAGACGACAGCCGGGGTTTCACCGCCCTCAGGCGGTACACCTCATCGGGCAGAACGCCGATACCTCAACCTCACTTACCAATGTGGGCAGTTGCTCCGATCAGAACGTCAACTCAGGGGCTTCGGGCGGAGCTCTCCAGTGCGGCAAGTAACTAGCCCGTCGCCACGCATGGCGCAGCCTGAATCCCTACAGGACCACCAAACCGACAGGTAAGAAGAATTTCACCCCAACTACCAGAAGGCCTTACTATCCAGTGCCGTATTCACACAACACGCACACTAGAGGCACGACATGACCACTCCTCCGGGCCAGCAGCCTGCCCATCCGTACGCCGCGCAGCCTGCCCAGCCGTACGGCGCACAGCCTGCACAGCCGTACGTCGCACAGCCGCCGATCATCATCAACAACACTGTCTCCGCGGCGGCCTCGGCCTCCGCAGCAGCGTTCGCGGGTGGGGCATTTCGACGTCGCCGGCAGTCGCTGGGCGTCCATGTCCTGCTGTTCTGCCTGACCGGAGGCATCGGCAACGTTCTCTATGCGATGTACATCAGCCGGTGGAACAAGGACCGCGGCCTCTGAGAAGCCACGCGGGACTTGACGCCCGACCCCCAGTGCTGGATTCCTCCTTCGTTGGGCATACGACATGACGGCGGGGTGGGTCGAGTGCTCGGGGGCGGGCGCTGGACGGTGGTGTCACGGGAACAGCCGAGCCGTGACGTAAGCGGCAGATCACGAAGGCGGAACGCTCGGACGCCATCCATTTTCAGAACGTGATCGCTTCGCTCGGCCGTGGTGGGCATGAACTCCCCCTAAAAGCGCGAGAGATGCGGCGGTGCGTCTGTTCACGTCGCTTGCGGAGGTGGGGCTCGTGGCGTCGGTACTCGGTCTGTTGGGGGCCAGTGAGAAGAAGACCAGGGAGCGCCCCGGACGGCACAGCCCGGATCATCACCCACGCGCCGTACACCACATCCGGTCTGGCCCCAACCTGGACCACACCATCAGCCGGCAACTCCAGCCCGCCGCCTACGACCTGCCGGACACTCACCGGCTCGCGCTGGTCGTCAACAGCCGCGACCAGCTGTACTCCTCGCTGGCCCGGACGGCGGCCCCACCACCATCAGCTCGCCAGGCGGGGACGAAACGAGCGTGGAACTCCCCCTCGGCTGAGCGATCCGGGACCCGTACGGCCGTGTCCGCATCGTGGGCGGGCGACGCAGTCACGCGTCACTCACCCACGATTGGGCCACCCAAGCCGGACGCGGGGCGATTGCCGCTCGGCAGCGCCACCTGTGCCGCTGTGGAACCGGCTCGCGCGCCCGCCCGGAGGCAGCGGACAGAACCACCGTTCCACAGCCATGACCTGCGGTAGGGAAGTCCGTGGAACGTCTCCCGCGCCGCAGTGCCGATGGCGTTCCATGTGTCCAGTGACGCCTTGACTGTTGTCACTGATGATCGACCGGGTCGGTCAGCGGACGCCTTGCGGGGCTTGGTGGCGTGTGAGCCGTTCGAGTGGCGTTGTAGCGACCCGGGGGCGCGGCGCGGGCTGACCCATACGAAAACCGGTTCGCTTTCTGGGTTCGCCTCCCCCGCCCATGAAACGAGGCCCTCACGTGCGCAGCTCCCTCCTGTCTGCGGCTGTCGCCGCCACCGCGGTGATCGCTCTTTCCCCCCTCAGCCAGGCGTCGGCCGCAGACCTGGCCGACATCGGCGACATCACCTGCCACGGTGGCGCCCTCAACGTCCAGTTCAACCCCGGCATCACCTTCAGCAAGAACACCGTGCGGCTGTCCGCCAACGGCGACATGGGCATCTGCTCCTCCTCCACCCACACGGGGATCACCGGCGGCACCGTCCAGATCGAAGCCTCCCTCACCGCCCAATGCCCCGGTCCCTACGGGCCTGGCTACGCCAAGGCAACGATCAACTGGAACGACGGAACCCGCACCGTCATCGACCAGACGACGTTCCGCGGCGACGCCTCGTCCTTCTCCCTGGAAGGCGGCTCCATCGCCACCGGCTCCTTCGCCGGCGGCACCGCACGCGCACACGGCCGCACCACCAGCAACCTGATCGAACTCGGCGCGGGCTGTGTGCTCGGGGGTGTCACCAACTACACCGCGATGATCGACCAGTTCGCCGTCGGCGACATCTAGGGGCTTTCGTTCGGATCAGCGAGCGGGCCGGATGAAGATGCCCGCGATATGGAGTCCGGCCAGGTGGATCGTGGCTGTCTTCTCGTAGCGGGTGGTCATGCCGCGCCGCTGCTTCACGCGTCGGCAGCGACCGCCGTCGGCAGCGGCAGCGAGGTGGATCTTCGTGGTCAGCCCGCCGCGGGACCGGCCGATGGCATGGTCGGCCGGCCCGCCGGCCGGGGCCCCTTTCACGGGCCCCGGCCGCGTGCTGGTGGGCGCGCACGATCGTGGAGTCCACCGAGACCGCCCAGTTGAGGTCCTGGTCGGCATCGGCCCGAGCCATCAGCGCGGTGAAGACCCGCTCCCAGGTGTCGTCACCGGCCACCCCGCTTCGGTGTCCGGTCCGGGAGTAACGGCTCCATCCGCGCCCACTGCGCGTCAGTCAACGGCACACCCGGACCAGCGATCGGATGATCTCAGCGAAACTGTCTAGCTCAGATGCCGGGTGAAGAACCGGGCCGCTGCTTCCCCCGCGAACTGCGGGACGCCGGTGTGCCCGCCCATGTTGGCGTGCAGCGTCTTCTCCTTGGAGCCGAAGGCGTCGAACAGGTCCAGGGCCACCTGCCGGTCGTTCCCCACGTCATCCCACTGCAACAGGACGTGCAGCGGAATGGTGACCTGGCGGGCCTCCTCGAACATGGCGCGAGGCACGAAACTCCCGGCGAACAGAACGGCGGCCGAGATGCGCGGCTCGACCACCGCCAGCCGGGTCCCGATGGAGATCACTCCCCCAGAGTACCCGACCGGGCCGCCGATCTCGGGCAGCGAAAGAAGGGCGTCCAGGGCGGCCTGCCATTCCGGGACCGCCTTGTCGACCAGCGGGAGGACGAGGGCGTCGACGATCTCGTTGCTGACCGGCTCGCCGGCCTCCAGCACCCGGCGCAGGTCGGCGCGGGCCTGCTCGACGGCGGGCCAGCGGGGCCGGTCGCCGCTCCCGGGGAGCTCGATGGTGGCCGTGGCGAAGCCCTCCGCCGCGGAGTGCCGGGCCCGGGCCACCAGCCGGGGGTACATCTTGCGCAGTCCGCCGGGGTGGCCGAGCAGGATCAGCGGCGCCGGTGCGGATGCGGATGCCGATGCGGGTGTCCACAGGATGCCGGGAATCTCACCGAGGGTGAATTCGCGTTCGAGGACGCCGTCGTCGAGGCGCTGCTCGGAAGTGAAATGCATGGTCGTGCCTTTCGGGAGTGCACTTGAACGGCGCTCCCGGACGACCTGTCTATCGCCCGACCGTGACCCCGGAGGAGAGCACCCATGTCGATACTGCGTTCACGGGTACCACCTCCTCGTTCTCTCGCACGGCCACCAGAAAAGTAGCAGTGGTCGCGGTGGTCAGCCAAACGGGTTATCGCGCCGGGCTTTCAGGCAGTTCACCGGCGGCTGTACAGGAGCGGGAGTACGAGTCGCGGCCGCTCGGATCGCGAGAGGCGCGGCCCACCGCACCCACCGCTCGATCACCAGTCGAGAAGCAGCTCAGGTCCGCGTGACGGTGAGCAGCAAGGGCGCGTGGACGCCGAGGTGGGCAGCAGCGTCGGCGACCGTTTCGGCCAGCCATCCGACCGCGTCACACGACCACTCTGGAAGTTCGCCGTGCAGGGTCATGCCGTGCAGGGGCGGGCCGTTCCAGAAACCGGCGTCGAACGGCGGGGCCGGGGCGCCGTCCGGGGCTTCCTCTTCGTCTGCTCTGCACACGAAGAGGCTCTGGTCCAAGTGGTCGAGGTGACGCGCCAACTGCGGCGCGACATCGGAAATCGACGGGTCCTGCCCGCCGTCGATGCGGATCGTCACCGATGTCCGCGATCGCGGGGCGTGCTCGCTGAACCAGTCGATCGTCTGCAATGACGGCACGATCGCCTGCGGCGGGCGTGCCGAGGTGTCGAGCCCCTGCACCGGCAAGAGGACCTGTACCGCGGACAGACGTACCGTACCGATCCGTGCTGTGGTGTCCCAGGCGCACCGCAGGAACGGCTGTACGGGGAGCGGCCGGTCATCCGCCACCGCGCCGCCCTCGACCTGGAACCAGGAGATCAGGTTCGACTCGGAGGCGGCGAGGGGGTGGCTCCATCCGGCGTCGTTCATGGCCCACAGCCCCGGCGCGACAATCGCTCGCGTCCTCGGATCATCCCCCTCCACCGTGCTCGCCCGGTCGTCGAGCCAGCCCATGGCAAGCGATCGCTGGAAGAACAACTGGTACGCGTCGTGTTCGGATGCGGGATCGTGCCAGGAGTGCGGGATCAGCTCACCGTAGAGGGCGGCGAACATGGTGCCCGCCGTGCGCCGAGCCGTCGGCGCGATGCCTGGCTGTGCGGTGGCGTCCTGCTCTGACACGTCGTCCTCCATGGCTCTGCCGGGGCGTCCACGGCATGCCTCTCCGAGACAGCCGGCGTGGTCCCTCAATACACCCGCCAGTTCACTTCAGCCTGGTTCACGGACTTCTCGGCGGTGTCGGTCTCGCCGATGACGTCTACGTCCACGTGGTTGCGCCACGACGTTCGCCGGGTGTCGCGGGTCGCGGCGGGCCGCCGTACGCTGGGTGCTTCCGCCGCCGGGCTCGAGTGCCTTAGCCGGTGAACAGGCTTGCTGACGCCCGCTGTTGTCCGCGTACCACTCGTACAGACAATTGAACACCTAGGCACGGTCGCTGCTGCAGTTCCCCTGCTTCCAGCACCCATGACCGGAGAAGAGCGGTTCGCGGCTCGGACCACCCTCACTGGTTCCCCGGGCCTTCGCCCGTCTGGAGGCCATCGAACGAGCCCGGCGCGGCGAAGGCCCCGCCTACCTCAACACACACCTGATCCACATCACGGCCACCGAGGAGGCACCGTGCCCGTCGAAGACATCAACACCCACGCCTGGAAGGTCTACGGACAGCGCCAACTGGCCCGCGCCTACACGCCTCCCCTCCCCGACCAGATGTCCTGGGCGCCCTGGGACGGAGTCGGACCAGGTGCTGAAGTCCTCGGCGACATCACCGGCCGCCGCGTCCTGGACATCGGCTCCGGGGCCGGCCACCACGCCGCCCATCTCGCACAGACCCATGGCGCCCGCGTCACCGGAATCGAACTGTCCCCGACCCAGCACGAACGCGCCATCTCCAACCACGCGGGCATTCAGGGAGTGGAGTTCACCCACGCAGATGTGACCGAGTACCTTGCCGAGGCCGAGCCGTTCGACGCCGCATACGCCATCGGCACCATGGCCTTCATCGACCCGCACCGCGCGCTGCCCGCCCTGCGCCGCGGCCTGCGACCCGGCGCGCCACTGATCCTCTCGCTCCTGCACACCGACCTTCACGGCCGCGGCCCGTCTACGGAGGTGACACCGCGCGAGCAGATGATCCTGCTGCGCGACGACCCGCCCCTGCCGACCCAGATGTGGGTCCTGTCCCCGCAACTATGGGAAGAACTTCTCACCGAATACGGCTTCCGCGTCGAGACCATCGACCTGCTGCACCACCCCGACGGAAGCACCCCAGTCATCCAGCAGCTCATCCGCGCCCGCCGCCTGCCCGAACAGCCGCCGCGGGTCTCCAGCCACCCCGCAGCACCAGACCGCCAACGGCGCACGCGGTAGTCGCCGTCGGAGCGATCCTGCTGAGCAGGCAAGGGCTCTTGCTGGGCCTGGCATTCCCTGGATCAGCTTCCCGGCAACCTCTTCGTATGCAGCGCCCAGATCCTCACCGCCTGACAGCCCGGCCTGCTCATCGACCACACCCCCGCGCAGTGTTCACGAGCAAGGCTCAGGACTTGTGGATGGGTGCGGGGAGGGACGCGGAGGGCGTACCTTCCCGAATGATCCTGTGATGGTCACCGAGTAGGCCCGCGTTCGCAGCGCGGGTCGGGAAGGCATACCCGTGCTCAGCATGGTCACCGACGAGGGAGCGATGGGCCTGTGGAAGGCCCTCGGCAAGGTGCTCCCGGCCGCACGGCACCAGCACTGCTGGGTTCATAAAGCCCGGAATGTCGCGAACCGCCTACCGAAGTCCGTGCAGCCATGCGCGGTCAAGGCGATGCGGGAGATCTGCAACGGCGAGGACCGCGCGCACGCCGAGAAGGCGATCAGTGCGGCCGCGGCCCTGGCGATGGTGTTCAAGCTCGTCGAGTCCGCCCAGGCGCGATGGCGCGCGATCACCGGCGCCCACCCGGTGCCGCTCGTCCGTGCGGGAGCCTGGTTCGAGAGCGGCGTCCTGGTCGAGCGGCCCGAGGTGGCCGCGTGAAGGACATGTCCGCTGCCCTCGAAGCTCTGACTGACCGCGATCCGGCCCGCCGGGACGTCGCCGTCGCCTCGCTCGGGGATCTCCTACGCGGCACCGCACTCGACGGCGATACGGCCCGCCTGGTCGTCGGGCGTCTGGTCAGTCTGACCGTCGACGAACTCGTCACCCGGGTTCGGGAGTCCGCTCTGAACGCGGTCAGTGAAGCGTTCAACCACCACCACGTGCCCCTTGACCTCGTCAGACCGCTGGCCGCTGCCATGCCGACGATGGAGACCGAGATCCTTGGCCACACGATCTACATCCTCGGTGCCACGCACGCCCCCCAGGCGCTACCGATGATCGAGCCTTTCCTCAACCACCCCGACCGGGACGTGCGCGAGGAAGCCCGCCTCGCCGCAGTCGAGATCACCGCGTCAAACCCGGAAGACACCATCCACAACTCTTGACGATGGCTCGCAGTTCACCCCCTGCGCCAGCAACTACCCAGCCCTCCGCAAGCGTGAGGAGCGAACCCGACCGGTCGTCAAAGTGCCGCCGCCCAGCCCGACGCATCGTCGCCCGGGACTCCGTAAACCACCCCCAGGCGCGCCGATTCCCACGACCGCGCCACCCAATTCCCCTGACAGAACACCTTCGTTGCTCGAAGGAGACAGCGATGAATCCCTCGCAATCCCGTTCGCCGGCAGAAGGCCGTAGCCCCCGACAGCCGAGCTCACCAGCTCCCGGTGAGGCAGGAAGCCCGTCTGTTGCCCCGGCCAACTGCAGAGTCTCGGACTTCTATTGCGACGAGGCTCTGTCCGGGCGGACACCGGTGAGCGTGGTGGAGGAGACAGACGACGTCTTGGCGTTCAACCACACCCGCCCCAGCTACCCGGTCCACGTGGTGGTAGTGCCCAAGAGACACGTTCCGTCCCTGGTCGATCTCGGCGCCGAAGGGGAGGACCTGCTGTTGGAGGTGCTCCGCGTCGTCCGGTCGGTGGCCGCACGGGTACGCAGGGAATACGGGGCTGCCAGCGTGGTGACGAACGAAGGCGCCTACCAGGAGTCGAAGCACCTGCACTGGCACGTCCTGTTCCGAGGCGACCTCCCGGAGAGCCGTATCTGACCTGTCGGCGTCGGGTCCAGAGGATGACCAACAGGCCACGGCCGGCTGACTTCCCGCAGAGCTCAAAGCACGATCGGTCGGTACTTCAGAGCCTCATCGACCATCTGCTCCGCAGACGCGCCCTGAAGGTTGTCCGAGGGATGGAAGACCAGGTCACCTACCCGGGGATGTGACACGTTCGCCTCCAGGAGCCGCAGATAGTAGTCGCTCTCCGAGGCGGCCATCAGGAGTCTGCGAACGATCTCAACGAGCTCGTCACGCGTGATGTCCGCAACCACGGGACGAGCCGGCCTGGCCGCCTCCCGCGCGAACTCTTCCAGGCTCCGGCTTCCGTCGTGCTCAGCGAAGTCGAGCGCCACATAGTCGTGACCGGTCATCGCGTTGAAGGCCGCGATCGCCTCGTCCGCCATCTCCGCGCCGGCTTCCATCAGATCAGCAATCCGCTTCACCTCGACGCACAGCTCATCCAGCCGCTGCCGACTCACGGGCGGGGGCAACAACTCCGGTCTCAGGTCCACAGCCGCATTATGTCCGTCGGTACCGACACGCCCGAGCCGAGGCCTCTGGGTGCTGCCAGTCTCATCAACACTTCTGAGCAAGTCGATCAAGAACCGATGCGAGGACCCATCGACATTCGCTCTCCGTTGTCGCCCACGAAGCCATCCGTGCCCACGACGGCGCTCGGGCAACGGCGTCAGATCGACTACGGACTTCACCGCACCGTCCGCACACAGCACCGCGTCCACCAACTCGGACAATTGGTCGTGCCGCACGGTCAGGCACTCGTACAACTCGCCACGGAAGCGTGACGCCTCCGCGAACGCTTCCCTCCGGACAGCACCAGCCGGCTGGCTCCCCCTCACGGCCTTCTTCCAGGTCGCGTGCCCCTTGGCCGGAGCACAGGATCAGGCGAAGGCCGTCCCCACGTCCGGCGAATCCTCATGCGAGCGCATCCGTTCGAGACGCCATTCGAGACGGTGGCACCATGTACCGCATGACGACGAACCGAAAGGCCCATGCCGCGTAGACGGCCAGGAAAGATCCGTGTCGGCGCGCCCGCCAGCCACGGAACAACGGGCGCAAGGCCAGTCATCGACGGCCTGTCTTCGCGTGCGCTGTCCGAGATCATCCGCCTCGAACACACCCGCAACTACCTGCAGCCAGGCGACGTCAGCGCGGCTGTGGGCCTGTGGAAGGACTACGTCCACCAGCCCGAGCGTGATCTGTGGCTCGACTACGAGTGGGGCAACGTGCACTGGTACTGCTGCGGCAACCCTCTCGAAGCCCGAGCCCTCCTCGACACCGTGATGCAGGCCATGTCACCACGAAACGCCCGCGAGCTTCGAAAGGTCGTCAGCCGGTCAGACGCCGTCTGGAACCTTCCGTCCCCGCCCTACGGCACAGACGGAAGATGAAGGACAAGCTGAGGTCGGGTCGCGGTTCCCGGCCGGAATGCTCGATGGGGTCTGGGCCTCCGCATCACTCGTTCACCTCGACGCCGTGGGCGCGGTGAACGCACTGGGGCGGTTCGCCGGACTGCTACGGCCTGGGGGCCGGGCGGGATATATGTGCGCCTGAAGACCACCGGTCGTGCAGGCCGGCTCGATGAAGCTGACGACCGACAGTGGCATCCGGCCTGAAGCCCGGATGAGTTCGCCTCCACGGTGGCCGGTACGGGCTCAACGGTCGACGGTGCGGACTGGGGGCCGTACGCCGAGTCCTGGGCGAGCCGCGGCAGCCGACTTCCAGATCGAGACTGTGCCCTGGAAGCCAGGTGGGCTGCATCCGGGGGCGCTGCCATCCGGTCGGAGGCAGCCTGACCGCCCGGCGACGCAGCCGGGCGGGGGCACATACGTATCGAGCCACCGCGTAGCGGCCGGCACCGTGGGCAGGGGCTGCGGCGCGGCGCCCACGGTCACCTGCTCACGGCGCTAGCGGCGGCTCCTCGCGGATCTCCCGCAGCGCCTCCTCGAACAGGCCGCGGGCACGGGAGAACCAGTCCGTGAGCACCGCGATCTCCTCGGGGCCGTAGTCGGCGAAGAGCACGGCCAGGCGTTGATAGACGGGTCCGTACACCGCGAGGATGCGCTCCTGGGCGGTCTCCTCCATCACCACGACCACCCGTCGGCGGTCCCCCGGATCCGGGGCGCGGCGGATGTATCCGGCCTTCTCGAGGCGGTTCAGTACGCCCGTGACCGCCCCTGTGGTCAGCCTGGCCCGCACTGCCAGGTCCCCGGCGACGAGGGACTCGCCCGCCATGGATGCCTCGATGAGGAAGCCCAGGCAGGTGAGGTCCGTGACATTGAGGCCGAGCCTGCGTGCGATGTCCTGTTGCCCGAACTGCGCCGTGGCGATCATCCGGTCCATGGCGTAGAGCGCCTGGTCGCTCGTCGCGGCCGGGCGGACCTTGCGGTGCCCCACAAATTCCCCTTAGCATCTAAGTTACTTAGTTCGCGAGATAATTCATCTCTGGTCGGCGGCACGCTACCGCCGGCGTTCGCTCTCATCCTCACAGCTCGCAAGGAGCACGATCATGTTCATCCACGGAGACGACGCGTACGACCTGGGGCACACGCTCGCCGGCTGGACCGGAATGGCCGTGGGAACACTGGGCTCCGCCGTCTGCGGTCTCGGCGTGATCACCGCGTCGGGGACCCTCGCACTCGTCGGCGCCGGCTTGCTCCTCGTGGCTCTCCTCATCACATGGGCACTGCATCTCGCGGGCTGGGGCAAGCCGAGTGGACCTCGTCCGGCGGAGCAGTGGGACTGGCGGGTCAGGGACACCGGTGCCCGTGCGGGACACCCCGACTGCCTGGGGTGCCGCCTCGCCGGGCGGCATGGCCGTACACACGGCACAGGCGGGGCTGAATCCGTCAGGGCCGCCACCGTTGGATGGACCACCCAGGAAGCCGCCGAGGCAGAGCCCTCGCGAGCCGATCTCGGAAGCGGGACCGTTACGGGGGCAGGCGCTGACACGGGGAGCGCCATCAGCGCGGAGAGCAACGCCGACGCGGAGAGCGACGCCGACGCCCGGGCCCACGTCGGCACATCGGTGTCCGCATAGGCCCCTCCCCTGCCCCCGTCACCGCACGAAGCCCACGCATCCTTATGCCGACCGACGACAGCCAGCGGCGGAGCCAGCGGTCGGAGTCGGCGACCGACCCGGCCCGAACCCCCGCTACCGTCCGCCCTCCTGCTACCGCCGACTGCCCCTCGGGCAAGTTCTTCTGCCCACCGGTTCCGCTACGGCTCGCCCTGGCTAATAGCCCTCCTCTTCCGTTGCCGCCTCCCAGTTCGGCAGGGCCTTTCCAGCTGCCGTCGTCAGCAGAAGAACCTCACAGTCCATGAGCCGTACGGCGTCGAAGAGGCGCTGCTGGACTCGTACGCTGTCCTCGGGCGGGAAGCTGATACGGATCTGGTGTGGGCGGGACATGTCGTAGGTGAGCAACCAGTCGGTGCCGACAGTCGCGAAGTGGTCCTGCCCGCTCGCGCCGCAGTCCGACCGCCACGAGCCTCGGTCCGCCGTGGGAGCAAGCGCCTCCCGGAGCACGCGCAGGCGCTCGGGATGGGCCGAGTGGCCTTCGGTCAGACGCAGGCACCGGTGGACGCGGGGCCGGAAGGCGTTGAACCATGGCGCAAGGTCCGGTTCCATGTCCACGAGCAGCCGGGAACCGACGTCTCCGCCGGCCCAGCCTTCGATGAACTCGGACGCCCCCATGGTGAAGGTCTCGTACTGGCCGTCCCGGCTCCAGACCACGACCGGCCACTCCTGCGAGTCCCCGGCCGTGAACCAGCACAACCGGTCGGCATCCATGGTGGTTCCCCAGATCAGCAGCCCTCCCGGCGACGGTTGCAGCGGGTACGGGTACCGTCCGCGGTCCTTCGCGGGCACGCCCGACAGTCGTCCGCTCTGCCATTCGACGCCGTTGTGCTTACTCACGCCGAAGGGAGTCCGCAGGTAGAGGAAGTCGCAGAACTCCCCCCCCACCCGTAGATCTCGACCAGCCACTTGTAGTCCTCGGGCAACCGGACACCGAGCGCGGTCTCGGGGACGGTCCAGTCGCCGTCGGCGTCAATGGGTTCGGCCGGCGGCGCGACGAGGTGCGTCAGGCCGTGGTGCCCCGTCACAGCACCTGCCGTACGAGGGCCTTGGCCACGGGCTCGCCGGTACGCCGCGCATACGCCATCCGCTCCCGCATCTCGCGAAGCGTGCGCGGCCGGTACCCAGGGCCGCCGCAGCAGCTCTTGTGGAAACCCACGCCTGCGTTCACCAGGACCGAGAGCGTCCGCCAGGCCGCGGTGTCCCGTCGCCGGGGTGTGGCGAAAGCCGACCCCACGTGGTTCAGCGGCTCGGAGCAGCGCGGGCAGATCCGCTGCCGTTCGCTGTCGTAGGGCTGCTTGTACGAGGCCCGGCAAGGCAGGCAAATGTATGAGGTCTTCCCATGGGCCATGTCAGCAGCCTAGACATCTTCCCGTGCCGAACTCGACAGGTATTCCAGGGCCGTGAACGGACAGAGAGCGCCACCCGGCCGACCGACGGATCCACTCCGCCGTTCGAGGTGATGGAACGGCGCCTCCCGCACCGCCGAACCGGCCATCGACACTCATCGCGCGCTGAGCAGCGCCCGCCGAACGACCGTCAGACCCCCTCACGGACTCGGTGCACGCACCCACGCCGTCCACTCGCATCGCGGGAACGGTACCCGTGCCGGCCGTTGCCGAATTTGCTGACCGGCAGGGCTTCTGACCGCTGCCCCGCAGAGCTACCGGGCAGGTGCGGGCCCAATGCGCATGTCGAAGATCATCAGCGCGTACGCTTGTGCACATGGTTGAGCATCGCATGGTCGAGGTGAACGGGATTCGGCTGCACGTCGCCGAGGAAGGCGAAGGCCCCCTGGTCGTCCTCCTGCACGGATTCCCCGAGTCATGGCACTCCTGGCAGCACCAGTTCGGCCCCCTGGCCGAGGCGGGCTTCCGGGTGGTCGCCCCCGACCAGCGCGGCTACGGGCGCAGCGACCGCCCTGACGACGTGGACGCGTACAGCATCTTCCACCTGGTGGGCGACGTCGTCGGGCTGATCCGGGCACTGGGCGAGGAGAAGGCGTACGTCGTCGGGCACGACTGGGGTGCTCCGGTCGCCTGGCACACCGCGCTGCTGCGGCCGGACATGGTGCTCGGCGTGGCCGGCCTGAGCGTGCCGCCTCCCTTCCGGGGTGCCGAGCCTCCGCTGGTGGCCATGGACAGGGAGTTCGGCGGCCGCTTCTACTGGAACTACTTCAACCGTCCCGGTGTGGCGGACGCCGAGTTCGCCAAGGACACACGCACCGCGTTGCGCAAGTTCTTCTACTCGGCCTCCGGTGACGCTCCCGTCGGCGCGGGCAAGCAGGCCCTGGTCGACCCCGAGCGGGGCTGGCTCGCGACCATGGCCGACCCCGAGGTACTGCCGGCCTGGTTCACCGAGGAGGATCTCGACGCGCTCACCGAGAGCTTCGCCAAGGGGTTCACCGGTGCTCTCAACTGGTACCGCAACCTCGACCGCAACTGGGAACTGACCGCCCCGTGGCAGGACGCCGTCGTCTCCCGGCCCGCCCTGTACATCTACGGCGACCGCGACCCTGTGCCCGCGTTCCCCGGCACACCCGAACTCATCGCCCGCCTCCCCGACCTGATGCCCGATCTGCGACGCGCTCCGCTCAAGCTGGAGGGCTGCGGTCACTGGACACAGCAGGAGCGTCCGGCCGAGGTGAACGCCGCGCTCATCGACTTCCTCAGGGACTGTTCCTGACCCTCGGGCGGCCGTCCGAGTGAGAGCGGTTCCACGGGGCGAGATTCGCACGGGAAACACCGAGCTCGCCCCGATCCCTCCACCTCCCTTCAAGCCTGTACAGCCCTTCCCGAGCGCACTGACGTGACGAGCGGCTCGGGCTGCCGCGAGGCGAGTTCGAGGTCCCCCTCATCCGGCAGGGCAGGGCGTTCAACGAAGACGGCTCCCTCGCCCACACCATGGCGGACAGGGAAGGCGAGGCGGAGTAACGGCTCGATCAGCGAGGACGGTTCGTCCGAAAACAAGCCACGGACGGGAATCCCTCCTCTCCACGACAGACCGATGAGCGTCCAAGGACGACAGTCACACCACAACCGGCTTCTGCTGGGACCTCCAAGGGACGCTTCCGGTCACTTTCAGACCGGAAGCCGGGGCAGTATTCCGGCATGGCGAACACCAGCTCACGGACCCTCAGACTGCTCGCCCTACTACAGACCCACCGCCACTGGCCCGGCCTGGAACTGGCCGGCCGGCTCGGGGTGTCCGAGCGGACCCTGCGCCGCGACGTCGACCGGCTGCGCGAGCTCGGCTACCCGGTCAGCGCGGCCAGGGGCACGGACGGCGGATACCAGCTCGCCCCCGGCGCTGTCCTGCCCCCGCTGCTCCTGGACGACGAGGAGGCGGTGGCGCTCGCGGTGGGCATCGGCGACGCGGCACAGAGCGGGATCGCAGGGATGGAGGACGCGTCCCTGCGCGCACTCACCAAGGTGGTGCGGGTCCTGCCGCCCCGGCTGCGGGCCAGGGTGGATGCCCTGCGCGCGATGACCGTCTCCGCCGCCGCGTCCGGGCCGGTCGTCGCGGCGGGGGTGCTCACCGCGGTCGCCCAGGCATGCCGGGACGAGGAGCGGCTGCGGTTCGGCTACACGGCGCGGGGCGCCTCGCCCACCGAGCGCGAGGTCGAACCGCACCGCGTCGTCGCCCTCGGCGGGCGCTGGTACCTCGTCGCCTACGACCTGGACCGCCACGACTGGCGCGGCTTCCGCCTCGACCGGCTGACCGGGCCTACGGCGACCGGCACCCGATTCCGGCCGCGCACGCTCCCGGCCGAGGACGCCGTGGCCTTCGTCCAGGCGGCGAGCGGGGCCCCGGCTCCGTACACGGTCGAGGTCCTCGTCCACGCGCCGACCGCACGGGTGCGGCAGGTGGTCGGCCAGTGGGGCACGGTCGAAGCACTCGACCAGGACAGCTGCAGGCTCACCATGACCTCGACCTCCCTCGACTGGCCGACCCAGGCACTGGGCAACATGGGCGCCGAGTTCGAGGTCCTGGGACCCCCGGAGTTCGCCGCGCACCTCCAGGAGTGGGGGACCCGCTTCCTCCGGGCCACCCGCGCGCCCGAATGACCTTCCTGGCCGTAACACCGCGATGGTGGCGCGGTGTTCGGGGCAGTGGGCAAAGCGGTGGCGGGCGTTCTGCCAGGGTCAGGCAGGCTTGAAAGTCGGCCCCCTGGACATTCAGTCGATGTGCGGCATGAGGGGCGGGCCGTCGTCCTCGACAGCCAGGGCCACGACCCGCAGGAGGGCGGACAGCTCCCCCAACTCCTTCTCGGTCAGGGGCGCGAGCAGTGTGGCCTCGGCCTCCCGCTGGTCGTCGATCACCGCTGCCCACGTCTCGGCCCCTTGGGGAGTCAGGCCGACGAGAAGGCTGCGGCGATCCTCAGGTGCGTGCTCGCGAGTGATCAGGCCCGCCGACTGCAGGCGGTCGAGGCGGTTGGTGAGGGTCGCGGGGTGGACGCCGAGTCCCTGAGCCAGACGTGTAGGTGCCATGCGGTAGGGCTCTCCAACCGAGCGCAGGCGCCACAGGATCTCGTACTCCCACAGCTTCAGGCCGTGCCGCGCCAGTGCCTCCTCCTTCTTCTGCTGCAGGTGCCGCACGAGCTTCTGCATACGGGTGACGGCGCCCTCCAACTCCGGCACCAGACCGGGGACTTCACGCCCCCAGCGGGCGATGTGCCGGTCGATCGAGTCCCGCCGTTGCGCCGATTCCGTCGCCGGATGCCGTGATGTCACGGCGTCACTCTACCCTCCAGAAATTACGCATTGAGATATTTTGAAATCGTAGTACTGTCCCGGGGCATGTCGACCTTCACGC
Organism: Streptomyces sp. NBC_00820; assembly: GCF_036347055.1. Classification (NCBI taxonomy): domain Bacteria; kingdom Bacillati; phylum Actinomycetota; class Actinomycetes; order Kitasatosporales; family Streptomycetaceae; genus Streptomyces; species Streptomyces sp. NBC_00820. The sequence continues at coordinate 7,843,241 of NZ_CP108882.1, read as the reverse complement.
TCGCCGGCCGCATCGACGAACACGTCATCGACAGCGCGCTGCTCCGCGGCAATCCCCTCAACGACCCGTCGCAACGACCGCTGTGGGTCTACACCCCGCCCGGTTACGACGATGCGCCAGAACGCCGCTACCCCGTCACCTATCTGCTGCTCGGCTACACGGGAACGCTCCCGGTCTGGCGCAACCGCACGGCCTTTCGCAAGCCCGTCCCCGAGCTCGCCGACGAGATCTTCGCCCGCGGGCAGGCGCCCGGGATGCTGCTGGTATTCGTGGACGCCTGGGCCACCTACGGCGGCAGCCAGTACATCGACTCACCCGGCACCGGCCGCTACCACTCCTACCTGTGCGAGGAGGTCGTGCCGTACGTCGACGCCCGCTACCGCACGCTCCCCGCGCGCGAGCACCGAGCCATCGCGGGCAAGTCCAGCGGCGGACTCGGCGCAGCGGTCACCTCGATGCTCCGCCCGGATCTGTTCGGCGCTTTCGCCACCCACTCCGGTGACTCACTGTCCGAGGCCCAGTACCACCCGCACTTCCTCACCGCGGCCCGCCAACTGCGGCCCTACGGCGGCGACATCTTCCGCTGGTGGGACGATTTCCGCTCGCGGGTCGCCTTCACCAAGGAGGAGGACCTGAACCTCCTGGAGATCCTCGGCGTCTCCGCCTGCTTCTCCCCAGGCCCCGACGGCTCCCCCACCCTTCCCTTCGACCCCCGCACCGGGGCCCTGCGTGAGGACGAGTGGCAGCGCTGGCTGGCCTGGGATCCGGTACGGATGGCCACCACGCACGCAGACGCCCTCCGCTCCCAGCGGGGCATCTGGATCGACGCCGGCACCCGCGACGAGTGGTTCCTCGACCTGGGCGCACTGGCCTTCCGCGATGCGCTCAGCGAAGTCGGAGTGGCCGACGACATCGTGCACTTCGAGCTGTTCGAGGGGGGCCACCACGCCGTCGAGTACCGGATGCCGCCCGCTCTTGCCTGGTTGGCGCACCGCATCGCCGATCGGCCTTGACCTCCAGGGAAGGCCGGATCACGGCAAGGGCGCCGGTCGTCACAGCCTACGACCCGCACCAGGCACCTGGTGCGGGAGTGGGCGCTCGAGCGCGAGGCGCGGCGCCAAGGCGCCTCGCACCGTCACACCGCATGGCAGCAGTAGCGTCAGGGGGCACGGGGCGGCCTGCGGACGCGCAGCCGGCTGTCGGCGGACGTCGGCCGACGGCCGCGCGTCATCGCCACCCGCGCCCGCTTCCACCCCCGAACAGGCCGTTGCCCAACCCGCGGGCCAGGCCTGGATGGACGGCAAGGGCGGATCCGCTCGTCCCGTACGACGACGGGGCTCGGCAGCGCTCAGCCGCGGGGCGGAGTCAGAGCAGACGCACCTGTTCGGCCTGCGGGCCCTTGGGGCCCTGTGCGGAGGTGTATTCCACCCGCTGGTTCTCTTCCAACGACCGGTAGCCGGAGGAGTCGATCGCCGAGAAGTGAACGAACACGTCCGGGGTACCGTCGTCCGGCGCGATGAAGCCGAACCCCTTCTCCGCGTTGAACCACTTCACTGTTCCCTGAGCCATGCCAGGCCTTTCCGTTCCGGGGCCGGACGCATGAACGCGCCGGCCGTGCGCTCATCTTTCCTGAGCACCACACGGCGTGGAAGAAGGCGCGCGGACGGCCGACCCTCCGGCGTCTCTCCCGACCGGCACGCGTACGCACTGTTCCACGGCGCCTGGGAGCAGGCCGGCCATCACACCCGACACCCGTCAGCCGACACCCGTCAGCTGTCCGCCGTCAGCCGTCAGCCGTCAGCCGTCAGCCGTCAGCCGTCCGGCAGTCATGCCCGCGTCAGCGCCTCCGCACCGCCGAAGACACACCACGCGCCAGGGTGAGCAGGCACCCTGAAAAACCGTTGCCTCCTGGTCGCCGGCCTGCTGGGATGCAAAAACTTCAACGGTGGGAGGGGACGGCTTGGCGGTGTTCGGGTGTGCCGGCTGCGGTGCGGTACTGACGGCGGCGGTGTCGAAGGTGGCACTGCCGATCCACCTGAGCGACACCTACTGGGAGACGCTTCACCCGCCGCTCCTGGAGGCAGGGACCTACGCCGTCGACCCCGAGCCGTACGGGCCGCCTTGGCTGCTGTGGGAGGAGGTCGGGGCGCAGGAGGCAGCGGCACGGGGGTTCTTCGTGCCCGTCGGTGCGCTGTCGGAGGGGGCGCCGGACAGCGTCCTGCTCGCGCCTGGGGACATGCGCGGCACCGGGCTGGTCCCGGAGCGGACCGAAGGCTATTGCAGGGGAACCGACGGGAGCGGCGGACCGAACCTCGCCTGCCTGGGTTGCGGACTACCGGTCGGATCACGGATCGACGACTGCGGGCAGTGGCAGGCGGTCCGGCTGCTTCCGCAGGCGGTCGTACGGCTGCCCGGCCCACCGGAGCGGCCTCTCATGGACTGGGCAGACCTGTCTGCCGAAGGCGCGCTGTGGCACGGACTGAGCGAGTACCGGGACATTCCGGCGGGCGTTTCCCTCGCCCACGTGGTGGTGGCCGCCGAGGGCGGGCCGGTCGAGGCAGTATCCGGTCCCGTCGCCGAGCTCCTCGGACGGGCACTCGCCGCACTGCTGCCCTCCGGAAAGGACGTGAAGCGGCTGGGTTTGGCGGGGCCAGGACTCGGCGAGCCGGCCGCCGAGCTGCTGCTGGTGCCAGTCCACCCGCAGTCCGGAGAGGTGTGGCAGCCGAGAGGCGGCGCGGTGGCCGTGCCCGTCGAGGCCGCGCTCTGGGCCGAACTGGCCTTCCCACCCCACCGGACCCGGCTGCCGGCGGGCGGCGGCCTGCCGGCGGGCGTGGAGCGGGACGATCCACTGCCGCCGCACCCGCGAATGCCGTTCCAGCCGTCCGTCGGTGCGTTCCGGCACACGCTGGCACGGATGTCCGCCGTCCAGGAACCATGGCTGCGGGCCATCTACAAACGCGGTTGCTGACCCATCAGGGTGCTGGCGCAGGCGCACTCGTCGGGTTCGGCGTACACGGCGTGGTCGTGGACGGGCCGTCGCCGATCGCCGAGCCTCCGGGCCGGGTTGGTTGCTGATCTCGTCGTCGGAGGCCGAGCAGGCGGCCGCGAGGAACGCCGGCACGCCAGCACGCCGGGCCTGAGTTCTCGCCCGGCGCGGCCGAGTTCGGATGGCGCCCCGATCCACGTGATCCTGGGCAATCTGCCTGCCGACAAGAACTGGCGCATCCGCAGCGCGAAGGGCATCCGCTGGGGCGGACGACCACTGGCCACATCAGAGCGCAACTGCCCTGCCACCTCGAAGGCTGCGCAACCTCACTGAATCTTGATCGGCGTGGTCACGGGCGTTGCGGCGGGTGGGTTTGCCAGTCGACGCGGGTCTGAGGGGTGACCGGCAGGGTTTCGAGCTCATCGTCACCCAGGAGTAGTTCAGCGGTCTCCGTCGAGCAGCCGACGTAGGTCGACAGAAGGTCAAAGTCGGTGGTGACCGCCCAGCTGCGATCCTGCGGCCACCAGAACTCCGGGCCGCTGTCCCCCACCACGTCCCTCACCGCTTCCCTCACGGGCTCCAGGTCGGACAGAGAAGCGCGACGAATGAGCGGTTCGTCCTCGCCCCAGAGCAGGGCCGCGAGATCGTAGGCGAAGTAGACGGCCTGGTCACCGGACACCCCGGCAAGCACGCGAGTCAGTGCCCGCCGACTGCTGTCGTCGAGAGCCCCGTCCTCGGCCTGCCACAGCGAGCGTCCCGTACTGCGGTCTTCGTCCCGCAGCCACCGGTGGGACAGCTCGGCGTGGAACGGGACGGCCGAGTCCTTGGCCCTCGCCTGCCACGTGCGGCTACGGCCCGACCCGTCCGTAGCCTCGAAGCGGTGAAAGATCCGCACGTATACCTCGTACCCGCTCGGCACGAGCTCGGACACCACGTGCCCAGGCCCGGCCTCCGGGCGGCCGAGCCGCTCCTGCGACAGGGACGGCGGCCGCGGCGGCCGCACGGGACCTTCCGCAGGGCCGCGCGGAGTTCGCTGGGCGGCCCTGCGGGGGTCGGGTCAGCAGACGCGGATGGACCGGGCCCAGGAGAGGTCGCTGCTGACGTAGCCGGGCGGGCGTCCGGAGTAGTCCTGGGCGACGCTGCCAATGGCGTTCGTGCCGTCGGGTTCGTAGTAGAAGGTCGTCCGGACTCCACCGACCTGGTTGTTGTTGATCCAGGTGACCTGGTCGTACCCGGGGATGTTGTGGATCGTGCAGGCGCTCCACGGGCCGAGCCAGTACCACGAGTCAGCATCCGTGTTGTGGATATGCACGCACATGCTGCCCGCCGGGGGGATGTCGCAGGACGCCGCCTGGGCGGGCGATGCGGCTGCGAAGCCCATCGTGGCGGCGAGCAGCGCGCCGCTTGCCGCGAGGGTGACCGTGTGTTTTCCGATACGCATGATCAAGGACCTCCTTGACAGCCAGAATTGGCCGAATTGTGGATTTCTCCGGGCGAGCGCCCCGCAGAAGCGACAGGGCGCGAGAGCAACCATCAGACCGACCGCTGCACCTCGGGTCGTACGGTTTTAGTGCCGTCCACCCGTTGACTCCGCTGATTCCTCAACGAGGATTCCTTTCCCGGACCGTAGCCGGAGCAGTACCTCTCTTGCCCACCGGTTAGCGGCTATGGGGTGGATGCGAGTACCAAACTTCCGTGCGGCCACAAGTAGACGCCGACGTTGACTGAGAACGCCATTGATTGGATCAGACTCCAATGTTTGGCTGGCAGGCCAGAGCCCGCCTGCCTTGCCCGGGGGGCAACATGCTGCGTCTGTCGCTGGACCCCGCCGAGCTGGCCAGGACCCGGTTCGCCATGTCACCGATGGTCGAGCTGTTCGGCGTCCTGTCCACCGTGATCAGATCGTCCCGCGGCACGAAACGGTATGGCGTGCATCGGCTACTGGACGACAAGCAGATGCCCCTGCTCGCAGGATTCCTCCAGGGGGACACATGGCTGCCGGACTTCATCAACCCCACACCCACGCAGTTCGCTCCCACCCTTGATGACGAACTCCATCAGATAGCCACCCTTGCGCCGGACCGGCTGGTCCAGGAGATCACCGTGTTCACCACAGGCATCACCGGACAGGGCTTTCCCGGCACCGAACTGTCCGCGTCGATCCGCGGCCAACTTGAGCGAGGGGAAACCGCATTCGCCGAAAAGGCCGCTCAGGAACTGCATGCCTTGTGGCACCGCACGCTCGCACCGCGCTGGCCGGCCATCCGCAGCCGCCTCGAGGCCGAAATCAACGCACGCTCCCAGCTCATGGCCCGGCTGGGGACAGGGGCGGTCCTGAACTCCCTCCACCCGGACATCAGCTGGCACGACACCACACTGACCATCCGCAGCCCATTCCGCGCCACGGTCCCCCACGCGCCGACGGTCATCATGATCCCCACCGTCACCGCCAGCCACCTGACGCCAGGCCTCGACCCACTGTTCCATCACGAGACGGTGCTGTGCTATCCGATCCCCCGCACCCCCGCTGCCCGCCACACCACACCGGACAACCACCCGGCCGCCGATGTCCTGGGGGCAACCCGGCACGCCCTGCTGCTCACCCTGAACCAACCCCTCACCACAGCCGAACTCGCCGAACGCCACCGCCTGGACCCGTCAACCGTCTCCTACCACCTCACCCGCCTCCACCGCGCCGGCCTCCTCACACGAACCCGCCACGGCCACCGCGTCTACTACCGCCGCACCCCGCACGCCGAACGCCTCCTCCACCCCGGACAGGAGCAGTAACCGCGATCTCTCGGGTTGGTGTCGCGCCGCCCGACGGCAAAGCCCGGTGGACACCGGACGATGCCCGCCGGCGAGTCGGCAACCGCGTCGAGACACTGCTGACACCGAAGGAGAAGATCACCGCGATCCACACCGTGGCCCAGGACGACCAGGTCGCTGCGGCGGTGACCAGCGACTTCCTGAAACGGCCCGAGGTGACGACCAAGGCGACCATGGTGGACAAGGCCCGGGTGGTGGATGAATTCACCCGCGACAAGCAGGTGGCAACCTCTGCTGCCACGAACTTGCTGCGCAGGCCGGACGTCGCGTTCAAGGCGATGAGCGATGACATCGCCCGCTTCCAGGTCACCCATGCCCAGGCTGAACGCGGTCGGCAAGCCCGCGACCAGTTTGAGGACACCAGTCCGGTCGCACCGGCGGTCCGGAATATCGACCGGACGGTGGAGTTCCTGGACCTGGTCACCGCCTGCCACGCGCTCGTCGCCGCGGCCGGCCGGGCGGTGCCGGGACTCGCAGTGCTCGACAAGCACGGACCGTGCCGCCGCGCGCTGAAGGCTGCCGATGTCACATGCCGACCTCGCCGCCGACAGCGGCCGGTGCCGCGCCGACCTCGGCCAAAGACGCCAAGCCGATCGCCTCATGAACGAGGGCATCCACCTCCTCCCGGCCACCCGTTCCAAGACCCACGCGGTGTTCCTCGCCTACCAGGCCGAGGCATTCCTCGGGGAGGGCGAACTGGAGATCGCTGCTCAGACCGCGACCCGCTCACGGTGCTGCGCGATGCCGGTCTGGTCCCCCACACTCGCGCCGGACGGGCCGTCCGCTACGAGCACACGCTGCTGGGCGCAGCCCTGGCGGCCAGCTGAACGCCTTCGGACGACGGCCGGAAGCAGGCAGTGATGTCCTTGCCGTTCGGACACGGGTGGGCCTGCCAGGTGTCGGCGAGCGCGTCCACCAGCAGCATCCCCCGGCCGCCGGGTGCCTCGTCGGAGGGCTGCCGCTGCTCGGGCAGAGCGGGCGACGAGTCGTGCACGGTCACGTGCAGACATTCACTGTCCCAGGCCAGGACCAACTGTGCGGCGCTGCGGGCGTGGACATGGGCGTTGGTGACCAGCTCCGAGACGGTGAGCAGGACCGCGTCCACCGTCTCCGGAGCGGTCCGGTCCCATCCCAGAGTGTTCAGGTGCTCACGCGTCCAGTCCCTGGCCGCCTTCACCCCGCTGCTGATCGGCAGAGAACGCGCCCACCCCACTGCCCTCATGGACGAATCGGCCGCCATCACTCCTCCTTCGTCCCGACAACAGGTCCACGAGTCGCCTACCCGGAAACAACCGCCGCGCACGCGGCGGGGCACCGTCTTTCCGCCGGGTCCGTCAGGAGGCACACGGCGCGCGCCGGTCCTTCCACTCCTCCAATTCCCGTGCGTCGACGAGTTCCAGCAAGGGCTCGCCGGGCCGGCAGACCAAAGTGACCAGGAAGCGGAGGGGCTTGGTTGGAGTCCTGGTAGTGGATCAGGTCGCCTCCCGGCTCCCAGAAGGCCTCGCCTGCCCGGATTACCCGCGCTGGCCCTCCTTCCACTTCGAAGAGCATCTCGCCCTCCAGCACGTAGCCGAAGACGGGTCCGGAGTGCCGATGGGGAGGTGTCCCGGGATCTCCGGGGGAAATGGCGCAGCTCGCGGACCGCTGGGCACCTCTTACGGCGCAGGACACGTATCTGCATGGGCTCCGCGCCGTGGTGGAAGGCATCCTCGCCACCCGCTGACAGGGCGGCAGCGAGGAATCCGCGACCCCGCCCATACCCACGCCGACACTGCTTCCGGGGCGCTCATCGCCTCACCGGCAGCTCCACCAGGCCGGCGAGTTCGGTGTCTGTCGCCGGCCTGAGCGTCGACAGAATGTGCCGGGCCGCGGGCAGGTCGATGGTAGAGCCCGATCCGGTCACGGTGCAGACCAGGCCGTCGCTGCGCAGGTGCAGGCGCATCTCCTGATGCTCGTAGTCGCCTTCGTAGGTGATCAGTTGGCGGCCGCCACCGTCGTCCGTGCAGTGGATCGGATCGCCGAAGGGAACTGGGCAGCCGCGCGCGTCGACGCGACGGTTGTCATGTCGCTCGCGGGTCACGCCGAGGTGCAGTGATGCGGAGTCGGGCCGCTCGTATTCCGTGCCGGAGCCGGTCTCGCTCGCGCCCAGCACGTGCGGCGCGTAGCCCGGCGGTGGGTCACCGACCCGCAGGAGGGTGCGGTCCACACCGTTGGCGGTGATCCATTCGTCGAGAGTGGGGGGCTGCACGGCCACCCAGGTGACATACGCGCCGCTGACAGCGAGAACAGCCGCTGCGCCGACAGCGGTCAGCCTGATGCGAATGCTTGGAAGGAAGAGCGCGGCTGCCAGCGCGTAACAGGCCCCTCCGGCCAGGTAGAGCAGAGGGATGCTCTCCAGGTGATTGGCCTTGAAGTTCAGCACAGCAGTCCCGGACGCGCCTGCCGTACCCAGCACGTACACGCCGGCTGTCCAGGCCCACAGCCCCCGCGGCCGGTACACGAGCGGCAGCATGGTGCGAGCAGCGGACCCGAGTCCCGCGAGTACCGTGACCGCCAGCAGTACCACGCCGACAACAGCAGCAATGAGGGACAGTGCCCCGCCGACGAAGAGAGCGAAGAGCACCGCCCACCCCTGCAAGCCCGTCAGGGCGCAGCCGGCCAACCAGACAATCGCCAAGTGAGCCATTACGCGCCTGGCATGCTTCCTCGGCTCCATTGCCGTGATCACGCAAGACGGCCGGCCACGGTTCCCCGATCGCAGCGCGAATGCTTCTGATGGTGGTGAGGGGCATGCCGTCAGGGCGTCGGTGTCCGGTCCGTCGATCGATCGACCGATCAGCGGACGCTCGCCCTCGTGGTCCAGCCAGGCGGCCCGGTGGGGCAGCTACGGGTGGACCCGGTCCCATGCCTGGGTGAGGGCCTTGCCGTAACTCGCGGTGGCCGTGCTGGTGGTGACAGCTGGATCGGGCCACGTCTCTGGCCTGGCGAAGCGGAATTCCGGCCAGGAGTGACCGCAGGCGATCGGTGTCGGTCCGCCCCAGGTTGAGGCCGTCGTACATCGCGCCGTGCCCCCGCCGGTGCTCGGGCAGGAGCGTCGGCTCGACTGCCGAGTGCACCGCGCCCGGCGCGCAGAGCACCGCATCCGTCAGCTCGAACAGCTCATCGCCGCGTCCGGTCAGACACGCGTACAACTCATCCCGGAAGCGTGACGCTTCCGAGAACGCTTCCCCCCCCCACAGCTGCGTCAGGCAGCAGACTCACCCTCACAGCCATCGCCTTGGTCACGTGCCTTGGTCGGAGCGCATGATCAGACGAAGGCCGCCTCAGCGTCAGGTGAATACTCAGCTGACCACCGAGTTCGAAGCGCCTTTCGGAGCCGGCCCAACCACCGCCGCCCTCCCGGTAGCGTGATCGACGTGACAGCTGAGGACGGGGCGGCACAGGGCGAAGCACTCGACGGCGGCATGATGAACGCGGGCGCGGTCGTCCGCCGCGGTTCCCTGGTGGAACGCCCCGCGCCGCCCACTGCGCGCGCCCTCCACGCCCACCTCCGCGCACTCGAAGAACACGGCTTCGACGCGGCTCCGACTCCGCTCCAGCTCACCACGGACGGCCGCGAGCATCTGACCTACATCCCCGGTGACGTTGCCCTGCCGCCGTATCCCCGCTGGGCGATGACGGAGACCGCTCTGCGTTCGGTGGGAAGCCTGCTGCGACGCCTGCACGACGCCGGCGCGGCCATCCCCGTGGACACCCGCGCCGCATGGCCCCAGGCTCTGGCCGACCCGGAGGGAGGAACGATGCTGTGCCACAACGACGTGTGCCCGGAAAACGTCGTCTTCCGCGACGGCTATGCCACGGCCCTGATCGATTTCGACCTGGCAGCGCCCGGACGACCGCTGTGGGACATCGCCATGACCGCCCGCTACTGGGTCCCCATGCTCGATCCCACGTCCGCGGCAGCCCTCCACCCCGCCGGGCTGGACGCCCCGACGCGACTGCGAATCCTCGCCGACAGCTACGGCCTCTCTCCGCAGGAACGCGCCGAACTACCCGGCATCATCGAACAGGCCACAGCGTCCTGCCGGGCCTTCGTCGCCGACCGCGTGACCGCTGGCGACCCTGTCTACACACAGGTGCTGTCCGAGCGCGGAGGTTGGCAACGGTGGGACCGCATCCAGGAGTGGCTCGTGGCCCACCACGAGAAGTTCACGACCACTTTGCTGGACTGACCGGGCCAGAGGTTGAAGAACAAGCTGAGTGCCTGTTTGAGCACTCAAGAAGTCTGTCGGCAGCGCCCTGGTGGCGAGGCCCGTGATTACGCAGATTCTGACCATGAATCACGGGGAGAACACGCGCGCCGAGTCTGAGCAGCGCCATGTCGAATCACAAGCCGCTGAGATCGAGACGGCTGCGGACCGCGCAGCCGGAGAGCAAGCCGCAGTGGAAGCCGCGGACGGGCAAGCCCAGGACAAAGTCATGACGTATTGCATGCTCGGGGCCATGTAGACCTGCCGAGATGACCCGCCTGCAGGTCCGTCGCGCAGTGAGGTTCGCACTCTCGACCACTTGACCTGGGGCCGCCGCGACTGGGGCTGCGGGTCATGAGGGTGATGAGTGCCCAGGTCAGGTTTCAGGGTCATGTTGAGGAAGTCGCCGGACCAGTTGGTGAGTTGGTCGGCGTAGGCGTAGTCGGCGCAGATCTGCGCGATCTGCGGCTACATGACCCGCAGGCGCCAGAGGAGTTCGCGGGCCGCGTCGCGGTCGGTGACCAGGAGGCGCGCTACCGGCGGACCGCCGAGATCAGTCCGCCGGGCCGTTCCTCGCGCTGCGGCGGGGTGCTGATCGGGCGGCCGTAGGCGGCAGCGCGCTCGCGCAGGGTGTGGCTGCCGGCCTCCCAGCCGTGCCCGGCCAGCCAGCCCACCGGGTCGTCGGGCATCTCCGAGACCCACATGGACGCCGCCGATCCCGGCGCGGTGTCCGCGCCGAAGCGCTCGATCACGCCGCGCGAGCCCAGCGTCAGCCCCATCCGACTTCCTGCCGCCGACTGCGCGCTGATCCGGGCCAGCAGCAACTCCACCGCGTCCTCGGGCAGATAGATCAGCAGTCCTTCGGCGATCCACACGGTCGGCACCGTCGGGTCGTGCCCTGCGGCGGCCAGCGCACCTGGCCAGTCCTCACGCAGATCCACCGCGACGGTGATCCGCTCGCAGCGTGCGACGGCCCGCTCCTGGCGCAGCACCGAAGCCTTGAAGTCCAGTGGCGCGGCGGTGTCGACCTCGAACAGCCGGGTGCCCTCGGGCCAGTCCATCCGGAAGGCCCGGCTGTCCATGCCGGCGCCGAGCAGCACGACCTGCCGGACCCCGGACGCGGAAGCCTGCCGCAACAGGTCGTCGAGGAACTTCGTCCTGATGACAATGGAGAACGACACGGCCAGCCGACGGCGTCGCCCGGCCTCGTCATCGGGCGGCGGCGAGGAGGGCCACAGGCCGCCGGCGGCGGCGAAGGCCTGTGCCAGTGGGTCGCGGAACAGCGCGTTCTCCCGCTCGTTCTCCAGCGCCCGCACCCTGGCCACTCCCACAGCCGTGGCCCACACTCCCGACGGCTGCACCTGCTCCTGCTCATCAGTCACAGCACCAGCGTAGAAGGTCGGCTCCAAGGGGCCTGATGAGGGGAGCCCGTTCCGGTGGTGGGTCGGTCGCCGGCATGTCTCGTCGATGGTGAGGGTTCGTCCCGCGTCATGACGGGTGACGGGTGACGGGACGGCTGTTCTTCGAGCCGGGCGAGCGTCCGGGGCCAGGGCCGGCGGGTTTCGGTGCACCGGCCGGCGATCCGGTTCTCGTGCACAGGCCGGAACCCGCGTCAGGGACTCGACGCGTACAGCGTCGTACAGCAGCCTCACCCTCGCGGCCTTGGCAGGATCAACGGTGTCTCGACAACGCACTGGTCGCACCAGGGCCGCATCGCTGTCGCACCCGTCCTCAACAGCCGACAGGCACTCAACTGCCCTTGCGTGATGGGCCGTTGAAAACAAGCTCAGGCGGAGCCGAGTCAGTCGATGACGACGATGCCGCCCTCTGTACCTCCATCAGCGGCATCGCTTGCGTAGGCGAAGATCAAGCTTCATCGCTGCACGGAAGGGGTTGAACAACAACTTCAAGCACGGACACGGATCAGCAGACTGTTCAGCTGTTCAGGCGGAACGATGGATGCCCTCGGGATCATCGTGGGCCCATCCGGCGTACTCCTCGAAGCCCATGTTGCCGATGCTGAGGTTCGCGTGGATGTCGTGGACCCCTGCGGGGGTGGTGCGGAACTCAGACCGAATTCGGTCAGCTGCTCGTAGTCCTCGTCGTCCACGCACTCCTCCCGCGTCAGCGTGGTGACCGCCAGCAACGTGTGAGGCAGTGCGTGGCCGTCGGCCTGCATGGTCATCCGGTCGGCGAGGAACACAACGCTCAAGTCCTCGTCCGCGCGGACCGCCGTCACCACCTCGTCGGGGGTCGCCCCTGCCCAGACCGGATCGTCGATGACGTGGACGTGCGCCTCGTACTGTCCGTCTCCCCAGGGTTTCCTCAGCACCGCCACCACGTCCTGCCATGCCTGATCGTCCTGGTAGTCCGTCCTGACGACCAGGGCGTCGAACTCGTCGCGGCCAGTAACAGTTGGCAATGCGGTCATGGATCCTTCTCCTCGGGCGGTCGGTGGGGCTGCCCGACTGTCTCACGGGCATTGTTCTCGTGAGAGGGCAGGTCAGGAGAAGGCCGGACGGGGGCTGGTCCTGGCTTCGCGGCCACCGGCCCGGGGCCGCACGGCGGCGCGTGGGGGCGGCCTGGTCGGCCCGGACGTCACGAGGACGGACACCTATACGGACGGCGTCGACCCCGCGGACATGGAGCATGGGGCATGGGGACTGAGGCATGGAGACCAGCATGTCTGGCGTCTTCGTCGTCGAGGACGAAGCGGCCAGCGAGATTCAGTGGTCGGGACGATTCACGCCCCGAGACGTCCCGGACGCCGACGTCGTCGCTCTCTTCACCGGGATCTACAGCGAGGGCCTGGAGGCTCTGCACAAGAGCCTGGGCTGACCTTCCGTACCACTACGCCACCCGGTCACCCGCGGCCGCGGCGCGGACGGAGCCGTCGACGTCGGTCTGCAATCGGCGCATCCAACTCCTGGCCGGAACAGCACACCGGCGCAGCCGGCGGAACCGGCGGAACCGGCTGCTCGACCGCCGCCCGGTCCGGGCGTTACTCCGCAGCGCTTGATGGCGTTCGAAGGCCGGCGACGATCTCGCGGGCGTACTGGTCCTCCGGGCCGTAGTCCTGGACGGCCTGGGATGCCTCCTGGGCTCGGTCTGTCTCGCACAGCAGTCGGACGAGGACGTACAGAGCGTCACGGTCGCCTTTCCGGGCTCGGCTGCGCAGTTCCGGAACCATCCCCCGTCGACGAAACGCCCTGTTGAGTCTCCGGCGGGCATGGGCATCCGTGAGAGCGAGCTCCGCGAGTTCGGGGAGGCGCTCCGCGCGGGCGAGCAGGTCCATGTGCCACAGGTGGTTGTTGTGCCTGTAGGGATCGACGGAGACGCATTCGGCGTGGGCGGTGACCAACGCGATGGCCACATCCCAATTCTGGTCCCGTTCCGCCTCCTGCGCCCGCTCGTACCACTGCACAGGGCAAGTATCACGTAGTGCCGTGCAGCCCCGCAGCCCCGCAGCCCGGTCGGCGTGGTCGCCGATCGAGGTTCGTAGGAGTCAAGCGTCTGTATGTCCATTGATCTCCTCGGCGGAGGCGAACGGCCGGACGCTGGATCGCTACGCGGCCTCACTGCTCGCCTCCGGCCAGGACGCCGCGAATCTGGCTGTGGCGTTCACCGGGCACGCTTCGGAGGAGCTTCGGGGCTGCCTGGTTCACGAGTTGGTCCTCAGGGGCATCGCCGTCGCAGAGATACCGGGGATCGCCCGTTGGGCGACGTCGTCGCATTGGCGTCGTCATCCGCTGGGCGGGCTTCCCCTGACGCGGTCGGACATCGAGAGCCGGTCCGACCTGCCGAGGTACAGCAGCCGCGGCAGTAGTCACTCGATGCCGTTCGGGCCGTCGGAGAGCCGCGAACCGGCTGTGCTCACCGGCGTCCGTAGCTCCTCGGCGCAGGAGACGACGACGGAAGCCGACGCCACGGTCATCGCCACGGCCGTGGCGAACTGGGCCGAGGAGTCCAACGGGCGTATCGAGGCACGGGGCTTCGATCTCGCGAAGCCTCTGGACCCCGCGTCGGTCCCGGCCGCGCTGCTAACGCCGGGGCTGGACTGTCTGCGCGGAGCGGGGAAGAAAGCCGCGCTTTCGGTCACTGTCCTCCCGCCGGCCCAGGCATGGCGAGTCGTCTTCGGTGCCGCGTCCTCGGGAGGGGCGTACAGCCGCGGTTCCTTCGGTGCCTATGGCCGTCTGGCGGCCTGGCGGTCTCTGGCCGCGCTGGCCGGATGCCCGGAGGGCGCCACCCCCGACGAGGTGGAACCACAGGTACGGGACTGCGTCTGGCACGGTTTCGATGCCGACACGAAGTGGTTCGAGCAAGTGGCCTGGGACATCGGCCTGGCCGCCCTTGCTCCGGATCGCCGGCGTTTGGCCGTGTTGGCGGCCACCGACACCGACTGACGTCCGCCGGTACCGACCGGCGTCAACTGATGCTGGCTGTACTGCCGGTCGTGTGCGTGTGGGGGGCGGGGAGTTGGGACCGGTTCGCCGTGCCGAGTGCCGCCCGTGTCACCGGGGTTCCAGTGGATCCGGGCGGCTGAGCACTTGCGCCGGCGGGGTGCCGGTGCGGGCCGCGGCGATGAGGCGGGCGCGCAGCTGGGCGCGGGTGCGAGGGCGGAACTTCGGGTCCCGTCCGCAGCCGCACGGCTCGAAGCCGTCGTAGCGCAGTCCCGCGTTCAGGACCGCCGCGACGACCGACCACGCCTTCCGGTTGCCGCGGCGGGGCGCCGCGAAGTCGTGGCCGGCGCACAGCAGCGGCCCGGCGCAGTTCGGGCACGTGTGCCCTCTGGTGCCGTTGGGATGCCGTTTGAAGCTGATCCGGCACGACACGCACGCGTAGTGCAGTTTGTAGTGGACGAAGGCGTAGGTGCACATGGGCCGAGCCTATTGAAGGCGCTTCGTCGGTGACGGTCGGATTCCGTGTCAGCGAGGGTCCTGTTGTCAGGGCGTGGGGGAAGCCTCGGTGAGGGACATCCAGCGTCGGACGGTCTCCTGGTGGGAGCCGGTTGCCGTGCCCGCGGCCACTGTCTCCGCGTCCGAGTCGGAGCACGGTGTCCCTGAGCGGGTCAGCAGGACGAGCGGCCACTCGGGGCCTGCGCCGGGCCCCTCTCCGTCGAACGGGGCCCAGTCCCAGGGCCCGTCGAATCGCCATGCCCGCCCCGCCGCGTCGGCGACCTCGTCTCCCGGTCCGAGGAAGGCGTACGGCCGCATCAGCAGTTCGATGGAGAACGGGATCCCGTCACCCGGGTTGAGGGGGAAACCCGTACACCACGGCCAGCGCACCGACACATGGTCCCAGGTCACACCCCGTTCGACTCTGGCCGCTGTGAAAGGACAGGCGATCGACAGCACGTCACCGGCCCGGAGAGTCTCGTCGTCCGTCATCGGGCCGGCTAGAGCGGGCATGGTTCACGATCCGTGTCGGGGCTGCCTGGAGCTCGGGCACTGACGTGGTCGGCGCGGCGGGGAGGACCTCGCCGAGTTCAGTCACCGCCACCGCCACCGCCTCCTGGCGAAGGCGCGGACACGCGGACACGCGGACACGCGGACACGCGGACACGCGATGCTGCCGGAGTCCTACAGTTCCGTGGTGGACATCCACAGCTCGAGATCGGTGACGACCAGGCGGCCCGCCCGCTGGGCGGACGTGTCCGGGACGACCGCACGTACCAGCGGCTGGTCGCCCTTCTCGACGGTCACCTTCGTGCCGTCGAACTTCGGCGACCTGGTCCGAACCACCGAACGCAGCTTGGCCGCGGCACGGTTGGCGGTCGCCGCGTCCTTGACCACGAGGCACAGCACCTCGGTGTTCTTGGCGGAGGAGGCGGCCAGCTGGCCGACGGCGGACAGACGTACCGGCTTCGTGGAGCTGAGGGGACTGAAGTCGGCCCAGTAGGTGTCTCCCAGGCACTCGGCCGCGCGCCGGAACTCCTTCTCGTCGGCCAGCGAGGCGCCCTGCTCGGGGTGGACGGCCGCCATGGGCGTTCGGCCCTGTGAGGAGTACGAGATCTCATCCTCCGAGATCTGGAAGGAGGGGCCTGTGCGGCCCGTCCGCGTCCAGGTCCGGCCGTCCCCGCTCTGCCGGTACCCGTTCGACTTCAGCGCGGCGGTGATCGCGGCCGCGTCGAACGAGCCCTCCCAGTGGCCCGCGTTCTTCGTGTCGACGGCGGTGTCGATCTGTGTGACCTTCACGTGCTGTGACAGCGGCCCGGGCTCGTACTCGGTCAGCAGACCGCTGCCAGGCCGGGCGACGAGAGCGAACCGCTTCTCGTCACCCTTTCTCAACTCGCGTGCCTTGGCCGCGTCGAGATAGCTCACCCCGTTCGAGCCGTTGCTTTCGGCAAGAGTGCTCAGCCCCCGCAGCACTCCGGAATCGCCGTCGCCTTGGCCGGAGCCGGAGGAACAGCCGGTGCCGGCGAGGAGGAACAGGGCGAGAGCGGCGGTGCCGAGGGCGGATCTACGCGCTGTTGTGGGCATGACGGGGAAGCTTAGCGGCGCGCTGCGGATTGTTTGCGTCTTTCCGTTCTCACAGCGGCGGTGGGAAGTTGTCGTCCCCTGACGAGCGTCCCCTGACGAGGGGGCCTCAAGCCGGGTGTGCGCTCAGCCTCCGTCGACGTAGGCGCGTGCCGCTGCCATGACGTCGCGGTAGTGGCCCTCGGCGATGACGCTGAGGGGGGCCTGGTCGTCGAGTTGGGGGTTCATGCCGATCAGCCAGGCGCGCGCGGTGTAGAGGCTTTCCGCGTCCTGGATGAGTTGAAAGACCTGGAGTGCCGCGCGCAGGCGCTCCTCCGCTTCGGGCCTTGGCGTGTTCTCCCCCGATGCCCACTTGCCGACCTGACGATGATCACTGAGGTTGGTGATGCGTGCCGTGAGCCGCTGGCCGAGGTTGTCCTGGAGGAACCTGGCGATGTCGGCGATGGACATGCGCACGGTGGTGAGGTGCGCCTTGGCGGCGGCTTCGTCGCTTCTGGTGGCGGTCGGTTTGGCGGTGGGCATCATGAGTGTCTCCCTTGTGTCGTGACGGACGCCGGCCGGGGCTGCGCGGTCGTCGGTCAGACAGCGGGTGGTCGCGAGCGGATCGGTCGTCTTCGTGGTGGTGGTGGGGGGCGCCGAGTGGTGCTGTGCCGGGTGCGTGCCGGGGTTGTGCCGGCTGCGTCCCTTGGCCGGCTGGGGGGCGCGTGCGGCGGGCGGCGCTGGTGGCTCAGAGAGGGTGTGCCGCCTGGGGATGCGGCGGGCGCGCGGCCGGTGGGTGGCCGTGAGGGGCTGTGTGCCGGGGGCCTGAGCATGCGGGCGGTGAGCCGCTGAGGGTGGGGTCCATAGTGGTCCCTTCCTGTTTCGCGTACCGTCACGGTAGCCATATCCCACCCGCTTCTCCAGCGATTCGCCTCAATGCGCCGTTGCGCTCGTCGGCCTTAACCACCGTCCACGGTGCAGTACTTCGGACCGTGACATGCGGGTTTTCCGTTTGGGCGGGGTGGTTGGGGCTCTGTTGCGGTAGTGCGGTTCGTTCGTTTGGGCTATGCGTATTCAGGTGCTGACCCGAGGGGGTTCAGCGGGGGAAGAGAGGGGAGGTCAGCGGATGGTGAGTCCATACTCCTCGGCTACAGTCCGAAGGCCCTCCGTCTCGGGCCAGATGGGCTGGGACTCGACTTCCGCCAGTTCGGTGGACTGGAAGACGGCCCAGCATTCGCGTGCCGCGAAGCGCGAGCGGTAGACGATGCCGCTGATGAGGGGGCGCTGCTCGCGGTTCTGCTGGGCGACCGCCCAGGCGGCGATGGTGCGGGTGATACGACGGTCGGAGCCCTGGATGTGTTCGTGGGTGAGCTTTTCGATGTCGAGTTCGGCGAGCGTGGGTTCGAGTGCGCGCTGGATGCCGCAGAGGGTGTCCTCGTCGTCGACGTCGAGGAAGCGGGCGTCCTTGTCGGGCATGAGCCGCACCAGGGTGTGGCGGGTGCGCCAGTCGCGGGGCAGGTGTCCTGGTGGCATGTAGGAGGGCTTGAGCCAGTCGTCCTTGATGACGTCGCGGAGTTCGTGTGCGACCCGGAAGGGGGCGAGCGCTTCGGCGAAGCAGCCCTCGAACTCGGAGGCGCAGTAGAGGGTTCCGTCGCTCACCAGGCTCCACCGGTTGCCGCTGGAGCGGTCGGCGTCGTCGGCCGCGATCTGGTTGTACCTGAGAGGATCCTTCGCTTTGCCCAGGTGCCAGACTCCGCGTTCGGGGGCCGGGACAAGGCGTACCTCCGGGTACGTCTCCTGGGACATGCGCCGCTCCTTAGGGACGGGCGCGTGGTTCGCGCCCGCCGTGTGGCCGGGCCGCGTACCGTGGCGTGGGGCATGCCCGGGCTGTGTCGGTCTACTGGTGGGTGCGTCGGCCTCGGGATGGTGCGCGCCTGCCGCGGCGGGCTCTTCCCTGGTGAGCCGATGCCGAACGATCATTCTTGGGGATGGATCGGTTCGATGTGGCGTGATTTGGCGCAGGGCGTGGGGCGCGTGTGGGCATCCAGGGGGGCGCGCGTTCGTGTGCTCACCACCCTTCGAGGTGGACCTCCACGACGGCCACCCCGGCGTCCCCGGTGAGCGTGAGCGTGGTGACAGCGGGTTCCGTGCCGGGATGCGCGGTGAGGGTGTGGACGCGGTTTCCCACGGCGAGTTGGAGGACGCATCGGCTGGTCGTCGCGTCCCAGACGCGGACGGTACCGTCCCGGGACGCGCTGGCGAGGTAGGCGCGGGGCCGGGGGCGCGGACTGGTCCAGGCGGTGACGGCTTCGATGATGTCGGTATGGCCGCGCAGGTGGGTGCTGTCGCCGGCCGGGTGGGTCAGGTTCCATACGCGCAGGGTGTCGTCGCCGGCGGTGACCAGGTGCGGGCCGTCGGCGTTGCGGGGGTCGATGGCCAGCGCGTTGATGACGCCTTGGTCGCAGCGGAGCCGGCGGCGGGGCAGGTCGTGGTCGGGGGACCAGAGGCGGACGGTGCCGTCGGCGCTGCCGGAGGCGATCCAGACGTGGCCGGAGCGGTCGGTGCACGCGGTGACGGCGCGGACGCTGTATTCGTGGGGCCAGGTCTTCAGCAGATGACCGGCGGACAGATCCCAGAGGCGGACGGTGTAGTCGTCGCCGCCGCTGACCAGGAGCCGGCGTGTTCCGTCGGTGCACAGGGCGAGGCTGTGGATCCTCTGCTGGTGGCCGCCGAGGACGGGGAGGACGCGCAGACCCGTGTCGGGGGCCAGGGGCTGCCAGGTGCGGATGGTGAAGTCGTCGGACGCCCAGAGAAGTTGCTGTACGCCGTTGTGCTCGTGCCAGGCGAGGGCTGTGACGGCCCGTCCCGAGGGCAGCGTCATGCTGGCCTCACTCGTGCCGGTGCGCGAGTTCCAGACCTGGATGACGGCGGGGTAGCTGACGGCCAGACGCAGGCTCGACGCGTCGGTGCTGGTGGAGGCGGCCGCGAGCGCGGCGGGGGCCGGGACTGCTCCCTTGAGCGCGTTGCGCACGGCGTCCGCGGTCCAGGTACGGACGGTGTTGTCGTGGGAGCAGGAGATGAGCACGGTGTCGTGGGTGCCGGTGGCGGGGTGCAGGGCGGTGACGGTGTCGGCGTGGCCGGTCAGGGATCCGGCCCTGGTCCGCGTGGTGAGGTTCCACAGGTCAATGCTGTTGCCGCGGCCGACGGCGACGAGGTGTACGCCGTCGCAGCTCAGACTGGCCAGTGCCGTGATCGCGTGGTCGCCTGCGGGGATGTGGTCGCCGGCGGTGTCGGGCAGGGTCCAGAAGGTGAGGGTGCCGTCGTGGTGACCCGCGACGATCTGGCCCGGGACGGAGGTGCCGGTCAGGGTTCTCACGGCGGCGCTCAGGGCGTGTTCGGCGAGGAGTTCGCCGGTCGTGGTGGTGCGGACGGTGAGGGTGTGGCCGGCGCAGACGAGGACGTCGCGGCCGTCGCGCGTACGGGTGACGAGGGTGGCGAAGGCCGAGGGTTCGGCGGGGTGGGGGCGCAGGCTGGTCAGCTCGTACGCGCCGTCGCGGTCGTTCCAGCCCATGACCTCGCCCTGGCCGTCGATGGCGATGACGGTGATCTCGCCGGACGCCGCTCGGTAACCGGTCAGCGCGGCGGTCCAGTTGGGGCGGTTGACGAGTTGGTCGATGAGCAGGCGTCCGGCGGCGTCCCAGATGCGGACGGTTCCGTCGGTGCTGCCGGAGACGAGGACGGTGCGGACGCCGTCGGGGATCAGGGCGAGGCAGCGCACCGCGCCGTCGTGGGCGCGGATGCGATCACCGAGTACGGCGCCGGTGGTGGCGTCGAGCAGGTCGACGACGCCCGTTTCGCTGCCCAGCGCGATCAGTTGGCGTGTGCCGTCGCTCAGTGCCGTCATGGCGAGGAAGCGCCCTTTGACGGTGGCCAGGACGTTGGAGGGAGGCGTCCACCGCGACCAGAGCACCCGTAGTTGTGAGCCGTGCAGGGCGGTGGTGCCGGCCGGCATGGCCGCCGCGGGCAGGCCCGGGAAGCGCATGGCGGTGTGGGCGAGATGGAGGCTGGAGCAGCGCGAGGGGAGGTCGGCGTGCTGGATGTAGGGCTCGATGGCGGCCCACGCGTGCAGCCACCAGCGGTTGCCGCGGCCGCGGTGCGGAAGGCGCAGCAGTCCTCGTACGGCGTCGCCGGCGACCCAGGGCAGCAGGCTGGGCGGAAGGTGCTCGTCGTCGAGGACGCCTGCGAGCGCCGCGTGCCGGGCCAGGTACCTGGCGAGATAGGGGTGTGGCTGTTTGCCGGCGTCGCGGCCGGCCAGCGGGGCCAGGGCGTCGGTGATGGCTTCGTGCGCGCGCTGGATGGCGGGATCGGGTAACTGGATGGCGGGATCGGGTGAGGCGTCCTGTTCCGGCTGGCTCAAAGCCGTTTCCCCCTCGGTCGGCCAGTGGCGCAGCAGCCAGGCGAGCTGGTGGTGAGCCGGCCGGTACACCCTGCGGTCGTCCTCGATGTCGTGGGTGAGATACCCGGCGAGGCGGCCGTTCAGAAGTCGCTGAATATGTGAATCGACATCGGGGATCGGACGACCGGTGAGGGCCTGGGCGGTGGCGGGCCAGATCGCCGCCCAGGGCAGGCCCCGGCCCAGGGAGAAGGCCGTGGCGCGCAGCAGGGCGAGTACGGCGTCCCCGTGCGGGTCGAGTTCGCCGATCTGCTTCAGGTCTTCCTGGAACAGGCCGAGGGTGCCGGCGCGTGCGCGTGTCCGCCAGAAGGGATCGCGCAGTTGCCGGGGGCCCTCTTCGATGAGCTGCTGTGCGGCGAGCCGCGCGTCGAGGAAGGAACGGCCCACCAGTGAGGCGATCTCCTTGGAGGCCTCGGCGCGCCGTTCGTGTTGTGTGCGGGCCCATGAGGCGGTTCCGAGCAGGGCGAAGACGTATTCCGGGATCTCCTGTGTCACGGCGGCGGTGTCGGTGCGCAGGAGCGTCGCGGCCGGCAGGGCGGTCCGCAGTTGCCCGAGGAGGCCGGAATCCGGTGTGTTGCCGTCCGCCTCCGTGGGGTGGGGTGTGTTGCTGCGTACCGCGAGGACGAGGCGTAACGGGCGACCCGCCGCGGTCGGGGAGTGGGAGGACGTGGTCTGTGCGGGGATGGTGATGTCCGGCGGGTCCTTGCGGTGGCGGCCGCGCGAGGCGGTGACGAGAGGCTGCAGGACGTCGCGGAGGCAGGCGGCGGGGTCGGTGGCCTCGTCGAAGGCGTCGATCACCACGGTCAGCGGCCGCTCGTCGGGAACGCGCAGCGCCGCCGCGAGGGTGTCCTGCCAGTGGCGCATGGGGTCGCTGCCGGTCGCGGGAGGAGGCGGAGGCGGTCCGGGCAGGCGGGTGGCGATGGCTTCGAGCAGGCTCACGCAGCCGCGGTTGCGTGCCGTCACGGCGACGTCGACGGCCTGGGCGGGTGGCACACAGCCGTCGTCGGCGGAGTCGATCGCCCGTCGGTAGGTGGCGTCGTCGCGCGTCGCGGGCTCGCTCAGGGTGACGGTGCGGGCGAGGAGGGCGGATTTGCCGGTCGCGGCTGCCCCCGTGACGATGAGGGCGCCGGCCCGTCGGTGCAGGAACTCGGTCATCGACCGGGTCAGTGAGGAACGTCCGTTCAGGTACCAGAGGGGGTCTCGGTGGCTTTCCGGCGCGAGCCATGCGTCCAACTCGGCCAAGGGTACGGCGAGTTCCGCGCGTTCGGGTGGCAGGAGTGAACGCTGCGCTCTGTAGCCGGGGTTGGGCAGGGTCGGCAGCGGCTGCCTGCCGGGTCTCGACTTCAGTACCGGCTGGGGACCTGGCAGCATCTCCTCGGGGTCGGTGAGGCCCAGTTCGGCGTTGGTATCCGCGGTCGCGTCCTCCAGCGCCTCGATGAACTCGTCGATCGTGAGGTGAGGACGGGTGATCTCGTTGACGTCACGCAGCCGTTCATAGGCCCTGCCCAGAATGGTGGCGAACTCCAGTGCCCGGACCTGGGAGTCGGTGTCGGTGGTGGCGATGACGTTGAGGCTACGGCTTCTGTCGAGCGCCAAGTCACGTCTCCACAGCTCCAGTTCCGCGCCGATACCCTCGGCGTGGCAGGCGTTGAGGATGACCAGCACGTCACGGGCATGGGAGTCCAGTGCGGCGACGACCGCTTCGTTGGTCGGCATGCCGGTGGCGAGCAGTCGGCCGAACTCGGTGGCGGGCAGCCGGAGGAAGTGGCGCTGGGACAGGCCCAGCACGCCGTGCGAGGAGATGAAGAGGACGAGCGGCACGTGCTGGGGGGTCTCCCGCAACCGCTGCTCGTGGAGGAAGCGTTCGACGTCGTGCCGGGCGTGCGGCTCGACGCGGCACTCGCTGAACCCTCCGGGGGAGGGTGGCGCCCACCACTGCCGTACCACCTGCAATTGCAGGCGGATGGCGTCGGCGAAACCACGGGTGTCCGGGTCGTCCACGGCGATCACCGCCAGGACGCCCGCATCCGCCGGCGGACCGTCTATTACCGCATGCGTACCAGCCTGATGGCGATCTTCCGGATTATCCCCTTCCTCTGGATACATGCTCCCTATTGTTCACGCTCATGAACTACGCGACCGGCCGATCGGCCAATCCCGACGACGCGTCACCCGCGAGCGGGAACGTCACGCAGGACGCCGTCGTCGTCGTGCCCGGCATCATGGGCAGCGAGCTTCTCGACACGGCCACCGGCCGGCTCGTCTGGGGCCTGTCCGGCACGCGCTGGCTGGTCTCGGCCTGGACGAGCCGTGACGGTCTGGCGGCACTGCGCATGACGGACGACGAACTCGAGGGACGCGTCGGGCGCATCGTCCCGACCCAGCTCCTGCGTCACTCCGCCTGGACGCCGTACCTGAGGGGTTTCGAGCCCTACACCGAGCTGGCCGCCACGATGCGCCGGTGCGTGCCCGACCCCGCCTCCGTACTGGAGTTCCCCTACGACTGGCGTCTCCCGGTCGCGGTCAACGGCCGGCGCCTCGCCGCGGCCGCTCGCGCACATCTCATGAGCTGGCGCGGTCATCCCGCCCATGACGCCGCCCGCCGGCTCCGTCGGGACGCGGCTCCGGCGCGCCTGGTGTTCGTCTCCCATTCGATGGGAGGGCTGGTGACCCAGGCCGCTCTCGATCCTCTGCACGACTCGGATCTGGCCGCCGACACCCGGGCCGTCCTCACCCTGGGCACCCCCTTCTACGGGGCGGTCGCGGCCGCCTCCATCCTCAACAGCGGCCGCGGGGCTCCCGTACCGCTCCCCCACGGCAAGCTGCGGGATCTGTGCGCGACGATGCCCGGCCTGCACGACCTGCTTCCGCAGTACGCCTGTCTGCTCGACAGGGGTGAGGCCCGTCGTCTCACGCCCGGTGACGTCGCCGGTATCGGAGGAGACCCGGATCTCGCCCGCCTCGCCGCGGACGACGCCGCCAAACGGATCGCCATCGCTCTGCCCGGCCACCACGCCTTCATCGGGACCAGTCAGGAGACGACGCAGAGCCTGTCGATCGACAACGGGACCGTCCACGCCCACTGCCACACGGCACGTCGCCACAGCGACGGCTCCTTCATCCGTCGCGGTGACGGGCAGCTCGCCACCTTCGACTGCGAGGGCGACGGCACGGTGTCCACGGAGTCCGCCTCCCTCGACTCGGTCACCACTCCCCTCCCCCTGCAGCACGGCGCCGTCGCCGCCGACCGGTTCGCCCTGCGCGCCGTCGAGGAACTGGTGCGCCGCGACAGGCACTTCGGTCCTCCGATGGGCGGCGCGGGCTGCGGGCTGAGCACGCCCGACCTCGCCGAGGCCGGCACGCCGTGGACCATGACGATCAGCGGCCTGGCGTCACCGTCCGG
This sequence comes from Streptomyces sp. NBC_00820, assembly GCF_036347055.1. Lineage (NCBI taxonomy): Bacteria > Bacillati > Actinomycetota > Actinomycetes > Kitasatosporales > Streptomycetaceae > Streptomyces > Streptomyces sp. NBC_00820. The sequence continues at coordinate 7,818,865 of NZ_CP108882.1, read as the reverse complement.
CGTGACCTGCCGCATCGACGCCGTCGACGGTACGGCGCTGCCGCCCGCACGGCTCTCGCTGCACAACCGCCGCCTCACGGCGACGGCCCGCGTCGACGAACCGGGCCTCTACCGGGTCACGGTGCACAGCAGGGACAGGAACCGGGTGTCCCAGATGGTCCTGGTGACGCCGCCCGGCCAGGCCGCACCCGAGGGGCTGGAGGACCGGTCGGCGGGGGTGTGAGGAGACGGGGGTCGCGGTCTGCCGTCCTTGGTTCGTCGGAGCTGCCGCGTACGGGCGGTTCGGTCGGCGGGGTCCTGTCGCAACGGCGCCCGGTACGCGGACCGACAATCGCGTGCGGCGGCCAGTACGCGGGCCGGCAGCCGCGTACGGCCGCCGGTCACCCGGCAGCGGACAGGCGGCGCCGGATCTCCTCCTGCGAGACGTCTTCCACGTGGGTCAGAAAGACCCAGATGTGACCCGAGGGGTCCTTGAGGATGACGGTGCGGTCGCCGTGGAACATGTCCTTCGGCGGCTGCAGGATCTCGGCGCCGGCGGCTTCCGCGCGCTCGGCCACGCCGTCGACGTCCGGTACGAAGACGTGCAGCGTGACGGACGTGCCTCCGCCGAGCGCGGTCGGCGCGGCGAAGGAGGCGTTCTCCGCCTCGTCCAAGCCGGCGTCGCCCAGCATCAGGGCCGACTTCCCGATGGTGATCTCGGCGTGGAGAATCCCGCCGCCCGGGGCGCCGAGCCTGAAGTTCTCACGGGCGTCGAACGCCCGCTGGTAGAAGTCGATCGCCGCGGCGGCGTCGTCGACCATGATGTGCGGGATCACGGCGTAGCGGTAGCGGTCGGGGATCTCGGCATGGGCAGCACGCTCGGGCACGGCGAACCTCCTTGGGCAGGGCCGGACTGGTCAGTTCTTGCGGCTCCGGAAGGAACCTAGAAGCTCGAGTTTGGTTGAGGTCAAGCGCCGGTGAACGGCCCTGCGGGTGGCCCGGACCGTCGGCTCGAACCCGAACTCATGGCGTCGGCTCGACGTGCACCGCGGTGCTGGTTGGTTGTTGCGGGTCATGACGTTGCTGTCGCTCATGCGATGGGCGCGGGGGTGTGAGTCCCGGTAGCGCCTTGTGCGAGTGCCTGTTCTGCCTGCGCGAGTCTGCGGATTGCCTGGATCAGTTGACTCGACGGGAGCGTGTACGGCAGTCGGATGTTGCGTTCGAACGCACCCCCGATCCCGAATCGTGGTCCGGCCGCGATGGTCACTCCGTGGTCGGGCGCCATGGCTGCCAGCCGTGAGCTGATGGGCCCGGAGAATGTTGCCCATAGCGTCACACCGCCGACTGGTTGCAGGGCATGGACGTCCGGCAGGTGCTCGGTGAGTGCTTGCCGCAGGGCGTCACGTTGCGACCTGAGTTGCTGGAGCGTGTCCGGCCGCTGGGTTTGTTGCTCGTTCAGGAGGACGGCTGTGGCCAGCTGTTCGACGACGGGGGTGCCGAGGTCTGTGGTGGGACGGGCTTGTTCGACGCGTTCCAGGAGAGAGGGCAGCGCGCGTATCCAGCCTATGCGTAGGCCGCCCCAGACGCTCTTGGACACAGAGCCGATGCTGATGGCTGCCGGCATGTGAAGCGCGAGGGGTTCGGGGCGTGGAACGTCCAGAGCCAGATCGGCCATGGTCTCGTCGACGACCGTGGGACACGCGAGCCTGAGCTGTTGGCGCACGCTGGTGGGCATGCACATCCCGGTCGGGTTGTGAAAGTCAGGTATCAGGTAGGCCAGGTTCGCGGCTTGCCCTGCTGCTTGGAGTTGTTCGGTGTCCCAGCCGGAAGATGTCACGGCGACGGGCAGCAGTCGGGCGCGCGCTTGAGTGAATGTCGTGATCGCGTGTGGATAGGTCGGGTGGTCGATGAGGACTTTGTCGCGTGGCGACAGGAGTACGCGCGTCAGAAGAGCGAGCGCGTGCTGTGCGCCGTTGGTGATCAGGATGTGATCGGGCCGGGTGGGCAGTCCTCGCCGTTGATACCAGTGGGCGACTGCTTCGCGCAGCTCCGCGGTGCCGTATCGGTCGTAACCGTGCCGCTCGAAATGTCGTGGCAGCTGTTCAAGAGCCGTCGCGAACGCAGCGTGGAGGGTTTCGACCGGCGCAGCCGGCGCGGCAAAGGACAGGTCGATGGTCTCTGTGTCCGTGCCGACCGTGTGCTCGGGCGTGGTGTCATCAGGTAGCCGTACCGTCGCCCTGGTACGCGCCTGTGTGGCGAGGTATCCCTGCTCGACCAGCGTGCGGAATGCGGTACCGACGGTGGTTCTGCTGGTGCCGAGCGCGACAGCCAGGTCACGCTCGCTCGGCAGGGCCGCACCAAGGGGGAGACGGCCATCCAGGATCAGCAGGCGCAGTCTGTCGGAGAGGCGTTGATGCGCCGGCCCGGGCCCCTCCTGCCAGGCCCCCAACATCCGCGCTACCGCATGCGAGCTGATTTTCACCAAACCAGCATAAGCAATCTGGCTATGGAATCCAGGTCCAGATCACCCAGAGACTCACCGTATGGCACCCCCTGCTTCTACGGCACACACCTCCGTCGCGGCTCGTCACGAACCGCCCGTGATATCGCGGATGAACGCATTCGCCCAGGTCCGGGCGGCCCGGAAGGCACGCCGGATCCCCCAGCTCCTGTTCGGCTTGATGGGGTACGGGGCCGCCGTCATGCTGCTCGTCCAGTCCGGGCTTGGCGCGGCCAGCTGGAACGTGCTCACAGAAGGCACCGCCAAATCCCTTGGTGTCTCCTTCGGTTGGGCAACAAACCTGATCTCGCTGCTTGTGCTTCTCGCATGGATCCCTCTGCGAGAACTACCCGGGCTTGGCACGCTCCTCAACGTGGCGATCGTCGGGTTCGCTGCCGATGCCACCGCGACGGTGCTCCCCCACCCACACGGGCCGCTCGCCGAGATCGGATACCTGGCCGTCGGCCTTGTCACCCTGGCATTCTTCGACGCGCTCTACCTCGGCGCGCAGTTCGGGTCGGGACCACGCGACGGCATCATGACCGGACTGGTTCGGCTCACCCACCTACCCGTCGCCCTTGTGCGCACCGGCATCGAAATCACTGTTGCCTGCGCCGGCTGGCTTCTGGGTGGAACCGTCGGGGTCGGAACCGTGCTGATCGCACTGTGCATGGGGCCCCTCGTCGGCTGCTTCCTGCCGCTGGTAGCGGTTCGTCTTCCTGCCGTTGCTGCACCGACACGGCGCACTCGATGACCGTGAAGAGACCGTCGCTGCACCGCAACGCCCCACTGTCTGCCGAAGGCCGAAGGCCGACGCCGCCTCGGCGAACGCTGCAAGTCCCGCCCGATCGCCCACGTGGCCGCGGAGATGGGGATCTCAAGAGCGTGCGCGTCGAAGTGGGTAGACCGGTTCCGCCGCTACGGTGAAACTTGGCCTCCACGACCGGTCCTCCGCACCTCGCCACCAACCGCCGGCCACGCCGGGCGAGGTAGTGGAGCAAATCGAGCGGGTACGCCGGGAATACAAGTGGTCCGCAACGCGCATCACCTGCGACCTCTCAGTCCAGGGCGTCCAGATCAGTCGCCGGACCATCACGCGACATCTGGAACAGCTCGGACTGAGTCGCCGTCGGTTCATCGATCCATACGGGGAGTCCAACCGCACAGCGCGGCACATCATCGCCCACCGCCCAGGTCACATGGTGCACATCGACGTCAAGAAGGCCGGCCGCATCCCCGATGGCGGAGGCCGGCGAGTCCACGACCGCGGAAGTACGCAGGCCAGATCTGCAGAACGGCAGAAACGCCGAACCGGCCGTCGCGGCTACATCTACCTGCGCTCTGCCATCGACGGCTTCTCGCACCTGGCCTGCACCGAGGCACTGCCGAACGAGATGGCCACCCCCGCCATTACGTTCATGTGCCGCGCTCGCGTCCGGTTCGCAGCGCAGGCATCACCACCATCGAGCGGATCGTCACCGACAACGGAGGTTGCTACCGAGCCGATTCCTTCGCTCGCGCGCTGCTTGGGGTCGGCATCACCGACGGCCTCGTCGCCGACCTGACGCGCTGGGCCCGAGGGCTGCGCGCGGCCGCGCACCCGGCGACCGCGCTGCACCACCTCCAACGGATCGAGGGTCCGGCCTGGCGCCGTCTCGCCGCTCTCGACCTGTTCGACGCCCCGGTCCGCGACGGCCGTCCCGAACTCGCCCGCACCCGGCTGGCCGAGCTGGAGCGGTTCGCCGCGGACACCGGTCTACCGGCGGCGATCGCGGTCGTCGAGCACGGTCGCGCCCTGCTCGCCGGCGACGGCACCGCGGAGGTCCACTTCCAGCGGGCACTCGCCGCGCACGCCGACTCTCCTCGGCGGCCCGACCGGGCCCGTACGCATCTGGCCTTCGGCGAGTACCTGCGCCGAGCACGCCGCCGGGTCGCCGCCCGCGAACACCTGCGCACCGCGCTGGCCCTGTTCGAGGACCTCGGCGCCGCCCGTGGGCCGAGCGAGCCGCGCAGGAACTGCGCGCCTCCGGGGAGACCGCCCGCCGCCGCGGCACCAGCACTGCCACCGCCGCCGAACTGACGCCGCAGGAACGCCAGGTCGCCGCCCTGGTCCGGCAAGGTATGTCGAACCGGGACGTGGCCGCGCAGCTGTTCGTCAGTCCACGCACCATCGACTTTCACTTGCGGAACTGCTACTCCAAGCTGGGCGTCAGCTCCCGCGCCGAGCTCACCGCTCTCCCGCCCGACCTGTGACCCGCACGGTCCGGCACGGTCCGGCACGGTTGTCGACCGGCTGCCGTACCGGCGATTCGAGCACGTCCAACAGTGGCGAAAGGCATATCAGACACAAGGTGCCGCCGATCACGGTCGGTTCGCCCACTCCAACGATCCTCGCATCAGTCCAGCCCTGTCTGCACCTCAGTGATAGAGCACGCCGAACGAGGCGGCGAGAAGGACGATGGCGGCCGTGACCCCCAGGCTCCGGGAGCGGTTCCATGACGACAGTGCGATGGAGCATGACAGCACTCCGCCCGACAGCGCACTGAGCCACGGGCCACCCGTGGTGTACGCGGCTTGGAGAGGGAACGGCGCCAGCAGGATCGTGAGTGGTATGGCGACGATCCGGGGGCCGATCTCCAGCCGCTTGTAGACGGGGAGCAGGACCAGCAGGGCTGTGGCGAAGGCGATCGGGAGGAAGGCCACGTCCCAGCCCGTGAAGCACATGGTGTCTGAATCCCTGCACGCCCGTTCGCGGTTGTGGGTGGTCCAGGCGAGGAACTGGACGGCGCCGTAGGCCAGTACGGCGCCGGTCGCGGCAGCCGCTGCGGCGCGGGGTGCGACTGCACGAGGGGCAGTGTGCGGGGTGCTCATGTCAACAGGCTTCCTCATACGCTGTTCAGGGGCCTGAGTACGGATACTCACGCGTGAGAAGTTCGCGGCCCGGAGCGGCGGCTGGGGTAAGCCTCTAAGTGGGAGAGGGGCCCATGGATGGGGTCAGGAGGGCCTCTGGCAGACTTCTGCGGCATGGGACTGTTCAAGCGGGCTGACAAGGACAAGAAGACACAAATGCCTGGTCAAAGCTCCGAACAGGACGGACTGGGCCTCCTGCTCCTGCAGGGCGAGGAAATGATCGCGCAGCTCGCCGAGGCCCACCGGACCTGGGGGCTCGGCACAGCCGACCGCTGGGATCTGGACCAGACGACCGGACTCATCACCTGGACCTTTCCGGACAAGACCGCCACGGCGCCGGCCCAGATCCTCGGCAGCTACAGTTCCCGGTCCGGCTCGTGGATGTGGGCCTGGGCGAACCCGAGCATCCTGCCGGGAATGGCCCGTGACGCCCAGAACCTCCGCGCGTGGGGCGACGCCCACCAGCACGATGCCTTCACGCGCGCCACGTTCGAAGCCGATGAGCAGGCCGCGGCCACGCTGATCGCTCTCGCCGTGCGCGTCAGCGAGACGACGGGCTTCTACCGGGGGCCCGGCGCAAGCTCGTACACGGTGATCACCTTCGGACCCGTCACGCTGACCACCCCCGACGGCGACACGAGGACCTTCACGGTCGACGTCGGCTGACCGCGCTGCCCTCAGGGCCGTTCGTAGCGGAGTGGCACCTCAGCCGTTCTGGATTCCGCGGGCCTCGGCCACAAGCCCGGGAGGCAGGGCGGGGCCGGCACACGCGTGGTCGATCAGAAGGTTCCGGTACGCGTCGTTGGGCAAGTCCGGTGCCAGTTCGACGAGTTCACGCAGGGCGTCCGGCGAGCCGGTGAGCCGCGCCCGGTAGGCGGCCCCGGCCGCGCGGAGCGTGAGCTCGGCCGGCTCCCGCCGCAACCCCTGGTCGATCAGCCGGACCGCGGTGGCGAAGTCGCCCTGTTCGGCTCGCACGTCGGCCAGGTCGAGATGGAGTGACCAGTTGTCCGGGTCCAGGTCGAGGGCGCGCTCGAACGCCGCCGCGGTCTGTTCGGGATCGCCCAGCTTCCGCCATGTGCCCGCCCGTACGACCTCCGTCAGCATGCTCCGTGCGACGGCGTCCGCACGGTCGCAGAGGGCGAACGACGCGTCGGTACGGCCGCACGCCCGCAGCAGGATCGCCATCCTGGCCAACGCCTCCGGAGACGGCCGGCGGGCGGAGACCACGTCGATGGCATCGAACCAGGGCCGGAACCGTTCCCGCATGCTGTCGGTGTCCAGGTCGCGGCCGTAGTCCATGGTGCGCATCGCGGCTTCGGCCAGCGCGTCGGCACTCACCGCACCGAGAAATCGTTCATCGCCGAACCAGGGTGCTTCGGCCCATGCGATGTCGGGTCGCGCGCCCGTCACCGATCCGATCGCCAGCGCGGCACCGTCCATGTCGCCTTCGAGGAAGCTGACGTACGACTGGGCCAGTACCGCCCTCAAGGAGTCGCCGCCCTGGACGAGTTCGGCGAGTTCCGCCGGCTTGTCCCTCCACAACTCGGCAAGGACGGTATAGGGCTCGGGGTCATCGGGCGCGGCGGCGATCGCACCCACCAGATGGTCCACGGCCGCGACGGGGCTGCCCCCGCAGTGCGCCATCACCCGCGCGAGAGCCACTCCGGCCGTTGCTACCTTGTTCGACATCGTCCGAGGATACCCGCGGTGCTCCTGCGCCCCTCAGGCCGCGAACCGCAACCCACGCCCCACGCCCACGCCCCCGCCCCCGCCCCCGCCCCCGCCCGGTGAGCGCACGGCGGCGAAGGCGATGATGCCGGTATGACGACCGAACTGCGGCTCTTCGCGGACTACCACCAGATCCATGTCATGGACGAGAACTCCGAATCCGATCTCGGGGACGCGTGGACCGAACAGGCCGTACGGGACGGCCTCGCCGCGGCCGAGGACGTCCTGGCGATCGGCACGACCGTGAACGTCCACGTCGCCGTGCGTGTGGATGTCCTCGACGGCGAGCCGGACGACGACAGCGCAGGCTTCGACCACGTCGTCGAAGCGAGTCTGCGGGTGCCTTCCGGGCAGCTGGTCGTGATGGGCTGCTCCGACTACCTTCCCGAGGCACGGCGTTTCAAGGTTCCTGCCGGCTGGACCCGGGTCCGCGCGTGCCGGCGCAATCTGGCCGCTGCCGCCCGCGCCGACGTCGATTCGGGCGACCGCCCCGAGACCACCGAGCGGGTCCGGCTGCAGATCTGGCCCGCCCCTCACGACCGGCCGCATGTCGCCAAGAGGTGGCAGCGGGCGGGCGCGTAGCCGCTCGGTGGTCGCCCCGGGACGGGGCCCTCCCCGGGCGGGCCGCGACCCGCCGGTCGTGGGCCGCTCCGAAATCACCCGCTCAGGTCCATGACAACCTGGCTAGGGTGATCGGATGACGGAATTCAGCGTCCTTGGTGACGACACGGCATGGCAGAAGGACTTCGAGCGGCGGCTGCACGCCTCGTACACGGCGGCCGGGCTCGGTGCGGACGCGGCGGAGCGCATGCTGGAGGAGGCACGCGGCGGCGTCGGCGACTGGACCGTCGCCGAGATCACGGACGCCGGGACCCGGGTGGGGCATGTGGCCGTGGTCGTGGCCGAGGACAACGGCGCCCTCGCGGGCCGGATCTGTGACCTCCATGTCGACGCGCCGCACGCCGGCCGGGGACACGAGCGGGCCGCCCGGGAGTGGGCCGAGGAATGGTGCGCGCAGCGCGGCGCGCGCCGGCTGAACGTACGGCTCACCGAGTCCGCCGGCGAACTGTTCGACGGTTACCGTGTCCGCGGCCAGCTCAGGATGCGGCATGTGGGTTCCCCGCCGGAGTCGGCCGACGCCGTCACCGCACGGCCGATGACAGGGGCCGAGTATCCCGAGTGGCTCGCGTCCGAGAAGACCGCGTACGTCGGCGACATCGTCCGGGCGGGAGCGCTGAGCCCCGAGGAGGCTGAACGCAAGTCCGACCGCGACTTCGCGAAGCTGATCCCCGAGGGCCTGGCGACGCCCGACAACACCTTCCTGGTGCTCGAGGCGGCGGGCGAGCGGATCGGCACCGGCTGGCTGCGGCACGGACATCTCCCGGGGGTCACCTACGGCTACTCTCTGCACGTCCTGGAGCGGCACCGCGGCAAGGGGTACGGGCGGGCCGCGATGGCGGCCGGAGAGCGGGCGACGCTCGCGGCCGGCGACTCGGCGCTGATGTTCACCGTGTGGGGCGGCAACGAGGTGGCGATGAACCTGTACACGAGCGCCGGCTATCGAGTGATGGAGGAGTTCCGCTCCGTCGGCCTTCCCCGTTCAGCCGCCTGACGCAGCGTCACTCAGTCACCCGCGCGGCTCGTCCGCGCCCTCCGTTCCGTCCGCGCCGTCCATTCACCGCCCGCAGCCTGAAAACAAGAAGAAGCGTCCCTCATGACCGACTTGGCCATCGCGGCGAACGGGCTGCGCAAGTCCTACGGCGACAAGACCGTCCTCGACGGCATCGACCTGGCCGTCCCGCAAGGCACGGTCTTCTCGCTGCTCGGCCCGAACGGCGCCGGGAAGACCACCGCCGTCAAGATCCTCTCGACCCTCGTCTCCCCCGCCCCCGCCAGTGGCCCGATCCGCGTCGGCGGCCACGACCTCGCCACCGACGCGCAGTCGGTGCGTGCCGCGATCGGCGTCACCGGTCAGTTCTCCGCCGTCGACGGCCTGATCACCGGCGAGGAGAACATGCTCCTCATGGCGGACCTGCACCACCTCTCCAAGCGCGAGGGACGGCAGGTCGCCGCCGAACTGCCGGAGCGCTTCGGCCTCACCGAGGCCGCGAAGAAGCCCGCCTCCACCTACTCCGGCGGCGTGAAGCGCCGCCTCGACATCGCCATGACCCTGGTCGGCAGCCCGCGGATCATCTTCCTCGACGAGCCGGCCACCGGTCTCGACCCTCGCTCCCGGCACGACATGTGGCAGATCGTCCGCGAGCTGGTCCCCGACGGCGTCACCGTCTTCCTCACCACCCAGTACCTGGAGGAGGCCGACGAACTCGCCGACCGCATCGCGGTGCTCGACGACGGCAAGGTCGTCGCCCAGGGCACCGCCGAGGAACTGAAGCGGCTCATCCCGGGCGGGCACGTCCGGCTCCGCTTCACCGACCCGGCGGCGTACCAGAGCGCGGCCTCCGCCCTGCGCGAGTGCTTCCGGGACGACGAAGCCCTCGCGCTGCAGCTTCCGAGCGACGGCAGCCAGCGCGATCTGCGCTCCCTCCTCGACCGGCTGGACTCGGCCGGCATCGAGGCCGACGAGCTGACCGTGCACACCCCCGACCTCGACGACGTCTTCTTCGCCCTGACCAGTGGCGCCGGCGTCCCCGACCAGCCCAAGGAGGCTGTCCGTTGAGCTCCTTCTCCCTCGCCGTGCGAGACTCCTCCACGATGCTGCGCCGCAACCTCCTGCACGCCCGGCGCTATCCGTCCCTCACGCTGAACCTGCTGCTCACCCCGATCATGCTGCTGCTCTTCGTCTACATCTTCGGCGACACCATGAGCACGGGCATCGGCGGCGGCGCCGCGGACCGCGGCGAGTACATCGCCCACATCGTGCCGGGTCTGCTGCTGATGACCGTCGGCAGCACCGTGATCGGCACGGCGGTGTCCGTCTCCAACGACATGACCGAGGGCATCATCGCCCGCTTCCGCACGATGGCGATCCACCGCGGCTCGGTGCGCGTCGGGCACGTCATCGGCAGCGTGCTGCAGTCGGTCACCAGCGTGGTCCTCGTCGGCGCGGTCGCCGTGGCCATCGGCTTCCGCTCCACCGATGCCACCGTCCTGGAGTGGCTCGCGGCGTTCGGACTGCTCGTGCTCTTCGCCACGGCGCTCACCTGGATCGCGGTCGGCATGGGCCTGTTCAGCCCCAACGCCGAGGCCGCCGGCAACAACGCGATGCCCCTGATCCTGCTGCCGCTCCTGTCCAGCACCTTCGTCCCCATCGACGCGATGCCGGGCTGGTTCCAGCCGATCGCCGAGTACCAGCCCTTCACGCCCGCCATCGAGACCCTGCGCGGCCTGCTGCTCGGCACCGAGATCGGCAACAACGGCTGGCTCGCCGTCGGCTGGTGCCTGGGCCTCGCGGTGCTCGGCTACTTCTGGTCGACCTCGAAGTTCGACAACGACCCGAGGTAACCGCCATGACGACGCGGGCCGCCTGCCGCGGCTCGTCCCACCCGAGGGCGGCGTACACCGGCACCATGCCGGAGTGCGCCGCCCCTTTCGTGTGCGACCGAGCCGGCCGTCCGCGGGGACGCCTCGCCCGGTTCCCGGCCCGGACGCGCACCGGGTGACGCGGGCATCGGCGTCACCCGGCTCGACCTGGCCGCCGAGGCCGGCGGAGACGGCAGGCACGGCAGTACGGCGCGTACGGAAGGAACGGCGCGTACAGCAGGAACGGCAGGTCGCTCACCGCCTGCTGGACCGCGGCCCGACTAGACGGAGTTCCGGGGGCCGCGGAACAGGGCCTGGCGGACGACTTTCGCGACCACGGTGGGGTGGAACAGCACGGCCGGATCGGCCACCATGTTGGCCACCCGCACGAACCGGGACCACACCCGTGCGTCGCGAACGGACACCTCGAAGAGGTGCTTGTTGTACCAGTGGGCGATCTTCGCCGTGAGCGGCTGACGGCGCGGGTTCCACATGAGGTCCGAATTGCTCGACAGGATCCAGGGAGACAGCACGATCCGGGCCAGCGCGCGCTGGTACCCCCTGCTGAGACCGTCGAGGCCGTTCCCTCGTGCCGCGTGCTCCGCCAGGGTGCGATGCAGGAGTTCGGCTTCCAGCGCGGCGACGGTCAGGCCCTGCCCGTACACGGGGTTGAAGACGCAGACCGCGTCACCGAGGGCGACGAGGCGCTCGGGCCAGTCCTTCATCTTGTGGTAGAGGCGCCACTGGTTGTTGACGTTGGTGTAGCGGTGGGTCCGTCCCTGGTTGGTGCGGGACTCGATCCGCTCGGCAAGACGGCCGTTCTTCAGGCTTTTCGCGAAATCGAGATAGGCGCTGTCCTCGGTCGGCGGCTTCTGGTCCTCGAACCCGATCAACGAGCACATCCAGCGATCGCGCTCCACGGCCAGGATGACACCGCCCCGGGGGATGTGGGGCGCGAACGTCATCTGGTAGGCCAGGTTGAAGTCCGGTTGGCTCTCCGGCCGGTCGAAGTCCATCGACGTGTACGTGATCTTCGCCTTGACGACGCGCTTCGCGGGCACGGACAGGCCCAGGTCCGCGAGCCAGCCGTCCAGAGCGCTGGACCGCCCCGAGGTGTTGACGACCAGGTCCGCTTCCATCTCCGACGGCTGTTCGGAGTCCTCCGTCCTGTAGCGGACCCGGTTCACCGCGCCGGGGCGGGTCGTTCCCAGGCCCTCGCACCGGGTGGAGGAAAGGAGCGTCACCTCGGGCAGCGCGAGCACCTTGCCGCGCAGACGCCGCTCCAGTTCGTCCCGGGTGAACGTCTGGATCTCCACGCCTGTCCGCCTGCGGGGTGCGAACCCGGCGGGCAGGAGGAAACTGATGCCCTCGCCGTAGTCGAAGACCGGGGCCCCGATCGCCCGCAGTTCCGCGCGGAGCCCGGGGAAGAGTCTCTCCAGCACCTCTCCGCCCTTGGCCAGCAGAGCGTGCGCGTGGTACCCCTGCGGCGCATGCGGATGGGTACCGGTGCGCTCGTCCACCGAGCTCTGTTCCAGGATGACCACTTCGGAGAAGTGGTCGGCCAGGACCCGGGCCGTCACGAGGCCCGCGTACCCTCCGCCGACGACGACGGCTCTTCCCCATCGGCCACCGTGCTGAACAGCCCTGTTCTTCATGAGCGCATCCCTCCGTCACACTTCGCCGCCCACCGCTTCGCGCATCCCCGCGGGCGGGCCGGGATCCGGTGTGATCCGCCGGTCGCGGGCTCTGGTGTGGTACCCGGTGATCGCCGCCCCGTGCGTCGGCGGTGGGGGCGCGTTGCGGCGTGGGCGTGGCGCTGGAATCCGTCGCACGCCCACGCCGGGACGGCGGGCTTCGACGCGTCCTCTCAGGGGAAGGGGGCGCCGGTAGCCGGTTATCTACGCCACGGCCCGGTCACCGCGAAGGTCGTACCGGGTGTGTAGCAGTTGACGTACATCGTGTCGCCGTCGGGAGAGAAGGTGACTCCGGCGAACTCGCCCCACTCGGGTTCCTCCGGGGTGCCGAGGTTCTGCCGGCCGCGGGCCATCGCGTACACCTCGCCCCCGCGGGTGACGCCGAAGACGTGCTGGGCGCCGTTGCCGTCCTCGCAGACCATCAGGCCGCCGCTGGGGGCGAGGCAGATGTTGTCCGGGGACTCGCCGGGCAACTGCACATCGGTGTCCGGGCCGAAGACGATCACCAGGGTCAGGCGGCGCCGCTGGGGGTCGTAGCGCCAGATCTGGCCGTAGTGGTCGGCTCCGGAGCCGTCCGCGCCGCGGGCGAACGACGACACGAAGTACACACGGTTCCCGCCCCAGTAGCAGCCCTCCAGCTTCTGCGCGTGCGTGATCCCCTTCGGCCCGTAGTCCTGCAGCCGGGTGGGGGTGGAGGCGGCCAGCGGGTCGGGGACGTCCACCCACTCGATCCCGTCGAAGGTCGCGCCGGTCTCCTGGATCGTCGACAGGTCCGGTACGCCGGGTACCCGCATCGCCTGCAGCCGGCCGCCCGCGCGCAGCGAACCGACCCCGCCCAGCGGCTTGTGCGGCAGGAAGCGGTAGAACAGGCCGAACGGCTTGAGGAAGGCGTCCTCGGTCTCGTAGACGACACCGCGCTCCGGGTCGATCGCGATCGCCTCGTGCTGGAAGCGGCCCATCGCGGTCAGCGGGACGGCGCCGGTGCGGTGCGGGTCGGTGGGATGGACCTCGAAGATGAAGCCGTGGTCCTTGGTGTAGCCGTTGGTACCCGCACTGTCCTCGGTCTCCTCGCAGGTCAGCCAGGTGCCCCAAGGGGTGCGGCCGCCCGCGCAGTTGACGGCCGTGCCGGCGATGGCGACCCGCTCGGACAGGACGCGGTTGCGGGAGTCCAGCGTCAGGGCGGTGCAGCCGCCGTGGCCGCCCGGGTCGTAGGTGAGGCCCGGCACGGTGGGCACCGAGATCTTCGCGGTGTTGCGGTTCTCGTGGTTGCGGACGAGGTGGGTACGGCCGCCCGCGCCGGCGAAGGCGGCCATGCCGTCGTGGTTGGACGGCACGAGGCCCTCGCCCGAGCGCAGTTCGTCGCCCTCGCGGGAGAGCACGCTGTAGCGGAACCCCTGTGGCAGATCGAGCAGGCCGCCCGGGTCGGGGACCAGAGGACCGTAGCCGGTGTGGCCCAGGTTCCGCGCGGCCGCGGTGCCCTCGAAGAGTTCGGACAGCGCCCCGGTGAAGGCGATGCCCGCTCCCAGCGCGCTCGCTCGGGCCAGGATCTGACGTCGTGTTGCGGACATGCGGCGACAACCTTCCTGCTGGCGGACAGGAGCTGTGATCCCGCTGTGTCTACCATCTGGCGTAGCCCACGGGAACCACGCCCGCACCACGTGTCACGTCTCGCCCGCATGATGGCTTGTCCACGACGGACACCGGGGGCGGCGCCCTACTTGCTGTGCACGATCTGGATCAGGTTGCCGCAGGTGTCGTCCAGCACCGCGGTGGTGACCGGGCCCGACTCCACCGGTTCCTGGGTGAAGCGCACCCCGAGCCCACGCAGCCGGTCGAACTCCGCCTGTACGTCGTCCACGGCGAAGGAGGTGGCGGGGATGCCGTCCTGGACCAGCGCCGTCCGGTACGGCCGCACCGCGGGATGACCGGAGGGTTCGAGCAGCAGCTCGGTCCCGTCGGGGTCTTCCGGCGAGACCACGGTCAGCCACCGGTCCACGCCCAGCGGGACGTCGTGCTTCTTCACGAAGCCGAGCACGTCGGTGTAGAACCGCAGGGCCTTGTCCTGGTCGTCGACGAAGACACTGGACAGGTGGATCTTCATGGGCTGCTCTCCGGTGCGTAGGGACGGAGCCGTCGGGTCGCGATGCGCTCAAGAGGTCTCGCATCCTCCGCCATGACCACCACCATAGGAAAGTGACGGCCTGCCCATCGGGTTCGGCGCTCCGAGGTCGTCCGATCGGAAGGAAACGCGTGCGGTGACATGTCCGCGCGGATCGGGGGCAGACGGAACAGGGCGGGACGCAGGGTCCGCGACCGAGATGCCGGAGGTGTCCGCCGCCATGAATACCAAGGTGCTGGAGCGTTTTCCCGCAGGCTCTCCCCGAGGGTCGTGGCCGGCGGAGGAGTACGCGGCCGCCCGTCGCGCGCAGGGCGTGGCCGCCACCGTGGTGATGGACCTGCGCTCCGACGCCTTCCTCGTCGTGGTCAGCGACCGGGACGACGACTGACCCAGGTACGGCTGACTCGGTTAGGGCTGACCCAGGTACGGCTGACCCTGGTACGACTGCTCCACGTGGCTGACCCACGTACGAGGGGCGCCCGCGACTCAGTCCTGACGCTCCGTCACCTCGGGCAGTTCCTCACCGGAGGCCAGTCGGCCCCGGACACGCGTCGTGGCTCCCTCCGGCACCCGGACCGCGAGGGTGTGTCCGCTCCGCGATGCCTCGTCGACGCCGCCGCTGCCGGTGCCGCTACCGGTGGGGGTGAGGGTGAGTCGGGTGACGGCCCGGCTGCCCGCCGCCAGCACGTACCACCGTCCCTGCGGCGACCGCCAGCGCGCCTGGGCCAGCACGTTCTGCCCGAACCTGCTGCACGCGGCCGTCGAGCGCACCCGCGCCACCACCCGCGCGGGTTCTCCCGAGTGTGACCCGGTCCCGGTCAGGCGCAGGGTCACGGTCACGCCCCCGGGCCCCCGCCAGGTGTCGGCGCGCGTGCACGTCCACACGGCGTGGCCCGCGCCGTCCGGCAGATCCTGTTCGGCGAAGTCCCAGGCGTTGACCGCCTTCGTCCCGCCGTCGCCGAGCGCGCCGGGACCGCAGCCCACCCGGGCCCACGCCAGCAGTGCCGCGGGCCCGGTCGCCTCACGCGGCTGCCGCGCCGGCGGCGACCCGTGCCCCGGCAAGGGCGAGTACGTCAGGTGTACGGGCGTCATGCCGCCGAGGCCGGCCAGCAGGAAGGCGTGGTGCTCGACGATCGCGGAGGCCGACCGGAACTGGAGGACCGGGTGCGTACCGCAGCCCCCGCCGCCTCCGCCGCCCGTACCGCCTCCGAACAGGGGGACCGGATCGGTCACCCCGTCCCGGGACACCGTGAGCGGGTGCGCGGGAGAGTCGGGACGCGCCAGGTCACGGGTGGACGTCTCGGCCACCCATGGCGCCAGCAGATAACGCACCGCTCCCCCGCGCGCGTCCAGGGCGACCGCCGCGGCCGTCGTCACATCGGGGTCGTCGGGTACTGGGCCTTGTGCCCTGGACCTGGGCCTGGACGCTGGGCCCAGGCCCCTGTACCCAGGGCACTTCGGCCGTGGCTCAGCCCAGCATGTTCTCGATGAGGTCGGCGGCGCGCGGGGTGCCGCCCTCGGCGCGGGCGCCGGCGCGCAGCAGTGCCGAACGGCGGGCGACCTCCGCGCCGGTGACCAGGTCGTTCAGCGCGGCACGCAGGGTCTCGGCGGTGGCCTCAGCGGTGTCGACCCGGCGGGCGACGCCCAGTTCCACGAGCCGGTCGGCGTTCATGAACTGGTCAGCGGCCTGGGGCACGGCGATCATCGGGACACCCGCCAGCAGTCCTTCACCGCAGCCGCCCATTCCGGCGTGGGTGACAAAGGCATCCGCCTGTTCCAGGATCGCCCGCTGAGGGACCCAGGGGTGCACCTCCACGTTGGGCGGGATGTCGCCCAGTTCCCGCGGGTCGGTGTACTTGCCGATCTGGAAGACGACGTGCCAGCCGGGCAGGTCGCCGTAGGCCGCGAGGCACTGGCGGTAGAACTCCGGTCGACGGGTGAACGCCGAGCCGAGAGAGACCAGCAGCACGTTCTCCGCGTCCGCCGGCCGGGTCCAGCCGCCCGCGCCGGCACGCGCGTCGAAGCAGGGCCCGACGAAGGTCACCCTGTCGGTGTCGACCCGGTCGGCGTGCGGCTGCATCGCCCTGGTGATCAGCGCGAGGGCCCGCGCGGGAGGACCGGAGAAGGCGTCCACGTCGGTGGTGGACGCCCCACAGCCGGCGAGCCACCGGGCGAACCTGGCCCGGTACGCGTCGGCGCCGGGCAGTTGGCGCAGTTGTGCCGCGACGTCCTGGTCGTAGCCGTCCCACGCCACGAACGTCGGAGACAGCTGCATGACGGGCCGTTCCTGCGACTCGGCGAGGGCGCGTGCGGCGTAGGCGCCGATGTCGTACAGGTACAGGTCCGCCGGGTCGTGGTCGTACGCGGCACGCAACTGGGGAAGTGACTGGACGGCGTCGTCGAGGAAGAGGCCCATCGCGGCGATGGGATCGTCGGGCCAGTTGTTGTCGGCGACGGGCAACACGGAGGTACAGGGCACGAGTTCGGCGCCGGTGGCCGTGATCAGGTCGGAGACCGCGGGGTCGTTGGCGTAGGTCACCCGGTGGCCGCGGGCGACCAGTTCACGGATGATCTCGAGGCTCGGCAGGACGTGGCTGACGGCGGGGATGCCGACCATCGCGATGTGGGCACGGCGAGGGAACAGCGAAGGCATGAAGCTCACTCATCTCAGGTCTACGGGAAAGGACACGGCAGGCCGGTGCGCCGCCCCTCCGGGAAAGGCCGGTCGTAGGGGGCGGGGCGCACGGGGGCATGCGGGACGGGGCGGTCGGGGCGTCGCCCCGGTCCCTGTCAGCCGTAGAACTGAAGAAGAAGCATGCCCGCGACATTACAAGTTCCGTGGCGGTCGAGGCGCGGGAATTTGGCGCTGGTGTGGTGCCGGGCCGCCCCCGGTCAGCGGCCTGGCAGGATGGCGGCATGGAACGCGTACTTGGAATCGGTGGATACTTCATGCGGGCCGCGGACCCGGCGGCCCTGAGCGCGTGGTACCGCGACTGTCTGGGCCTCGACGCCGACGAGCACGGCCTGTGGCGGCAGGAACCCGGGCCGACGGTGTTCGCGACGTTCGAGTCCGGAACCGACTACTTCGGCTCCCGCACCCAGGGGACCATGCTCGACTTCCGGGTCCGCGACCTGGACGCGATGCTCGCGCAACTGCGCGCCAAGGGAGCGGACGTGGACAAGGAGACTCAGGACATGGAGGGCATCGGCCGGTTCGGCTGGGTCACCGATCCCGAGGGCAACCGGGTCGAGCTCTGGCAGCCCGCCTGAGCAGGCTGCCGGAGCAAGCTGCCTGACCGAGCAGGCTGACCGGCCCGGCTGGCCGCGTCTTCACCGACCCGTCCGCCTGACCGGGTCGCCTGACCGCTTCTTCACCGACCCGTCCGGCCCACGTCACGCCGGCAGGCCTCCATCTCAAGCCCCCCTCGCTCCCCCGGACGCCTCCATGAGCACCTCCCCGGGCGCCGTCCGCACGTACAACACCGACCGTCCGGCCCGCCGCCGTTCCACCAGCCCCGCGTCCAGCAGCACCCGCAGGTGGCGGCCCACCGACCCCAGCCCCTGTCCGGTCACGGCGACCAGCTGAGTCGTGGTCATGGGAGTTCCCAGCAGCACCAGCAACGCGGCCCGCTTGGTCCCGATGAGCCTGCCGAGCCCGGCCGGGACGGGCCGCCGGTCGTGGTCCTCGGCCAGCGCCCCGAGACACGGGTAGACGACGGCGTACCGCTCCCGACCCTCCCACGACACCCACCCGGTCCTCGGTGTCACCGGCATGAACAGCAGGTCGGCGCCGGCGGCCACCTCCCGCGGCGGATACGCGTTCAGGTTGACCTGGATCCGGCTTCCCCCGAGCCACCGCGTCCCCGGCCGCAGCGAGTCCAGCACGGCCGCCCAGCCGCCCTGGCTCACCCGCGCGGTCCGCGCGACCACGTCGGCCTCCAGGGCGCGTCGCCGCCGTTCCCAGTACGGCCGTACGGTCTCCTCCCAGACGTACGTCAGGAGCGCGGTCGCGCGCTCGGGCAGGTCGTCCCGCTCCAGGGCGGCGGGGAGCGGGCCCCGGAGGGACACACGGAGGTCGGCGCGCGCCTCCCCTGCCCCGGCGGCCCGCACCCGGGCGACGGTCGCCTCGAAGCTCTCCCCTTCGCACGAGGTGGGACAGAGGAAGTCGGCGATCCAGGCCTTGCCGAGTCCCGCGCGCACGAGCGGCGCGGCCACCGGGTCGGCCGCGAGGTGTGCGTGGTACCCGGGCAGGTGCGCGCGCAGCCAGGCCTCCTCCCCCGGATGGGCACCGGTCCCCGAGTGCAGCAGCTTCAGGCTCGCGAAGGTCTCGGCGAACGGCGAGAGCACGAACCGGCTGCGGGCGAGGGTGTCGGTGTCGATCTGCCACAGGCCCATGCGTACGACCTTTCGCGTTTCGGCGAAACAATAAACACGGCCCCCGGTCCGGCCCGAGACTCCGACGCATGCGCAGCTACCGAACCCTGTTCCGCACCCCGGAGTTCACCCCGTTCCTGCTCTCCTTCGCCGCCGACGCCGCTGCCAGGACGATCGGCGGCCTGGCCCTGGGCACGCTGGTCTTCCGGGCCACCGGCTCCCCGCTCCTGTCGGCGGTGAGCATGTTCGGCCCGCAGCTGGCGCAGTTGGCGGGGGCCACGTTCCTGCTCTCGGGTGCCGATCGCCTGCCCCCGCGCGCGATCCTCTCCGGCCTGGCCGTCGTCTTCGCGGCCGGCACGGCGGTGCTGGCGCTGCCCGGTCTGCCGGTCGGGGCCCTCTTCGCCGTCCTGCTCCTGCAGGGCCTGGTCGCGTCGCTGGGCGGAGGAGTGCGCGGGGGGCTGCTGAACGAGATCCTGCCCAAAGACGGCTATGTCCTCGGCCGTTCGGTCTACAACATGCTCTGGGGCCTGACGCAGATGGCCGGTTTCGCGACGGGCGGCGCACTGCTGGCGCTCCTGTCCCCGCGGACCTGCCTGCTCCTTGCTGCCGCGCTGTACCTGGTGTCGGCCCTCGTCACCCGCCTGGGCCTCACGGCCCGCCCACCGCGCTCCTCCGGCCGCCCGTCCCTCTCGGCGACCTGGCGCGTCAACGCCCTCCTGTGGTCCTCACGCCCCCGCCGCCTGGCGTACCTGGGGCTGTGGGTTCCCAACGGCCTTGTGGTCGGCAGCGATTCGCTCTACGTCTCCTACGCGCCCGCAGCCGCCGGCACGCTGTACGCGTGCGGGGCGCTGGGCATGTTCGTGGGTGACATGGCGGTGGGCCGACTGGTACCGCCCGCGTTGCGCCCCCGTCTCGCGACCCCGCTGCGCCTGCTGCTGGCGGCTCCCTACCTGTTCTTCGTCCTACGGCCGGGAGTGGCGCTGTCGGCCGCGGCCGCCTGCGTCGCCTCCGTCGGTTTCGCCGCGAGCCTGGTCCTTCAGGAGCGCCTGATGTCCCTCACCCCCGACGACCTCGCGGGCCAGGCCCTCGGCCTGTACGCCACCGGCATGGCCGCCCTCCAGGGCATCGGCGCCGCCCTCGCGGGCACGCTGGCCCAACTCACCTCCCCCGCAACGGCGATGACGCTCATGGCAGCCGCATCGGTCACCGTGACCCTGACCCTCGCGGCACTGAACAGGCACGAGGAACGCCGGCCGGCCGTCCCGGACACGCGCCTGGGCGGCGTGCCTGAACCCGCCGCCACGGACTAGCTGTTGCGGGTCAGGACGTTGTTGACGTGAGCTGTTGGCAGATCAGTTCATGGGCAAGCTGTGCTGCCTCGATCAGGTCCTCACGAGGTGTGTCGAGGTTGGATCGTACGGACAGACCGTGCCAGAGGGCCTGGATGAACCCGGTCAACACCACTGCGCTGACTCCGGCGGCAAGGTCACCGTCCTGGATCGCTCGTTCGATGCGCCGCAGGAGCGCCTGCTCGTTCGAGCGGTGGAGTTCGGCGACGTAGGCGCTGGTATCGAGTGTGCCTGTGCTGTCGGTCATCACGGCGCTGCTGATGAGGCACCCGGGATGTGTGTCGTCGGGCTGGGTGAACTCGTGGACCGAGTCGATGAGGATGCGTTCTATGGCGGTCCGGATGTCCTCCTCGGCCACAGCCTGTTGGTAGATCTCGCGGTATCGCTCGGCATAGGTCCGCACCGCTTCCTCGAACAGTCCGGCCTTGCTTCCGAAGGCGGCATAGAGGCTGGACGTGGAGAGTCCGAGGGTCGCGGTCAGGGCTCGGGTCGAGGTGCCGGAGTAGCCCCGTCGCCAGAAGAGGCGGGCAGCGTCCAGGATCGCGCGGTCGCGGTCGAAGGCTCGTGGTCGTCCACGGTTGTGTGCGGTCACAGTTGCATTGTAGATCGTTCGCTCCATAATACTTTTATGGAGCGAACGATTCAGAAGAGACTGCCGGTCGGCGGGGGCAGTTGGGTCACGGTCGATGTGTACGGGGAACCGGATGCTCCGGCCCTCGTCGTCGTCCCGGGCGTGATGAGCGATGCGCACACGTGGCGCCGCGTTGCGGTGGCCATCGACGCCTGGCCTTCGGTGGCGGTCGTAAATCGCCGAGGTCGCACTCCCTCGGGGCCGTTGACCAGCTCGTACTCGATGCGAACAGAGGTCGAGGACCTCGGCGCGGTCCTTGACGAGTTCGACGGCGCAAGGGCCCTGTTCGGCTGGAGCTACGGCGGCTTGATCGCGTTGCTGTCCGCCAACGAGCGTCCGATACGCCAGCTGATCGCCTACGAGCCGGTGATGCGACCGTTCGGCCGTCATGCGCTGTCGGACCTGGAGGCTGCGGAGGAGACGGCGGACTGGGACCGCAGCGTCGAGATCGTCAATCGGCAGATCTCCGGTTTCACCGCGGCGCATGTCGAGGAACTCCGGGCTGATCGTCAGGGTTGGGCGGCCTTGCGCCGCTTGAGCGGACCACTGCGCGCCGAGCTCGGCGCGCTGAACGCGACACCGCCCCCGGATGTGATGGCACGACAGGCGGATCAGGTCGACCTGATCATCGGCCAGCGCAATCGCGGAACAGGCCCCTACGGAACGACGTTCGACGACGTTCGGCAGCGCATTGCTGACGCCGAAGTCCACGAGCTTGCCGGTCAAGGCCACCTGGGCCACATCCAGGCACCGGCAGAACTCGGCCGACTCATCAACAACCTCGCCATCATCTGATGGGCACCCATGCCAGGGCGCCGTCCGTCGAGGGCCGCAGGCCGACTTGTCGAGCGTTGCGAGTCACGTCCGATCGCGCACGGTTGCCGAGGAGATGGGGATCTCCCGCGCCTGCACGCCGAAGTGGGTCGACCGCTACCGCAGTCACGGCCAACTCGGCCTCCACGGCCGTTCTTCCGCTCCACATCACCAACTCACCGACGGGGACTGAAGCAGGTTTTTGTGACAGGTTCAGTCACGCGGTCTGGAGGGCCGGTGTGGTCATGACGGTTTCGAATTCGACGGGGGTCAGCCGACTTAGCGAGGCTTGTCGGCGGCGTCGGTGGTAGGTCCGTTCGGTCCAGGCGCGATCGCGATCCGCAGTTCCTGACGGGTGGCCCACGAACGGCGGTCGAGGACGTTCTTCCTTCACCGGTGGCGTGTTCGGTGCTGTCGGCGAGCCACAGCCGGTCGGGGCCATCCGCGGTGAAGTCAGGGCGGACCAGGTCGTCGTGCGCCGGCGAGCCGGCCTTCTTGATCCTGCCGTGCTTCTTCCCGAACACGCTCCACCAGCGGTTGTCGTGGCAGATCCGTCACGCGGTCCGGTCGGCCATGGCCGACCCCGAGTTGCGGGCCTCGTCGGCCAGGAAGCGAGCGGTAGCCGAACTCCGCCTGACCCGCGCCCGGGGACCTCCTCACCACAGGTGCAGGAAGCTCCGGACGTCGTCATACCCGTCGAGAGCCCGACCGTCGACGTCCGACGGGTCCGTCTCGGCACGTGCCGCCAGCGACTTTGCCAGTGAGAGCGCCTCATCGCTGAGACGCCCGAAGCGTCGAGCGGTGTGTCCCAGGCACAGGCCGGCCAGCCCGAGCAGAGGACTTCCCGGGACGGCCCGCGTCCCGACCTCCATGCACCAGTGCTCGACGAACTCCGCGTCGTTGTCGTTCAACGCGGTCCCGACCAGGACACCCGCCGCCTCGCCCTCCGCCAAGCGGTCATACAGGGCCCGCTCCAACGCCTCCACCACCGCCTCGTGAGGCAGCGCGGGTGGGTTCTCGAAGCTCAGATGAGAGTGCACCCCGCGAGACTACGCGCACCACGAGATCCGCACCCAACGGGCGGAACCGAGGCGAACGTTGCCTGATACGGCACTACTGGGGCGCGTATCGGGTTGTGATCAATCTGCGGGATCCGACTTCGAGGCAGGGCTTGATTCAGCAGCTACTCGGGAACTGCGGGCTGGCCGTGGAGGCGGTCGAGTTCGTCTGCGCGGCGATGGTCCTTCGGCCGTCCGATGGCCCGCCGCATTCGGATCAGGTCGTCGAGCGACGCGTAGCGGATCGCGAAACCGGAGGAGTCGTCGGCGCTTTGTGCTCGGGCCAGGCAGTCGGTGACATCAAAGTCGCCCCAGGACAAGGCAGGGGTGCACAGATCCCCGGTGGCACCGGTCACTTGGTATCCCACCTGGGCTCGGTCGAGGTCGGGCGGATCGGCGCAGCCAGCCGCGGTAAGGGCATCTCGCAAGGCTCGGGCCTGCGCCGGTGTGCCGTCCCACAGCAGGTCGAGGTCCCCGGTCAGCTCGGCGGATCCGTGCATGATGCCCGCGACCTGACCGATGACCATCGCGTGCGAGCCGGCCTCGTGCAGGGCGCGCAGGAAGGGTATCGGGTCAAAACCGAGTGCCCCGTCCGTGGCGAACGTTCCGGTGAGGTCGTCGGCGTCCTCCGGTCGGCACCCCGTGGCGGTACGGTCCCGAGTGGCCTGTTCGATGCGGCGGACGGCCTGACGAAGTCGCACTGCGGCATGCTCATTCATGCGGCTCATCCAACATCACCCCGATCCGGTCCCCGAGGGCCGGCGCCTCCACCGCGTTGACGGCAGCACTGGCCCGCTCCTCCTACGGCACATCGACGACGCCCGCCAGTTGGTGGTCGTCCTGCAGCTCTGCATCGAGAAGGACGTCGCCCTCCTCTTCGGCTGACGTCGGCCGGCGCTACTGCCTGACCCCGACCAGCAGTTATGGGACAGCCCTTGGACAATGTCCGGCGGATCATGTGATTGCCAGGATCAAGGGGCGCTCGATCCCTGCTGATCAGTGCCGGCGGACTGGGTGGATGCGGCAGTGACGAGCGGTGCGGATCCGGTGCTTCCCGCAGCGGACGGCGAACGGGGGGCCTGTGGGGAGTCGACGGCTGCATGGATGTCTCGGGGCGGCGGTGGGGCTGGCTCTCACGGTGGCTACTGCCATGCTTCTGGGCAGGTCGTGGAACCCCTGTGACGTGGGAGTGAACAACGCGGCCAACAGCGGCTTCCTGCTTTGGCTGTTCATCCCGGGCCTCTGGACGGTCTTGGTGCTGGTCTGGGTTGCGTCCGTCGACCACGAGATGGACCTTGCGGTCGAAGTGGCCGGCGAGCCGGTCCAGGAAGAGGGACATCACCTCGGCGGTGAGGCTTTCGGTGAAGACCACGGTGCGACCGGTCACCTGGGCGGACCCGACCGCCGCGCGTCCCGCCGAACCCGAGCCCGAGCCCCGCCCAGAGCTGTTGCGGTGTGTGCGGGCTCGCGAAAATGGACTCAGCGACAGCTCACCGGATCAGGTCGGTGTGCGGATGCTCCGAAGCAACTGAGCCTTTTCCAACCTCACGCTGACGCGTGAGGTTGGAAAAGGCTCACTGATCTGCCGGGCGGGTGAACCCGTAGGCGCGCTCGACCTTGGACACGTGGAGCGCGAACGAGGAATACCAGTGCTCGCGTCCGTCTGCACGGGCCAGTGCGTGTTCCGCGTGATCCCGCCAAGCGGCAATCGAGTCCTCGTCCCTCCAGTACGACACCGTGATCCCCAGGCCGTCCGCACCGCGAGCGGAATCGACACCGAGGAATCCAGGCTGGTCGGCAGCCAGTTTCATCAGCCGCTCGTCTCTCTCCGCGTAGCCGTTGTCGCCGGCGGTCCGCACGGCGGTGAACACCACCGCGTAGTAGGGCGGGGCGGGCAGCGAAGCGGGCGCAGGATCGGTCACGGAGGTCCTCCTACAGACGACACCGGCAGTACCGCCCCAAACGATCTCGCGTGCCCTCCTGAACTCACAACCCTGCTGTCCAGGCCGTTTCCACGCCCTCCGTCTCCACGCCGTCCATGGCCGCCAGCACCTGGGCGCTCCAGGAGCGAAGGGCCTTCTGCCGGGAGTGCGGGTCTCCGAGGTCGATGCGGCGATCCGTTTCGTGCATGAAGGCCACCATGGCCAGCACATGTTGCGCGCTACGCCGAGCCGATCTTCGCGAGTGATCCGTCTGGTTCTGGGAAGCCACCTTGCACGGCAGTGCCCGTCACCGACCCGAGGAAACGCATGTCCACCGCGCAGTACGTACCCGACATCCTCTCGCCCGAGTTCGCGGCCGACCCTTATCAGGCCTACCGCGTGATGCGCGAGTCCGCGCCTCTCATCTGGCATGAGGCCACGCGGAGTTACATCGTCTCACGCTACGAGGACGTCGAACGCGTCTTCAAGGACAGGGACGGCGAGTTCACCACCGACAACTACGCCTGGCAGATCGAGCCCGTGCACGGCAGGACGATCCTCCAGCTCAGTGGTCGGGAACACGCGGTGCGCCGTGCCCTGGTCGCCCCCGCCTTCCGTGGCGGCGACCTGCGGGAGAGGTTCCTGCCCGTCATCGAACGCAACTCGCGTGAACTGATCGACGCCTTCCGGAACAAGGGCTCCGCCGACCTGGTCGCCGACTACGCCACCCGCTTCCCCGTCGCCGTGATCGCCGACATGCTGGGCCTCGACAAGGCCGACCACCCGCGCTTCCACCGCTGGTACACGAGCGTCATCGCCTTCCTCGGCAACCTCTCGGGCGACCCCGAGGTGATCGCGGCAGGGGAACGCACGCGCACCGAATTCGCCGAGTACATGCTGCCGGTCATCCGTGAACGCCGCGAGAACCTGGGCGACGACCTGCTGTCCACGCTGTGCGCCGCCGAGGTCGACGGCGTGCGGATGAGCGACGAGGACATCAAGGCCTTCTGCAGCCTGCTGCTCGCCGCCGGTGGCGAGACCAGCGACAAGGCGATCGCCGGCATCTTCGCGAACCTGCTCCGTCATCCGGAACAACTGGCCGCGGTCCGCGCGGACCGGGACCTGATCCCGCGCGCCTTCGCCGAAACCCTGCGCCACAGCCCGCCGGTTCACATGATCATGCGGCAGACCGCGACAAAGGTCACCGTCAGCGGCGGGACGATACCGCCCGGCGCCACCGTGACCTGCCTGATCGGCGCCGCCAACCGCGACGAGAACCGTTACCGCGATCCCGACCGCTTCGACATCTTCCGCGACGACCTCACCGCCACGACCGCCTTCTCCGCCGCCGCCGACCATCTCGCCTTCGCGCTCGGCCGGCACTTCTGCGTCGGCGCGCTGCTCGCCAAGGCCGAGGTCGAAATCGGTGTCGGTCAACTCCTCGACGCGATGCCCGACATGCGTCTCGCCGACGGCTCCGACCCGGTCGAGCGGGGCGTGTTCACCCGCGGACCGCAGTCCGTGCCGGTGACGTTCACTCCCGTGACCGCCTGACGAACCTGCGCAACGCCCCGGGGCGGGGAGGGGGCGGCGGCTCGGGGCCGGGGATGACGCCCAGGGGCCGGGGCCTGCGGCCGGGGGCGGCCGGGGGCGGCCGCGTACCGGCGCACTGGCCGCCGGCCCTCGGCCCCGCGCCGGTCGGACTCGCACCAGCCGCCGGTCAGCCACACCACGACAATCGCCGCCCCGGCGAGCGGTTACCGCGCAAGCTTCAGCTCGGGTTGCGGTTGCGGTTCCGGTTGCGGTTCCAGTTCCAGTTCCGGTTTCCGCTCGGGCGCGGCCGCCAGGTCCCACAGCTTGACGGTCCGCACATAGCCGTAGATCACCGAGGTCATCGCCAGAACGAGAAGCGGTCCGAACACCCACGGGTGTGCGGCCATCTGCGTCGGCAGCCAGCGGTACGACGTCAGGAGCGCGGCGAAGACGGCGGCGCCGTATGCGGCGAGCTGGATTCCCGACCGGTCCCAGCCACGGTCGAGCGCGCGCAATCCCGCCTCGATCGTGAGCGCGAACACCACACCGGCGATGAGATCGACGCCGTAGTGATAGCCGAATCCCAGCGTCGCGCCGAGCGTGGCGATCAGCCAGAACGTACCCGCGAACCGCAGAAATCGTGGGCCCTTGCGGGAATGGACGAAGATCGTCGTAGCCCATGCCGCGTGCAGGCTGGGCATGCAGTTGCGTGGGGTGATCTCGTCGAATGCCATGTGCTGCGGCACATCGAGCGGTGTCGGTGTGTGCGGCCATATGTTGGCCACCGCCCAGTGCCCGCCGTCGGCGCCGTAGGCGAAGACCGGTCCGACCGTCGGGAAGATCATGTAGAAGGCCGGTCCGAGAAGGCCGATGACCAGGAAAGTGCGCACCAGGTGATGGCCCGGGAAACGACGCTCGACCGCCACGTTCCGCAGCTGGTACAGCGCGACGACGACCGCGGCCACGGCGAGTTGGATGTAGACCCAGTCGAGCAGATGGGCGCCGACCGGGCCGGTGGCGGCGACCATCCGGCCCACCACCCACGACGGGTTTCCCAGAGCGTGATCGGCGGTCGCCACGTACTGGTCGAGCACCGCCGGGCGGGTCTTCGAGGTGATGAGCAGCCAGGTGTCGCCGGTCTTGCGGCCGGCCACCAGCAGCAGAC
This sequence comes from Streptomyces sp. NBC_00820, assembly GCF_036347055.1. NCBI lineage: Bacteria > Bacillati > Actinomycetota > Actinomycetes > Kitasatosporales > Streptomycetaceae > Streptomyces > Streptomyces sp. NBC_00820. The sequence continues at coordinate 7,791,610 of NZ_CP108882.1, read as the reverse complement.
CCAGCCCGACACCCTTCAGGAGCAGGGCACGTTCCTGGCCCGTGCGGCGCGTGACGGCGATGACCGCGTAACCCAGCATCACCCACAACGCGCCGTTGCCGAAGGGGTGGCCTTCGGTCGCCCTGACGTCGAACGCCCACCGCACCAGGAAGAAGACGACGTCGATGCCGATCGCGACACCGGTCGCGATGAGCCGTTGCCGCCAGGTGAGCACCACCATCATCAACGCCATACTGGCGTACAGCAGGAAGCCCGACTTGGGCGGAAATATCACCTCTTGCACTTGAGTGGTGATCGGTCCCGGCAGGCCGTAGCGACGCGCGGCGATCTCCAGTGCGACGAGGAACCCGAGGGCCACCACACCCGCCGCGATCCATAGCATCACCCGTGGTCGGGTCCATGCGGTGAGGGTGATTCTGCGATTTATTCGCGGGAACACCCGCTTTTTTCCAGTTATCAACTGTTTGGCCATTTTGTTAGTTGTCAGTCGAATAGGTCACTCTTCGTGCCGGATAGCACGGTTTTCCGGTGTAGGGCAGGCGATGAGGGCGTTCGTCGTAAGTGCGATCATGTTATCGGAGCGGTTCGAGCCCGGACGGGCCTCTTCCGGATCGACCGAATCGCGACTGTGACCGTGGCGCCCCGCGGACGACTCGGCGCGGATTTCGCCGGACGCCGGCAAGTCATGCGGCGCGGTGAGGAGTTCGAGTGGTCATCACGCCGCCCGTTTTTGGTCTGGACCAAACGTTGACATGGGCATGCACTGGGCCTAGGCATAGGAAGCAATGAATGGGAGCCCGTTCCCATTCCTCCGCGCACGAGGAAGGACGCTCCATGGTCAGACCGCGCACCGCCCGCTGGTTACCCCGGACCCTGACACGGCTGTCAGTGCTGCTGGCCGTGCTGCTCGGCCTGCAGGCAGGCCCGGCGTACGACGCCCAGGCGGCGCCCGCCTTCAAGGTGCTCGCCTTCTACGACGGAACGTACGACGCGGCGCACATCAGCTTCGTCCACGAGGCCAACACCTGGTTCCCGCAGGCCGGGGCCCAGAACGGATTCTCGTACACCGCGACCAACGACTGGAGCCGTCTCAACACCGCGAGCCTGGCCGACTACCAGGTGGTGATGTTCCTCGACGACTATCCCCACACCGCCGCGCAGCAGTCCGCGTTCCAGACCTACATGAACAACGGCGGCGGCTTCCTCGGCTTCCACGTCTCGGCCTTCACCACCGACACCACCGACTGGCCCTGGTACCACAACACCTTCCTCGGCACGGGCACCTTCCAGACCAACACCTGGGGACCCACCGCCGAGACGCTCACCATCAACGACCCCGGCCATCCAGCCACCGCGGGGCTTCCGGCGACCATCACGTCGTCGGTCAGCGAGTGGTACAGCTGGCAGAACGACCTGCGGCAGAACCCGGCCATCGACATCCTCGCGTCGATGGCGCCGTCCACCTTCCCTGTCGGTACGGACCCGAACCAGTCCTGGTACAGCGGCTTCTACCCGGTCGTCTGGTCGAACCGCAACTACAAGATGATCTACGCGAACTTCGGCCACAACGCCATGGACTACGCCACCGACACGACCCTGTCCTCCACCTTCGCCAGCGCCCAGCAGAACCAGCTGCTCATCCAGGGCCTGCGCTGGGCCGGCGGTCAGTCCGGCCCGGTCACCCCTCCGCCGTCCGACCGCACCGGGCCGGTCCGCGGCTACGGCGGCAAGTGCGTGGACGTCGCCGGCGCCAGCTCCGCCAACGGCACGGCGGTGCAGCTGTACGACTGCAACGGCACCGGCGCGCAGAACTGGACGGTGGCCGGTGACGGCAGCCTCCGGGCGCTCGGCAAGTGCATGGACATCTCCTCGGGCGGCACCGCCAACGGCGCGGCGGTACAGCTCTACGACTGCAACGGCACCGGCGCGCAGAGATGGCAGCCCGGCACCGCGGGCTCGCTGGTGAACCCACAGTCCGGGAAGTGTCTGGACGCCACCGGCCCCAGCAGCGCCAACGGCACCCGCCTGCAGATCTGGTCGTGCACCGGCGCGGCCAACCAGAGCTGGACGCTGCCTTCGTGACCCGCTGACCCGCACGCGGTCCGCTCTTTCGTCAGCAGCCCCGCTGCCGCGACAAGGCCTCCTCGACGGCCGGCCCGACCGGGAGCACCTGTGGTGAAGCGGGGCTGCGCCCGGAAGAGGCGTGCGGAACAGACGCACGGAACAGGCGCGCAGCGCAGACACGCAGGCAGACGTGCAGCGCAGACACGCAGGCAGACGTGGCGTGCGGACGCGTCGTACGAAGCAGGCGAGCGGCGGGGGCGAGCCGGCACGCGTCGGACACGGCTCCCGCGCCCGTGCGACCGGCGTCGGTCACACCCGCACCCGTACCCGCCACAGCGGTACGGAAGCTGCTCCGGCGGCGTAGGCGAGGACCGTGACCGCCCAGGCGGCCGTGTCGGGCGCCGCCCAGCCCCACAGCGGCACGGAGGCACTGTTCACGGCCGCGATGAGCAGCACTCCGCCCGCCGTGAGCGCGACGCTCGCGGCGGTGCCGCGTCCGGCGGCGCGCACGGCCCAGCCGAGCCCGTGGCCGGCCGCCAGTGCCAGGACGGCCGAGACGGCGCGGGCGGCCCACCCGGCGTGGGACGCCAACGACCCGAGGACGAAGCCGGAGAGCGCGGCCCCCGCGGCCACCAGCACCGGCACGAGCAGCGACCGGAAAACACGCGCCGCTTCCCCGTGCGCCAGGCCCGCCACCAGTCCGGCTCCCACCACCATCAGCACGGCGCCGACCAGCCAGCTGGTCGGCCACAGCCCGGCGAATCCATCAGGGTCGGGCTCATGAGCCAGGAAGGAGCCCAGCAGCAGCACGGCCGGCACCCCGCCGATGGCCACGACGGCCGCCTCGGGCCGGCCCCAGCGCCCCACCGCCCAGGCCACCGCGGCCAGTACGACCGCGAACAGGGCGGTTCCCCACCAGGTGTAGCCGCTGGTCAGAGTGTCCGAACCAGGACTCACGGGCACGTTGGAGCGCGGGTCCCACGGTAGGAGGAGGAGCTGTGCGCCGACGGCCGCGACGGTGGCGGCCGGCACCAGTACGGCGGCCGGAACGCGGGACGGGGGCCGGGTGGTCCCGTTCATGAGGACGCCTCCAGGTGGAAGGGAGTGGCAGGGTAGCGAACCCGGCCCGGCCGGGGATACGGCCTCTCGGTCGCACCCCCGTCGGGCCGGGGGTACGGATTTCCGGTCGTACCCGGGCCGGACGGGGAAGGCGCAACGGGCGTGGCGGGCGCGTGCCCGGCTGAGGTGACGCCCGTCGTGGCCGATGATCCGCCAACCCTTAACGCAGCGGCGACCGATGCGCGAGAATGGCTGCTCGATCGCCGCCTTGAGCGGCGGTGGGGGCAGTGGGGCACTGGGGGCAGTGGCGGATGGGCGGACGCGGCAGCGGAACAGCAGGCGTGAGGGCCTGTGATGCTCATGGCTGAGCACACGGCCGATCAGGTCGCCGCCCTCGGCGGGGACGGGAGCGCTGCGGGCCTCGTGGAGGGGCCGCGGTGGAGCCGTCCGGGGCTGGACGTGGCCGCGGGCCGTTACCCGCTCTCGGTGGAGCGGCACGTGATGCACATGGTCGACCAACTGATTCCCGGCGTCATCGCGGTGACACCGCACGCGCGCTACTACGCTCTGCACGGGCTGATCGCGGCGAAGGCGGACGACGAGGGTCTGACGGTCCCGGTCGCCCAGACGCTGCTGCGCCGCGCCGAAGTCGCGCTGGCGGCCGTGTCGTTCGCGCATCACCCGCAGGGCCTGGAGTGGCTTCCGCGCGCGCATGGAGTCGACGCGATGGCCCGGCGGCTGCACGCCGGTACGGTGAACGTGGCCGGGGCCGAGGTCCCCGGCAAGGACGGCTACGCGGGCAACTCCTGGGGATTCTGGAACGCGTACGCGGGATCCGAGATCGCGCTCGGCATCCTGGGGCCCGGCCCCCTGCCGACGCCGGGACCGCGGCTGGACCGGTCGGCCGTAGGGCACGGCCTGGGCGAACTGCTCGAACTGGCCGCCGAGGACACGCTTCGCGTGGACGACCTCACCGCTCTCGGCGACCGGTTATGCGTGTGCGCCGGCGGTGAACACCCCGACGGGGCATGGCTGGCCGGCGTGATGTGCCGGCCTGACCCGTCGGGCGCGGCGGACTCCCGTGCGGCGACTCGGCGGCAGACGATCCAGCTGCTGGCCCGGGTGGTCGCCACCCATCCCGTGGTCCGCTTCACCCGGGACGTCGGTGAAGTCCTCGCTTTCGGCGACTTCCTGACCACCGATGCCGTGACGAGCCGGATCGAGGCCGCGGCTGCCTGGCGCGGGGTGGTGCTGCGGAACTACGCCGTCGGGGCCTGGCGCCGTCTGTGGTCCTGGCTGGTGGAGCAGGTCGACGGACTGATGCCGGTGGAGGAACTGGCCGACCGCTTCGCCGGGCAACTGCCCGACATGACCGTGGCCGACTTCCTGTCCTCGCTCCCCGCGACACAGAGCACGACCGGTACGCCGTTGCCCGCCGAGCACGAGTTGCGCCGCCCGAGTGCCGACCCCCTGCCCCTCACCGAACTGCGGGTGCTGGCCACGAGTGCCCGTCGGGTGGACGAACTCACCGGCCGGGTACGGGACGCGTTCCTCGGCCGGCGCGGCATCGAGCTCGGACCGGAGTGGGTCCAGCGACGGCTCGCCGAGGCCGGCCCTCTGAGGCTGAGCGATGTCGCCCGCAGGCTCACCACGGATCTGGTGACGCGCTCGCAGCGCATCGCGCTGGCCAAAGCCCGCCGCCGCCCCGACGGTTCGCTGTGGCTGCCGACCCGGCTGCACGAGCGCGGCGGTCTGCTGTACCGGACCAGCCAGGAGGGGCGCGGTGACGTCGGTCTGCGGCTGGACCAGCTCGGGACCGTCCTGGCCACCTGCGGCGTACTGCGCCACGACGACCAGCGCTGGTCGGTGACCAGGAGCGGAAAGGCCCTCGTTGACTGAGACCGCACCGGCTGCCGGAGTGGAGCCACCGGTCGGGTTCGCCTCGCCGCTGACGCTGATCCTCGACGAGGAGCGCACCGGCGGACAGGGCCTGGAGGAAGCGCTCTTCCTCAGCTTCACCGCCGATCTGGGCTTCTTCGAGGAGGTCGCCCTCGGCGTCACCCAGGCCACCGGCGCCCGCGTCACGATCGCGGGGGACGTCTCCATGGCCCGGAACGATCCCCGGTCCGTCCGGCGGGCCGGGCGCGGTTACCTGGCCGGTCTGGCATACGCGCACGGCGCCGCGTTCCACCCCAAGCTGATGATTCTGGCCGGACCGGAGCGTGCCACCATCGCCATCGGCTCCGGCAACACCACCCTGGCCGGCTGGCAGGCCAACGCCGAGCTGTGGACGGTCCTGCGGGTGAACGGCGAGCAGAGCCCCGCCGCCGTCCCGGAGCTTTCGGCATGGCTGCGCGAGCTGCCGGAGAAGGTGAGGTTCTCCGCCGGCGTGCCGCAGGCGCTGGGACGGGTCGCCGCCCTGCTGGACCGGCTCCACCGCGACAGGGTCCCCACGGCACCGGCGGTCCGTGTCGTCAGCAACCTGCGTTCGCCCGTCATCGACCAGCTGCCGCGCGGACCGGTCGACGAACTGGCCGTGTTCGCACCCTTCCACGACCGGCGCTCCCTGGCGTTGCGGCGACTGCTCGAGCGGTTCCGCCCGAGCCGGTTCACCCTCGCCTACCAGCCGGGACTCAGCGACCTCGACGGCCCGTCGGTCGCCGCCCTGGTGAAGGAGTACGACGGACGCGTCGTCAGCGACAACGACCAGCGCTACCGCCACGGCAAGCTCGTCGAGTGGGTCTGCGAGGGGCAGCGCTGGGCCCTGACCGGCAGCCCGAACATCTCCGCGGCGGCCCTGTTGCTCGCCCAGGGCGACGGCGGCAACTGCGAACTCGGTGTCATCGCCCCCGTCCCCGCCACCCTCCTTCCGGACGGCACCGACGAGCCGGCCGCCCGCCTGAGCACGGCCGCTCCCCTCCCCCGTCCCGCCGCCGGCAACGGGCCGCTGCTGCTCGGCGCCACACGCGTCGCGGACGGCCTGGACATCAGCCTGGCCCGGCCGCTCTCCGTCACCGCTCACCTGGAGCTGTCCCAGGCCGCGGCGCCGCCGGAGACCTGGGAGCGCGTCGCGGACGTCCCACCCGGCCAGGCCACGCTGACGGTGACGGCTCCGGCCGATGCGGGAAGCCGCCTGCGCCTGGTCGTCGTCGACAGCGACGGCGTACCGCGCTTCGGTAACACGGTGTTCGTCGTCGACCCCGACCGCGCGCTGCGCCGTACGACCCCGGCCCAGTCACGGATCCCCACGACACGGCCACCGGATCTGTTCGCGGACCCCCGGCTCGCGGAGCGTTTTCTGGGCGACCTGGAAACCCTCCGTACCGGTCTGACGCCGGCCCCCGTCGGCGCGTCCGCGTCCGCGAACGACAGCAGGGGCGGTACGGCGGCTACGACCTCGCTGGACGGCGACGACGACGGCTGGGAGCGTTATCTGGACGAATGCGCGGGGCGCGTGGGGCACTCGCTCGCGCGTTTCGCGCTGGGCCTCCCCCTGCCCGCGGGGACCGGCACGGCCTTTCAGGACCTGCTGCCCGTCTCCTGGGACGAACGGTTCACCGACGACAGCGAAGGCGCCCTCGACGAGGACGACACCGAAGCCGTGGCCGCGGGGACCGCCCCCGAGGATGCCGGCGCCGAAGCGGGCACCGCCGCACTGCCCGACCTCCGGCAGGCCGACCAGGAGGTCCGCCGCAGGTACCGGCGCTGGGTGGAACGTCTGGTCGCTCTCGCGCCCCGCACGGCCCCTCCGGAGCGCATGCTCATCGTGCGGCTGACCTTGTGGACCGTCGCGGCAGGCGCCTGGTCTCCGGGGCGCGGAGACTGGCTGTCCCTGCTCTCCCGCGCCGTCCGCGCGCTGGACCGGGGCGATCTCCCCGAGCGGATCGAGCCCCAGGTCGGCAGCCTCGCCGCGGTCGCCCTCGCCGTGCTCCGCAGCAACGCCCCACGCTACGACGTCACGCCCGAGACCCTCGCCTTCAACGAGGCCTCCCAGGCGGTCGGCCATCTGCTGCCCGCCGTGGATCCCGCGTACGTCGCGGAGTACACGGCGCTGCTCGACACGGCCTTCGGGCCGGCCGTGGACCAGGCGGCTGTGCTCGACGTCGCGTCGGACGTCGTCCAGGACGATCCCCTCGCCGACGCGGTCTGGACCCTTGCCGAGAAGGACCGGGACGTGCACCGCCACGGGCAGGTACTGCTCCACGTCACCGGCCGTTTCAGCAACCCCGCGCTGGCGGCGCTCGAAGCGGTCGGTGCCGCCGAAGGGGCGCCGCTGGTCGGAGCCTGGGCCGGCTCCGGCTCCGGCTCCGGCTCCGGTGACGGCCCCTGGGCGCTGGTCGTATGGCGTCGGCCCGACCTCGTCGTGGTCGACGCCCGCCGGCCCACCCCGCTCTGGCGGCACTACCGGCTCACCGGCCTGGTCGGGCCGAGAGCGCTGGCCGCGCAGCGCGGCTTCGCGTCCGCCGCCTCCGTACCTCACGGCCCCTTCAACCAGCCCTTCGAACTGGCCCGCCAGATCCTGTCCGACCTGCACCTGACGGAACCCCGACCACCGCATTGCGGGCCATAGCCCGGCCGGGTCTCCCGGCGGCGGACGGTGGGTCAGGGCAGGGCAGGTCGGGTCGGGTCACGTCACGTCACGTCAGCCGCGGTCCTCCCAGTCCGCTGCGCAGAACCGGGCCTCGCTGACCACGGCGTCCCCCGCTCTGGCGGCCCGCACGTACATGTGGAACCCGTCCGGTCCGAGGTCACCGCCGCAGCCGATGAGCAGGCTGATCCGGTGATCCTCGATGTACCGGGTGACGGCCGCGTCGACAGCGGACAGTTTCCTGCCCGTCAACTCGATGCCGGCGAAGGCGACCTGGGGTCCGGTGCGCCCGTGCACAGTCACGGCCGCCAGGGCCGGGACGCCCTCCGGCCACCAGTAGTGGGCGGTCACCCCGACCTTGTCGTACCGTTCGCCGGTCAGGTTCCACGGCCCGGCCGCGTACCAGCGGTGGTGGCCCTGGCGGCCGCCCGGCACTTCGCCGTCCAACGCGGCCGCCACCTGCCCGGGGCTCATCCCGAACCGGAGCGGGCCGACGTGTTCCAGCGGCGTCCAGTCCCAGCGCGGCCGCTCCCGGTCGGGCGTCACCGGCCACGTCCCGGGGTTCGTCTCCCGCTCGCGGACATCACACCACCGGACGACCGGCTCCGCCCCGTACGGATCCGCGGCCGCCTCGGGGCCGACGAGCAGGGCATCGGTGATCACCCTGTCCGTCCGCTGTGCGTATCCCTCCGGCGACGACACCCACTCCTGCGTGGCGCCCATGGACAGTCCCCATGCCGCCACCTCGGGATCACCGCTCCAGTTCACCCGGACCGATTCCCCCTCCCGGCGCGCGAGTTCGTGGATGTCCGCGCGTGCCTCGGACGGCGCCCGGGCTGTCAGCGCGACGTCCCGCAGCCACACCTGTGGTCCGTCCAACGCGTGGATCGCCACGGCGGCGAGACGCGGCCCCCGCTCATAGATCGCGGTCACGCCCACGTCGCCGTATCGCTGCCAGGACAGTCGGCCTTCCGCACTCTGCGAGATGCCGGCGACCGCCCCGTCCAGAGCCGCCTTCACCTGGTCGGGATCCATCCCGAACCGCAGCGGTCCCACCCCTGCCAACGGATCGAGCACCCACTGTGCCCGCTCCTCGGACGCCACGTTCCACCAGCGCATCCCAGCCCCCCATCGATCCGAGCAGCCCGGCAGGCTCTGCCGGTGATCTTGACGGCCAGCGTAGGCGGGCCCTCTGACAAGAGGCCGAGGACGGTGTCGCCGGGGAGCCGCGGGACGTGACGGCACTCGACCCTGCCGCAGGTTCCCTACTGGATGCTCCAACGGTGCGGGTGTTCGGGTGCTTCGGGGCAGGCGAAGATGTTGAGTTCGCCCCAGCGGCCCACGGTGACCTGGGTCGGCGTGGCGAAGCGGTGCGCGGGCAGTCCCTGTTCCTCCTGCGGCTTCCAGCTGCCGCTGCCGCCGTCCCATTCCGAACTGTCGATGGTCAGCAGCAGGTGCATCGGTGCCGAGCAGGTACGGCAGTTCATGGGGGCCGGGTCGGTGAGGTGCCAGGAGGCGAAACCGCCGGCGCGCCAGCCCGGCGGGATGGACAGGTCGTACTGGTAGCCCACCAAGGCCGGGACGACTTCGGCGGTCGGCTGCTCGGCCTTCTCCTCCTGCGCCGTCGCCTCGTACGCCATGGTCTCGTACGCCGCTTCCTCCTGCTCCTCCCGCTCCTCCTCCCAGGCGTAGATCCGGGCGCACAGGTCCTCCGGGAGGAGGCCGGCGAACGGATAGGTGACCACCTGCTCCGGATGCAGCACGCAGGGCTCGGGCACGTACCCCTCGAAACCGACCACCTGCGGCTGCGGCGGCACCGTCACCACCTCGGCGACCTCGCCCGAGCGGCGCCAGCGCAGGTCGAGCAGCATGCCGTAGCCGGTCGGCCCATGTGCGTCGAAGGGACACCAGAACACCTGGAGCAGATCGCAGCCGTCCGGCCCGGCCGGTAGGTCGGGAATGTCCCTCCGATAGAACTGCGCTACGCCGATCAGCGGCAACGGATCGTCCTCGGCGGCCTGTTGAACCTCGTGCTTCCGGCTCAGTCGCTCCAGCAGCGGCCGTTCCTCGTCCGTGGGGCCGGCGTCCGGCTCTCGGCGCCATGCGGAATCCAGGATCCGCCGGTGACGGTGGATGTCCGCCGGGCGCCGGCCACGCGTGTGGTCGTGGGGCTCGGTGCACACCGGCCAGGGTTCGTCCGCCGGCCACAGCAGCGGACCGCCCACGGAACTGTCCGCCACATCCGGTCGGCCCGGGCGCGGATGGAGCCGGGTGGTGGTACCGCGGTAGGCCGCCAACTCAGGGAACAGCGCCTCGACATCGAGCGGGCGCGGGGGTGTGGTCCTCGACATGACCTCGACCCTAAACGGCTGCCCGCCGCCGTGATCCAACGCCCAGCTCTACGCCAATTTCCGTTCCTGGGTGGCGGTATCGGCCGCCGCCACCGTCGGAAGTGCTTTAGCTTGGCTCACGTGAGTGCACGGAGGCCGGGTTACCGATACGTCGGACCGATCGAGCTGAAGACCGGGGTCCGACCGGGCAGCGGCGGGTGCCGGATCAGCTCGGCGGCCGACTTCGACGGCTGGATCGTCGAGCGATCGGCGGCGGAGCTAACAGAACCGTTCACCTTCGTGGTCGGCACGGACGGTGCGCTTCGGCTGGCGCCGCGACGAAGCGAGCACGTGGCCTGTGCCGGCGGAGACATGGTTCTGAGCGCCGGTGAGATCAGCTTCATACGCGAGTCGGGCCGATGGGTTGTGGGCGAGGTCAGCAACCAGTCCACCGGGTACTGCCCGGACGTCAGCTCCTGGTCGGAAGTCGCTCGTGCTCTGGACGATGCAGAGCTCAAGCACCCCTCGGGCTTCACCCATGAGGTGGTGTTCAGGCGGTGCCCCGGTTGCCAGGAGCACAACATCGTGCGCGAGGACGACTTCGTCTGTGTCTTCTGCGGCAGCGATCTGCCCGTGACGTGGAACGTGGATCCCACCGCTGATGCGGATGGGCGAGTTGATACGGGCGTACGGCCTGACCTGGCCAACCGCGTCGCCTACCTGCCAGCCAGCCTGCCTGCCTGCCTGTTTCCAGGGGGTGCCGCGAGAGGCTGGTCGGGACTCCGGGGCCTGTGTTTCCATGCCGAAGTGAACACCGAGAGCTTCGGGCCCGCTGTGGAGAGATCAGGTCCCTTGGTGCGGCCGAGGACCGACGGCGATGTCGAGAGCTGCGTGAGGGTTCTCGCGGAGGTCCATCGACGTGACGGCTACCCGGTGAACTGGCCCGCCCGTCCCGACGAGTGGTTGTCACAGGCTGCTCTGCTGGGGGCCTGGGTCGCCGAGCTGGGCGGCCGTCCCGTTGGCCATGTCGGCCTGTCCCGCAGCGGCGAAGGAGACCTGGCCCCCGGTTTGTGGAGCGAGCGGACCGGGACGAGCGAGGACGCGACCGCGGTGGTCGGCCGGCTGTTCGTGGCCCCGCGGGCCAGGGGGCACGGGGTCGGCGCACTGCTGATCGGCCGCGCTGTGGCGGAGGCGCGGCGTCATGGCCTGCATCCGGTGCTCGACGTCGTGGCGTCCGACACCGCCGCGGCGGCCCTGTACGAGCGGCTGGGCTGGGAACTGATGGCCACGGTCGAGCAACGCTGGGGCCCCTCTCAGCTGGTGGCCGTCCGCTGTTACGCGGCGGCATCGTGACGCGCCCGGTCCCAGTCGCTCAGGGACGCCGGCGACGAGGGCTGTGACCATGCGTGCGGTACCCCTGCCGGGGCCGGGCGGGCGGGCGTACCCGTCTGCGGGAAGTCGGTAACAGCGCTGCACCTGTCCGGGGGATCTTCGAGCGTTTACGTCTATCTCTCCGCACGGGAGCCGCGACGTGTGCGCAGGCTGGGCAGCGTGATCGTATCGGTGGTGTCGATGCCGGACGGGGTCGTCGCGCGTACCAGCCTGTCGGAGGCGCGGGAGCGCATGGCGGTCTCGGATTGCCTGATGGTGGACATCGAGCTGCTGGAGGAGACGCCGCCGGAGGAGGCGCAGACGGTCTCCGATCGGCTGGGGCTGGATTCGCCGCAACTGGCGTGGTTCGGCAGGGACGGTGAACCCGTCCGGGCCGACTTCGACGGTCGGATCGGCGGCTTCGTGATGCCCGTGGTGGTGGACGACGACGTGGTCCATGTGCACGTCCTGCTGGGCGACCGGTACATGATCACAATGCATCGGGGTCCGGTCGGGCTGTTGCAGAACTTCGTCGCCCGCCTGCCGCACGACAGGCCGACCCATCTCATCGCCTGCGTGTTCCTGCTGCTGCAAGGCGCCCTGGAGACGTTCCGCCGGTCCGCCGCGCAGGGCGTCCTGGAGGTGGAGGACCTCGAGGACGAGATGTTCGAACGGCGGCGTCAGCAGCAGGTGTACCGGCTGGCGCTCCTGCGGCGGCGCGCGTCCCTGCTCCACCATGAGCTCCTGCCCTTCGTGCAGGCGATGCTGGAAGTTCTCGCGCGGCGGGCGGTGGACAGCGCGGTCCCGGAGGACCGGCGGGCGTTGCACCGCACGTACGAACGCAACATGGCCCAGGCGCTCGCGGCCATCGAGTCACTGCAGGACGCCACCAGACGGGTCATGGTCACCTATTCGTCCCTGGTGGGCGGTGAGCAGAACGCCGTGATCAACCGGCTCACCGTCGTATCGACGATCTTCCTTCCGCTGACCTTCATCACCGGGTTCTTCGGCATGAACTTCACCTACCTGACGAACGAGCTGACAAGCGAGGTCGTCTTCTGGCTGCTCGCGGTGGCTCTGCAGGTCGCGATCCTCTTCGCCGCGCTGTACGTGGTGCGCCACACGCAGTTCTGGCGGGAACTGCGGGAGAACCCCGAGAACGAACCGAGCGACTGACGCGCCGCCCGGCAGTGCGGGCCCGGGTGTCGGTCGAACCGGGTGGAGACTCCGGGGGCACCGGTAGGATCGGCGCTCTCATGGGGAGTGCGATGCGATCACCAGGGCGGGGCGAGCAGGGGCCGAAGTACGCTCTGGCCTCGGACGAGGACGACACCGACTTCTGGGGCTCCGCTCACGAGGCCGAGGGACTGTTCACTCCGCTGCCGGATGAGGAGGGAGCCCGCAGAGTGCACCTCGTCGGCTGCCTCCCGCGGGGCGGCCTGCTGAAGAGCGTCGCCCACGTCGGCAGTCGTCGCGCCATGGCGGGTAACGCCTGCTTCGACGTCCTCGACACCGACGGTGCCACCATGGGGTCCTACTTCGTCGGCGATGTCACCGTCGTCGCCGTCGAGCCGTCCGCCCGCGGAGCCGGTCTCGTCGACCTCACGATGACGCTGTGGTGCGAGAACGCCCTGCCCGGAGCGGAACGAGTGTGGGATCTGATCCGCACGGGCCGTCTGAACCGCACCGGCATGTGGCACGAGCTCGCCCCCGAGGACAGGCAGGCGTGGTTGTCCGTGGCACTGTGGTCCCGGGAGTACCGACGCCGGGGAAGGCCTGACGCTCCCGCAGGCCAGGTGTACACCTTGGACGGTCGGCACGTCGTCGACAGGGACAGCTTCTTCTGCGCGATCGGTGAAGCCGTCAACGGGCCCGGCGGATACTTCGGCTGGAACCTCGACGCTCTGAACGACTGCCTGAGAGGCGGCTGGGGCGCGGACACTCCGTTCACCTTGCACTGGGATTCCTCGGCCGAGGCCAGGGCGCGGTTGACCGAGCGCGTGCCGGCCTCCGCCGGACATGGAGAGGTTTCGCTGTTCGACCTGCTTCTGAAGATCTTCGAGAAGCGGGGCGTCACCGTCGTCCTCCGGTGACAACCGTCGCTTGCGGACCTCGGCCCGGAAAAGTCCGTTCCGCATCACAGCCCCGACCCGGCGCGCGCTGTCGGCCTCGAACCTGGGCAGCTCCGTGTGCGCGCCCGTGTTGGCGTGCAACGTCTTCTCCTTCGAGGCGAAGACGTTGAACAGCGTGAGACCGGACTCGCGCGGGATGTGCTCGTCGAGGGGCCCGGCACGGGAACGCCGGACCCCGTTGTCCCGTAGCTGTTGTGCCGTAGCTGTTGTGCCGTAGCTGTTGTGCCGTGGCTCAGGACAGGCTGTCGATCCGGTCGGCGCGGCGCAGCAGCGGTTCGGGCAGGGTGGCGTCGACGAAGGCGTCGCGAGGGTGGGCCAGTTGCGGAAGGCCGACGGTCTCGCGCCTGAGGACATGGCAAGCGTCCAGTCGGTGAAGACGCGGATCTTGCGGTTCATGGTCGGGACCCGGCTGCCGTGGTAGAGGCGGTGGAACCACCAGGCCGGAAGGCCCTTGAGACGGTACTTGCCGAAGAGAACGGCCACGCCCTTGTGCAGGCCGATGCTCGCCACGGCGCCGAGGTTCTTGTGCTCGTACTCCTTCTGCGCGCGGCCACGCAGGCGGGCGACGATGTTGTCGCCGAGGACGGCGGCCTGCCGGCACGCGTGCTGCGCGTTCGGGGGGCACCAGGCGCCCTCGCCCGCGGCCAGGTCGGGTACCTGGGCGTTGTCTCCGGCGGACCAGACGTGGTCGAAGCCCTGGACCCGCAGGGTGGGAGCGGTGTCGATGGAATGGGGGCACCGATGGTCGCACATGCGAGCCGTTCACGCCCCATCGGCATGCAACTGCGCACGTCACGTGTAGGGTGGTCGGCTCTGCGGCGCCCGCTCGGCGCGCGTCTGATTTACCCGGCCCCGCTTATCCGGCACACCTCGTCACCGGCACCGTTTCAGCGAGGAAGGACGCGTCCGGCCTTCGGGCCGCGACCTCGCGCGCACACTCGCCGGCACCCCTCCTGGAGGCAGTCACGGCACCCCCTCCAAACAGAACACGTCGGTGCGACAGGCGGATCCGGACGGTCGTACCGGCCCCGGCCCCGGCCCCGGCCCCGGCCCCGGCAACCCGCTCCGACATCTCTTGCGGACAGGTACAACCATCCGGATGGGCCGCGAGTCACACCAGACAGGAGCAACGAACTCCAACAGCTACAAGGGGGAAATATGCGATTCAGTCGATCCGTCCTGACCGCCACCGCGCTGGCGGCCCTCTCGGTCGGGACCACCGCCGCTCTGGCGGCACCGGCCTCCGCCGCACCCAACACCACTCCGCAGAAGGTCTGCGGAAGCAGCTACAAGACCGTGAACTCGGCGCCGATCGGCTCCCTCGGCACGGTCTACCTGACGTACAACTCCTCGAACGGCAAGAACTGCGTCGTGACCATCCGGACCAACCCGGGCGCCGCGCAGGAGATGTCGGCGTGGATCTACGTCCCCGACACCGACGCGGGCGACCAGGACTACGGGCTGTACACGTCGTACGCGGGGCCGGCCTACGTCTACGGCAAGGCCCACTGCGTCGACTGGGGCGGCCACATCAGCAACGTGTACGTCCAGGTCACCGGATCCAACTGCGCCGCCCTCAAGGAACAGCGCGTCACCACCACCCGGTGACCCGCGCCTCCCGCCCGGCCGGCAGGCCGCCCGGGAACCCGCGGTGAACCAGCTCGCCCTGGCGGAACCCACACGGTTCCGCCAGGGCGAGCACCGCGTTGCCCGCATCGCCCACGTCAGCCGCATCGCCCGCATAGACCGAGCTGACTGCGCCGGCCGCGAAGCGCTCCGTCGGCCCGCAAGCCGTCGCCGCGGCCGGACGGTAGCCTGCTCATGAGGGCAGCCATGGCCGATGCGATACATATCCGGCTCCTCGGCGGGTTCACCGTGGTGGTCGAGGACCGCCCGGTCGCCGCCGGGGCGTGGCGGCTGCGCAAGGCGCGGAGCCTGCTGAAGCTGCTCTGCCTGTCACCGGGCCACCGGTTGCACCGCGAGCGGGTGTACGACCTGCTGTGGCCGGACCTCGCCCGACCGGCCGCCGCGAACAATCTGCACCAGGTGCTGCACGCCGTGCGGCGGGCGCTGGCCTCCTCGGGCGCGGACGGTGATGTCGTCGTACTCCGGGACGACCTGGTACTGCTCGGTCCCGACGGTCGCGTACGGGTGGACCTGGACGCGTTCGACGAAGCGGCCCGGCGGGCCCTGGCCGGAGGAGGCGTGGCGGACCATCGCACCGCGCTGGACATGGCCGGGCCGGGCCTGTTGCCGGAGGACCGGTACGAGCCCTGGGTGAGCGACGCGGCGGAGCTCCTGGAGACGCGGCGCGCGGCCTTGCGGCTGGGACTCGGTGAGGCGCTCGAACGCGAGCACCGCGCCGAGGAGGCCGCCGAGGTGCTGCGCTCCCTGATCGTCGACGACCCGCTGCACGAGCCGGCCCACCGCGCGCTGATGCGGACCCTGGCCGGCGCCGGTAGGCGCGGGGAGGCGCTGGCCGTGTACGAGCGCCTGCGGGAGGCGTCGTGTCATGACGGCGGCGCCGATCCGGACCCGCAGACACGGAGCCTGTACCGGACTCTGCTGGCCGATTCGGTGGAGCCGAAAGAGGCGGAGACGAGAGCGGCGCAGGCGGGGGCGGAAAAGGCGGCCGAGCCGGAAGCGGGAGAGCCGGAGGCGGCAGAGGCGGGGGAACGGCGGCCCGGGGCGCGCCGGTACCGTCTGCCGTTGCCGGCGACCGCTCTGATCGGCCGGGAGCGTGAGATCGCCGAGGTGGAGAGGCTGCTCGGGCGGAGCCGGCTGCTGACGCTGACCGGGGCCGGAGGCTGCGGGAAGACGCGACTGGCGCTCGCGGTGGCGGGCCGGCGGGCCGGGTACTTCCGGGACGGGGCGGCGTTCGTCGGGCTCGCGTCGCTGACGGAGCCGCATCTCGTGCCCGAGGCCGTCGCCTCGGCGCTCGGGTTGCAGGTGCCCTTGTCCGGGAGCGCCGGGAACTCGGCGGACGCGCTGACCGCTCGGCTCGGCACTCGGGAGCTGCTGCTGGTGCTGGACAACTGCGAGCATCTGGTCGACGCGTGTGCCGCTCTGGTCTCGGAGATCGTGGCCCGCTGTCCCGGTGTGCTGGTTCTCGCGACCAGCCGGGAGCCGTTGCGCAGTTACGGGGAGCGGACCTTCCGCGTGCCCTCGCTGGTGCTGCCCGATCCGCGTCGGCTGCCGCCCGTCGAGGAGCTGGGCCGGTTCGCGGCCGTGCGGCTGTTCGTGGAGCGTGCGGCCGACGTGTCCCCGGGTTTCCGGCTGACCGCGGGCAACGCGGCGGCCGTGGCGCGGATATGTTTCCGGCTGGACGGGATGCCGCTGGCGCTGGAACTCGCGGCGGCCCGGATGCACGTACTGTCCCCCCGGCAGATCGCCGAGCGACTCGACGACGCGCTGACGCTGCTCGGCCGAGGCAGTCGGCGCGGTGTGACCCGTCAGGAGACCTTGCTGGCCACCCTGGAGTGGAGTCACCGGCTGCTCGACGAGGAGGAACGGCGCCTGTTCCGCGGGCTCGCCGTGTTCGCGGGCGGGTTCTCGCTGGCGGCCGCGGAGGCGGTGTGCGCGAACGGTCCCGGCGGCACTCCGGTGCTGGACCTCCTCGGACGGCTGGCCGACAAGTCGCTGGTGTGTGTGGAGCCGTGGCGGGAGGAGGTCCGCTTCCGGTTGCCCGAGACGATCCGGCAGTACGCCGTGGGGCGGCTGCGGGCCGCCGGAGAGCAGGCGGGCGCCGAGGCGGCGCACCGGCACTTCTATCTGTCGCTGGCGCTGGCGCGGGACCGCGAGCCGGCCGCCGGGGTCGCGGGGCCGACCTCGCTGGAGCTGGAGGCCGACTACGGCAACCTGCGGGCGGCCCTGCGTTCGCTGCTGCGCCATGAGCCGGAGGAGGCGCTGCGCCTCGCCGTGGCCCTGCGGCTGTTCTGGACCGAACGGGGGCGTCTCGCCGAGGGCCGGCGTTGGCTGGACGACGCTCTGGCCGCCGCACCGGAGCCCACCCCTCAGCGGGCGAGGGCGCTGCTGGGGCGTGCCGTGCTGGCGATCCGCCTCGGTGACGGTGCCCTGCTGGAGGACGTCGCCGAGGAGATCGTCGCGATCCAGCGGCGGCGGCCGGATCCTACCGGGCGGGCATACGCCCACTACCAGCAGGCCGTCCTGCTGTGGATGCGCGGCGCCTGGGAACGGGCCCGTCCCGCGCTGGACCGGGCCCGTGCCCTGGCCCTCGACGCGGGCGAGCCGTCGGTGCTGGCCGCCACGGCGCACCTGGAGGGCGTGTGGGCCCTGTGCCGGGGCGAAGGTGCCGCGGCCCGCGACGCTCTGGCGTGGAGTCTGCGGCTGCTGGAGGGTGCCACGGCGGACGGCGGACGGTTCTTCCCGGTCATGACACCGGGCTACGCGATCGAGGCGGGCCCGGCGGGTCAGGTCTCGGTGTGCTTCGAGGAGACCGTGGTCTCGGGCAGGGCCGTGGGGCCGCCCCGGGCGCTCGGCCACGCCCTGACGACGTACGCGTGGGCCTGCCGCCTGGCGGGAGACCACGATGCCGCGGTCGCGGCGGCCGAGCGCGCCGTCGACCGCTTCCGCGTGCTGGCCGACCCGCACGGGGAGTCGCTCGCCCTGAACGTGCTCGGCAACGTCCTGCGCGGCCGGGGTGAGCACGGGCCGGCGCGCAAGCCTCTCGACGCGGCCCTGGCGATCCGGCGCGAGATGGGCGACCGCCGGGAGGAAGGGGTCACTCTCGGCTGTCTCGGCCTGCTCGCGCTGGCCGAGGGCGACAC
This sequence comes from Streptomyces sp. NBC_00820, assembly GCF_036347055.1. Lineage (NCBI taxonomy): Bacteria > Bacillati > Actinomycetota > Actinomycetes > Kitasatosporales > Streptomycetaceae > Streptomyces > Streptomyces sp. NBC_00820. The sequence continues at coordinate 7,773,279 of NZ_CP108882.1, read as the reverse complement.
CGACGGCGCGCGGGACACGTTCGCCCGGGTCCTCGCGGACTTCGAGGAGACCGACGACCTGCCCGGCGTCACCAATACGCTGCTGCACCTCGGGCAGGTGGCGCGAAGCGCCGGGGACGCGGACGGCGCCGTCGCCCTGCTGACCCGCGCGCGGGCGCTGGAGCACGTTCCGGGGTCGACGTCCGCCGCCGGCTGGGTCGAGCTCATGCTGGCGCCGCTGCTGCGACAGGAGGGCGACCGGGACGGCGCCGAGGCCGCGCTCGCCCGCGCGGCCGGCCTGTTCGCCCGCCTCGGTGACACACGCGGAACCGCCCTGCTGCGGCTCGCGGCGGGAGGACGGTGATGCCGCGCGGCGAGGCAACGTCGGAGAGCGGCAGGGCGAAGCGGAGCCGTATCCGAGCGGCAGGGCGAAGCGGAGCCGTGTCCGAGCGACGGGGCGTAGTGGAGCCACACCTGAACGACGCGGTCAAAGCGACTGCTGAGTGAATGCTAAGAAGCCGTGCCTAGGGTCGTGGACATCCGTCGAAGCACTCCTACCGAGGGAGCCGGTCATGTCGGTCGACACGTCGAGGGGGATCCTGGGGGACGCGACCATCGCCGAACTGGAGGCGGGCCTGCGCGGCACCGTCGTCCGCCCCGGCGACGACGGCTACGACGAGGCCCGGACCGTCTGGAACGCCGCGCACGACAAGCGGCCCGCCCTGATCGTGCGCTGTGCGGGCACCGCGGACGTGGTCCGGGCCGTCGAGTTCGCGCGCAGCCAGGACCTGCTCGTCGCGGTACGCGGCGGCGGGCACAGCATCGCCGGGTTCTCGACCTGCGACGACGGCATCGTCATCGACCTGTCGCCAATGAAGGGCGCCTTCGTCGATCCGGTACGGCGCCGGGTGATCGCGCAGGCGGGCATGACGTGGGGCGACCTCGACCACGAGACCCAGGCCTTCGGTCTCGCCCTGCCCGGCGGTCTGGTGTCCTCGACCGGGATCTCCGGGTTCACGCTCGGCGGCGGCGTGAGCTGGCTGCTGCGCCGGCACGGTCTGACCTCCGACAACCTGACGGCGGCCGAGATGGTCACCGCCGACGGCCGGGTGGTGCGCGCGTCCGAGGAGGAGAACCCGGAGCTGTTCTGGGCCCTGCGGGGCGGTGGCGGCAACTTCGGCATCGTGACCTCGCTGGAGTTCCGACTGCATCCGGTCGGACCGCAGGTCCTGGGCGGCCTGATCGTGTTTCCCCTGGAGGAGGCGCGGCAGGTGATCACCCGCTGGCGCGAGCTGCTCCCGGAGCTGCCCGACGATCTGACGACGGTCGTCAACCTGACGACGGCGCCTCCCGTACCGTTCCTGCCTCCGGAGGTGCACGGGACGCGCGTGGTGGTGTTGGCCGCGATGTACGCGGGCGACCTCGCCTCCGGTGAGGCGGCCGTGGCCCCGCTGCGTGCGCTGGGGACGCCGATCGCGGACATCATGGGTCCGATGCCGTACACGGCCGTGCAAACGATGCTGGACCCGCTGTGGACGGCCGGCGCCCACAACTACTTCACGTCGGCGTTCGTCGAACCGTCGGACGAGGCGCTCGACGCCGTCCTGCGCCATCACCTGACCACCCCGACGCCCTCCTGTGAAGTGCATCTGCACCACCTGGGCGGTGCCTTCGCGCGCGTCCCCGCCGAGGCCACGGCGTTCAGCCAGCGCGAGCCGAGCGTGCTGTGCAACGTGGTCGCGCGGTGCGCCGACGCGCGGGACTTCGATGACAGCGTCGTCTGGGCCCGCGCGGCCCGGGAGGAGATCGCGGGCAACGGCCGGGGCGCGATGTACGTCAACTTCACGGGGGACGGCGCCGAGGACAAGGTGCGTGCCTCGTATCCCGAAGAGGTCTACGCACGGCTCGTGCGGGTCAAGGACGCCTACGATCCGACGAACATGTTCCGCCTCAACCAGAACATCCGCCCCTCCGAAGCCACTTGACCGGCCGGTGGTGGCCGTTCGCGCGACCGCCCGCCCGGGAGTGGGCGGGGAGCGACTGCCGGGTCGTGCGCGCGGCGGAAGGTCAGCGCGGCATCAAACTGGAGCCACGTACGACGAGTTCGGGCTGGAGGACCACGCGGCGGTGCGTGTGGTCTGCGGCGGTGTCGGCCTCGGTCTCCTCCAGGAGGAGTTCGGTGGCGAGCGCGCCCATGGTGACGGCGGGCTGGCGTACCGAGGTGAGCGGGACGGCCGAGGCGGCGGCGAACTCGATGTCGTCGTAGCCGACGATCGCCATGTCCTGGGGGACCTTGACGCCGGCGGCGTAGAGGGCCTGCAGGACGCCGAGGGCCAGCAGGTCGTTGGCGCAGAACACCGCGGTGGGGCGGTCGGCGAGGCCGAGGAGGCGGGCGCCCGCGTCGCGGCCGGCGGCCACGTCGAGGCGGTCGGTGGGGAGTTCGCGCAGCGCTCGGGGCGGGAGCCCGGCCTGCGACAGGGCGAGGAGGGCGCCTTCCCGGCGGTCCTTGACCTGTTGGAGCTGGGGCGGGCCGCTGACGTAGGCGATCGAGCGGTGGCCGGTGTCGACGAGGTGGCGCACGGCGAGGACGCCGCCGGTCACGTCGTCCACGGAGACCGAGCACTCGGTGGTGCCCTCGGCGACCCGGTCGACCAGGACGAAGGGGATGCGGTGGCGGCGGAAGGCGTCGATGTTGCGGCCGGTGGCGTCGGCCGGGGTGAGCAGCACCCCGCGGACGCGGTGTTCGGCGAAGAGGGAGAGGTAGTCGGCCTCTTCGGCGGGGCTCTGGTCGCTGTTGCAGACCATCACGCCGATTCCCGCCTCGCGCGCGGCGCGTTCGGCGCCGCGCGCGACGTCCACAAAGAAGGGGTTGCCCATGTCGAGGACGAGCAGCGAGATGATACGGCTGCGCCCGGCCCGCAGTTGGCGGGCGCTCTCGCTGCGTACGTAGCCGAGCCGGTCGATCACCGCCTGGACCCGCAGCCGGGTCTCCTCGGTGACCGACCCGGGGCGGTTGATGACGTTCGAGACGGTGCCTACGGAGACCCCCGCGTGCCGGGCCACGTCCTTGATGCCGACTCTGCCTGCCATGCGCCCCTGTGCTCCGTTCTGCCGTCCCCCGTCCCGCGTCCCAGCCTATGCCGGGCGCGGGACACCGCTCCTGGCCACGGCCAGGATGCGCACCTGGTCAGAACTTGTACCGGTCGATGGTGTCCTTGTCGAAGACGGTGGGCTCGCCGAGGTCGATGACACCCTTGTCGCCGATGGTGAAGCTGCCGAGGTCGCCGGCCTTGAACGTCTCGCCCCGCTGACCGGTGATCTGTCCGGAGGAGAGGGCGACGGCGGCGTGCGCGGCGAGGGCGCCGAGCTTGGCGGGGTCCCAGAGTTCGAAGGCGTCGACGGTGCCGTTCTTGACGTACTGGCGCATGTCGTTGGGGGTGCCGAGGCCGGTCAGCCTCACCTTGCCCTTGTACTTGGAGCCGGACAGGTACTGGGCGGCGGCCTTGATGCCGACGGTGGTCGGGGAGATGATCCCGGCCAGCTTCGGGTACTCCTGGAGGAGGCCCTGGGTCTGCTGGAAGGACTGCTGGGCGTCGTCGTTGCCGTAGGCGGTCTTGACCAGCTTCATGTTCTTGTACTTGGGCTTCGCGAGTTCGTCCCGCATGAACCCGATCCAGGTGTTCTGGTTGGTGGCGGTCTGCGCGGCGGAGAGGATCGCGATCTCTCCCTTGTATCCGAGCTGCTTGCCGAGGAGTTGGACCTCGGAGCGGCCGAGGGCTTCGGCGCTCGCCTGGGAGACGAAGACGTCGCGGCAGCCGGCGTCGGTGTCGGAGTCGTAGGTGACGACCTTGATGCCGTTCTTCATGGCCTGCTTGAGGGCGGTGCACAGGGCGCCGGGGTCCTGGGCGGAGACGGCGATGCCGTCGACCTGCTGCTGGGTGAGGGTGTTGACGTAGGAGACCTGGCCGGAGGTGTCGGTGGCGCTGTTGGTGCCGGTCTCCTTGAAGGAGGAGCCCAGCTCCTTGAGGGCCTGTTCGCCGCCCTTGTCGGCGACCGTGAAATAGGGGTTGTTGACCTGCTTGGGCAGGAAGGCGACGGTGAGGCCCTTCTTGACGGGGGCGTTCGGATCGGCCTTGCCGTGCGCGGCCTTCGCGCCGCCGTCGTCGTCCTTGGCGGAGTTCTTGGTGGTGCCCCCGCAGGCGGTGGCGGTGAGGGTGAGCGAGATGACGGCGGCGAGTGCCGCACACACCTGGCGGATTCGGGGAGTGGACATCGCGGGTGGGTCCCTTCAGGAGGCGCGCGGGAGGACGGTGGCGGCGGCTCTGCGGCCGGCCCGGGCGACGGCGGTACGACGTGCGAGGCGCGGCCCCAGCACGGATACGACGAGGAGGACGCCGGTGACGACGATCTGCGACTGTGCGGAGACGTCGAGCAGGCTCATCACGTTCTGCAGGGCGCCGAGCAGGAAGACCCCGGCGACGGCGCCGCCCAGGGTGCCTCGGCCGCCGTCGAAGTCGATGCCGCCGAGCAGCACGGCGGCGACGACGGAGAGTTCGAGCCCGGTGGCGTTGTCGTAGCGGGCGCTGGCGTAGTGCAGGGCCCAGAAGATCCCGGTGGCCGATGCCATGAGGCCGGTGGCGGTGAACAGCCACAGCTTCTGCCGTTTCACGCGTATGCCGGCGAACCGCGCGGCCTCCTCGCCTGCGCCGATGGCGAAGAGGGACCGGCCGAAGGGAGTGGCGTGCAGGGCGACGACGGCGATCGCGAGGAGGGCGAGGAAGGGCGGCAGGGCGTACGGGACGAAGGTGTCGCCGATGCGGCCCGCGGCGAAGTCGAGGTACTGGGCGGGGAAGTCGGTGACCGCGTCGGAGCCGAGGACGATCTGGGCGATGCCCCGGTAGGCGGCCATGGTGCCGATGGTGACGGCCAGGGACGGCAGGCCGAGGCGGGTCACCAGGAGCCCGTTGACCAGTCCGCAGACAGCTCCCAGCAGGAGGCAGAGCGGGATGATCGTCTCGATGGCCATCCCGGCGTTCCACAGGGCGCCCATCACCGCGCCGGACAGTCCCGCGGTGGAGGCGACCGAGAGGTCGATCTCGCCGGACACCACGAGCAGCGTCATGGGCAGGGCGATCAGCGCGGTGGGCAGGGTGTTGCCGATCAGGAACGACAGGTTGAGGGCGTTGCCGAAGCCGTCCACGAAGGAGAAGGACAGCAGGAGCAGGACGAGCAGGAGGGCGCCGACGACCGTGTCCCAGCGGACGGCGCGCAGCAGGGGCGGGGGTGTGCCGGCCACGGCGGGGTTCCTCCGGTTCGACGTGTCAGCCATGGCGGGCGTCCCTCCGGTTCGACGCGGACCTCTTCTTCAGGGAGCGGGCGACGCGCAGGGCGACGATCTGGTCGACGGCGATGGCGAGGACCAGCAGGACGCCGTTGACGGCCAGGACCCACACGGAGCTGACGCCTAGGGCGGGAAGCACGCCGTTGACGGAGGTGAGGAGCAGCGCGCCGAGGGCCGCGCCGTAGAGGCTGCCGGACCCGCCGGTGAAGGCGACGCCGCCGACGACCACGGCGCTGACGACGGTGAGTTCGTAGCCGCTGCCGGTGGAGCTGTCGACGTTGCCGAAGCGGGCCAGGTAGAGGGCGCCGGCGAGTCCGGTGAGGGCGCCGCAGGCGGTGTAGGCGGCGAGGACGCGGCGGCGTACGGGGATGCCGGCGAGGCGTGCCGCCTCCGGGTTGGAGCCGAGGGCGTACAGTTCACGGCCGCCGCTGTAATGGCGCAGGTAGGAGGCGGTGGCGACGAGCACGGCGAGGGCGATCAGGGCGAGGTAGGGGACGGCGCCGATGCCGCCGGAGCCGAAGTCGACGAAGCCGCCGGGCAGGTCGGACGCGGTGATCTGGCGGGAGCCGACCCAGATGGAGTCGATGCCCCGGATGACGTAGAGGCTGCCGAGGGTGACGACGAGGGCCGGGACCTGGCCGAGGCTGACGAGGGCACCGTTCAGCAGGCCGCAGCCGACGCCGAGGGCGATCGCGAGCAGGACCGCGGCCGTGGGGCCGCCGCCCCCTTGGAGGTGGTCGCCGGCCGCGAAGGCGCTGAGCCCGAGCACGGAGCCGACGGACAGGTCCACGTTGCGGGTGATGACCACGAGTGCCTGGCCCGCGGCGACGAGGACCAGGATCGTGGCGTTGAGCAGGAGGTCCTTGACGCCCTGTGCGGACAGGAACTCCCGGTTCCCCGCCTGGGCGGTCGCGAGCATCACGAGAAGGACCAGGAGGATGGCGAGTTCGCGGAGCGCGAGGACGCGGTCGACGAGCCGGGCCGCGCCGGACTTTCGCGGGACGGCGGCGGGGGCGGAGGTGTGCTCGGTGACCGTCATGCCGCCCTCCCGGTGGCCGCCGCCAGCACGGACTCCTCGGTGGCGTCCGTGCGCGGGATCTCGGCGGTGAGCCGCCCTTCGTGCATGACGAGGACGCGGTCGGCCATGCCGAGGATCTCCGGCAGGTCGGAGGAGATCATCAGGACGGCGACGCCGTCGGCGGCGAGTCCGGAGAGCAGCCGGTGCACCTCGGCCTTGGTGCCGATGTCGATGCCGCGGGTGGGTTCGTCGACGATCAGCACCTCGGGCCCGGTGGCGAGCCATTTGGCGAGGACGACCTTCTGCTGGTTGCCGCCGGACAGGGTGCCCACGGCATCGGCGATGCGGGCGTACTTGACCTGGAGCCGGACCGCCCAGTCGAGGGCGCGGCTTCGTTCGGCGCGGCGGTCCATCAGTCCGGCCCGCGCGGTCGTACGGAGCCCGGTGAGGCCGATGTTGCGTTCGATGGACATGCCCGTGACGAGGCCCTGGGCGCGCCGGTCCTCGGGCACGAGGACGAGTCCGGCGGCCATGGCGGCGCTCGGGGCGCCGCCCTTCAGGGGTCTGCCGCAGACCTCGACCGATCCGGCGTCCCACCGGTCGACGCCGAACACGGCCCGCGCGACCTCGCTGCGGCCGGCGCCGACGAGGCCCGCGAGGCCCACGATCTCGCCGCGCCGCACGTCGAAGGAAACATCGGTGAAGACGCCCTCGCGCGTCAACCGCCGTACGCTGAGCGCGACTTCGCCGATCTCGGCCGGCCGCTTCGGGTACAGGTCGTCGAGGTCCCTGCCCACCATGCGGCGCACGAGATCGTCCTCGGTGAGTCCGTCGACGGGTTCGCTCGCGATCAGCCTGCCGTCGCGCAGGGTCGTGACGTGTCCGCAGAGCGCGAAGATCTCCTCCAGGCGGTGCGAGACGAACAGGATCGCGCAGCCCTGCTCGCGCAGTGTGCGCACGACGCCGAAGAGACGGGCCGCTTCGCTGCCGGTGAGGGCGGCGGTGGGCTCGTCCATGATGAGGACGCGGGCGTCGAAGGAGAGCGCCTTGGCTATGTCGACGAGCTGCTGGTCGGCGATGGACAGGCCGCGCGCGGGCTGTTCGGGGTCGAGGTCCACGGCGAGGCGGGTGAACAGGTCCCTGGCGGCGGCGTTCGCGGCCTTGTGGTCGACGCGCCGCAAGGAGCGGCGGGGCTGGCGGCCCATGAAGATGTTCTCGGCGACGGACAGGTCGGGGAAGAGTGCCGGCTCCTGGTAGATGACGGCCACTCCGGCGTCGCGGGCGTCGGCCGGGCCGTGGAAGTCGACCGGCTCGCCGTGGAGCAACAGGCCACCGGTGTCGGGGCGGTGGACCCCTGCGAGGGTCTTGATGAGGGTGGACTTTCCGGCACCGTTCTCGCCCGCGAGGGCGTGGGCCTGACCGGCGTGCAGCTCCAGGGAGACGTCGTGGAGTGCGCGCACGGCACCGAAGGACTTGCTCAGGCCCTGCACGGCCAGGACGGGGGGCTCTGGCATGGGTCACACCGATCGGTCGTGAAAGGTTTCAGTCAACGTCCAGGGAAGCTAAGGCAGCGCCAACTACCGAGTCAATGGGCGCGACTTGGAATTGTTGTGGACGCCCGGAGACTGCCCCCTACCTCTTGACGGACCGTGTTCACACCCCTAGCTTCGCCTTCCGTGAAACGATTCATTGCCGAGTCGTTACGGAGCCGACTGTGATCAGCAGAAGACAGCTGCTAGGCACCACCGCCAGTACCGCCCTCGTGACCGCCGTGGGCACCGGGGCCGCGACCGGCGCCGCCGCCGCACCGGCGGCCCCGCACGCCAGGAGCCTGCCCCTACGGGTCTCCCGGCCGACCGTGGAGTACGTGAGCCACCCTCTGGGACTCGACGCGCCCCGCCCCAGGCTGAGTTGGCCGCTGGCACCTCAGGGGGAGGTCCAGGCGCAGAGCGCCTATCAGGTCCGGGTGGCCACCGCGCCCGGCCGCCTGGACCGTCCGGACGTGTGGGACAGCGGCAAGGTCGTGTCCGGGGATTCGGTTCTGGTCCCTTACGCGGGGCCGGAGTTGAGGGCGCGGACGCGCTACCACTGGCAGGTCCGGGTCTGGGACTCCGCGGGCCGCGCCGGCGAGTGGAGCGAGCCCTCCTGGTGGGAGACGGGCCTGCCCGCGGGCTCCGACTGGGCGGCGCGGTGGATCTCCGCCCCCGCCGCTCTGGTCGGGGCGCCCTCGCTGGAGGGCGCGTCCTGGATCTGGTTCCCCGAGGGAGATCCCGCGAGCAGCGCACCCGCGGCGACCCGCTGGTTCCGCGGCCGCGTCGAGGTTCCGGCGGGGGTGACCAGGGCCCGCCTGGTGATGACCGCCGACGACGGGTTCACCGCCTACGCGAACGGCGAGTTGCTCGCCCACGTCGAACCGGACGGCCCGGCGGACAACTGGCGGCGCCCCGTCGTGGTGGAGTCCCGTCTGGAGCCGGGGACCACGGTGATCGCCGTCGCGGCGACCAACGCGACGCAGGGCCCGGCGGGTCTCCTCGGCCTGGTCGAACTGACCACCCCGGACGGCGTGCGCACCGTCGCGACCGACGGTTCCTGGAAGGCCGTCGACAAGGAGCCCTCGGGCGAGTGGAGTTCGGCCGGCTACGACGACGGCTCGTGGGCGTCGGCCAAGGTGCTCGCCCCGTGGGGCGGGGGCCCCTGGGGCAAGGTGGTGGCCGCCTACTCCCCCGCCGCGCAGTTGCGCCACGGATTCCGGATCCCGGCGGGGAAGAAGGTCGCCCGCGCACGCCTTTACTCGTCGGCGCTCGGCCTCTACGAGGCCCGTCTCAACGGCGCACTGGTGAGCGAGGACCGGCTCGCGCCGGGCTGGACCGACTACCGCAAGCGGGTCCAGTACCAGACGTACGACGTGACGCAGTGGCTCACGCCGGGCGCGAACGCGCTCGCGGTGACCCTCGCGGCAGGCTGGTACGCGGGCAACATCGCCTGGTTCGGGCCGCATCAGTACGGTGACCGACCGGCTTTCATCGGCCAGTTGGAGGTGACGTACACCGACGGCTCGACGGACCGCGTGCTGTCCGGCACCGACTGGCGTGCGGCGACCGGACCGGTCACGAGCGCCGACATGATGTCGGGCGAGGACTACGACGCCCGCCGCGAGACGGCGGGCTGGACCGGGGCCGGCTTCGACGACTCCGCCTGGACGCCCGTCGAGGAGCTCCGGAAGGCGGCGCCCCCGCTGGTCGCCCAGGTCGACGCGCCCGTCCGCGTGGAACGGGACATCGCCGCCAAGAAGGTGACCGAACCCCGGCCCGGCGTCTTCGTCTTCGACCTGGGCCAGAACATGGTGGGCGTGGTCCGCCTGCGCGTCCGGGGTACGGCGGGCACCTCCGTACGGCTGCGGCACGCGGAGGTGCTGAACCCCGACGGGACGATCTACACCGCCAACCTGCGGACCGCGCGCGCCACGGACACGTACACCCTCAAGGGAGGCGGCACCGAGACCTTCGAGCCGCGTTTCACCTCCCACGGGTTCCGCTACGTCGAGGTCACCGGCTACCCGGGCACGCCTGCGCTCGACGCGGTCACCGGGCGCGTGATCCACACGTCCGCCCCGTTCACGATGGACTTCAAGACCGACGTACCCATGCTCAACCAGCTCTACAACAACATCACTTGGGGACAGCGCGGCAACTTCGTCTCGGTGCCCACGGACACCCCGGCACGCGACGAACGGCTCGGCTGGACCGGTGACATCAGTGTCTTCTCGCCGACGGCCACCTACACCATGGAGTCGGCCCGCTTCCTCACCAAGTGGCTGGACGACCTGCGCGACGGGCAGGGGGCGGACGGCGCCTTCCCCAACGTGGCGCCGTTCATGGACACCGGCGCGGGGGTTGCGGGCTGGGGCGATGCCGGGGTGACCGTGCCGTGGGCGGTGTACCGGACGTACGGGGACGTACGGGTCCTGGAGCGGGCCTGGGCGTCGATGGTGAAGTGGCTCGACTACCTGAAGGCGCACAGCACCGGGTTCCTGCGGCCCGACGAGGGCTTCGGGGACTGGCTGAACGTCCAGGACGAGACCCCGAAGGAGGTCATCGGCACCGCGTACTTCGCGAACAGCGCCTCGCTGGTCGCGCAGGCGGCCGAGGCCCTGGGCAAGGATCCGGCGCCGCACCGGGCCCTCTTCGAGAGCGTCCGGAACGCCTTCCGGGGCGCCTACGTCACCGCCGGCGGACGCGTGAAGGGCGACACCCAGACGGCGTACGTCCTGGCCCTGTCCATGGATCTGCTCGCCGAGGCCGACCGCGCCCCCGCCGCCGACCGCCTGGTGGAACTGATCGAGGCCAGGGACTGGCATCTGTCGACCGGATTCCTCGGCACCCCGCGACTGCTGCCCGTGCTCACCGAGACCGGGCACACCGACGTCGCCTACCGGCTGCTGACCCAGCGCACGTACCCCAGTTGGGGCTACCAGATCGACCGGGGCGCCACCACGATGTGGGAGCGCTGGGACTCCATCAGGCCGGACGGCACCTTCCAGGACGCCGGCATGAACTCCTTCAACCACTACGCGTACGGCTCGGTCGGCGAGTGGATGTACGCCCACATCGCCGGAATCGCCCCTGCCGCGCCCGGCTTCCGGAAGATTCTCGTCCGGCCCCGTCCCGGCGGCGGAGTGACCGAGGCCCACGGCCGCTTCGACTCGGTGTACGGCCGTATCTCCACGGACTGGAAGGCGGACGCCGACGGCTTCCGCCTCACCGTGACCGTACCCCCCAACAGCACGGCCGAGGTGTGGATACCCGACGGCAGCCGGCCGGCCCACGTCGCCGGTGACACCGCCGTGTTCCTGCGCAGGGACGACGGCTGTGCCGTCTTCGCCGCGGGCTCGGGGACCCACCGCTTCTCCAGCTGACCCACCGGATCCATCCCCCAGAAGGGCTGCGCGATGACCGCCGGAACCAGTAAGGACGCCGCCGGGGCGAAATCCCTGTCACGGGACGCCGTGAAAGCGGCGCTGAGCACCCAGTCCGTCGAGACCCCGTCCTGGGCGTACGCCAACTCCGGTACGCGCTTCAAGGTGTTCGCGCAGCCCGGTGTCCCCCGTACCCCCTTCGAGAAGCTGGACGACGCCGCCCAGGTGCACGCACACACCGGGGTGGCGCCGACCGTCGCCCTGCACATCCCGTGGGACCGCGTCGACGACTACGGGGCGCTGGCCGCCCACGCGCGCGAGCGCGGCCTGCGGATCGGCACGATCAACTCCAACGTGTTCCAGGACGACGACTACAAGCTGGGCTCGGTCACCAACCCGGACCCGGCGGTGCGCCGCAAGGCCGTACGGCATCTCCTCGACTGCGTCGACATCATGGAGGCGACCGGGTCCAGGGACTTGAAGCTCTGGTTCTCCGACGGCACCAACTACCCCGGCCAGGACGACCTGCGCGACCGTCAGGACCGGCTCGCCGAAGCGCTGCGCACGGTCTACGACCGCCTGGGCGACGGCCATCGGATGCTGCTGGAGTACAAGCTCTTCGAGCCCGCCTTCTACGCGACCGACGTGCCCGACTGGGGCACGGCCTACGCCCACTGCCTCAAACTCGGCCCCAAGGCGCAGGTGGTGGTGGACACCGGCCACCACGCGCCCGGCACCAACATCGAGTTCATCGTCGCGACGCTGCTGCGCGAGGGAAAGCTCGGCGGCTTCGACTTCAACTCCCGCTTCTACGCGGACGACGACCTGATGGCCGGCGCCGCCGACCCCTTCCAGCTGTTCCGCATCATGTACGAGGTGGTGCGCGGCGGCGGGTTCACCCCGGACGTGGCGTTCATGCTCGACCAGTGCCACAACATCGAGGCGAAGATCCCCGCGATCATCCGCTCGGTGATGAACGTCCAGGAGGCCACCGCAAAGGCGCTCCTGGTCGACGCCGAGGCCCTGGGCGACGCCCAGCGCGGCGGGGACGTACTGGCGGCCAACGGCGTCCTGATGGACGCGTTCAGCACGGACGTACGACCGCTGCTCGCCGAGGTGCGCGAGGAGGCGGGGCTCGACGCCGATCCGATGGCGGCGTACCGGCGTTCGGGCTGGATGGAGCGGATCGTCAAGGAGCGGGCCGGCGGCGAGCAGGCGGGGTGGGGCGCGTGAGCGGCATGACGGAGCAGCATCCGGCGGTGGCCGAACTCCTGGAGCGCGCACACCGGCTCGGCGCCGATCCGCGCAACACCAACTACGCGGGCGGCAACGCCTCCGCGAAGGGTACGGCCCCCGACCCGGTGACCGGCGCCGGCATCGAGCTGATGTGGGTCAAGGGCTCGGGCGGCGACCTCGGCACCCTCACGGCCGAGGGTCTGGCCGTCCTGCGCCTGGACCGGCTGCGGGCGCTCGCCGACGTCTATCCGGGGGTGGCGCGCGAGGACGAGATGGTCGCGGCCTTCGACTTCTGCCTGCACGGCAAGGGCGGTGCGGCACCGTCCATCGACACCGCGATGCACGCCCTGGTGGACGCGGCCCATGTCGACCATCTGCACCCGGATTCCGGTATCGCGCTCGCCTGCGCGGCGGACGGCGAGAAGCTGACCGCCGAGTGCTTCGGCGACCAAGTGGTGTGGGTGCCGTGGCGGCGGCCCGGATTCCAGCTCGGCCTCGACATCGCCGCGGTCAAGGAGGCCAACCCGCAGGCGATCGGGGTGATCCTCGGCGGCCATGGCATCACCGCCTGGGGCGCCACCTCCGCGGAGTGCGAGCGCAACGCCCTGCACATCATCCGCACCGCGGAGGACTTCATCGCCGCACGCGGAAAGGCCGAGCCGTTCGGTCCCCTCCTCGCCGGGTACGGCCCCCTGGAACCGGCCGCGCGCCGGGAGCGGGCGGCCGCGCTGGCCCCCACGGTCCGCGCGCTCGCCTCCCAGGACCGGGGGCAGGTGGGCCACTTCGACGACTCGGCCGAGGTTCTCGACTTCCTGTCCCGCGCCGAACACCCGAGGCTCGCGGCGCTCGGCACCTCGTGCCCGGACCACTTCCTGCGTACGAAGGTGCGCCCGCTCGTCCTCGACCTGCCGCCGACGGCGCCGCTCGACGAGGTGCGGGCACGCCTGCGGGAGCTGCACGCCGCCTACCGGGAGGAGTACGCCGCCTACTACGAGCGGCACGCCGGCCCGGACTCCCCCGCGATGCGCGGCGCCGACCCGGCGATCGTCCTGGTCCCGGGCGTCGGGATGTTCTCCTTCGGCAAGGACAAGCAGACGGCCCGGGTCGCGGGCGAGTTCTACCTCAACGCCGTCAACGTGATGCGCGGGGCCGAGGCCGTGTCGTCGTACGCCCCCATCGAGGAGCGGGAGAAGTTCCGGATCGAGTACTGGGAGCTGGAGGAGGCCAAGCTGCGGCGGATGCCGAAGCCCAGGCCGCTGGCCACCCGGATCGCGCTGGTGACAGGCGCGGGTTCCGGTATCGGGCGGGCGATCGCGCATAGGCTGTCCGCCGAGGGCGCGTGCGTGGTGGTGGCCGACATCAAGGGTGCGGCCGCGGTGGCCGAGGAACTGGGCGGCCCCGACAAGGCGGTCCCCGTCGCGATGGACGTGACGAGCGAGGAACAGATAGCCGACGCCTTCCGGCGGGCGGTGCTCGCCTTCGGCGGTGTGGACCTGGTCGTCAACAGCGCCGGGATCTCCGTGTCCAAGCCGCTGCTCGACACGACCGCGAAGGACTGGGACCTCCAGCACGACATCATGGCCCGCGGCTCCTTCCTGGTCTCCCGCGAGGCGGCCCGGGTGATGACCGAGCAGGGCCTGGGCGGCGACATCGTCTACATCACCTCCAAGAACGCCGTCTTCGCGGGCCCGAACAACATCGCCTACTCCGCGGCCAAGGCCGACCAGGCCCACCAAGTGCGTCTACTGGCAGCCGAGTTGGGGGAACACGGCATACGGGTCAACGGCGTCAACCCGGACGGTGTGGTGCGCGGGTCCGGAATCTTCGCCGGCGGCTGGGGAGCCCAGCGTGCGGCGACGTACGGCATCGAGGAGGAGAAGCTCGGCGAGTTCTACGCCCGGCGCACCCTCCTCAAGCGCGAGGTGCTGCCCGAGCACGTGGCGAACGCGGTGTTCGCCCTGACCGGCGGGGACCTCACCCACACGACCGGCGCGCACATTCCGGTCGACGCGGGCGTGGCGGCCGCGTTCCTGCGATGAGCACCGGGAGCGAGGCGCACGCGTTCGCCGCCGTCGACCTCGGCGCGTCCAGCGGCCGGGTGATGGTCGGCCGGGCCGGCCACGGCACGCTCCTGCTCACCGAGGCGCACCGCTTCCCGAACCGGCCGGTGCGGCTGCCCGGCGCCCTGCACTGGGACGTCCTCGGCCTGTACACCGGGGTCCTCGACGGGCTGCGGGCCGCCGGGCGAATGGCGCCCCTGACCTCGGTCGGCATCGACTCCTGGGCGGTCGACCACGGTCTGCTCGACGCCGACGGGGCGCTGCTCGGCAACCCGGTGCACTACCGGGACGCCCGCACGGAGGGCGTCGCCGAACAGGTGTGGGCGAAGGTTCCGGCGCCGGAGCTGTATGCGCGAACGGGGCTCCAGTACGCCCCGTTCAACACCCTCTATCAGCTCGTCGCCGCCCGGGACAGCGCCCAACTGAAGCTGGCGCGGCAGTTGTTGCTGATCCCGGACCTGCTGACGTACTGGCTGACGGGCACGCGCGGCACCGAGCTCACCAACGCCTCCACCACCCAGCTGATCGACCCGCGCACCCGCACCTGGTCCACGGAGCTGGCGGAACGGCTCGGCATCGATCTGGCGCTCTTCCCGCCGCTGCGTCACCCGGGGAGCCCAGCCGGCCGGCTGCTGCCCGCCGTCCTGGAGGAGACCGGGTTGCGTGGCCCGGTGCCCCTCACCACGGTCGGCTCGCACGACACGGCCTCCGCCGTGGCCGCGGTGCCGGCCTCCGCCGGGGAACGGTTCGCCTACGTCTGTACCGGCACCTGGTCCCTCGTGGGGCTCGAACTCGACGCCCCCGTCCTCACCGAGGCCAGCCGCCGGGCCAACTTCACCAACGAGCTGGGCCTGGACGGCACCGTTCGCTATCTGCGCAACATCATGGGCCTCTGGCTCCTCCAGGAGTGCCTGCGCTCCTGGGGCGAGCCGGACCTCGGCCGCCTCCTCGCGCAATCAGCGGTGTCGGAGCCGCTGAGGTCGGTCGTGGACGCGGGCGACGCGGGCTTCCTCAGCCCCGGTGACATGCCGCGACGCATCGCCGAGGCCTGCCGCGCCGGCGGGCAGCCCGTGCCGGAGGACCGGGCTGCCACCGTCCGCTGCGTCCTCGACTCGCTGGCCCTCGCCCACTGCCGGGCGATCGCCGACGCCCAGCGTCTGTCCGGACGCGCGGTGGACGTCGTGCACCTCGTCGGTGGCGGCGCGCGCAACGAGCTGCTGTGCCAACTGACCGCCGACGCCTGCGGGTTGCCTGTCGTCGCCGGTCCCACCGAGGCGGCCGCGCTCGGCAACGTACTCGTACAGGCCCGCGCACACGGCGACGTGGGCGACTCGCTCCCCGAGATGCGCGCCCTCGTGGCCCGCACCCAGCCACTGAGACACTACGCACCACGCGGCACCCCCGACCCCTGGCGAGCGGCCGAACGACGTCTCCGCACGGCCTGACCCCACAGGCGGGACGGGCGCATCGCCGTCCGGGCAACTCGTGTGTACCCCTGCTAGCGGCGAGCCAGCTCCTCCTCGAGCACGGCCGGCCAGTCTTCGTTCGCCAACCCGCCGGCCACGAGCAGATCGCGCCAGTCCTCCCGGGCGAGGCGGACCGCCGAACGGAACTTGTCGACGTCACCGGCGGCGATCACCAGGGCCGCGGTCAGGAGGCGTTCCGGGCTCTGCAGCGAGCTTTCGAGCTCGCCCGCCAGCTTCCGAAGCGCTCCCTCGACTCCTCGCGCGGCGCCGGCATCCGGAAAGTCGCGCCCGATCCTCGCGCGCAGACGATCAGTGATCGGCTCCTCGGCCATACCATCCCCCTGCTCATCCGGAGGGCGTCACGTGTGACGCCCAGGTCTCGGGGGGTGTCGCCCCCGAACACGGCACGCACACCGCCGCGTTGCCCTTGCATGCCTAGCTCTGCGGGGCGGGAAACGCCACCGGGCTCCGCGCGCCCGCCCGGTTCACCGCTCGCACGCCGAAGAAGACGTTGTCCTTGGAGAGATCGACCTCGTACGACGTCACGTCGCCGACCGGGATGACATGGGTCCATTCGGGAGCCGTGGTCTCGCGCCACACCAACTCGTAGCCGGCGAGGTCCGGTTCGGTGCCCCGGTTCCATCGGAGCTGGGTGGAGTTGGTCAGCGCGGAGGTGACGATCTTCGCGGCGTTCGGTACCGCCGGCGCCTGGGCCAGTGTCCACAGGGCCGCCGCGTTGACCTTCGCGACCCGTGCCACGAAGGGGAAGTCGCAGAACTCCGGCAGGTCGCCGAGCTGCCGGCCGTCCTCGGCGACGCGCACGTCCTGGTGCTGGTGGGCGAAGTCCTCCGCCGGTTCGGTGAAGCGGGCGGCGGGCCAGCCGCGTTCGAGGAACGGGATGTGGTCGCCGCCCCGGAGGTAGCGGTCGCGGCGGTAGACGACGCGGACACGCATGCCGGTCGCGTCGTTCTCGGCGACGTCGCGGACGAAGCGTGCCAGCTGGCGCGAGGGGGAGTCGTTCTCGCCGCCCACCGAACGGCGGGTCGCGGCCTGTTCGGGGGTCTCCGAGCTGGGCACGCCCTCCGCGAACAGCCGGATGGTGTACGGGTCCCGGGTGCCGTCGTCGGCCGTGCTGCTGCCCACGATGTCGTTGGTGAACATGCCCTGGACACCGACGCCGGCCGACTTGAAGCGCTCCGCCATGTACGTGGAGCCGTACAGACCCTGCTCCTCCCCCGCCACCGCCGCGAACACGATCGTCGACGCCGGGCGCCGCCGTGCCATCACCCGGGCCAGTTCCATGGCCACCGCGACACCCGAGGCGTCGTCGTCCGCGCCCGGCGCGTCCGAGGTGGCGTCCATGACGTCCGTGACCCGCGAGTCGTAGTGGCCCGAGACGACGTACACACGCTCCGGTGTGACCGATCCCCGCAGTGTGGCGACGACGTTGGTGATGCGGGTGGCGGTCGGGACGCGGTTGGCCGGCTCCTGGACGTACGACTGGAGTTCCACCGTCATCCGGCCGCTCGACTCCGCGGCGTACGCGCGCAGTTCGGATGCGATCCAGTCGCGCGCGGCGCCGATTCCGCGCACCGGGTCGTCCTGCGCCGAGAGTGTGTGCCGGGTACCGAAGGAGACCAGCTTGCGGACGGTGGCCTCGATGCGGTGGTGGTCGATCTCCTTGAGCAGGGAGCGCAGTTCACGAGAGGGCGGCTGAGCCGTCGCGGGCCGGCGCGGGCCGGGTCCCGCCTCCTCGGACGCCTCGGCCGGACGCCCCAGCGCCGCGGCTCCGGCACCCGCCGCCGTCGCGGTCAGGACCGTTCTCCTGCTGGGGCGCATGTGTCCTCCTGGGATGGACGCGAGCCGTGGTGCCGGACCCCAGCAATGGTTGTGTACGCGCCAACCCGCGGCAAGGGGGCATGGGCGGTCCGGACGCGGGCGGTATCCGGCCCGCCGGCAGGCCGGACACTGGCAGGTCGGATACCAGCAGGTCGGATACCAGCGGGTCGGATACCGGCAGGTCGGATACCGGCAGGTCTGATACCGGCAGGTCTGATACCGGCAGGTCTGATACCGGCAGGCCGGATGCCGCCTCGGAGAGCGACTCGGGCGCGGTTACGGCTTCCGGGCCAGGCCGCCGTGCTCGGCGACGACCTCCGCGGTGGACGCACCAGGCTCCGGACGCCACTGCGTGACCGAGACGACGCCGGGATCGACGAGCTCCAAGCCGTCGAAGAACCTGGTCATCTCCTCGACCGTGCGCAGGATGTACGGAGCGGCGCCGCTGCTGTTGTACGCGTCCTGGGCCTGCTCGAAGACCGGGTCGATGCCGCGTGAGCCGTCGTTGATCGACAGGTAGCTGCCCGACGGCAGGGCGTCCATCAGCCGGGTGACGATGGCGCGGGCCCGGTCGCCGTCGGGGACGTGCCCCAGGATGTTGCTGAGGACGAGCGCGGTGGGTCGGCTGAGGTCCAGCGTCCCGGCGGCGGCCTCGAGGATGCGGTCCGGGTCCGTCACGTCGGCGTCGATGTAGGCGGTCGCGCCCTCGCTGGAGGAGTACAGCAGGGCGCGTGCGTGAGCCAGGACCATCGGGTCCTTGTCGACGTAGACGATCCGCGTCTCGGGGGCGAGCCCCTGGGCGACCTCGTGGGTGTTCTGGGCCGTCGGCAGGCCCGTCCCGATGTCCAGGAACTGCCGGATGCCCGCCTCGGAGACGAGATACGCGATGTTGCGACGCAGGAAGGCACGGCTGCTGCGGGCGATCGTGACGATGCCGGGGAAGACTGCGGTGTACGCGTCGCCGGCCTTCTCGTCGACGGGGTAGTTGTCCTTGCCGCCGAGCCAGTAGTTCCAGATACGGGCGGAGTGCGGCACCGACGTGTCGATCGTGTCGCGCATCGCGCTTGCGGGCGTCGCCGCGGGGTCGCTCATGAGGGGTGTCCGTCTTTCAGCCGGGGCGTGGATCATTCATGCCACAACCTACGTCCGAACATCCGCCTCCCACCCACCAGTTCGAGTTTTCCGGGTGACCGGAACGGCCGGAGTGACCGGAGTGACCAGAACGGCCGGAGTGACCGGAGTGGCCGGGCACGGTGACGCGCGGTGGCGTCCCGCGCCGGCCCGGGTCACCCCGCGGACCGGCCATACTCCGGCCGACCCCACGACCGGCTCAACGCCCGTTACGGATGGCCGCACCGAGCCGCGGCGGTGGGAAGGCGTACAGATCGAGGATCGCCGGCAGGGGTGCCACACCCGGGCCGCCCGCGCGCACCCAGCCGATGACGTCCTCCGTCGCCTCGGGGTCGTTGACCAGCCCCAGCCAGACCGGACGGCCGCCCGCGGCCCGGCCGGCGGCGGAGGGCTGTACGACGATGACGTTGGCCTGGTCGCACGCGTCGAGGCAGTCGGAGACCCGCATGGGTACTTCGGCGCTCAGACGCGCGGTCTGCGCCGCGTGGTCGACGCCGGTCACCTTGGCACTGCCGCAGCAGCAGTCCCGGCACACGACCACCCGGCACGGCACCGGACCGGCACCTCGTGCGGCCGTCGCCTGCGTCGCTTCGGTCGCTTCCGTCGGCGTTTCGGGCATGCCCGACCACCCCTCCCCCGGGGAGATCCGCCCCGGTGTCCGTCGAGGAGGCGACCGCGTGAGTCTCCTGGCTCTCGGGTCGTCGCTCGCCCCGGCCTTCCCACCCCCTGGGGGCAGTGGCCTGTCGGGACGCGCTCACCGATCACAGTGGCGGGACCGCGCCGGATTCTCACCGGCTTCCTCGGACCGCCGTCGCCCTGTCACCGGACATCATCTCATCGCCGGCTTCACCCCGTCCCCGGCATCGGTCCCGGGACCGCGCCCGTGCCCGTGAGCCGGGACCGCGCCAACTCGTCGCTGCCGCCCTGTCGGTGGCGGCAGTCGCCACACCGCGTCAGTCACGCCACGGCCCGAATCCCGGCAGTGCCCGTCCATGTTCTAAAGTGCGACGCCGCGCCCGCGCGGTCTTCTCCCAGCCCCACCATCACAGGAATCTCCTATGCGTTCGGCATCCGTACTCCTCCTGATCGGCGCCCAGTCCGGGGCGGCGCCCGCCGCGCCCGCCGCGGCCGTGCGCAAGGTCCACAAGTCCTGCGCGGGCTGACGCGTGAACGGCGGCTTCGACGTGGCTCAGGCCCTGGACGGCACGGTCCTCGACCGCGGGCGGGTCTGGGCCTTCGTCCGTGACTTCGCCGCTGCCTGGGGTGATCCGCCGACCGGGAAGGACGGCACGTCTCCAGCGGAACTGACGCGGGCGGAGGCGGCGCTCGGCTGCTCCCTGCCGACCGCGCTGCGCGAGTTCTACGGGCTCGTGGGAGCACGGCCCGACCTGGTCGCCAACGTCCTGCCCTTCTGAGCCCTGCCCGTCCGCGGCTCGGCCGCGCCCGGGCGGAGGTCCGGCGGGAGCGCCGAAGCGGCGGCGCCCCCGACACACGGGTGGCCGGACCGCGGAGGCGGTCCGGCCACGCCGGTACGGCGAAGTGTCCGTCCGTGTTCTCGCCGTACTCGGGAGAACCGGGGAACGCTGCGGGTCAGCGAGCTGTCAGCGCGAGGGAGCTCGTGACCAGGGAGCAGACGAGCAGGAGGGAGGCGCAGGCGACGTGCCGCTTGAGCAGGGTCTGCCGCAGCTCGGCGTAGCGCGTCTCGTATTCGCCGCGCAGGCGCTTGGCCCGGTCCGCGGTGACCTGGAGTGCCTGTCGCGTCAGGCCCAGGCGCTGCTCGGTGTAGTGGCGGGTGAGGTCTTCCGCCTGCCCGGTGGTGAGCCAGGGCAGGCGGGCACAGAGGGCTGCTGCCTCGCGCTCGGCCTGCTCTCGCTCGGCGTGCAGAAGGAGGTAACCCTCGACCTCGTTGGCGACCGAGGGGCCGCGCCGCGCCGGCGGGGGGCCGGGACGGTTCGGCGAGGTCACGGCCGGCTGCCTTCTGTGCCGACCGCCGGCCGCCTGCCGCCCTGCGCCTCCTGTTCGAGCTGGGCCACCTCGGGGTGGTGCAGGTCGAACGCGGGGGATTCGCTGCGGATCCGCGGCAGGGTGGTGAAGTTGTGCCGCGGCGGCGGGCAGGAGGTCGCCCACTCGAGTGAACGGCCGTAGCCCCACGGGTCGTCGACGCCGACCGGCTTGCCGTACTTGGCCGTCTTCCACACGTTGTAGAGGAAGGGCAGCATCGACAGGCCGAGCAGGAAGGAGCTGATCGAGGAGATCGTGTTCAGGGTGGTGAAGCCGTCGGAGGCGAGGTAGTCGGCGTACCGGCGCGGCATGCCCTCGGCGCCCAGCCAGTGCTGGACCAGGAAGGTGCCGTGGAAGCCGATGAACAGCGTCCAGAAGGTGATCTTGCCGAGGCGCTCGTCGAGCATCTTGCCGGTGAACTTCGGCCACCAGAAGTGGAAGCCGGCGAACATCGCGAAGACGACCGTACCGAAGACCACGTAGTGGAAGTGGGCCACGACGAAGTACGAGTCGGAGACGTGGAAGTCCATCGGGGGCGAGGCGAGGATGACGCCGGTCAGGCCGCCGAAGAGGAACGTCACGAGGAAGCCCGTGGTCCACAGCATCGGCGTCTCGAACGAGACGGAGCCCTTCCACATGCTGCCGATCCAGTTGAAGAACTTCACACCGGTCGGTACCGCGATCAGGAAGGTCATGAAGGAGAAGAACGGCAGCAGCACGCCGCCGGTGACGTACATGTGGTGCGCCCACACGGTCACGGACAGACCGGCGATCGCGATGGTCGCGGCGACCAGGCCCATGTAACCGAAGATCGGCTTGCGGGCGAAGACCGGGATGATCTCGGTGACGATCCCGAAGAACGGGATGGCGATGATGTACACCTCCGGGTGTCCGAAGAACCAGAAGAGGTGTTGCCACAGCAGTGCTCCGCCGTTGGCCGCGTCGAAGACGTGGGCGCCGAACTTGCGGTCCGCCTCAAGGGCGAGCAGCGCGGCGGCCAGGACCGGGAAGGCGAGCAGGACCAGGACACCGGTCAGCAGCACGTTCCACACGAAGATCGGCATGCGGAACATCGTCATGCCCGGCGCGCGCATGCAGATGATCGTGGTGATGAAGTTGACCGCGCCCAGGATGGTGCCGAAGCCGGAGAGGGCCAGGCCCATGATCCACAGGTCGCCGCCGAGGCCGGGCGAGCGGATGGCGTCCGTCAGCGGGGAGTAGGCGAACCAGCCGAAGTCGGCGGCGCCCTGCGGGGTGAGGAACCCGCTGAGGGCGATGGCCGAGCCGAACAGGTAGAGCCAGTAGGCGAGCATGTTCAGCCGCGGGAACGCGACGTCGGGGGCGCCGATCTGGAGCGGCATGATCCAGTTCGCGAATCCGGCGAACAGCGGCGTCGCGAACATCAGCAGCATGACGGTGCCGTGCATCGTGAACGCCTGGTTGAACTGCTCGTTGGAGATGATCTGCATGCCCGGGCGTGCCAACTCGGCCCGCATGAGCAGCGCCATCACGCCACCGATCAGGAACAGGACGAACGACGTCGCCAGATACAGCGTCCCGATCGTCTTGTGGTCGGTGGTGGTCATCCACCTGACCACGACATTGCCGGGCTGCTTGCGCCTGACCGGCAGCTCGTTCTCGTACGAGTCCTCAGCTGCCGCATCCTGGGGTTCGTTGAGGATGCTCACAGATCCGTTATCTCCTGGTGCTCACACTTCGCCGACTGGAGTCACGCCATCCTGGCTGTCGGCGGGAGGCGAGCGCCTCCCTGAGCACCCGACATACGGCCGCCCGAGTGACCGTCACACACGAACGGAGCAACGCCGGGCATGTCGTCCACGTCCCACGCGTGCGACGGCCGCCGCCCGCTGTCCCTTCAGCCGCTCGGCTCCGGTCCGTCACCCGGCTTCTCCTGAGAGGAGTAGCGCTGCTCCTGCCACGGGTCGCCGATGTTGTGGTAGCCGCGTTCCTCCCAGAATCCGCGCCGGTCCTCGGTGAGGTACTCGATGCCGCGCAGCCACTTGGGGCCCTTGTAACCGTAGAGGTGGGGAACGACCAGGCGCAGCGGGAAGCCGTGTTCGGCGGTGAGGGGCTCGCCGTTGTGGTGGGTGGCCAGAAGGGTTTCCGGGGTGTCGAAGTCGGCCAGGCGGAGGTTGGTCGCGTAGCCGTACTCCGCCCAGGCCATGACATGCGTGACCTCGGGTGCGGGCGGAACCAGGTCGAGGACGGTCCGGGCGGGGATGCCGAACCATTCGTGGTCGGTGGAGGTGGGGCCCGTCGCGCAGTGCAGGTCGGCGACGACGGTGATGTGCGGCAGCGCCGTCAGCTCATCGAATATCCACCGGTGCTCGTCGCCGGTGGCGGTGGCGCCGAAGACGCGCAGGTTCCACCGATCGGGGCGGAACCGGGGTACGGAGCCGTAGTGCGAGACGGGCCATCCGTGGACGTGGCTCTGGCCGGGCGGGATGCGCCGGGGGACGTCGGCGGTGGCCCCGGACGCGTCCTGTCGGTTGCCTGCCACGTGGGTGTCCCCTCTCCGCATGGCCACTCCGGCACCGCTGCGCGCGGTGTCACCGGCACGGCTCCGCTCGGTGTCACCGGCACAGCTGCCCTTCCTTGCAGCGTAAGTGCTCACGCGCGGTGACGCCGAGGCCGGGGGTGATGTGGTACTTGTGGGCGGCGGGGTGCGGCGCGTTGCTGGAATCCCGGTCACGGGGCCCCGCTGACCAGGCGGTTTCTCGGCGCCGACGCCCGGACGAGGAGGGACGCGATCATGCGTGAGCTGGCGGAGACGGCACGGCGGTGGGCGGCCCAAAGCCGTACGGGCGTTCTCGCCCGCCCCCTCACCGAGCTGGGCTTCGGCCCCCGGCACCCGTCCGACGCGGTGCTGATCGACGAGGACGGCCGCTGCCACGGCACCCTCTACCGCGGTGTGTTCGACGCGTATCTGGCGGCCGAGGCCGCTGCCCTGCCGGCCGGGCACTCCGCGTGCGTGCGTGAGGTGTCGGTCCACGGCGACGACGTGAAGCGGGCGGGTCTGACCTGTGGCGGTCAGGCCGAGGTGCTGCTGCAGCCCCTGAGCGCCCTTCCCGCCGACTGGTGGGACCTGCTGGCCTCGGGAGCCGACGCGGCCCTGATCACCAGGCTCGACCGGAGCCGGACCCGGGCGGTCAGCGGCGTGGCGACGCCCCAGGGGCGGGACGGTGGCGATACGGGCGAGGCAGGCGGTGCCGGCGAGGCCGGCAGTGCGAGCGAGGTCGGCGGTGCGGGCGAAGCCGACGAGCGGGCCCGGGATCTGCTCGCCCGCCGTCGGGCCGGCCGCGACACCCGCCGCACGGACGACGGCCTCGTCCTCATCGAGACCTTCCCCGCCCTGCCCCACCTGGTCATCGTGGGCGGAGGCGAGCTGGCCGAGCTGCTTGTCGCCCAGGCCCGGCTGCTGGGCTGGAAGGCCACCGTGACCTCCGTCGCCGAGGACGCCGTCCGGCTGCTCGCCGAGCGGCCGGCGGCCGCCTGTCTGGTCGTCCTCAGCCATGAACCGGACGTCGACATCCCGGTCCTGTCCACCGCGCTGACCACCGGTATCCCCTACGTCGGCGCACTGGGCTCACGGCGTACCCAGGCGCGTCGTGCGGCGGACCTGGTCGGGGCCGGCCTCGACGAGACGCACCTCCGGCGCGTCCACGGCCCCATCGGCCTCGACCTCGGCGCCCGCACCCCGGCCGAGACGGCCATGGCCGTCTGCGCCGAGGTGCTGGCCGCGCTGGACGGTCGCGCGGCACGCGTGCCGCGCGACGGCGCCGGGCCGGTCAACGTCTGACCGGGCGGCCGGCTGTCACGCGTTGGCCAGGGACACCTCGGTCGACTTGATCAGCGCGACCACCGGCGAACCGGCCGCCAGACCGAGAGCGGTGACCGCGTCCTTGGTGATCGCCGCCGTGAGCTCGCCCCCGTCGACGGTGACCTTCACGGCCGCCATCGCCCCGCCCGTGGCCACGTCACTGACCGTGCCGGGAATCTGGTTGCGGATCGACAGACCCTCCACGCGGCCGGTCGCGAGCGCGACCTCGGTGGCCTTCATCATGGCGCGGACCGCGGAGCCCTCGGCGAGTCCCAGGTCCTTGACGGCGTCCAGGGTGATCGCCGCGGTGACGTGCTGTCCGCCGTCGAGGCGCACCTTCACGGTCGCCATCGCCTCGCCGGCGGCGATGTCGGTGACGGTGCCGGGAATCTGGTTGCGGATGCTCAAGCTCATGACGTTCCTCCTCGTGGAAAGGGGGTTACGGGCCTGTCCGTCGGATGTTGGATTTTGGATGTTGGATGTACGCCCTCAAACTAGCCGTGCCGGCGACGCCCGTTGCGACCCCCGTCGCATCCACCACCTGCGAAGTCGCACGAGCCTCGTAAACCAGAGCCGTCCCGCGCACAGCTGCTCCGGCCACACCGACAGCCCACCCCTGTCGACGGAACGCACGCACATGCACACCGAGGGCATAGAATCGAATCGCAGATGCGGCCCGCTGTAGGGTGACGTACCGGTATTTGCGTTCGCGCGCGCCCACCGTCCGGGTACGGTCGTGCGGGAGGCGGTGGCCCGTGATCCAGATCGTGGAGCACACACAGCAGGAAGGGCCGTACGCCGTCGGCACCGCTCTGGAGGCGGCCGGGCTGCCGGTCCGGATCTGCCGGACCTGGGCGGGAGACCGGGTACCGGACACGGCCGACGGCATGATGGCCTTGGTCGTACTGGACGGTCCGATGACCGCCTACGAGGATTTCCCCGGCCGCGGCGCGGAACTGGCGCTGTTGCGTGCCGTACTGGATGCCGAAGTGCCGGTGCTGGGCGTGTGCCTGGGCGCGCACCTGCTGGCGGTCGCGGCGGGCGGCACCGCACGGCCCGGCGTCGGGGCGCGGATCGGCACCGACGCGCGGATCGACACCGACGCGCGGCTCGGCAGGAGCGCACGGCTCACCTGGGATGACGCACGGCTCGCCTGGGATGACGTACGGATGACCGCGGCGGTGTCCGCCGACCCGCTGTTCGCGGCCCTCCCGGAGCGGCTGCGAGTGCCGCACCGGCACCGCGACACGGTGGACCTCCCGGCCGGTACGACGCTGCTCGCGGCCTGCGACGGGGGCCCGGCGCAGGCGTTCCGGATCGGTGGTTCGGCCTGGGGGCTGCGGTTCCAGCTGGGGGTGGAGGACGCGGCGGCCGAAGCCTTCGCCGGGACCTCGCCGGGCGCGGACTCCGCCATGCCGGGCCCGCCGGAGTCCGCGCCCGGCGAACCGGCCTCCCTGGCCAGGTACCGCGACGGCGTGTTCGAACGCTTCGCCGCCTTCGTGGCCGAGCGGGCCGAACAGACGGCGACTCGCGCGTTCTTCACCCGGCGGGCGGCCGCCTGGGACGAACGCTTCGCCGACGACAACCCCCGTTACGCGGCGGCGGCCGCCCGGATGGGACTGTCCCCCGGCGGGCGCGTTCTGGACGTGGGGTGCGGGACCGGCCGGGTGCTGCCCGCCCTTCGCGGCCAGGTCGGCGTGGAGGGCCTTGTCCTCGGTGTCGACCTCACACCCGCGATGCTCACGGCGGCGGTGCGCGGAGGCCGGGAGAGGGACGGGCACCTGCTCCTTGCCGACGCCTGCCGGCTGCCGCTGCCGGACGGGGCGGTGGACGGCGTCTTCAGCGCGGGCCTGATCAACCATGTCCCCGACCCGGCGGCGGCGCTGCGCGAATGGGCCCGGGTCACCGCCCGCGACGGCGTCCTGCTGCTCTTCCACCCCTCCGGGCGCGCCGAGCGGGCCGCCCGCCACGGCCGCCGCCACCTCGACCCGGACGACCCGCTCGCCGAGGAGAACCTGCGGCCCGCACTGCAGGCGGCCGGCTGGCACCTGGCCTCGTACGAGGATGCCCCGCACCACTTCCTGGCGCGGGCGGTCCGCTTCGACGGGCGCTTCGACGGGTGATACAGGGCCTCGGGGGTGCGCCGCCGGGGAAGGACGCGTCGTCGGGGAAGGGGGCCGGGGGCACCGTCCGGGGGACGTGCCGTCGGTCGGATCCGGAGCCCCGGATCGGGGTTGTCCGGACCGATGACGCCCGGTGTTCGCGCTGGTCCGCACCCTGTCACCCCGGTGGCAGGACCGCTTCGGGCGTGTTGGGATCGATCTGTCGGCTGATCTGTCGGCTGCGGCCCGGGACATGCCCACGGCGTTCGGCGGACCGCAGGAGCCATGAAGGGTCCATGAAGGGTTGAGCACGATGACACGACCCAGGATTCTGGTGATCGGTGCGGGCTTCGCCGGCGTCGAGTGCGTCCGCCGCCTGGAGCGCGGACTCACCCCCGACGAGGCCGAAGTCACGCTGGTGACGCCGTTCTCCTACCAGCTGTACCTTCCGCTGCTGCCCCAGGTCGCCTCCGGCGTCCTCACGCCGCAGTCCATCGCCGTCTCGCTGCGCCGCAGCGAGAAGTACCGCACCCGGATCATCCCGGGCGGCGCGATCGGCGTGGACCTTCAGGCCAGGATCTGTGTCATCCGCACCATCACCGACGAGATCGTCAACGAGCCGTACGACTACCTCGTACTGGCGCCGGGCAGCGTGACCCGCACCTTCGACATCCCGGGCCTGGCCGAGCACGCCTTCGGCATGAAGACCCTGGCCGAGGCCGCCTACGTCCGCGACCACGTCATCTCCCAGCTGGACCTCGCGGACGCCAGCGACGACCCGGCCGAGCGGGAGGCACGGCTGCAGTTCGTGGTGGTCGGCGGAGGGTACGCGGGCACCGAGACCGCGGCCTGTCTGCAGCGGCTCACGCACGCGGCCGTCCAGCGCTATCCGCGGCTGGATCCGGGCCTGATCAGATGGCATCTGATCGACATCGCGCCGAAGCTCATGCCCGAGCTGGGCGACCGGCTCGGGCGGCAGGCGATGAGGATCCTGCGGGATCGCGGCATCGACGTCTCGCTGGGCGTGTCGGTCGAGAAGGTGAGCGAGGACTCGGTCACCTTCACCGACGGCCGGGTCGTCCCGACGCACACACTGATCTGGACGGCCGGCGTGGTCGCCAGCCCGCTGATCGGCACGCTCGGAGCGGAGACGGTCCGCGGGCGGCTCGCGGTCACCCCGGAGTTGACCGTGCCGGGTCACGACGGGGTGTTCGCGCTCGGCGACGCGGCGGCGGTGCCCGACCTGGCCAAGCACGAGGAGGGGGCGATCTGTCCGCCCACCGCGCAGCACGCGATGCGGCAGGGCAGGAAAGCGGCCGACAACGTGATCGCCTCCTTGCGTGGCGAGCCGCTGCGGCCGTACGTCCACAGGGACCTGGGGCTGGTCGTCGACCTCGGCGGCAAGGACGCGGTGTCCCGGCCGCTCGGCATCGAACTGCGCGGGCTGCTCGCGCAGATCGTGGCCCGCGGCTACCACTGGTCCGCGCTGCGCACCAACGTCGCCAAGGCCCGGGTCCTGGTCAACTGGCTGCTGAACGCGGTCGCCGGCGACGACTTCGTCCGCACCGGCTTTCAGCGGGGCAGGCCCGCCCGCCTGAAGGACTTCGAGTACACCGACTCCTACCTGACACCGGAACAGGTCCGCGCCGAAGTGGCCGCGGCCGAGACCGAGGGGAAGGTAAAGGGCGAACCCGGAGGAGAAGCCGCGAGGAAGCCCGAAAGGCAACCCGCGGGGAAGCCCGGAGGGGAAACCCGAGCGAAGGCCAAGGGAAAGAACGAGGGAAAGTCCCCCGACGGCACCTGAACCGACCGACCACGGTTGCCGAACGACCGCACGTGTCCGGCACCTCCGGCCCAGCCGCGCCGGCAACCACTGGATCAGCGCCTCGATGCGCGGGCAGGACGCGACGTTGGAACGGCTCCCGGAAGTCCGCGCGAAATCCCTTGCGCAATGGTCAAGACTCGTTGACCATTGGGGGCATGCCTGCTGATGAGCTTCCCGAGACGTTTCACGTCACCACTGACGAGCAGCTGCGCGCCGTCTCCAATCTCACGCGTCACCGGATCATGGCCGTACTCCGCTTCGAGCCCGCGACGATCACGCAGATCGCCGCGCGGGTGGGCCTTGCGAAGGGGAGTTCCAGCTATCACGTACGGCTGCTGGAGCGGGCCGGCCTGGTGAAGGTGGTACGGACACGGAAGGTGCGGGGTGTCACCGAGCGGTACTACGCGATGGCCGCGCGGGCGATCGTGCTGCCGGATCCGGGCGAGGGAGGGCCGGATGTGCTGATGCGGCATGCGGTGGCGGACCTGGAGGCGTCGCCGGTGGATGCGGAGCGGCACGTGCGGATGGCGCATCTGCGGCTCACCGAGGAGCAGTTCGCGGAGCTGGGGGCGCGGCTGCAGGCGCTGGCTGACGAGTACCGGGAGCTGTCCGATCCGTCGCTGCCGGACGCGT
Organism: Streptomyces sp. NBC_00820; assembly: GCF_036347055.1. Lineage (NCBI taxonomy): Bacteria > Bacillati > Actinomycetota > Actinomycetes > Kitasatosporales > Streptomycetaceae > Streptomyces > Streptomyces sp. NBC_00820. The sequence goes on along the minus strand of NZ_CP108882.1, from coordinate 7,743,892 downwards.
CCCTCGTCTTCGCACTGTTCCACCCGGCATCGCGCGAGCAGACTGAAGGGGACGCCAAGTGACCTCGGACGTACGGAAGTTGCCGACCGGGTTCGGACGGCTGTGGACCGCGCAGACGATCTCCTCGCTCGGTGACGGGGTGACGCATGCCGCGCTGCCGCTGCTCGCGTTGACGTTGACGCGGGATCCGATGGCGCTCGCCGTCGTCACGGCCGCCGGAACCCTGCCGTGGCTGCTCTTCGGGGTGCTCGGCGGTGCGCTGGTGGACCGCTGGGACCGCCGGCGCACGATGTGGGTCGCGGACACGGCGCGTGCGGTGCTGCTCGCGATACCCGCGGCGGCGGCCGCGCTCGACGTGCTGAGCATTCCGCTGCTCGCGGCCGTCGCCTTCCTCCTCGGCCTCGGCGGACTCTTCTTCGACACGGCCGCCACGGCCTACCTGCCGGATCTGCTCCGCCGCGACCCCGCACTCCTGGAGCGCGCCAACTCCCGCCTGCGCGGCGCCCAGACCGCCATGTCCGGCTTCGCGGGCCCGCCTGCGGGCAGCGCGCTGCTCGCGCTCGGGCGGGCGGTTCCGCTGCTCACCGACGCGGTGTCGTTCGCGCTCTCCGCACTGCTCGTACGTACGCTGCCCGCCATGCCCCGGCCCGTGCCGGAGGTCCGCGAGTCGCTGCTGCGGCAGGCGCGGGCCGGCGCCTCGTACGTCTTCCGGGACCGGGTGCTGCTCGGGCTCGCGCTGCGTCCGGCGGTCGGGAACATCGCCTTCCTCGCCGTGGAGACCGTCCTCGCCCTCTTCGCGCACGACCGCCTCGGCATCGACACCTACGGCTTCGGCCTGCTCCTCACGGCGGAGGCCACCGGCGGCCTGCTCGGCGCGGCCATCGCCTCCCACCTTGGCCGACGACTCGGCACCGGCACCGCGCTGACCTGCACAGCCGCAGTCGAGGGACTCGCCATCCTGGGCCTGGCCGCTGCCCCGAACCCGTACGTGGCCGGGCTGGCGCTCGCCGTCTGCGGGGCCGGCATGGGCGCCACGATGGTGCTCGCACCCTCCCTCCGGCAGGCGATCGTCCCCGCCCACCTCATGGGCCGGGTCGCCTCCACCTCCCGCATGCTGGCCATGTGCGCCGCCCCCATCGGGGCCTTCCTCGGCGGCTGGCTGGCCACCACCTACGACATCCGCACCCCGCTCTACGCCGCTGCCGTCCTCCTCCTGGCGATGACGGCCGTCACGGCATCCATGACCAGCAACCGCCGGGTCGAAGAGGCACTGCGTGCTGCCGCCCCGGTCGACGGTCCAGAACACCCGGCATCCAAGGATCCCGCCCAAAAGAGTGCGCCTGACTTGGTGTGACGCCCTGCCGTGAAGGCGTCACGACAGGTCGGGGGGCAGGCCCCCGCGGGGCGCGACGAGTAGCCGGGTCGGTCGGGTGTGCCGACCGTCAATCCTCGTCGCTTCGGAGGCGTCCGGGTCCCGGAAGCGGCACAGGTCCTGCCCGGAGCCGCCGGCTTTGATGTGGAACAGGTAGCGGCCCAGGAAGTTGACGTGCCGGTCCTTGAACGGGGAGAGGCGGACGACGCCTTCGGCCTTGATGTCGTAGCCCTCGGCACGGAGCCGGGCAACGGCGGCGTCCAGGTAGCGGGTGTTCCACAGGACCACGGCGTCGAAGACCAGGCCGAGAGCGGCGAGCTGGTCCTCCTGGCCCTGCCGGTACGCCTGTCGGATCCGGCCGCGGCCGCCGTGGCTCGCCGTCCTGATCCGCCCCCACCTGGCTGACGCCGCCTCAGCGTCGGTCTGTGGCCCGGGGGTGCCCCGTACCGGCGAAACTGATCCAGCAAGTCTTCCGGACGATGTCGAGGAGATACCGGATACGGCCGCCGCCGGTCACCTCGATCTGCCACTGCTCGCAGGTCTGCCCGCGGTGGGTGCCATGTGCCAGACCGCCCTTGAGGCGGTGGTGCCGGGGGGTCTCGATGGCCGGCCTGGGGGCGGTGCGCATGGTGACCCAGGCGCGGTAGGTGTTTTCGCGGGCCTGCTGGGCGAGGCTCTCCCACCCTTTGGCCGAGGCCGCGTCCGCGAAGCGGACTTCCCAGTGGCCGTCCGGCGCCGGAGGTGCGGCGCGGTCGCCGCGGCCCCCGGTCATGCGACGTCCCGAGGGTCTGGTACCGGGCCGTAGTCTTCGCCGTGATCCTTGGTCAGTGCGGCCAGCAGTTCGGGGTCGGAGTAGACCTCAGCGGTGTGCTGCCAGGCGATCAGCAACTGGGCGACGGACGCGCTGTTGCCGACGGAGTCGGCGGCACGCATGGTGTCGACCAGTTCGACGGCGAAGGCGTGGAGATCGGGCTCGGGCAGGAAGCGGACCCACGGGAATGCGTCCGGCAGTATGTCGAGGAGCAGTTCCATGCTGCCGGGCTCTCGGCGCGCCATCGCGACCAGCATCCGGGTGGCTGCCGACACCACCGTCTGGTCCTGCTCGGCCCGCGCCGCGGTGGTGAGGACCAGATCCTCGCCATCTCTGCGGTGCAGCAGCAGTCTCGGCGATTCCTTGAGCCGGGCAAGCGTCTGCTTGTTCTTGTTCACCAGCTCGGAGAAGTTCACGGCCGCGTCCTCAGCACCCATAACTTTGAAACTACTTCGAAACTTGCCCTGGTGCTATCACCCAGAAGAGGGGCGCAGGGCAGCGGACCGATCACACACCTGGTACTCGGAGGGACAGGATCGGCGCGGCGCGGCGCGGGACCGGAGCGGGACCTGGCGTCGGGGTTCGTCCGGACGCTCACGCGGATGACTCTCGTCCTCGTCCCCGAGTACCTGGTGGTCGTCCTGCTCGTCGGTGCCTTCCGGGGCCGACTGCTGCCGCTGTCGCGGAACGGCGTCGGCGAGGGCGTGCCGGCGGTCTTCGTCGTCGTCCTCGTCGCCGTAGTGCTGGGCACGCTCTTCGTGATCCCCACGGCCGGTGAGATCCCCGTCGTGCAGGGCCTGGCGGTGCTGGGACTGCCGTCGGGCGTCCTCGGCGCCCTGCTGATCACGCTGCCCGCCATCAGTCTGCCGAGCATGGTCATGGTGGCACGCGCCTTCGGCTGGAGGACCACCCTGGGCACCGCCGCCCTCGTCGTCCTCGCGGGAGTTCCCGGCGGGGTTCTCCTGTCCGTCCTGTGAACCTCGGACACGGGTGCCGTGTGTCAGGTCCGGGCGAAGTCGCCGGGGTGGAACTTCCCGTTCTTCAGGTGCCGCTCGATGTCCTCCAGGCTGTGGCCGGTGAGTTCCGGCATGCGCCGCCACACGAACAGCCATGCCGCGACGTTGAACAGCCCGTAGATCCAGAAGACCTGGCCCACGCCGAAAGCGCTGATCATCGTCAGCAGGGTCAGTGTGATCAGCAGGTTCGTGCTCCACAACGTGGCCGACTGCACGCTCGTGGCGGCGGCGCGCATCGCCAGCGGGTAGATCTCGGAGCCGGTCAGCCAGCCCATCAGCTGGAGCCCGCCGGCGTTGAAGAACATGAAGGCGATGAGGCAGGCGACGATGCCCGGCACGTCGGCCCGGGTGGAATGACCGGTGACGAAGAAGGCTCCCAGCGCGAACAGGCTGAGCGCCGCGCCGGGGACCATGACCAGGGTCAGCCGGCGGCGCCCGACCTTGTCCACGATCCACAGGCCGACCACCATCATCACCAGGTAGGTGACGCCCAGGGCCACGCTGATGCGCAGCGCGTCGGCCGTGGGGAAGCCGTTGTCGGTCAGGATGGTCGGGGCGTAGTAGATGATCATTTCGATGCCGGACAGCTGGGTGAAGACGGCGATGCCGCAGCCGACCACCAACGCCGGCCGCACCCACGGCTGCCGCAGCCCGCTCCACCCGCGGTCGCGCCTGCCGGTCCGCTCCTGGTGTCCCGCCAGCTCCACGATCTCCTCGAGCTCGGGGGCGATGTCGTAGCCGTCGGGCCGTACGTCCTCGAGTACCCGCTCGGCCTCGTCCACGCGGCCCCGCTCGACCAGCCACCTCGGGCTCTCGGGCAGCCGCAGCTGTCCGAGCAGCATCACCAGCGCCGGTACGGCGGCCGCGCCGATCGCCGCCCGCCACGACACCGCCTCGCTCGCGCCCACGATCGTCGCGATGACGATGCCGACGCCGATCGCGAGCTGGAAGCAGAGCACGAGCCGTCCGCGGATCGTCCTGGGGGCCAGTTCCGCCACGTACATGGGCACGGTCTGGGTGGCGCCGCCGACGGCGAAGCCGAGCAGCACGCGGGCCAGCGCCAGGGTGACCGCGCTGGGGGCGAACGAGCAGGTCAGGCTGCCCGCGATGAAGACCACGCAGACCAGCAGGATCGTGCGGTGCCGGCCGAAGCGCTCGCACAGCAGGCTGCAGGCGAGGGAGCCGATCACGGCACCCAGCAGGATCCCGGCCGCGATGGCCTCCTTCATGGTGTCGCCGATGTGGAACTCCTTGGCGATCTGCAGCAGCGCGCCGGAGATGATGCCCGTGTCGTAGCCGTACAGCAGTCCGCTGATGGCGGAGACCACGGCCGCCATCAGCATGCGCCCGTTCAGGCCCTTGATCGGTGATGCCCGGTCCGGGTCGTGGGTCATGGTTCCTCCAGGGCGACGACGCCCCCGTCGGCGGTTGCTCACGGTGATTCCGAGGGCCGGAGCACGGTTCGTTCCCAGCCGTCCGCCGCACGGGGCCCGTTCAGGAATCTCCGATCTCGCCCAGGGAACCAATCGGTCGAAACGGTAACGCCGTCGCGGTCTCGCGGCCTGACGGCTCGCTCCGGAGCGGCTTGCCGAATCGCCGGATCGGGCTGGTGCGCCGCCGTCCGTCCCAGCGGGCCGGCTCCGGCGGACGCGCTGGTCGCGCGGGCGGGTCTCAGTCCGGGAGCGTGGTGCGCAGGGCCGCGTCCAGGTGCTCGGCCAGTGCGGTGTCGCTCGGCGGCCGGTCGCCGAACAGTGCGCCCAGTTGGGTGGTGAAGGTCTGGGTGAACGCGCCGTACAACGGGGTGCGCGGGCGCTGTACGGCGTTGCGCAGGGCCGGGAGCAGGATGTCGCGGGCGTACTTGGGGCGGCCGGCCCCGTCGCGCGGCATGTGGTCGGTGCTCTCGCCGGTCGGGGAGACCGAGGGCGCGGCGGCGGAGGTGCGGACGCGGGAGCAGGTCGGTCCGTCGTCCGCGTACGCGGAGACACGGGTCGCGGCGAACCCCGCGTCCAGCAGGCAGCGTTCGCTGTCCGGATCGGTGAGGTAGCGGATCAGGTCGGCCGCCTTGGCCGCCTGCGGCGAGGCGGCGGTCACCGCGAGGTTCTGGCCGCCGAGCACCGCCTTGCCGGGCAGCGGGGCCACGCCGAGCTGCTTCTCGGTGAACGTCTGGTACAGGGTGCCGTAGGCGTAGGGCCAGTGGCGCAGGAAGGCGGTGCGGCCGTCGGCGAAATCGCTGAGTGTGGCGGTCTCGTCGGAGTGGACGGCGTTGTCGAGGGTGTACGCCGAGCCCGTGCGCCGGCGCAGTTCGGCCACGCCTTCGCCCAGGTCCCGTGCGCTGCCGGTGTAGTGGCCGTCGGCGTCGGTGAGCCGGAAGTCCTTCACGGCCGAGGCGAACGCCTCGATGGCGTTGACCGTACGGCCTTCGTACCCGGCCAGCTGGGTGGTCCAGCCCGCCTGGTAGTCCCCGGGCCGCTTGCGGTTCATGGCGTCGATGATCTGCCTCAGCTCGTCCCAGGTGACCCCCTTGCTCAGATCGGTGCGCTGGGCGCCGGACGCGCTCAGATAGTCACGCCGGTAGTACAGCAGTCCGACGTCGCTGTTGAACGGCACCGCGTACCGTTCGCCCTTCCACTCCGCCGTGCCGGCCACCGACGGCACGATGTCGCCGGGGTTCTCCACGGCGCCGTCGGACAGCGGGCGGATCAGCTTCGCCGCGGCGAACTCCGGCACCCACGTGACGTCCAGGTTGATCACGTCGTACCGGGCGCTGCCCGACTGCAGGGCGCCGAGCAGCTGGCTGCGCTGTTCGTCGGCGGAGCCGGGCAGCTCCACCAGCCGGGCGTGGTAGCCGGAGTCGCCCTCCTGGCGGTTCCAGGCGTCGATGAGCTGCTGCCGTATGCCGTTCTTCCCGGTGACGTCCCGCCCGCTGGCGACCACGATCTCGCGCGACGTCTCACCGGCGGACTTCCCGTCCTCGCCGCTGTCCGCGGCGCCGGTGCAGGCGTTCAACGTCAGTGCCAGAAGCGGGAGTACGACGAGTACCCGCCCCCACAACGAGCGCCGCCGGCGCTGTTCCCGCCGCGCCTGCCGCCGAGCCGGCGCGCTCCGCCCGGTCCGCTCCGGCCGCCGCCGCACCCCGGCAGGAGTCCGTCGCAGGGTCATCAGTCCTCCCCCGTTCCCGTGCGGGCGACCTCGTCGTGCAGGCCCGCGCCGAGGTCGTCGCCCGCGTCCAGGCAACGGCCGCCGCTCGTCTCGGAGATCAGCGCGTCGGGACGGCCCCGGTCGCAGCCGCCGCTGATCAACGACACCATGGCCACCGGCACACCGCTCTGGTGGGCCTTGTCCAGCACCTTGGTGAGGTTCTCGCCGCTCAGCCGGTTGTCGTCCTCGTCGTCCGTGAGGTAGACGATCATCTCCGGGTGGTCGTCGTCCTTGCCGCGGGCGGCCATCTCGTCGAACGCGGCGAGCAGGGCGGCGTGCGGGTCGGCCTCGGCGTCGTGCACCCGCGTCCTCTTCCGGTCGGCGAGGACGCGCTCGGCCTCGCCGCGCTTGTGGCGGCCGAAGGGCAGCAGCTCGGAGTGGCTGTCGTGCCGGGTGTCGTAGACCGCCCAGACGCCGTACTCGTCCTGGGGGCCGAGCCCGCCCAGGGACTGCTTCAGGATGCCGGGACCGCCGCTGGCGCTGTCCCACAGCCCGGTCATCGAACCGGAGCTGTCGAGGAGGAACAGGACCTTGCCGGGGCCGTTGGCGCTGCGGTACCCCTCCAGCGCCGTGTTCATCCCCGTCCCCCCGGCCGACTCCAGCAGCGGGCCGGGGTCCGGCAGCACTCCGCCGGCGGGCCGCGCGGCGAGGAGCCGGTGCTCGCCGGACGCGTCGCGGAAGCCGTCCTCGCCGAACAGCTTCAGCCCGTCCTCGCCGGTGAGCCAGCCGCGGAAGCGCTCCACCGCGTCCCTGCGCGCCGCCGCGTCGCGGTCGGCGTCCGTCCAGCGCACGCGCACGAACGTCGGCTCGATGCCGGGTACGTCATCGGGGTAGTCCGCCGAGCGCGGGGCGCGTGTCGCCTGGTCGCAGCCGACCCCGCTCTTCATCAGGAACTCCGGTACCAGGGCCGCCGTCCGGTTGTCGACGGTGTCGTCGTCGGGCAGCGTGCAGAGCAGTTCGGCGGCTGTCGGCGCGGGCGGTCCGGACCGCGCGAGGCGCTGCTCGCCGGCGCGGGCCTCGCCCGAGCCGCTGTACAGGCCCAGCGTCGCCAGGAGGGCCGTGTCGGTGTACTCCGGGTCCGTGCGGCGTACGTCGGCCTTCGGGTCCGACTTGCGCAGCTCGTCGATCAGCTCCACCAGGGTGCGTCCCGAACGCCGCGCCTCGTTGCCGCCGGCGAGCTTGTCCGGAACGGCCAGCACGATCGGTGAGAAGGCGAACGCCGCCTTGTCCGGTATCAGCCGGACCTTGGAGCGGCCCCGCTGCCCGGTGGTGACCCGGGCGACGTCCGCACGGGCCGCGGGTATCCACACGTCCGGCTGCGGCCCGACATCCCGCTGCGGGTCGTCGTCCTCCCCCGGGTCCTGCCAGGCCTCGCTCCGTTCGCCCAGCGCGGTCACCGCGTCCGCCGCGCCCGCGCTGTAGACGGTGATGCCGGTACGACGGCAGTCCGCGCCGGTGGTGTCCGTGCCGGAGGTCAGGTAGGCGGCCGCGGCGGCACGGACCGTGGGTTCCAGGTCGGGGTCGGTCATCACCCGCAGCTCCAGGGGCGGCAGGCAGCTGCCGTGCCCGGCGGTCAGGTGTACGACGCCGTAGCCGCCGAGACCTGTCACGGCGAGGGCGAGCAGCACGGCGGCGACGGATCGCAGGCGACGCCGGATCCATGCGGCGATGTCCTGGAGCCGGGTGCGCGGGAACGCGAGGACACGTGTCCGCACGGGCGGGGTCCGCCGGGGCATCTGGGTCGACGGGGTCGACGATTCCGGCCGGGGCAAGGGGACTTCGTCCCCGGATCCTCCGCCGTGGTGCCGCGTGTCCCCGCCGCTGCCCTCCCGCCCACTCTCCTCCCTGTTGCCACCGCCGTTCGCACCGCCGATCGCACCGCTGCTGCCGCTGCCGCCGATGCCGGTGCCGCCGCTTCCGTTCACGCCGTGGAGCAGCACGTCCTCGCCCGGGTCCCACGCCGCCTGCGGCTCCTGCACGTCACCGGACGCGGTGCCGTGGTTCGCCCGGAGCATCCCGCTCTTCAGTTCGGCGTAGAGGTCCGAGAGCCACAACTCACGGTTCTCGTCGTGATGCCGGTCGAGGAGTCGTCCGAGTTCCTCGGTGAAGGGCGTCGCCCGACTGCCGTCGCCCGCGGCGATGAGACGGTTGGACTGCACGCTCATGAGCAGCAGGATCTTTCCCCGGCCGGGCCCCTGGAAGCCCTGCCAGATCCCTGCCGCGTTGCCCGCGTAGCAGCAGTCGAGGATCACCACGACCCGCTCGGCACGGCTTCCGGCGAGCTCGGCCAGTACGTGGGTGAACCACGCCGCGTTGGGGAACACGTCGTGCATGCCGGCCAGCACGCGCGCGTTGCGCATCTGCAGGAACAGATCGGCGCCCGAGCTGGAGACGATGCCGTGGCCCGCGAAGTAGAAGAGCAGCAGCCCTTCCGCTTCCTGGGCGGCATGGCGCAGCGCCTCGTCGAAATCGTCGTGGGACGGCGACGAGCAGACGGTCACCTCGCCCTCACCGAACACGCCGGGCCTGCGTAACGCCCCTTTGAGCCGGTTCCGGTTGCAATGGACGGCCGGCAGCTGCCCCGGCACCCCGTCCGACGTCTCCGGCATGGTGTAGTCGTACTCGGACACGCCGACCAGCAGAGCCCTGTTCGCCTTACCGCGCGGGTCGTAGCGGCTCACCGGATTACCTCTCGCCGGAGTCCAGCGGCTCGATCCTCGCCCGGGGCGCTTCCCCGCTCTCCACCCGGCGCCGGTTGGCCAGCCAGGCCTTGACCGCCCGTTCGACGTGCCCCAAGAGCTCCGCGACCGCGGCCGTGGTCGCCGACTCGACCATGACGAGGACGATCTCCGTCCCGAAGCCCATGTGCCCCTGGGGCCCGTCCGTACGGGGCCGCTCCTCCACCCGGAGGGTCTCCGCGTCCATCCGCTCCGCCAGCGGCTTCTCCCGCTCCAGCCACGCCCTCAGCGCGGTGACGTCACCACCGCTCGCTCTTCCGTCCAACCTGACCCGCACGCCCGACTCGGCCACCGCGTCCCCCTCAGCCATACCTCCCAGCATGGCACCGGCCCCCACCGGTCGGGGAGACCCCGGACCTACCTCGCCGAAGCGGTCGCGCGACAACCCCGACACCACCACAGAACACACACACCACGCACGCGAACGTCACTTCCATGCCCGCAACTGATCTGATTCTGGCTGCTGTTATCGACCCAGAGGCTGATGTCGCGGACGTCCCGGCACCCAGGGATGCCATGATGCCGAGCACGTCCCAGAGACCACGGAGGACACCGTGCTGCACCTGCTCCAGCTCCGCTACACCGCGACGGAGCAGGAGGCCGCCCCCCATGTCCCCGGCCACGTCGCCTACTTGGAGCGCCATCACTGCGCCGGCACCTTCCTGGTCTCCGGCCAGACCGTTCCCACGCGTGACGGCGGCGCCATCATCGCCCGGGGCGTCGACCGCGGGACGATCGAGGAGATCACCGCTCAGGACCCGTTCGTCACCAACGGCGTCGCGACGTACACGATCACCACCATCACACCCGGCCGGGTGCATCCCACCCTCGTCGACATCCTGAAACCCGGTCGCTGACCGCTCGTCCGCGGTCCGGCGACTTCCCCGACTTGCCTGCATACCCTCCGAGTTGGCAGCCTCGTCCACGCGGAGGGCACGCAGGCGGGTCTAGAACGAGGCGCGGTTGCCGATGTACTTGGTCCTGTCACAGGCCACCCTGTTGATGCCGGTGAACCTCACGCAGACCTTCGTGTCCGTGTCGGTGTCCATCGTCGACCACGTGAAGCTGATCGTCCCACCCACACGACGGGCCGTCTGCACCACACCGAGCTGATCTCCGTCGAGCGTCAATCGCACCCCCCGCTTCTTCGTCGCCTTCGGCGGGTTCGTCCAGATCGCCGTGACGCTGTTGTACGAATTGCGGCCCTGCAGGCGGACGCACACCTGGGGTCCGGACCAGTGATGGGTACAGGCGCTGGAGTCGGCGGCCGCCGGTGCCGCACACGGGACCACACAGGCAAGGGCCAGCGCCACGCTCATGGGCAGAATCCTCTTCACGCCCCGTCCAACCCGCGTCACGGCTCCCGGGGGACGGCCTGGCCCGCGAGATCACCCCTGCGGACGATGCACCGGTCGGCCCCACACACCGTCGGACCGGCGACCGCCCTGAACCGTGTGCGGTGTCTCGGTGCGGTAGGACTGGCCGAGTTCCGGGCCGAGTCCGGGAAGGACGATGCGGGGGTCGGCGTGGACCCGGCGTACGACGGCTTCGACGATGACGAAGTCACCGGAGACGTCCGGCCGCACCCGCTCGGCGCGGGCCTCCAACTGGATCGGGCATCCGGCGACGCGAGGAGGCCGGACCAGCGTGGAGGGCTGGGCGGTCAGGCCGGCCGCGGCGAACTTGTCCGGCTCGAAGCGGCAGCCCTTGGGCTTGCTCGGGGGCACCGGGTTCCGGCCGGTCAGTGGTGCCAGCCGCTCCACGGCCGGCCACTGGGCGGGGGACGGCAGGCTGATCACCAGGTCGGGACGGCTGCGGAGGTTGGACGCGGTCTGTCCCTCGCGGCCCAGCCCCAGCACGACCGTCCGGCCGAGTGCCCATGCGGACGATATCGGGGCGAGGTTGAAGGTGCCGTTCGTGTTCTCCGTGGACAGGAGCACCACCGGCGTCCCGAAATACAGGATGCTCGGTTCGATCTCCAGGTGGGTGGCGGCTGTGGTCGCCGGTGCGGGCGCGGTGCCAGGAAGTCCTGCGTTCATGGCGTGCAGCGTAGGGTCCGGTCGCTTCGGCGGGGACCGAAGTGTCACCGGCGGCCGGGCGGCCGTGGTCGGCCGAACACAGGCCACGCATGGCCCCGGAATGGGCCAGGCATGGGCCAGGCATGGGCCAGGCATGAGCCGGACGGACGTTCGCACGCCCGGACGCCTACCACCTCGTGAAACACGCCCGGACGCCTACCACCTCGTGAAAGGGGTACTCGGGCCGGGAACAACGGGAGGTCCGATGACCACCACTGAAACCCTTATCGCCATCATTGTCCCCATCGCGGTCATCTTGCTTCTGATCGCCGCAGGGGTGTGGCTCCTGACGCGGCGCCGCCACCTGCGGAAGCGGTTCGGGCCCGAGTACGACCGGGCCGTGGGAACCGGGGACGGCCGGCTGTCGGCCGAACGTGAGCTGCACTCCCGCGAGAAGCGGCACCAGGATCTCGACATCAAACCCCTGTCCAAGGAGGAACGCGAGCGGTACGCCGCCGAGTGGAAGGGCACCCAGGAACGCTTCGTCGACGAGCCGAGCCGGAGCGTCGACGACGCGGATGGTCTGGTGACCCGGCTGATGAAGGACCGCGGCTACCCGACGGCGGGATTCGAGCAGCAGCTCAAGGACCTCTCCGTCGAACACGCCCGCACCCTGGAGCACTACCGCGACGCCCACGACGTCCGGCTGCGCAGCGAGGACGGCCGTGCGACCACGGAGGAACTGCGCGGCGCGATGGTGCACTACCGCGCTCTCTTCAACGAGTTGCTCAGCTCGCCCGGCGACGCTCCTGACCACGAGGGGACCAAGCGGAGCGATGCCGTCTGAGGTGCGGACGTCCGCGGTACGAGCGGTACGGGCCGCGCGGGGCGGGCGGCCCGTCAGGCGGCCGTCCGCACCCTCCGCGAGTCCTCCGCGCGCCCGCCGCAGCCGCCGCACCCGTCGCGCAACCGCCGCGCAACCGAGCCGGACCCAACTCGCACCCAGCCCTCACCCGACCGGCTCGTCCCGTTCCCGTCGCGTGGATTCCACGTGAGGCGGGACCCCTCACGTGGAATGACGTGGAGGCGGGAAGCGGTGACCGGGCGACGGAGGGCGTGGCGACGATGGGCACGGGACGTGACGCAGGCGCGGAGCGCACGGGGCGCGACGAGACCGTGGAGGAGCGTGCCGACCGCATATGGAGCGACCTCATCCAGGAGGTGCGGGTCGCGCAGACGGGCGTACAGATCCTCTTCGGTTTTCTGCTCACCGTCGTGTTCACTCCCAAGTTCGCCGATCTCGACGACACGGACAGGGCGATCTACGTCGCGACCGTCATCGTGGGCGCCGCGGCGACCGGGGCCCTGATCGGCCCTGTGGCACTGCACCGGCTCGTCGCCGGACGACGTGTGAAGCCGCAGGCGGTCGCCCTGGCCTCACGGCTGACCTTCGTCGGCCTGGTCCTGTTGCTGGCGACGATGACCGCCGCGCTCCTGCTCGTCCTGCGGGTCGTGACCCACGACATGCGGGTGCTCTGGCTGGTGGGGAGCGTGGTCGCCTGGTACCTGCTGTGCTGGTTCGTCTGGCCGCTGTGGATCCGGCACCGGCACACGGTCCGCCGGCCACCCGGGTGATCCGGCACGGAGCGGGCACGGCCGGTGAGCCCGGCGCGGTCGCGGCACGCCGTCGTGACCTGTGTGTTCGGTGACACGGTTCCGGGTACCCGGGGCGCGTGGACATCGAACCGATGCCCCGTGTTCCCCTACGAGGGAGGGCGTATGACGCAGCAAGTTCGCGAGATCATGACTACGGACCTCGTCACGGTGGAGCCCCTGACGTCGGTGGTCGATGTCGCCCAGCTGATGCGCCGCGAGGACGTCGGCGACGTGCTGGTGGTGGACGAGGGCCGGCTGCGCGGGGTGGTCACCGACCGGGATCTGGTCATCCGGGTGCTGGCCGAGGGCGACGACATCCATGACCGCACCGTGGCCAACGCGTGCAGCGAGGACCTGATCACCGTCGCCCCCGATGACGATGTCGACGAGGTCATGGGGCTGATGCGGCATCGGGCCGTACGACGGCTGCCGGTGGTCGAGGAGGGCCGGCCTGTCGGCATCGTCTCCTTGGGGGACCTGGCCATCGCCGTCGACCCCGGCTCCGCACTCGCCGGCATCAGCGCGGCACTGCCCAGCGAGTGATCGGGGGCTCCGGTCCCAGGGGCGGCGGACGGAGCGCCCGCGCGAGGGCGCGGCCACTCCGTCCGCCGCCGCGGCGTCCTACTCCTTCTCCTGCCTCCGCACGATCCGGCGGACGTTCGCGATGTCGCCGCACCCTACGGCCAGCCGTGCCGCCCGCTCCCGCAGGAAAGCCTCGCCCAGCTCGTCCCGGCGTTCGTCGGTGAGGTTCTGCCGGGCGGCGTTCAGGATCGTGCGTTCTTCCTCGTCGAAGTGGTGGTTGACGGCCTCGACCAGGTTCTCCAGCTTCTCGTCCCAGTCCTCGCCGCCCACCTCCTCGACCTCGAGCAGCCCCAGCAGAGCCTTCTCGCCCTCGGCGTGTTCTTCCGATCCGTGCTCGATCTCTTCGTTGTCGATGGGCTTGTAGCGCTTCAGCGCCGGGTAGACCTCGACCTCCTCCGCCTCACCGTGCGCGATCAGCAGGTCGGCGAACTCCCGCAGCGCTCCGGCCCGGTCCGCCTCCGTGCTGCGCATGCGCCGGAAGAGGTCCTCCATGGTCCGGTGGTCCTTGAGGATCAGCTCGACCACATCACTTGATGCCACTGCAATGCTCCTTCCGGACAGTCACGTGAGCCGGACGGTGCCTCCTTCCGCACGCCGTACCCGAACCGGCCTCGGCGGCCCGTCCGCCCGACGCTCGGCGCGTTCCCTCGGTCGGGCACACGGAAACGGGCCGATCGGAGTATGCGGCCGGTCGGAGTACGAGGCCGGTGGGAGTACGACGCCGACCGGCCGTACGACGTCCCGCACGACTTGGCGGCCGGGCGGGCTGGGCCGCTGGTGTGCCCGTCCTTGACCGGGGTACTCGAAGACCGAGCATCGCGAGCACGACGATCGCCCTCCCCGCAGACCGAGTGACGCCATGGTGCTTCGGCGTGCCCCATCCGCTTCGGCACTTTCCGCTTCGGCACGAAACAGCGTGAAAAGAGTTGCCATGTCAGACTCCGGCACAGACTCAGACACCGACATCAGCGCATCGCGGACCGAGTTGACGACGGAGGACCTGGCCCGCCCGGGCCGGGACACCACGTCCGAAGCGTCCCCTCCGTCCTACCCCGGCGAGGCCACGGCCGTACCTGAGGGTGCGGAGGAGCCGACGGGTGAGAACGAGGACGAGGGCCGCACCACCGACGAGGACGAAGAGGAGGAGGAAGTCACACAGACGACCGGGGAGGGTGAGGAGCCCCTGATCGCCGCCGAGGAGGCGGAGTCGTATCAGGGCCGCTGGGAACAGATCCAGGGTGCCTTCGTCGACGACCCCAAGGAGGCGGTCCGTGCGGCCGATTCCCTGGTGGCCGAGGTCATCCAGTCCCTGGCCGAGACTTTCTCCGACCACAAGAAGGAGCTCGAGGCCCAGTGGAGCCGCGGGGAAGAGGTCAAGACGGAGGGCCTGCGCCTGGCACTTCAGCAGTACCGGACCTTCTTCAACAAACTCCTCCACGCCTGACGGCCGCTCCCGGCCGGGTCAGAGGGACAACTGTCGTACGAGTTCCCGCGTGAACGCCTGTGCGGCCGGCGCCGTCCACCGTCTGCGGTGGCGGGCCAGCCGCACCGGCACGTCGGCGAACCGCGGCCCGCGGACCCTCACCAGGCGCCCCTCGCGCAGATACTCCTCGACGGTCGTCAACGGCAGCAGCGTCAGGCCCAGTCCGGCGGCGACGCAGGAACGGGCCGCGTCCACGCTCCCGAATCGGGTCAGCCGCGGCCGGGCGCCGGGCACGGAGAGCAGCCGCCGCTCCAGTGCGTCGCTGTAGGAACAGCCCTGTTCCAGCAGGAAGAAGCTCTCGGCGGCGAGTTCCGCCCAGGTCGCCGCGCGGGCGCGCGCGGCCAGCGGATGACCGGGGGCGCAGAGGAGGGCGAGGGGTTCACGGGCGATCAGCTCGGTCGTCACCTCGTGGAAGCCGGCCTCCTCCTCCAGCAGCAGCGCCAGGTCCAGACGTCCGGACCGCAGACCCTCCAGGCACTCCGCGGTTCCGGCCGCGGACAGGTGGATGTCCACCTCGGGGTGGGCGGTGCGCAGAGCGGCGATCACGGCCGGCAGCCGGGTCGAGCACAGCGATTCGGGGGTGCCGACGACAGCGGGTCCCCCCGCCCCCTCGACGTCGGCTTTCAGCCGGGCCACGGCGTCAAGTGCGTCCTCGGCCCTCTCCCGCAGCCGTCGGCCGGATTCGGTGAGGACCGCGCCCGTGGGCAGGCGGTCGAAGAGCCGAGTGCCCAGGTCTCGTTCCAGGGTGCGGATGTGCACGGTGACCGTGGACTGGGCAAGGTGCAACTCGGCGGCCGCGGCGGTGAAACTGCCGGTCCGCGCGAGGGTGGTGAAGGTGTGCAGCAGGCGGGTGTCCACGTCGTCAGGGTATGCGATACCTCGATGGATCGGATCGATATTTATCGTTGGACTCGATTGCCGTGCGATGGCAGCGTAGAGCCATGACCTTCGATGTGAACGGAACGAGCCCCGTGCGCCCCTCCCTGCCGGCCACCGAGTCCCTGCGCTATTCGGCCTTCACCCACGATCCGGCGGGAGGCAACCCCGCCGGCCTCGTGCTCGACGCCTCCGGACTCGACGACGCGCAGATGCTCGCCATCGCCGCCGAGATCGGCTACTCCGAGACGGCCTTCGTCATCGCCCACGACGAAGCGACGCGGCGGTTCCGGGTCCGCTACTTCAGCCCGCTCGCCGAGGTGGCCTTCTGCGGGCACGCGACGGTCGCCCTGGCCGTGGCCCTCGCCGAGCGGATGGGCCCGGGCGAGATCGTCCTCGACACCCCTGCGGGCGAGATCCCCGTGGCCACCAGGGTGGACGCCGAGGGCGCGGTGCTGGCCACGCTCACCAGCGTGGCGACCCGTTCGCGTCCCGCCACGAGCACCGAGCTGGAGTCGGCGCTCAAGACCCTGGGCTGGGCCTCCGAAGACCTGGACCCGGCGTTGCCGCCGCACGTGGCGTTCGGCGGCAACGACCACCTGGTGCTGGCCGCCGCCTCCCGGGAGCGGCTGGCGTACCTGGACTACGACTTCGACGGCCTCGCCGAGGTGATGCGGAGTCACGGCTGGACCACCGTGCATCTGGTGTGGCGCGAGTCGGCGGAGCGCTTCCACGCCCGGGACCCGTTCCCGGTGGGGGGTGTCGTGGAGGATCCGGCCACCGGGGCGGCGGCCGCGGCGTTCGGCGGTTACCTCCGCGCGCTGGACCTCGTCGGCGACACGGCCGCCAGGATCACGATCCGCCAGGGAGAGGACATGGGCCGCCCCAGCGACCTGCTGATCGAGGTGGACCCGCGGGACGACCGCACCCGGGTCACCGGACAGGCCGTACCCATCGGGCACGTCCGCCAGGGGGCCGGTACCGGCTCAGCGTGAGGCTTTGCTCACCGTGCGGCATGATGGGTTCATCGACGTGCTCCCCGCTTCCGCGGGGATGGTCTCCTCGAACGGCCGGCGCCGTTCGTCCGCACACCGGAGCTCCCCCGCGTCCGCGGGGCGGCTCCGGGCGTAGGCAGCGGACCGGCCCGGCCCCTCTAAGGCGGTGCTGAAATGTCCCACGCCACTCTCGCGTCCGTGGTCCAGGCGGCCGGCTGGAAGGTCATCCCGCTCGACCTCGTCGGCGTCACGGACCAGAACGGGTTCATGGACCGCTGCACCAGCGCCCTCGACCTGCCGTCCTTCGCCGGCCGCAACTGGCAGGCCTTCACGGATGCCGCGGGCGACGTGGGCTGGGGGCCCGAGGTGCCGGGCCGGCTCCTCGTGGTGATCGGCTGGCAGGAGTTCGCCAAGGCCCAGCCCGAGCAGTGGGAGAGCGCCCAGCAGGTCCTGGAGTCGGTCGCCGGGCGCCAGCAGAAGTACGACTCGACACTCGCGGTCGTCCTCGCGATCGCGTGACCTGACGGCCGGCTGCTCCTTCCCTGATGACCGAGCGAGTACAAGCGTCGGGGAAGGCGCGGGCCGGCCGGGCAGTCGTGATGTGGGCGGCTAGGAAGTAGCGGTCTCGCGTTCCGCTTCGGTCAGGGGCGGGCCCTGGAGGTGGGGGCGCCTGGGGCCGAAGAGCATGGGGATGAGCATGTCCGGGGAGAACAGGCGGGTGGCCGGTTTCTCCAGGCTCATCACGTCCAGCAGGGCGCCGAGAGCACGCGGGTTACGGGCGCCGGTGGCGACGGCGCGGTCCACGAAGCGGGAGAGGGAGCGCTCCAGTCGGGTGGGCGGGGTGTCGGCGGCACCCGGATAGAGAGCGTCCTGTCCTACGGCCAGGTCCCAGGCGGCGGCCACGGGGCGGGTCGAGGCCCGCTGCAGCCGCTGGGCGACGCCAGGGGCGGTGAGGCGCGTGGAGCGCAGGGCGTCACGGACGGCCAGGGCGCTCTGGACGGCGACGGTGATGCCGTGGCCGTACACGGGGTTGTAGCCGGCGACGGCGTCGCCCACGACGGTGAAGCCGTCCGGCCAGTGGCTCATCTTCTCGTAGTAGCGCCGGTGGTTGGCGGTGCTGCGCGTGGTGACGACGTCACCGAGCGGTTCGGCGTCCTTGATGAGTTCGCCGATGACCGGGTCGCCGAGGGAGAGGGCGAAATCGGCGAAGGCCTCGCTGTCACCGGTGGGTTCACCACCGCGGGTGCCGGAGAGGGTGACGATCCAGCGGCCGTTCTCGACGGGCAGGATGATGCCGCCCCGGCCCGGGGCCTTGGCGGGGTTCGCCTGCACGTTGACGAGGGGGAAGGGGCCGTCGGCCGTCGCTCCGGGGGCGCGGTAGAGGCGCGTGGCGTAGGCGACGCCTGCGTTGACCTCGCGTTCGGCGACCTGCGGCAGCCCCAGGGCCGCGAGCCACACGGGGGCGCGTGAGCCTCGTCCGGAGGCGTCGACGACCAGGTCCGCGGTGAGGGTCTCCTCGCAGTGGCCGCGATCGCGCTCGTTGCCGTCCTCGTGGTCGTGGGTGCAAGCGTCGGTGCGGATGTGGACGCCGGTGACCCTGGTGGCGTCACCGGCCAGTGACAGGGCTGTGGTGTTCCGGCGGAGCGTGACGTGCTCGTGGGCGAGGACCCGGTCGCGTATCACCGCGTCCAGCAGGTCGCGGGAGCACACCAGATTGCGGTGGTGGGTGGCGGTGAAGCGGCGGAACCAGATCTCGTTGGGGGCCCGCGAGACCATGTCGCCCATGATGTGGACGAGGCGGGCGCCGCGGGCGACGCTCTCGGCGACCAGACCGGGCAGCAGTTCGTCGAAGGCGGCCACGCCGCCGCTCCACACCAGGTGGGCGTGGCGGGCCTGAGGCACGCCACGGCGAGGTTCGGGTCCCTCGGGCAGCGTGTCGCGTTCCAGGAGGGTGACATCGGCGTACTCGGCCAGTGCGGCGGCCGCGCAGAGGCCGCTGACGCTGGCGCCTATGACGACAGCGGTCGGCCGCCGGGTGGCGAGCGGGTCAGCCATGTGTGCTCATGCTTTCTCTCAGTGCCACCCGCTGGCGGATGGTGTCGATGGTTCGCGGCCGGCTGAGCGCCCGCGAGACGGCTTCGATGTCGTACGCGACTCCGCTCATCGCGGCCGGTGCGTGACGGTCGTCGCGGGAGGGCGCGGCCTGCGAGGTGCGCGGCGCGGCGCATGCGGTGCCGGTGCCGGTGCCGGTATCGGTGCTGTTGCCGGTGCCGGGATCAGTGACGGTGCCGGTGCCGGTGTCCGCGGGTGAGGGGTCCAGCGCGGTGCGCACGGCGAGGGCGCCGGCGATGCCCCGGGCCCGGTCCTCGCCGTGACCGGCGGCGCGCGCCTCTTCGTACGCGCGATGGAACAGGTCGTCGTCCAGGGACGGCGCGAGGATCAACAGGCCGTCGTGTACGCGCTGCTGACGCTGCATCAGGCGGAGGTCGAGCGGTGCGAAGCGGCCCACCCGTGCCCGCGCCGCGGCGGGGGCGACGGTGCGCAGCGCCCGGCACAGCGGGCGCAGCCGGTGGTAGGTCAGCCGGTCGCGGGTCCACTTCTGCAGGAAGGGTCCGGCCTGCGGGAGGATGAAGCCGATGCCGACCAGGCTGGCGTCGAGGATCGCGAACGGGGGCGCGACTTCGGTCGACAGCCAGTCCCAGTCGGCTGTTCCGGTCCAACGGGCCGCCACGGCGGCGAGCTTGGCGATGTCGAAGACGAGTCCGAAGGCGTAGCCGGACTGCAGGAAGACCAGGCCCACCTTCAGCCAGCCGCCGCGGACCTTCGAGATCCACTTCCAGATCATGTACGCGGCCACGAGGACGGAGACCATGTGCGCGCTCAGGTACAGCAGGATGTGCTCGCGCATCCACGGTTCGGCGGCGTAGTAGGTGTCCAGGTCGTAGACGCGCTCGATGGGGACGTCCGCCAGGAGGAAGGTGATCCACAGCGCGACGATGATGCCGGCGTAGATCAGCCAGATGCGGCGGATCAGGCCGCTGCGGCGCGGCGAGGGCTCGTCCCGCCACGTAATGACCATGGTCAGGCAGGAGCCGCAGAACGCCGTCAGGAGTGAATACACCCAGGGTGCCGAGAAGTTGGGCACACCGGTCGCCGTGTTGATCCGGTGGATGCTCGCCGGCGCCACCGACAGGAACACCGCGGAGGCCAGGAGCAGCAGGAGGGTCGTGGCCCGCACGTCCGGGTCTTTCCACGCCCGGACGAAGGTGGGGGCCTTGAGTGCCAGAGCGGCCGACAGGAGTACGGCCGGCAGTGCGTAGGGAAGGTGCAGATCGCTGAAGCTCACCGGAGTATCTGCCCGCCGCGGTTGAGGAGGGACAGACGGATACGGCCTTCCAGGGTCGTGGAGCTCACGGGACCCTGCGCGTACCGGCCGGGAATCCAGGTGCGGACCTCGCGGCCGAAGAGCAGCCCGAAGGTCTCCGCGTCCTGTTCGTGGTCCAGCGCCGAGCCGGAGCGCGCCGCGATGGCCAGCAGCGTGTCGCGGGGTACCTCGTGCGCGGCGAGGACCTGTTCGGCCGCCTGCCGTACCGTCGCCGTCGTCTGCCCGGGGCCGAGGGCGCGGGCGGCCGCAGCGGAGAGGCCCGCCACGTGGTGCCCGCAGTCGCCCTGCTCCTCGTGCCACAACTCGTGTCCGAGGATGACCAGTTGTGACTCGGCAGGGGTACGGTCCTCGACGACGATGACGGACCTGTCACCGCAGTCCAGCCGCATGCCGGAGACCGGGATGCCGTCGGGGAACGCGCGGAAGACCAGCGTGATGGGACGCTCGCGGAGCACGCTCATCGCGCGGCAGAACCCCGCCATGACCGCACGGGGCTCGGCCGGCGGCTGAAGATGCCGCGACGCCTCTTCGCCCAGCTCGGCGAGGAGCGCCTTCATGCGCCTGATGCTCATCGGCGGGCGGCTCCCTCGTCCGGCAGCACCGACCGCAGGACTCCCTCCAGAAGCCGCTCCAGTTGTCTGCGTGACATCGACCCGTGCGCCCGCAGATCGGTGCCCCGTACGCCGTACCGGTCCATCAACGCCTGCAGGGGATCGGTCTCCAGACCGCGCAGGGCCGGCAGCAGGGCCCGGTTCAGCGCGTCGTGGGCCGGGGCGGTGAAGAAGCCCTCTTCCCCGTCGACTCCGAAGAACTTCACCAGTCCGTGCAGGAGTTCGAGGTTGGGCACCTTCTTGCCGTCGCAGACCTGTCGCGCCCACATCTCCGAGACACCGAGACGGGCGTGGAGTTCGGCCGTGAGGTCCGACATCCGCCTGCCGGTCGCCGCCAGGTGAGCCATGGCAACGGTGTTGATGCGGGCGCGGGCACGGTCGTTGACCGTGTCGGCGGGGGGCGCGTCGCCGGCCAGGAGTGTGCGGACGGTGCTCTCCGGCAGCGCCGTTCTCGCCGCGAGTCCGGCCGGATCGAGCACGTCGGCGCGGTTCAGGCCGCGTTCGCGGATCAGTGCCCCGAGACGCTCGAGCGTCTCGGGCAACTGCGGGTCCAGGTCCACCGGTGTGCTCCCGGAGGGGGTGATGTGGGTGAGGGTACGGGTGCATGCGGGGCGGGTGCGGATGCATGCGCGTGTGCAGCGCAGCTTACGCACTCCGCACACCCGTTCAACGATCGTTTACTAGCCAGATTCGATCGTTTGCCTCTACGGATTCCGCATCGCAACAGGCACCGATTTCCGATTTCGCACCGCAACAGGCACGGTCGGGCGCCGTCGGCCGGCCCTCGCACCACCCGCCCGACCGCTTCCGAGAACGGCGGCTTCCCCCCTCCGCCACCGAGGCGGCGACGTTCCCTGACGAGAACGCACCGACACTCCCCCAGGAACAAAAAGGGCGAAACCGCGCACCTCGGCCGCTGTCACTCCCCCACGACCGACCGGTACCCGACCGAAAAACGCCCTGCACCCCGGTCGAACACCGAAATGAATCCGCTGTACTCCCGATGGGTGACACAGAGCTTTTCCGACCTCTTGTTGCGCGGCGACAGGGAAGGGATGCCTCGTCCCAGAAGATCAGCGGCGCCCCGCGCGGGCACCGCACGTCAGAAGTGGAGTCGGCCTTGGCACCTGTCCCGAACGGCCTCTACGCGATCACCCATCCCGGCGAGCAGATGCTCACGATGGAGGGAGGGGGGTCGGAGCCCAAGACACCCGTCGTCATGCTGCCGCCCACCGGCAACCCCGGCGAGCAGGAATGGCAGCTGGAGGAACTCGGCAACGGCAACTACACGATCCGCAACCTCAGGAGCGGGACGTACCTGTCCTTCGACGGCGACCCGGAGATGAACAAGCCGGTCGTCGGATACCCCGAGCAGCGCGAGTGGGCGCTCTACCAGAGCGCCCAGCCGCACACGTTCCACGTCGTCGTCCCGGGAGGCCCCGTCGACGGCGTGGAGCTGGCTCTGGACCTCAGCCTGCTGCGGATCTTCCCGCCCCGCATCGCCCTGAGGCCGCTCGATGTCGGCAACCAACGCCAGGCGTGGTCCTTCCACTTCATGGAGTAGAGGCGTGAACCGGGCGCCCGGGCCGGCCACCGGCCCGGGCGCCGCCCCGGACCAGGGCCTTTCTTCCGGATCAGGCCGGCTCCGGTCTACGGCGCCTTCTGGCCGACCCGAGCGGGGTCTGGTGCGTGCAACTGCAAGGCGGAGGAGGGAGTCGACGCGGCGCGATGGGGGTCCCTCCCTGCTCGAGCGAAGCCGAGAGCTTGGGGGAGACAGACGACAACGCCGCTGGGGGTACCCCCTGCTCGCAGAGCTTGGGGGAGTGCGTGCCAGACCCCGCGACCCCGGCAAGATCCGGAAGAGAGGCCCTAGAAGGAGACGTCGAAGTAGTCGATGTCGTTGAGGCTCACTTCGAGGTCCTGGGCGCGCCGGCCGCCGTCCTTGAAGTAGATCTCCTGCAGTCCCTCGGCGACGATGTCGCGCATCCGCCGGTCCTCGGCGCCCTCTTGCCGGGCGTCGAAGAGTCGGCGGGCGTACTCGGGCGGAAGGTGTACGGTCAGGCGGCGGAAGCGGCCGTCGTCGGTGCTGCCGATGGGTGCGCTGTAGCCGAACTGGGCGCGGGTCTCGATGGTGATGCCGGTGTTCGTCGCGGCCTCCCGCTGCCGGCGTCTGCGGACCTGCGGCTGCCAGCGGGCACGCACCGCGGCGTCCAGCCGGTCGGTGATGTGCCGGGGCGGATGCTTGCGCTCGCCCGTGCGGTAGCGCTCCACCGACCGCTGGCTGACGCCGAGTTCCGCCGCGACGGCGCGGGTGGTCTTCAGCTGCCTCAGCAGGAAGTTGACGCGCCCCCGCAGCGTCGTGGGCGGCCGGCGGGTGAACGTCTCCTGTCCGGCGCGCTCCAGGGCGTCGTCGATGTCCCCCATGGCGCTACTCCCCTTCCTCGACGACGGCGTCGCCGCCCTTGATGTGACGGGCCGGGTTGTAGCCCTGCTCCATCAGGTCGACCGCCCAGGCCATCTGCTGCACCCCTTCGACCTTGGCCAGCCCCGGGCTGGAGCCGAGGCGGAAGGCGCCCGGGATGGGCTTGCCGCTGGTGCTGTAGGGCAGGAAGTCCAGCGGGCTGCGCCCCGGGCTCGGGTAGACGACGCAGTCGGACAGTACGGCCAGCGGGTAAAGCCCGGTGAACTCCGCCATCTTGAGCATCTTGCGGTGCATGTTGACCCGGGCCTTGGAGATGACGGCGGCGCGGATGTCCGGGCGCCAGGTCGGCCGCTCCAGGGCCGGCCACCGGTCCCCGTCACGGTAGTGCCGCCCCTGCGGGCGCTCGCGCAGCTTGCCCACGCCGCCCTTGACGGTGGCCTTGACCGCGGCGAGTACGGCCACCGACCCCGGGTCGGACTCCTTGTGCCGCTCCATCGCGACGAGGAACTCCTGGTCCGTCAGGTCCTTGGTCACACCGAGGTCCGCGAGGGTGTCGATGTAGGCGGCCCTGAGCCGGTCGTGCCACGGGTCCAGGTACGCCCCCGTCTCGCGGCGCAGGTACGCCTCGACCGGGGCGACGTTGTACCCGAGTTCCTGGGCGTAGGCGACCGTCCGGGTCTCGTACCAGGCCGGGGCCGTGGGGCGCTCGCCGGTCGGCGTGAACGGGCTGGGCAGGCGGGGGTCGAGCACGACGTGGGAGAGGTCCACCAGCCAGCTGCCGGGGATCTTCTTGTCGAACTGCGGGCGCCGCACGTGTTCCGGCCCGGACAGGCCGACCACCAGACGGGACGCGGCCGCGAGGAAGGCGGTGTTGAGGTCCAGGCCGACCGCCCAGGGCAGCGCCGCCTCCTCACCGGTGAGCCGGTCGACGTCGCGGACCCACTGGTAGGCCTCCTCGTCGAGGAAGCCGCCCTTCCAGCCCTGCGCCACCGGGTGCTCGGCCGTGGCCTCCGGCGGCGCCGGGTCGACCGGGTCCGTGCCCAGGCTGCCGGGGTGGTGGCCGGAGACCCACTGGCCGCTCACGCGGTCCTGCACGGCACGGGTCGGCGGCCGCAGGGCCGTCATCAGCTCCAGCCCGGAGACGGCCGTCGAACCGCGCGGGGTGATGACGCGTCGGGCGTAGACGCCGAGAACGCGGGCGATGGCGGGCGGTTCCATGTCGGCCACGCCCGGCCAGGACCGGGCGTCCAGGGCACCCCATGAGAGGACGGCGAGCTGCACGCACTGCCGCCTGCCCGTCTCGGCGGGACGGTAGATCCGCGCCCAGGGGCCGAACCCGCGCTGGGTGAGCTTCCACTTCGCCCGCGCGATCTGCTTCACGACCGGGTGGTCGTCCTCGAGCCGCAGGGAGCGCCGCTGCTCGTGGCCCTCCAGGCGCTCGGGCAGCCCGAGCTTCACGGCGGCGGCCGTGGTCAGGACGATCAGCGGGTCGGAGTCCTTGCCGTTGCGGTGCAGCCTGGGCGCACCGAGCCCGGACTCCTCGAGCGTCCACTTCACCAGTTCCGCGACAGTGGTCGCCGGGCAGTCCAGCACGATCCCGTCGGTCCCGTACGCGCAGCCGTCGCCGTCCAGGACCGCGAGGGGTCCGTGCGCGTCGAGGCCGGCTCCGGCGGACTGCACGGCACGTCGGCCGACGGTGCGGCGCGATGCCGTGGCCGTAGTCGCCGTGGCCGTAGTCGCCGTCGCCGTCGCCGTCGCCGTCATCGTGGTGGCCGCGGCGGCGGAGTCGGCCGGCGCCGGGCGGGGAGCGGGGGGCCGCTGTTCCGCGGTGGCCGGCAGGAGGGCGGCCGCGACCACGGTCGACTCCGCAGCGGCGGATTCCGCCCCCGCGGGTTGCGCCTCCGCCGCTCGCGTCCCGGGTACGGTGCCCGGCGCCACGGAGGCGGAATCGGCGGGGGCGGGGGCGGAAGCCTCGGCGGCGCCGGGCGCCGGATACTTCTCCGCCCAGCCGCTCAGCAGCCGCTGATACGCCTCAAGGCGCGGCGACTTCGGCTCGGACCGGCCGTTCTCCCAGTTCTTCACCGACTGCGTCGTCGACTTCAGCGCCTGTGCCAGGCGGGCCTGCGTGACACCGGCGGCCTCGCGCAGCCGGGCACGCTCCGCGGGAGGCGGGAGCTGCGGCTCCTCCTCGAGCAGAGCGTCCACCGACGCGAACAGCTCCTCTTCCGATGCCATGCGACCTCCGCCTCCGGGCTCCCGACGCGCTTCCACGTCGCGCTTCCACACCAGACACTAGCGAAACTTAGCCCCTCATTTAACCCGTTCCTTTACCCCGAACAGATGAATCGGAAGGGTGGAAGCGATCTTCCTCCCTGCTCGACGGACACCATGCGGAACCGACGGCACAGGACTGCGGCGTGCCGGTCTCGGTCACTTGAATCGGTCGGAGAAGTCCACCCGGACCGCGACCACGGCACCCGACGCGTCCAGGTCGGCGGTCACAGGGAAGCAGCCGTCGCCCCATGTCGTCATCGCGCAGAGCAGCCGGGCGTCACCGATGTCCACGGTGCCGGCCTCGTGGTCGGAGGCACGCACCTGCCGCATGACCTGCCAGTGGTGGGAATGGGGCCGGAAGTCCACCATCATGCGGCGGCCGGTCTCCTCCTTCCAGTTCGTCAGCGCGCGAGCCTTTCCCACCGCCTCCGCCACGGGCATCCCCGTCCACCCGCGGACACCGTCCTCGCCGGGCTCGCCCAGTTCCGGCGCCGCGAACGTCGCGGCGGCCTCCTCCGCGGCAGCACCCCAGAACGCGACGTCGGCCAAGCCGTCCACGGGGTCGTGGTGCTGCCATACGTTGAGGGCGTCGGCATCACCGAAGAGCACCCGGGCCCAGTCGACCCCGACGTCCCCCAGTGGCACGGACGTCTCCGCGCGGCCGTCGCCCAGCCGAACCGATATCCCGGACCAGCGCGTGCCGGCGCCGGTGCCCGTGCCGGGCCGAGTGGCCAGCACCGGCAGGTGGCGGTCGCGGGGCACTCCGCCCACCGCGACCACGGGCACCCCGAACATCAGAAAGCCGCCGCCGCCCTCTGAGGCGGTCCTGCTCACGCGCCGGGCATGAGGTTCGCGGTCCGGCAGCGCCTCCAGGCGGGCATTCAGACCTGCGGCCCGGCAGTGCTCGTCGAACAGCGTCCGGAACTCTTCCACCCGAGAGCCCGGTATGTCATGGAGCATCGCACCCGGCTGCCGGTCGAAACCGCGCACCGCCGCCGAGGCGTCCGGCCCGGCCACGGCGAAGTCGACCGAGCCGCGGACGTCGTCGGCCGTCGCCGTGTCGTGGATGCCGAGCAGAGCGGGATCGATCTCCGCCGGCGACCGCTCTCCGCTCCACAGTCCCAGGTGACCGCCGTCCATGACGACGAGCGTGCCCGACGGACAGCGGATCTCGCCGAGTCTGAAGATCTCTTCCA
This sequence comes from Streptomyces sp. NBC_00820, assembly GCF_036347055.1. NCBI lineage: Bacteria > Bacillati > Actinomycetota > Actinomycetes > Kitasatosporales > Streptomycetaceae > Streptomyces > Streptomyces sp. NBC_00820. The sequence goes on along the minus strand of NZ_CP108882.1, from coordinate 7,717,259 downwards.
TGGCGTGCGAGTCTACGGCCGCCTCACCAGGGAACGGCGCGTACCGAACGGCCCGCGCACGCGGTCGGCTTCGGCTACCTGGGCCGCTCCGGGCCGCGCGAACGACAAGTACCCGCCCAGGCGGGAGGCACGGTTGCGGCCTCGGCGCTCACGCCAGACGCTCCGGGCACGCCGGACACTACGGACACGCAAGCCACGCCGGCTACGCTGGCTACGCCTTCGCCCGGCCCTCGTCCAACTCCCAGAGGTGCACCGACGTCCCGTCCGCGGAGACCGTGTACCAGGTGCCGTCCCCCGCAGGGCGCGCGGGGCCCGAGACCGGGACGGGATAGGAGATCTCGCCGCGCAGGGTCAACCCCGGCACGTCGACGAGCCAGTGGCGAGCCGCACCGTACCGGCCGTCGTACTCGGAGGTTCCGGCGACAAGGGTGCCCTCGTCCACGAAGGCCGCCTCCTGGTCCCAGTACACGCCGCCCCCACCGGTGCCGTCCGGGTGAGCCGGCACGGTGTCCGTGGCATCCAGTTCCCGCAGGGCCTTCGAGCCGTCCTCCGTCCGGTGGAGGAAGAGGGAGTGCTGCCCGACCGGTACGGTCAGGAGGTACCGGCCAGACGGGCTCACCGCCAGGAGGATCCGCTCGATCCCCAACTGCTCGACGCTCAGTCGCTGTCCGTCCCAGTGTCCCCACAGCACGGGCGACCCTTCCTCGCCCTCGCCGACACTCAGCCCCATCCGCGCGGGGTCGGGGTGTGGGGTGTGCACGGAGTCGGAGGCCACGGTCAGGGTGTTCACCCGGCCGAGGACCCTGCCGTCCGCGGCGTCCAGGACCATCCACAGCTCCTGGTCGTCCTCCGGGTCCGTACCGCTGTCCGAGGACGTGTCCGGGTCACCGTCCAACGGTTCGCGGACGTGGGCCCAGACTTGCCTGCCGTCCGCGCTGACAGCGACCGAACCGCTGTCGGCGCGGGAGTGGTCCTCGTCGTGCGCGTATTCGTCGAACGACCGGTGTGCGAGGAAACAACCGCCGTCCCAGCAGCCATGTCGCACCTCCCACCGCGTCGCACCGCTCACCTCCACCGAACGCACCGCGTGCACGCCGGCGAACACCGCCGCATCGCGCTCCGGCGAGACCGTCACCGTTCCGAACCGGCGTGGCCAGGGCGCCGGGAACCGGACCTCGGAGGCTCGGCCGTCGTACGGCGCGTCCATGTCGAGCGCCACCACCTCGGTGTCCCCCCGCTGTACGAGGATCCCGCCGCCGGACCGGCGGAACACCTGCGGAGCATCTGCCGACGCCGGGCCCAGCGGCGCGGTGACGGTGGTGACGAGACGGGCGGTGAGGGTCACGGTTTCTTCCAGCCACAGACGACGGACGAGGGACGACGGACGACGAACGGCAGAAGCCCGGTACGACGCCTCCAGCCTATGCGGGGGCACTGACATCGCCGGGCCGCGCCCGTTCCGTCGATCATTTCGCTGGCGCCACGACAAACACCCCTGCCACAGTGACCGGCATGAACATGGAGCTGCCTCCCGACACCGTGCTCGTCTTCGGCCGGGAGGACGACCTCTCGGTCTTCACCTCCTTCGCGGATGCCGTCAACTACCTGGAGGCGATCGACGTGGCGGAGGGGGAGTACCCGGCGGCCTACTCCCCCGACGGCCGGGTGCTGGCGCTGACCGCCCCGGACGCCTGGAGGGGACTCGTCCTTCTGGAGAGGACGGACGCGACCGACCTCGCCGGTCTGCGGCGGCGGGTGGCCCGCTACTGGGAGCGGTACGGTCCGGACGCGACCACTCACGACCCCCTGGAGACGGCCCGCCTCTTCATCGAGCGGGAGAACCAGCCGCGCACCGGGTGGCTGAAGCGTCTCACCGGGCGGTTCGGCCGGAACGGCACGGGCGACGAGCCCGCGAGGCGGAGGTGATGCGGAGATGATGTCGCGTCGCCTCGCGGGTCCGGCAGCCCGTACGGCCGTCAGCCCAGCTTGAACTTCTGGGACGCGGAGCCGTTGCAGTCGTAGATCTGCAGCCGGGTGCCGTTGGCGGTGGCCCCGCTGGGTGCGTCGAGGCAGCGGCCCGACTGCGGGTTCAGCAGCGAACCGTCCGCCTGCTGAACCCACTTCTGCCCGCCCACACCGTTGCAGTCCCACAACTCGACCTGCGTGCCGTTCGCCGTGCCGTTGCCGTTGATGTCCAGGCAACGGCCGAGCGTGCTCAGGGCGTTGTCGGTCCGCTGGAACCAGTGCTGGTCGACCGCCCAGGTCTGGCAGTCCCAGAGCTGTACGGCGGTGCCGTTGACGCCGCTGTCGTCGGCGGCCACGTCGACGCACTTGCCGCCGGGTGAGGCAACGGGTGCGCCGGCGTTGACCGAGAACTTCTGGGCCGCGGAGCCGTTGCAGTCGTAGATCTGCAGCCGGGTGCCGTTGGCCGTGGCGCCGCTCGGGGAGTCCAGGCAGCGGCCCGACTGCGGGTTCAGCAGCGAACCGTCCGCCTGCTGAACCCACTTCTGCCCGCCCACACCGTTGCAGTCCCACAACTCGACCTGCGTGCCGTTCGCCGTGCCGTTGCCGTTGATGTCGAGGCAGCGGGAGAGGGTGCCGAGGGAACCGTCGGGGTTGTGGGTCCAGTGCTGGTCCTCGGCGTAGGTCTGGCAGTCCCACAGCTGTACGGCCGCGCTGTTGACGCCGGTGTCGTCGGCCGCGACGTCGACGCACTTGCCGCCCGGTCCGGTGACCGTTCCCTGGGGGCCGCCTGGGACGTTGGTCTGGCCGGAGTAGCCGACGGAGACGATGTTCGCCTGCACCGCGTTCTCGGCAGCGTCGGTGGGATAGCCGGAGACCATCACGCCCTCGAAGAACGTGCCCATGTTCCAGTTGCTGTTGTCGCCGCCCGTGCCGAGGATGATGCCGCCCTCCTGGTGCATGGGCTGGTAGCCGCCGCGCGTGGGCAGGCCGCCGTCCCACCAGGTGGTGAGCGCTCCCGTCTGGGAGTTGCCGCCCTTGAGGGCGTACCTGGTCTGGCCGTTGTTCTTCAGCATGGCCGTGACGTAGGTGCTGTTGTTGCCGCGGTTGGCGGTGTTGGAGCCGTTGTCGCCCTGGAACATGCCGTTCTCCAGGTCGGCCTCGATCCAGGGCCCCGAACCGGTGCACGGCGCGAAGTAGCAGGTGGTCGCGATGCTGACGGCGTCCATGTGGCCGTTGCCGGTGTCGGCGGGGGTGCTTTCCGCGTTGCCGTAGTCGAAGCAGCAGGCGGAGCCGACGTGGGTGCCGCTGGCCACCATGTAGGCGCCCTCGGCCTGGCCGTTCACCGCGACGCCCGAGGCCACGCCCGTGTAGCGGTAGCCGACGCCGGGCGAGATCCAGATGCCGTAGACCTTGTGGCCGCCCGCGGTGACCGCGATCTCGCCGGCGTCGGCCCCGCGGTCGGCGCCCATGCCCGCGGTTCCGGCCGGTCCGGGGGTGAGGTCGTTGTGCCGGGTCGTCTGGTCGTAGACCTTGGTGATCCGGCAGGTCGTGCCGCCGCAGAAGGTGTCCTGGCGCTGGGCGTCGGCGTATCCGCCCGCGGCGAGCAGCCCGATGTCGGCCTTCGCGCCGTCGGAGGTGCGGGTGACCTGGTAGAGGGGGCCGTTGTAGGCGGAGAACAGGGCGCGCACGGTGCTGTGCGCGGCGACGCACGGGGTGCCCGCGCCGCCGTAGATGTCGCAGGGCAGCGAGCCTGCGGCCTCGGACGGGGCGGCCAGGCCGACCAGGGCTCCCAGGAGGAGCGTCAGAACGCCCAGGAGGGACGCCAGGAGTCTGTGGGGGTGCCGCCGTTCGCGGGGCGCGCCGCCCGCGGTGGGTGGGGGTACGGCAGATCTCTTTCCGCGCATCGTCTGCTCCTCGAAGGACGGGACGTGCTTCAACGGGCTTACGTGACAGCCGAGTTCGGATCTCGGCGGGACCGTTGCGGAACGTACGGATCCTGGTTGGTCCTGTCAAGATCTGTCGCTTCGGGCTTGTTCAAAGTTTTGGACGTGTCGATAATTGTTGTTTTATCCGCGCGGTTCACCACCGCTGCCGTACCGTGGCCCGATGCGCTTCGCGTTCAAGACCTCACCGCAGGGCACGACTTGGGACGCGATGCTGGATGTGTGGCGCGCGGCGGACGACATGGACGTCTTCGAGTCCGGATGGACCTCCGACCACTTCCAGGCCATGCACGGAACGGATCCGGCGACCCCTCGGCTGGAGGGCTGGGTCACGCTCGCGGCACTCGCGCAGGCGACTCGGCGGCTGCGTCTGGGCACGCTGGTCACGGGCATCCACCACCGGCATCCGGCGGTCCTCGCCAACATGGCGGCCACGCTGGACGTCATCTCGGGCGGCCGCCTGGAGCTCGGTATCGGGGCCGGCTGGAACCAGGAGGAGTCCCGCGCGTACGGCATCGCGCTGGGCACGCCACGCGAGCGCAGCGACCGCTTCGAGGAGGCGTGCGAGGTGCTGACCTCGCTGCTCGGCCCCGACCCCGTGACCACGTTCAAGGGCACGTACTACGAACTGACCGGCGCGCGCTGCGAACCGAAGCCGGTGCAGCGGCCCCGCCCGTCGCTCTGCATCGGGGGCAGCGGGGAGAAGCGCACACTGCGGACCGTCGCCAGGTTCGCCCAGCACTGGAACTTCGACACCGGGACGCCCCAGCAGTTCCGCAGGGCACGCGAGGTGCTGCACGCGCACTGCGCGCGCGTCGGGCGTGACCCTGCGGAGATCCGGCTCTCCGCGCAGGTCCGGTTCACCGGTGACCCGGCGCGGACGGCGGCGGAGGCGGCCGAGTTCGCCGCCGAGGGTGCGGAACTCGCCGTCGTACAGCTCCCGTTGCCGTACACCCCGCAGGTACTGGGGCCTCTGGCGGACGAGTTGGCGAAGGTGGGGTGAGCGCGACGGCGCCCGGGACGACTGTCCCGGCTCGCCCTCGGCTCACCCACGCCTCGCGTTCAGCTCGCCCACGCGTCGCGATAAGCTCACCCACGCTTCGCGATCAGCCCGCCCTCGGCTCGCCCTCAGCTCGCCGGGGCCGAGATCTCCCGCTTCAGGATCTTCCCGCTCGGGCCTATGGGCAGCGCGTCCACCAGCCAGACCAGACGCGGGTACTTGTACGCCGCCACCCGCTCCCGTACGTACTCCCGGAGCTCTTCGGGGCCGGCCTCGGCTCCCGGGCGCAGGACGACCGCGGCCGCCACCTCCTCGCCGAGCCGTTCGTCGGGCACGCCGACGACCGCCGCGAGGGCGACGGCGGGGTGCTCGTGCAGGACCTCCTCGATCTCGCGCGGGTAGACGTTGTAGCCGCCGCGGATGATGAGGTCCTTCTTGCGGTCGACGATGTACAGGTAGCCGTCCTCGTCCCGGCGGGCCAGGTCGCCGGAGCGCAGCCAGCCGTCGGGGACGGCGGCGGCGGTCTCCTCGGGGCGGTTCCAGTACCCCTTCATCACGTTCGGACCGCGCACGGCGAGCTCGCCGACCTCGCCGGGGGCCACGTCCTGGCCGGCGTCGTCGAGGAGCCGTACCTCGACGTCCCGGATGGGCGTCCCGATGGAGCCGGGCTTGCGCGGCCGGTCGGGGTGGTTGAAGGAGACGACCGGGCTGGTCTCGGACATGCCGAAGCCCTCCAGCACCATGCAGCCGAAGCGCCGCTCGAAGCCGTGCAGGACCTCCACCGGCAGGGACGCGCCGCCCGAGACGCACATGCGCAGCGTGGACACGTCGGCGTCGTCGGCGCCCGGGTGCTGGAGCAGGGCCGCGTACATGGTGGGGACGCCCTCGAAGACCGTCGCGCGGTCACGGGCGATGGCGTCGAGGACGGCCTGCGGGTCGAACCGGGGCACGAGGACGAGCGTGGCGCCGCTGTACACCGCGACGCTCATCGTGCAGACCTGCCCGAAGATGTGGAACAGCGGCAGACAGCCCACGATGACGTCCTCGGACGTCACCCGCTGCACGTGGACGACGTTGACCTCGGTGTTGTGACGAAGTCCCGCGTGGGTCAGCGAGGCGCCCTTGGGGCGGCCGGTGGTGCCCGAGGTGTAGAGCAGTACGGCGATGTCGTCACCGGAGACGGGGGCGACGGGGTGGTGCGGCTCCAGCCGGCCCAGCTCGGCGGCGAAGGCGGTGGGCTCGATCGCGATGTGCCGCACCCCGGCCGCCGCCGCGCCCTGCGCGCCCTCCCCCGGTGCCTGGTGCCACTCGAAGAGCAGCGCCGCGCCGGAGTCCCGCAGGTGGTACTCGACCTCCCGCTCCTTGAGCAGCGGGTTCATCGGTACGACGATGCCGCCGGCGCGCAGGATGCCGTAGTACAGGACGACGAACTCGGGCACGTTCGGCAGCATCAGCGCGACCCTGTCGCCGCCGCGCAGGCCCTCGGTGCGCAGCAGGGCCGCGGCCTGGGCGCTCAGCCGGTCCAGCTCGGCGTAGGTGATGGTCACCGTACCCAGCCGCAGCGCCGCGCCCTCGGGCCGTTTGACCGCCGTCTCCGCCAGGAACTCCGCCAGATTGGCCATGGTGCCTCCTCACATGCGTGAGCGCCGGGCTCCCGCCGCCGACGCTCACGGCATGGTGGCTGGCGCGCCTGTCGACGTCCATGGGCTGACGGACAGCTCACGGCGCCGGGGTTTGTTCCGAGGAACAAAGAGCACGTCGTACGCTGCGGGGATGAGTCTGTCTGACGTGAGCGGGGCACTGCGGGCGCGGCTGCCGGAACTGGGTGAGCGGATGGCGCTGCGCATCCGCGACGAGGTCGAGTCGTACGCCGACGAGTCGCTGATCCCCTTCGCGTCGCTGCGGGAGTCCTGCACGGCCAACGCCGACCAGTTGCTGGGGCGTTTCGCGCTCGACGCGGAACCCGACGTGCGGCCGGCGGAGCGGACCGGCAGGCTGCGGGCCGAGCAGGGGGTGCCCCTCGCGGACACCCTGCACGCCTACCGGATCGGCTTCGAGTACCTCTGGGCGCGGCTCGTCGACGAGGCCCAGCGGCACCCGGAGGTGACGGACTCCCACCTGGTCGCCGGGTCGTCGGAGATCTGGACGCAGTTCGGCCGCTACGCGGAGGCTGTCGCGGCGGCCTACCGCGAGACCAGTGCCGACCTCGCGCTCCAACGCGAGGCACGGCGTTCGGCGTTGGTCGAGGCACTGTTCACGGGCGCCCTCGCGGAGCGGACGACCCTGTGGGAGACGGCGCGCCAACTCGGCCTTCCGGAGCGGGGACCCTATGCCGTCGTCGCCGCCTCCGTACCGGATCCGGGCGGCGAGCCGCTGCCCGGCATCGAGGCGGCCCTGCGCCGGTCCGGTGTGCCGTCCGCCTGGCGGCTGCTGCCCGACGAGCAGATCGGGCTGCTGGCACTGGCCCATCCCGACGCCGAGGCGGTGAGCCACCGGGCGCTGCGGCACCGGCCCGCGCGCGTGGGGGTCAGCCCTCGCTTCGACTCGCTGCGCGACACCCCGCAGGCGCTGCGCTTCGCCCGGCTGGCGCTCACGGGGCTGCCCGGTGACGGCCCCGGCGTCGCCCACTTCGACGACAGCCCCCTCTCCATGCTGGTCGCGGCCGCCCCGGCGGAGGCGGCCCGCCTGGTCGAGGTCGTCCTGGGTCCCGTCCTTCATCTCCCCGTCCCCGAGCGGGCACGGCTCCTTCAGACGCTGGGGCACTGGTTCTCGGCCGGCGGTGCCGCCGGCGAAACGGCGGCCCGGCTGTTCATCCACCCCAACACCGTGCGCTACCGGCTCCGGCGGATAGAGAAACTGACCGGCCGCTCACTCACCGAGCCCGCCCATCTCGCCGATCTGGGCGCGGCGTTGCACGCGTTGCGGCTGATTCCGGGGGCGGAGGGGCGTGGCCGGTGATCGGGGGGGATCGAAGGCGCACCTTCGCAGTGGATTGCCCTGGCTCGCCGGACACACTCGCTGCGCCTGTCGTCGTTCGATCGTTTGCCGACAGGCCGGCGGCCGGAGAATCCTGACGGAAGGCCGCCACGGCTCGCGGCCCAGCAGGCCGGTGACACACCCCAGTGAGGAGCCACGCGATGAGCACCCCGCACGCCTTTCCCTTGAAGCCCGTTCCGATCCATGTGCCCGACGAAGTCCTCGACGACCTGCGCGCCCGCCTCACATCGACCCGCCCGCCGCTGGACGAGGGGAACGGCGACTGGTCCTACGGCGTCCCCGACAGCTATCTCCGTGAGCTGGTCGCCTACTGGCGGGACGACTACGACTGGCGCAAGGCCGAGGCCGCCATCAACGTCCACGAGCACTACCAGGTGAGCGTCGCCGGTGTCCCGGTGCACTTCATGCGCAAGCCCGGCCGCGGCCCCCGCCCGATCCCGTTGATCCTCACCCACGGCTGGCCGTGGACGTTCTGGCACTGGTCGAAGGTGATCGACCTGCTCGCCGACCCGGCCGCGTTCGGCGGTGACCCCGCCGACGCCTTCGACGTCATCGTGCCGTCGCTGCCCGGCTTCGGTTTCCCCGGCCCGCTCACCGGCTTTCCGGACGTCAACTTCTGGAAGGTCGCCGACCTCTGGCACACCCTGATGACCGAGACCCTGGGATACGAGAAATACGCCGCCGGGGGCTGCGACATCGGCGGGATCGTCTCCAGCCAGCTCGGCCACAAGTACGCCGACGAGCTGTACGGCATCCACATCGGCTCCGGGCTGCCGCTCGACTTCTTCTCCGGTCCCCGGGCCTGGGACTTCGCCCGGAATCGGCCCCTCACCGACGGCCAGCCCGCCGACGTCCGCGCCCGGATCGTCGAGCTGGACCACCGCTCGGCGTGCCACCTCGCCGTGCACATGCTCGACGGCGCCACGCTGGCCCACGGGCTGAGCGACTCACCCGCCGGACTGCTCGCCTGGCTGCTGGAGCGCTGGAACGCCTGGAGCGACAACGGCGGCAACGTCGAATCCGTCTTCACGAAGGACGACCTGCTCACCCACGCCACGATCTACTGGGTGAACAACTCCATCGCCACGTCGATGCGTTACTACGCCAACGCCAACCGCTACCCCTGGACCCCCGCCCACGACCGCACCCCGGTCGTGCAGGCCCCGGTCGGCCTCACCTTCGTCACATACGAGAACCCGCCCGGCATCCACACCACCACCGAGCGCGTCCAGGCGTTCAGGGCCGGCCCGCAGGGCGACTGGTTCAACCACGTCAACGTCAACGCCCATGACCACGGCGGTCACTTCATCCCCTGGGAGAACCCCGACGCCTGGGTGAACGACCTGCGCCGCACTTTTCACGACCGCAGGCCTTGAACGGGGCCGCTTTGAAGACTCCACACTGGACGGCCTGATCATCAGTCAGAAACTCAACGGGCGTGGCGTGTAATCCGTCTCCGCACGGGCGATCTCCGCGTCGTACTCGCTCGCGTCGAAGTCGAATTCCGGTGGCCGGTCCGCCAGGTGGGGAATCTGCCAGTCCGACCACTGGACGACGTTCCCCGTGCGCCTCACGACCACGGAGAGGAAGCCGCAGCACCCCCCGGTGCATTCCGGCTCACCCAACCGCACCCGGCGCGGCTCGGACGTCGCCCTCAGCGGGCCGGGGAGCCCGGCGGGCAGCGCTTCCGCGGCGAGCGGCCCACGTCCCCCGGGGCCCACCGCCTGCTCCACCACGTCCTCGCCGTTGACCCAGAAGCGCAACTGGGCGGGAAAACGTGCTCCCCTCGGCAGCACCGCGATCTCCAGCCGATCGAACATAAGGCCACCCTATGGCCGCCTCGTCGAACCGTGCCCCCGCGCCCTGGAATCCCTTGTCCACCGAACAGGTGGTACCGGCCTCGGCGAGAGCGTCGATGCTGCCGTGCCCGATCGGTTCACCGGTTCACCGGTTCCTGCGGAGCTTTGCGAGGAGGGCGCCGATCGCCAGTTCCGCGTCGGGATCGAGGAGGCCGTGGGCCTCCATCCAGTCGTCGTCGAACACGGTGTCCAGGTACTTCTCCCCGCCGTCGTTGATCAGGGCGACGACCGTGGTGCCGGGCGGCAGGGCCGGGAGTCGGGTCAGGGCCTCGGATGATCCGACCACCCTTCAAAGCCTCACCGGAAGCGGTGATCTCGGCCTCGACCTCGGTGAGCACCGGCTCATCACGTTCACGCCCGCCCCGCCGCCACAGTCGGCGGAACCCCTCGCCCACCCTTCTACGCATGGTCGCAATCATGCCGAACGTGGCGAGCGGGAGACGGTCAGAAGCAGCGGCTCACCTCGTGACCGTGTCACCGGTCTGCGACAGCGTTGTCGTGGAACGACCACGTCGGCATCGCCGCGGCTCACAGCCCCCTCATAGTGATTGAGCAAGCACCGGGGAGCCGAATCCGCTTCGGCTTCGGCTTCGGCTTCGGCTTCGGCTTCGGCTTCGGCTTCGGCTTCGGCTTCGGCTTCGGCTTCGGCTTCGGCTTCGGCTTCGGCTTCGACCACTGGATACCAACACCAAGGGGGCTTTCATGTCCGGCAACCGTCGCAAGGTATTTCTCCTCTCCGCAGTCCTTGTCGGCGGCGCCATGCTGATGACGGCGTGCCAGGACGCGGACTCGGGCGCCGCGCAGAGCTCTTCGTCCGCCACTCCGGCCGGCAACGCGGTCACCCCGTCCGGCAAGGCGGCCACCCCGTCCGACTCGTCGGCCACGGGCGGCGGGCAGGGCACAGCCACCGGGAAGAGCTCCGGCGGGCAGGGCACGGCAGCCGGGACCGGCTCCACTGAGAGCGGAAGCAAGAACGGCAAGGTCGACAGGTGCCACACCGACGACCTGAAGATCACGGCGGCGGACAACACCATCGCCGGCGACCCCGACGGCACCGTCACGGTGCAGATGAAGAACGGCGGCGGCCAGGCCTGCGCGATGTCCGGGTACGCGGGCGTCGACCTGAAGACCAACGCGGGGGCTCTGTCCGCGCAGCGCAATGGTGAGCGGGCCACTTCGATCGTCCTCAAAAGCGGGCAGTCGGTGGCCTTCGGCATCAACTACCCGGTCAACAGGTCGGGCGGCTCCGGTGTCCGTGTCACGGCGCTGCTGGTGACCCCGCCGAACGAGACGAAGACGGTCACCCTCCCCTGGCCGGGCGCAGGCACGCTGCCCGTCACGGACGGCTCCGGCTCCCCGGTGAAGGTCGGCCCGGTCGGAAACGCCGGTCAGGGCGGCTGACCTCGGGGCGGCCCCTAAGGGTGGGGCGGTGCCTCGGCGCGGGCTTCCGTCGCCAGTACGCGCAGTGCCTTCATCAGGCCGGCCGTTTCCTTCTCGTCGAGCGGTGCGAGGAACGCGCGTTCCGCGGCCTCGCGCGCGACCTCCGCGTCAGCCCGCACCTGTGTGCCGTACTCGGTCAGCTCGACGACGTTGCGGCGGCGGTCCTCCTCGCTGCGCCGCCGCTCCACCAGGCCCTTGCCCTCGAGTGCGTCGACCAACGCGACCATGGTCGTACGGTCCACGCCCAGCCGACGCGCGGCCTCCAGCTGCGACAGCGGCCGGTCTGCCGCGAGCACCGCGAGCACCGCCAGCTCGCGGGCGTCGAGCCCGAACCGGGCCAGCGCGGGCCCGGCGTACTCCGCCAGCCGCATCTGCGCGTGCTTGAGCAAGTAGCCCAGCCGCGTGCCGAGGACCTCCCGGGCCGCGATGTCGTCACCGCTTTCGATCATTTTCGCATCGTACCCGCCAACTGATAGTCAGCCATGCTGATGATTCGGTAGGTTGATGGTCATGCCTACCGACGCATCACGCCGTACTCTCCGCTTCGGCATCAAGACGACGCCCATGCATCTGACCTACGGCGAGATCCTCCGCACCTGGGAGGAAGCCGACGAGTTGCCCGAGATCGGCGACGCGTGGCTGTGGGACCACCTGATGCCGCTGGCCGGACCGCCCGACGGCGCCGCCCTGGAGGGCTGGACCCTGCTGGCCGCGCTCGCCGCTCGCACCACCCGTCTCCGCCTCGGCCTGCTCGTCACCAGCAACAGGCTGCGCGCGCCCGCCCACCTCGGAAAGATCGCCACCACGGTGGACGTGATCTCCCGAGGGCGCCTGATCATGGGCCTGGGCGTCGGCGGCACCCGGCAGCCCGAAGGACCCAACCCGGCCGTCGCCGAGTACGCCGCCTACGGCTTCCCGCTCCCCAGCCCCGGCGAGGGCCTGGCCCGCCTGACCGAGACGATCACCATCCTGCGCCGCATGTGGAACGAGGCGGTCTTCGACCACGCCGGGCCCTTCACCACCCTGCGCGGCACACGGAACCGGCCGGGCCCCGTCCGGCCCGGAGGACCGCCGCTGCTGCTCGGCGGGTGGGGCGACCGCACGCTGCGCATCGTCGCCGAGCATGCCGACATCTGGAACGTCCCCGGCCCGCCGCACAACACCACCGACTGGATCGCCGCACGCTCCCGCGTCCTGGACGCGCACTGCGCCGCGATCGGACGCGACCCCACGGAGATCACCCGCTCCGCGCAGATCATCGTCGACTACGCCGACCCCGCCGGCACCCGCGCCCACGTCCACGCCCTCGCGGGCGCCGGCATCCAGCACGTCGTCCTCGCGCTCCCCCGCCCCTACCCTCCCAAGGCCGCCCGCTGGCTCGTCGACGAGATCGTCATTCCCGTCCGGGAAAGCGGCGCCTGACGGCCGCTTCGGCAGCGCTGCAGCCGGTGCCGTTCACCTTGGGGAACACGCGGCGCCGTGAGAACCACAGCGGCGAGAGCGCCGAGCCGGCACGGCGGTGCGCCGTCACCTCTCGCCCGTGCGCGACGGGGTGAGCGGAGGCACCGCCGCCACCGCTGACGAACACCCGTCAGCGGCGCGGGCGTTGGGCCGCCACGATCCCGTCCACGGTCTTCTCCGCTCCCGCCATCCGCTGCACCCGCTCGGCGAACCCGGGGAACTGCGAGGCGATCCTGGTCAGGAACTTCAGTTCGAGGGGTGCCACGTTGATCTCGGCGACATCGCGCTCGATCGCGCGCGTCACGCCCTTGACCACCTGGTCCGGCGACACGGTTCGCACCCCGCCGGGCGTCGCCGAGCCCGTGGCGGCGAACATCCCGAGGTCACGTACGAAACCCGGCTGGACGATCGATACGCCCACCCCGGTGCCGTGCAGGTCCTGGCGGAAGGCCAGCGAGAAGCCGCGCAGCCCGAACTTCGTCGCGGTGTAGAGGGACGCCGACTTGGTGGCCGCCAGCCCCGAAAGCGAACCGACGAAGCAGATGTGTCCGCGCCCCGCGTCCACCATCCCCGGGGCGAGCAGTCGCGCGAGCATCGCGGGTGCGCGCAGGTTCACCGCGAGCGCACGGTCCATCTGCTCCGGCGTGTAGTCGAGCACGTCACCACTGGACGGCAGGGCGGCGTTGGCGACGAGGATGTCCGTTCCGGCCGCCTCCTCGGCCAGGCGCGACACATCGTCGGCGTCGGCGAGATCCGCCAGGATCGTCCGGGCGCCGTAGCGGTCGGCCAGGGGCGCCAGCGCGTCGCCTCGCCGGCCGGTGAGGACGAGGTTCGCCCCGCGGGCGGACAGTTCCGCGGCGAGCGCGCCTCCTATGCCACCGGTGACTCCGGTCAGCAGAACAGTTGCCCCGGCAATGCGCACGACTGGTCTCCCGTCTTGTTCGTTCGAACGAACAATAGAGAGAGTAGACGGCTCCGTCCACCGAGGGACGCGTCAATCGCTGTGCGTTGGGGCGTACTTGAGTACTCGCCAGGCCGCTGCTCCGCCCCTGGGGGACATCCGGGACCGGCAGACCGTAGTGATGGAACAATCAGGTTCATGCCGAACCGTTCCGTCTCCTCCCAGGCCTCCGCCCCGACGCGCGAGCGCATCATCACGGCTGTCCTGCGGATCATCGGCGAGGGCGGCGTCGCGGCGGTCACCAACCGGCGGATCGCCACGGTGGCGGGGGTCTCGCTCGGCTCGGTCACCTACCACTTCGCGACCCAGCACGAGCTGCTGCGGGAGAGCCTGTTGCACTTCGTGCGCGGAGAGGCACGGCACTTCACCGAACTGGCCGACCGGTGCCAGACCGAGGGCGTCGACATCGACGACGCCGCGTCTCTGGCGGGCCAGGTGGGGTGCGGCACCTCGCTCGACAGCGCCCACCTCGCCCCGTTCGAGCTCTATCTCCACGCCGGGCGCGACGAGAGACTGCGCCAGGCGGCCGGTGAGGCCTTCACCGCCTACGACCGTGTCGCCGCCCAGATCCTCACCGCCCTCGGGGTCCCGGACGCGGAACGTCTGGCAGCCGCCACCGTCGCCCTGGTGATGGGCCTCCAGCTCCGCCACCTGGCCACGGGCGACCCCGCGGGTGACCTTGTCGACGCGGTCCTGCTGCTGACGCGGGCAACCGCGGCGAACACGTAACCGCCACCGGTCCGCCGACCGCGGCCGGCCGAACGCGGCCGACGGTCCGGCGTCCGCGGACCGGGCCCGGGGCTCGGGGCTCGGGGCTCGGGGCTCGGGGCTTCAGGTGTCGCTCAGCAGCCGCTGCATGGCAGCCAGGTCCTCGTCGACCAGTTCGCGGCGTGCGCGGGGGCCGCAGGCGCGCAGGAGGCGGGTGAAGTCGGCGGCGGCGGCGGTGATGCGGCTGCCCAGTGCCGAGCCCGTCTGGGCGCCGAAGTCGCTGGTGGCGGCGTAGACGGGGCGGGGGGAGACGATGGCGTGCAGGTAGGAGAACATCGGGCGCAGGGCGTGTTCGAGGACGAGGGAGTGTCGCTCGGTGCCCCCGGTGGCGCCGATGAGGACGGGCATGTCGGCGAGGGTCTCTTCGGGCAGGACGTCGAAGAAGGACTTGAACAGGCCGCTGAAGGAGGCGTTGAAGGCGGGCGTGACGGCGATGACGCCGTCGGCGCCCGCGACCTGTTCGAAGGCCGCGTCCAAGGGCTCGCCGGAGAAGCCCGTCAGCATGGCGTCCATGATGGCGTGGGCCAGCGGGCGCAGTTCCACGAACGTCAACTCGACCGGCTCGCCCTGTCCTTCGAGGTCCTTGGCGACGGCCGCTGCCAGCCGGTCCGCGAGGAGCCGTGTCGAGGACGGCTCGCGCAGGCCGCCGGTGATGATGGTGATCTTCATCGTGTTCCCGGATTCTCTTCGCTGTTGCCGCTGTTGCCGCTGGTGGCATCGGCGTCGGTGTTTTCACCGGACCGTGCAGTCTCCTCCTCGCGGCGGGCGCGCAGGAGTGTCTGGTGGGTCGGGGCCGGCGGGACGTCGGCCGGCCGGCCGACGGCGAACTCCTTGCGGAGCACCGGCACCACTTCCCCGCCCAGAAGTTCGAGTTGTTCGAGCACGGTCCTGAGGGGGAGGCCGGCGTGGTCGACGAGGAAGAGCTGGCGCTGGTAGTCGCCGACGTAGTCGCGGAAGCTCAGGGTCTTCTCGATGACCTGGGCCGGAGACCCGACCGTCAGCGGGGTCAGTTCCGTGAACTCCTCCAGCGACGGGCCGTGTCCGTAGACGGGCGCGTTGTCGAAGTAGGGGCGGAACTCGTCCACCGCGTCCTGGCTGTTGGGCCGGATGAAGACCTGCCCGCCCAGGCCCACGACGGCCTGCTCCGGTGTGCCGTGACCGTAGTGCGCGAAGCGCCGGCGGAACAGGCTCACCAGTGACTTGGTGTGGGAGGAGGGCCAGAAGATGTGGTTGGCGAAGAAGCCGTCCCCGAAGTAGGCGGCCAGTTCGGCCACTTCGGGGGTGCGGATGGAGGCGTGCCAGACGAACGGCGGGATGTCGTCCAACGGGCGGGGCGCCAGGGTGAATCCCTGCAGTGCGCTGCGGAACTCACCTTCCCAGTCGACCACTTCCTCCCGCCACAGCCGCCGCAGCAGTCCGTAGTGTTCGACGGTCAGCGGGATGGCGTCGCGGATGTCCTGTCCGAACCAGGGATACACGGGCCCGGTGTTGCCGCGTCCGAGCATGACGTCCGTACGGCCGCCGGACAGGTGCTGGAGCACGCTGAAGTCTTCGGCGATCTTGACCGGGTCGTTGGTCGTGATCAGCGTGGTCGAGGTCGAGAGGATGATCCGCTCGGTCTGCGCGGCGATGTAGGCGAGCAGCGTGGTCGGCGAGGACGGGACGAAGGGCGGATTGTGGTGCTCGCCGGTGGCGAAGACGTCCAGCCCGACCTCCTCCACCTTCCGTGCGATGGCGACGGTGTCCTGGATGCGTTCCGCCTCGCTGGGCGTGTGCCCCGTGGTGGGGTCCGTGGTGATGTCACCGACGGTGAAGATGCCGAACTGCATCGCCGCCGGTTCGGGCGAGGACGCGGACGACGGTGCGGACGACTCCGTGGGGGGCGTTTCGGACGAGGCCATGCTGCATTCCTCCTCGACTCGCCGGCTGAGGGATTCCGCCGGCTCCCGCCCGAGGCGGTCGCGCGGCCCGCTTCTCACCGTTCCTGTCGTGGCCTCAACAGGTCCCGGGCACCCGTCGAGTGCCGTTTCACCATCGTTCCACGCCCTCGTGGATCCGGCAGATCGTCCGTCCCTCGCCCCTTCCGCGCCTCCGCCGAGCCGGCGGATTCGTCCGTCCCCGGCCCATCCCCCACCGCCTCCGGCGGTCCGGCGCGCGTGCCCGTTCGGGCAGACCATATGGTCCGTGCCGGGCGGCTCCCCGAGCCGCGTGCCAGAATGGAACCGGTCGCATTTCGGTGTCCCAGGGCGAGCCGTCGCCGCACCGTGGAGCTGGCTCGGACTCGTGGCACCCACGGCTGAGATCCCCTCCGAACCCCTGGGAGGCTTTCCGTGAGCGAACGTCCCGAGCCGTGGCCGGTCCTGGTCCACAAGGACCTGGAACCCATGGTCGACTACGTGAACCGCGTGGCGCAGGTCGCCGGCAAGTACACCCTCGACGAGCCCTTCGAAGTCGGCTGGGGGAACATCGTTCTCGAGGTCACGCCCAGGGGGCTCAGAACGCCGACGTTCCGGCACCCCGACGTGACCTTCTCGGTGCACTACCGTCTGCTGGACGGGGACGTGCTCATCGAGACCGATAAAGGCTCGCGGAGCCTGCCGCTGGACGCGGAGTCGGTCGCCGCGTTCTACGCCGCTTACTGCGAGACGGCGGCCGAGCTCGGCATCAGCAGACCGCGCAGCTCGCTGATCTGCGAGATCCCGGACGCCCCGCCGACCTTCGAGGCGGACACCGCGAAGCGGACCTGGGATCCGGACGCGGCCCGTCGGATCTGGCAGGCGATGAACCTCGCCGCGGCCGGACTCGAGGCGTGGCAGGCCCCCTTCCTGGGGCACCGCCCGCGGGTCGGGGTGATGTGGGGCGGGTTCGACCTGTCCGCGACACGGTTCCGGGCGCAGCACACCGCGCCCCCGCCGCAGAGGCCGCCGTTCATGCAGAACGCCCAGCTCAACGCCTATGTGTCGGTGGGCTTCTCCTTCGACAACACCAGGTTCAACAACGCCGACGCGCCGGAGATCGGGATGTACGCCTACATCTGGCCCCAGCCGGACGGCCTGGAGGGCCGGTCCTGGGGCGTGGAGGGCGCGAACTGGTATCCCGAGGCCGGCCTGGCGCTCCTGCCGTGGGACAACCTGAGGCGGCTGCCGGACCCGCACCGGGCGATCGTGAAGTTCGGCGAAGCCGTCTACGACGCGGCCGTACAGACGGCGGGCTGGCCGCCCGACCTGTTCGGGCCGCGCGTCGACGGCTGGTACGCGAGCAGGACGCCGTGGGAGGTGCTCGAGCGGCACGACGGCTGACGGGGCACGCGCCGCCGGGGCCGTCTCCGGTCACGGCGGTCTGTGCGGCCGCGAACGTCACCTCACCGGACGTGCCCGGCGGTCCCGTTCAGGAGGTCTTCGGGTGCTGTCCGTCGCCGTGGGGCGGATCGGGCTGCGTGGACTTCTCCAGCAGTTCGTCGTACCGGTGCGAGAGTTCCTCGTACCGCTCCTCGGCCTCGTCCGTCCGGCGTTCTCGCGAGATGGGCGTAACGCCCCTGATACGGGCGGAGTTCGGCACCCCCGGTCGCCGATCCCCCGATCACCGAGCCCGCGACCGTGACCGTGACGGCCACGGATGCCCGGACTCCCCCGGACTCCCCCGACTCCCCCGACTCCCCCGACTCCCCCGACTCCCCGGATGCTAGGTTCACGAACATGCCGTCGCAGCCACCCTCGTAGCCACCGAGAGCGCAGGAGAACCACCCCCGTGACCACCCGTGTCGTCCTCGTCTCGCCCGCGACGAGCCCCGAACTGCGCGAGGCCCGCTTCGGGGGCGGCGGCTCCGTCGACGAGCGCGGAGCTGCCCGGGCCCGGGCGGCCGCGGGATCGCTGCCCGGGGCCGTCCGCACCCTCATCTCCCCCAGCGCACGCTGCCGGGAGACGGCCGCGGAACTCGGCCTGCACGGCTTGGACGCACCGGAGTTGGCGCCGCTGGACGTGGGGCGCTGGCGGGGCCGTACGCTCGACGAGGTCGGTGCCGCCGAACCGGAGGCGGTGGCCCGCTGGCTCGCGGACCCCTCCGGCGCGCCCCACGGCGGGGAGTCGGTCGAGGACGTGTGCGCACGTGTCGGGGGCTGGCTGGAGTCGGCCGCTCAGGTGCCCGGCCGTACGGTCGCCGTGGTCGAGCCGGAGATCGTACGGGCGGCCGTCGTCCACGCACTGGGCATCCCCGCCGCGGCGTTCTGGCGTCTCGACGTGCCACCGCTGACGGCGACCGAACTCAGCGGTCGCGCCGCCCGCTGGAACGTGCGGCTCGGCAGCCCGCTGTGACCGGCCAGCGGTGGCGGACCCACACATTGGGTTCGACGTAGACCGCGTGGTCGTGCGCGGTGGCGCAGTGCACCGGGACGAGGGCGCCGGGTACGTCGACGAGGCCGTCGCTCTCGAAGGTCAGGCCGGTCCATCGTCGCCACTGGGCGAGGGAGGCGCTGACCGTCATCGACGCCGGGGCGACCTTCTCGATGGTGCCGCCGGCCTTGACGTGCACGCGCAGCCACGGGTCGGCCGGCAGCCCGTCGTCGCGCCGTCGGCGGATGTACTCGGCCATGGCGACGCGCGGTTCGAGGTGCTTGGCCGTGGGGCGGACCGGGGCCGGCAGTCCGTCGTGGCCCTCCCCGCCGACGGCGTCCCGCAGTGCGGCCAGCATCCGGTGGGCCAGACCGCGGCCCAGGTACTCGGTGTCGATCGTGATCTCCAACGCGCTTGCCGTGGTGGTCGGACGCCCGTGCCGCCGGTCACGGAACGCCCACACGAGCACCTGGTCCCAGCCCCGGTCCGGCATCTCCTCACGGCCCTCGAGCCCGGCGTTGAACGGGACGCTCAGCCCGCGTGCCACGACTCGGTCGCCGTCCGTCGCCACCACGCAGTAGTGGGGGAAGTCCTCGGCCACCCGGCTCAGCAACGCGCCCGCGACCGGATCGTGCGGGGTGAACACCGGCCAGGTGTCGGTGATCTCGTAGACCCGGGAGATCAGCGAGGGACGCTCGGCGAGCGGCGTGATCAGGATGCTGTCCATGGCGGTCATGGCGGGGACGCTGCCACAGGCGTACCGTCCTGGCCAGCGATTTCGTTCGTCCACCGGCCACTTGGACGACGAGAGGGCCCCGGACGGATCCTAAGGGCCCTCTCGTGGCCGGTAGTTGCTCCCGGGGGCCCCGGAGTGCGGGGTACCCGAGGAGCCCGGCCCGTCAGCGCGCGGCCGGAACCGCTTCCGTCGTCCCGCTCGCCGTGGGCTGCGGCTTCGGGTTGAGCTGCCGTTCGGCCAGTTCGCCGAAGAGCAGGCCGAACCCGCCCCAGAGCACGGCCTGGATGGCCAGCGCGGACAGCCGGAAGCGCCACAGCAGGGCGGCCGGGAAGTCCCTCGGCACCTCGTTGATGACGGGCAGGAACGCGTAGGCCAGCCCGATCGACACGACGAAGGCGGTCACGGCCACGACGGTGGCGTACCAGGTACCCAGCCGGGGTGCGAGCCGCTTGCCCAGGATGGTCGCGCCGACCGCCAGCAGCACGCTGAGGAGCATCATCAGGAAGTACAGGGTGGTCCGCTTGCCGATGGTGCCGGGGTCGCCGACGGACGGCGGATTGGCCGGGTACTTCAAGAACGGTACGACGTAGACCGCGAGCAGCGCGGAGCCGGACAGCAGCAGCGCGGTCGCGCGCGCGCCGATGCGGCCGACGCGGCCGAGGGCGACGCAGAAGGCGAGTGCGGCGATGCCGCCGAAGGCGACCCCGTAGACGAGAACGCCCGTGGCGAGGCCGGCGGTGGACTGCAGGGAGCGGGAGACGACTTCCATCTCGTGCTCGTGGGAGTGGGCCTCCTCGAAGCCGATCGCGCTGTCCACGCTCGGTTCACCGAGGAAGTAGGCCACGATCAGGGCGAGCACGCCGGCGGCCAGGCCGGCGAGCATGCCCCGTACGAGAAGGTTGCGTACGGTTGCGGAGTTCATGGATGCGCGGCGCCCCTCGCGTCAGTGGCAGGGGAAGCCGAGCAGGTGGCGGGCGTCGTGCACCCACTCGTGGACGTCCATGCCGTTGAACACGGAGGTGGCGCCCTGCTCGGCGCCGACGAAGTACAGCAGGATCATCATCAGGATGCCGAAGAAGACCGCCCAGGGAGCTATCGCCTTCAGCGGCAGCGTGGCGGGTACGACGGGAGTGGTGGCTGTCGGCTGGGCGACGGTCTGCGCCATGGCAGGACCTCCTACGGGAGTTCGCGTCCCATCTCGGTGGTGCACAGGACGACGGCCACGGGTCTGACTCACGAACGGCCCCGAGGACCGTTCGCACACAGTGGCGCGACCGTGCCGGGTTCTCACCGGCTTCCGACTCGCCGTCGTCGATATCGAACCGAAGGTACCGCGTGCCGCAGGCATGGCCAAGACCACACCACCTGAGGTGATCTTCCTCTCCCGGCAACGCCCCGGTCGCGCGGGCGAGGCCGCGACCGGGGTGGAGCGTCGGCGGTACCGGTCAGAACTCGTCGGCTCCGTTGCGCAGTTCGGTCGTCCAGTAGCCGGTGAGCGCCTTGGCCGGGTCGACGAAGAGACCGCCGCCGGCCGAGGAGTCGACGGTGATCGAGTCCGTGTCAGCGGCACCCTCGAGCCAGACGGAGAACGCCGACACCGGCTCGCCGTTCTCCTCCCGGCCGCCGTCGGACAGCTTGACCGCGGCGTAGGCGGGGGCGCCGGGGGCGATCACCGTGGGGACGCCCGGCTTGCTCTTGGCGACGGCCGGCACGTCCTGCTTGTGGCTCTCCAGGAACTGGATCCGCGGGAAGCCCGCCATCCGGCAGCTGTGGCCGGAGACGTTCTTCGCCGTCAGGACGATGTGGGTGTACGGCGGACCGTCCTGCTTCTCGGCGGTGACCTTGACGTCCTTCGACGTGCACGCGGCGGCGGAGGCGGAGGAGCCGGAGCCGGACGACGTGCCGGAGCCGGACGTGCCCGTGGAGCCGCTGGAGCCGGTGGAACCCGTCGAGCCCGACGCCTTCTGCCCGCTGCCGATCGTGGTGCCCTTGCTTCCGCCCGAACCGGACGCCTGCGCGGCCGCCGAGGCCGAGACGGAGACCGACGCGCCGGTGGACCCCTCGGACTTGGCGCCGGTGCCGTCCTGACAGGCGGTCAGGGAGAGGGCGAGGGCCGCCGTGGTGGCGGCGAGGAAGGTGGCGCGCTGACGCGATGCGTTCATGGAGATTTCCCCCGTGTGTGCGGTACGACGACGACCGGTCGGGTCGTCGGCCGTGCTCTGACCTGCTGACATGTCGAGTCTCGGCGGTGCCGCTCACGTTCCGGTGATGTCCCGCTGACGTTTCGCTGACGTCGCCCGGCGCACTCCTGGACCCCGTCGGCGCGCCCGCCCTACAGGTCGTCCGCGGCGAGCCGCCGTACGGCGTCCTCGTACCGTCTGCGGAGGTCGGCCCGCGCGCTCACCCGCAGCAGCGCTCCGAGGGCCTGTACGGCGCCCTCGTCGTACCCCGCCCGCTCCGCCTCCTCGGCGGCTCGGTCCAGCAGCCGGATGCCCTCGGCCTCTTCGCCGAGCGCGAGCCGGGCCTCACCGGAGACGGTCAGCAGCAGGGATCTGCGCGCGGCCTGCTCGTGCTCGGGCCCGAGGTCGAGCGCGCGGTGTGCCACGTGCAGGGCCTCCGCCGGGCGGCCGGCGGTCAGCTGGACGCGGGCGAGGTGCTGAAGGGCCAGCATCTCGGTGTGCGCGTCCTTCTCCTCGCGGGCCAGGTCGACGGCGCGGGTACAGCCGTCCAGCGCGGCGTCGAGCGCGCCCTGCGCAGCCTGGACGACAGCGAGGTTGATCAGCGCGGTGGCCTCGCCGAGCCGGTCACCGGCCCGCCGGGCGAGGTCCGGGGACGGCGTCAGCAGTTCGACGGCGTCGGCGAGCATGCCCTCCTCGCCGAGCACCCAGCCGAGCAGGGTGCGCACCCGCGCCTCGGCGTACGGGTCCTGCTCGGCGAGGGCGCAGTCGAGCGCGGTCCGCAGCAGCGGCACCCAGTTGTCCCGCACCCGCCACACCACCTGGGGCCACTGGAGCAGGATGATCCGCCAGGCCCGGTCGTCGCGCCCGGCGGCCCGCGCGGCGGACACGGCACGCGCCAGGTCCTCCCGTTCGACGGCCAGCCAGCGCATGGCCTGCGCGCGGTCCGTGAAGTCCCTTACGGCGGCCGGGCGTCGGTAGTGCGCGGGCAGGGAGAAGCAGGGCTCGCCGCCGGGTTCCGCGGTGTCGGTGGCGGCGAGGGCGGTGGCGATGTAGTGGTCCAGGACCCCGAGCAGGGCAGCGGGGCCGGCGGCCGGGTCGATGCCCCTCGCGTAGAGCCGTACGAGATCGTGCAGTTCCCAGCGGCCGGGGGCGGTCTCGGTGACGAGGTGCGCGGCGCCGAGCCGCTCCAGGGCGGCCGCGGCCGTGACCGGGTCGGTACCGGCCAGTGCGGCGGCGGTGTAGGGGTCGAAGTGGGTGCCGGGGTGATGGCCGAGCCGGGCGAAGTGGTGGACGGCGTCGCTCGGCAGTTGCTGCACGGTGAGCCGCAGCGCGGCCGGGACCCCGGTGTCGTCGATGTCGAGATAGGCCAGCCGTCCGCGCTCGTCGGCGAGTTCGTCGGCGAGTCCGGCGAGCGTCCACTGCGGCCGGCCGGCCAGGCGTGCGGCAGTGACCCTCAGGGCGAGCGGGAGTCCGCCGCACAGTTCGGCGAGCCTGCGGGCGGCGACGGGTTCGCCGAGGACGCGTTCCTCGCCGAGGACGCCCGCGAGCAGCGCGGTGCCGTCCTGCGCGTCGAGCGTGTCGAGCGGTACGGGGCGGGCCGCGTCCGAAGCGATGAGGCCTTCGAGCCGGTTCCTGCTGGTGACGACGGTGACGCAGTCGGCCCCGCCGGGCAGCAGGGCGCGAACGGTGGCGGAGTCGCGCGCGTTGTCGAGGACGACCAGCAGCCGCAGCCGGTCGGTGAGGGAGCGGAACAGCGCCGCGGCGGCGGACGCCGACTCGGGCACACGGCGCGCCGGCACGTCCAGGGCCAGCAGGAATTCACGCAGCACCTCGGTCACGGGCGGCTCGCCGGTGTCGCTGAAGCCGTGCAGGTCGGCGAAGAGCCGGCCGTCCGGGAACGCGTCCTCGTTGCGGTGCGCCCACCACAGGGCGAGCGCGGTCTTGCCCACGCCCGCCGGCCCGGTCACCAGGCACACCGGCGCCTCTCCGGCCGCGGCCCGCCCGAGCGCGGCCAACTCGGCCGTGCGCCCGTGGAATCCGCGCGGCGCGCGGGGCAGCAGGTCGGCGGGGCGCGGGCCGGCGGGAATCAGGGCCGGGAGCGGGACGGGGCGTGGGGGTGCGGCGGGGGCGGCGGGGACCGAGGAAGCCGCGGGGGCCGCGAGGGTGGTGGATGGCGAGGCAGGCTGCCCGTCGAGGCGGCCCGTTGAGGCCTGGGTGGCCACAGTGGCCTGAGAGGCGTGGGTGACCTGGGCGGCCTGGGCGGCTTGAGTGACCGGGGTGCCCTGAGAGGTGTGGGTTACTTGAGTGGCCTGAGTGGCCAAGACCGTCGCGGTGGGCTGGACGGCCGGGTTGGCGAGATGGGCCGGGGCCGTGCCGCCCGGTACCGGGTCGCCGCGCAGGATCAGCCCGTACGCGTCGGCGAGCTCGCGTCCGGGGTCGATACCCAGTTCGTCGGCGAGGAGCCGCCGCGTGCGATGGAACCAGTCCAGCGCCTCGGACTGGCGGCCCGCCTGGTAGAGCGCTGTCATCAGCGCGGCCGACAGCGACTCCCGCAGCGGGTGCGCGACGGCCTCGGTCCGCAGCACCGCGGCGGCCCGGTGGTGCTCGCCCAGCCTGCCGTACGCGCGCGCCAGTTGCTCCACGGCGGACAGCCGTGACTCCTCCAGGGAGTGTGCCGCGGCCTGGAGCGGCGGGCCCGCGAACGCGCCGGCCAGGGCGGGTCCCTTCCACAGGGCGAGTGCGTCCAGGTACATGAGCGCGGCGTCGCCGGGGTCACGCTGCTCACGCGCCAGCGTCAGCAGCTCCTCGAACCGCTGGGCGTCGAGCAGGGTCTCCGGCAGCCGGAGCGCGTACGCGTCGCCGATGGTCCGCAGTTCCACCCCGTACGCCTCCGCGTCTCCCTCCGCCAGCAGGGCGCGCAGCCGGGACACGTGCCCCTGGATGACGCTCCGGGCCTGGCTGGGCGGCACGTCGTCCCAGAGGCAGGCCGTCAGCCGGTTGATCGAGACGGGCGTGTTGGCCGACAGCAGCAGCGCGGCGAGCAGACTGCGGCGTTTGGCGGGGCCGAGCGGCAGCGGTCCGCGGCGCGTGTCGACGGAGACGGTGCCGAGCAACCGGAACTCCAACGGGGTGTCCTTCCAAGGCGGGCGCGAATGGGCGGTCCAGGAAAAACAGCAGCATATCGGGGGGTGTCAGCGGCGAACCGGGCGGATTCGGCCGCTCCGTGACCGCCGGGACGCACACCCGCGACGGCCGCCCGACAGCCCGCCCGACGGCCCACCCGACGCTCACCCGATGTCCGTACGACGGCCTGCCCGACGTCTGCCTCGGATCTGCCGACGGCCCGCCCGACGCCCACCCACCTCGGCTCCCTGCTCGCCTCGGCCCCCGTCCGCCTCGGCTCCCCGCCGGCCGCCGGCATGCCGCGAGGGCGGCCCTCGCCGCGCCAGGCCGCCCTCTGTCCCCGCGTCCGCTCAGGCCGCCCGGATGCCCAGGTGACGCAGCGCGGATGCCGCCGCTCCGGCTCCGCACATGCCGTGGGCGCCGGGACCGGGCGGGGTGGCCGCCGAGCACAGGAACACGCCGGGGAGACCGGTGGAGTACGGATCGAGCGCGGCACGGGGGCCGAGTACGAGCTGGAAAGCGGTCTTGGCCCCGGTGAGGATGTCGCCCCCGGCGAAGTTGGGGTTGGCGGCGGCGAAGTCCGCGGGGCGGGTGACCTGACGGCCCACGATCCGCTCGCGGACGCCGGGGGCGAACCGCTCCAGCTGGCGAAGGATCGCCTCCGTCGCGTCCTGGTCGTAGCCGTGGGGGACGTGGGCGTACGCCCAGACGGGGTGCACGTCGCCGGCCGACCGGGACGGGTCTGCCAGGTACTGCTGGCCGACCAGGACGAAGGGGCGCTCAGGCATGCGTCCGGCCGTCACGTCCTTCTCCGCCCGCGCGATCTCGGCGAACGTGCCACCGAGGTGCACGGTGCCGGCCCGCCGCGCGTGTTCGTTGGTCCAGGGCACGCCGCCCTCGACCGCCAGGTCGACCTTGAAGGCAGCGGGGCCGCGGCGGAAACGCCGGTAGGCGCTCCGCACCCGCGCGGGCAGCCGGTCGCCGTAGATGCCGGCGACCTGACCGGGGTCGAGGTCGAGCAGGGTGACGTCGGCGGGCGGGATCTGCCGGTGGTCGGTGACGCGGACGCCGGTGCGGACGGTGCCGCCGTGCTTGCGGAGCACGCTTTCCATGCTGTCGGCGATGGCCTGGGAGCCGCCCTCGGCGACGGCCCATCCGGCGGCGTGACCGGCGGTGAGGATGCCGAGTCCGATCGCGGAGGTGAGGGGCCGGGACAGCGGGCGGAACGCGTGTGCCGCGACGCCGCCCCACAGGGCCCTGGCCTGGGGGGTGGTGAAGAGGCGGGCGAGCGCGGCCGCGGGCAGGGTGGTGGGCAGGCCGAAGCGTGCGAGCAGCAGCGGATGCGCCGGGACGCGCAGCAGAGGACCCATGGTGTCCTGGGCCAGCGCGTCCCAGTCACGCACCGACGGTCCGAGGAGTGCCCGGTAGCGGCCGCCGTCCGCTCCCAGCATGCGGGCCGTCTCCTCGACGGAGCGCAGCAGGACGCCGGCGGTGCCGTCGTCGAGCGGGTGCACGCAGTCGATGTCCGCCGACCGCCAGCGCAGGCCGTGCTGTTCCAGGTCCAGTGCGCGCAGCGCGGGTGAGGTGACGGCGAGGGGGTGGATGGCCGAGCAGTGGTCGTGCAGGAGTCCGGGGACGAGGGCCTCGTAGCTGCGGGTGCCGCCGCCGACCTCGTCGGCGGCCTCCAGGAGGGTGACGCTCAGCCCCGCTTTCGCCAGCAGGGCCGCGGCGGCGAGCCCATTGGGGCCGCCGCCCACGACGACGGCGGACGTCATGACGCGGTGTCCAGCGGGAGGCCGCCTGAACGGGTGGCCCCGGCCGCACCGGTCACGTGGGCGGCATCGGTCACGTGGGCGGCGTCGGTCACGTGGGCGGCGTCGGTCGCGTGGGCGGCGCCGGTCGCGTCGGTGCTTGTCCGGCCGGGCGGCGTCGTGGATCTCATGGTCCTGAGTCTGCCGGTGAACGGGCCGGCCTTTCAAACAACCGACCGCACCTCCTGGGGGGCGAGGCAGGAACCAAGCCGCACCGGCCCCGGACGGCATCCGAAGTCGCCGACCCGCGCGAATACAAGAAGGAATTGTTCCGGCGTATTTCAGACCTCATTTATCATCACAGGTCGCACATGCACACCAAAAGTACTGATTAGGGTCCCATTTGCGAGGCTCTCCGTACCGGCGCCTGGCCGACGCGGACGGCGGAGCCCGCCGCTCACCCGAACGGCCCTGCTCCTGATTTGCCTGAGTCGCCGCACCTATGCATAAGAGATAGCTTTTATCCGAAATGCGGCTGGATCGAGCGAGAGAAGGACGTAGTGGAACTAGCAATCGCTCACGAGACCATCGCCCGATGGCAGTTCGGTGTGACCACCGTCTACCACTTCCTCTTCGTCCCGCTCAGCATCGGCCTCGGAGGCATCGTCGCGGGGCTGGAGACAGCCTGGGTCCGGACGGGGAAGGAGAAGTACTTCCACGCCACCAAGTTCTGGGGGACGCTCCTGCTGATCAACATCGCGATGGGTGTCGTCACAGGTCTCCTCCAGGAGTTCCAGTTCGGCATGAACTGGTCGAACTACTCGCGCTTCGTCGGTGACGTCTTCGGCGCCCCGCTGGCGATGGAGGCGCTGATCGCCTTCTTCTTCGAGTCCGTGTTCATCGGCCTGTGGATCTTCGGCTGGAACAGACTTCCGAAGAAGGTGCATCTCGCGACCATCTGGATCGTCACCATCGGCAGCCTGCTGTCCGCGTACTTCATCCTTGCGGCCAACTCCTTCATGCAGCACCCGGTCGGCTACCGGATCGACGCCAGCGGCAGGGCGCGGCTCACCGACATCTGGCGCGTGCTGTTCCAGAACACCACGCTGGTGCAGGTCTTCCACACCCTGACCGCGGCGTTCATCACCGGTGGCGCCTTCGTGATGGGCATCGCCGCCTACCACCTGTGGCGGGCCAAGCGCGGCAGGGACACCGACCGCAAGCGGATCGCCGCCATGCGTGCCTCGCTGCGGTGCGCCCTGATCGTCACGGCCATCGCCGGCATCCTCACCGCGCTCAGCGGCGACCGTCTGGCCAAGGTCATGTTCGAGCAGCAGCCGATGAAGATGGCCGCCGCCGAGGCGCTCTGGGACACCCAGGCCCCCGCCCCGTTCTCGATCTTCTCGGTCGGCGACGTCGGCAAGGGCCGTAACGACGTCGCGCTGGAGATCCCCGGTGCGCTGTCCTTCCTCGCCAAGAGCGACTTCCACTCCGCCGTCCCCGGCATCAACAACCGGGCCGATGAGCAGGTTCGCCTGTTCGGCGGCACCCGCGACGAGTACATCCCGAACATCTTCATGACGTACTGGGGCTTCCGCCTCATGATCTTCTTCGGGATGACCAGCTTCACCATCGGCCTGATCGGCCTGTGGCTCACCCGGAAGAAATTCTGGGTGGACCGCGCGTACCGCACGGGTGAGGACGAGCCGCCGAACCTGATGATCACCAACAAGATCCGGATCAACGACTTCTTCACCAAGTGGAGCTGGCGCATCGCCATGCTCACCCTGGGCTTCCCGCTCCTCGCCAACAGCTTCGGCTGGATCTTCACCGAGATGGGCCGTCAGCCCTGGGTGGTCTTCCACCTCAAGAAGACGGCGGACGCGGTGTCCCCCAACGTCAGCGTGGGCACCCAGGTCGGTTCGCTGGTCGCACTCAGCGTGCTCTACGCGATCCTCGCGGTGGTCGAGGTGGGCCTCATGATCAAGTACGCCAAACCCGGCCCGAAGGTCGACGAGAGACCGCCCGCCAAGGATCCCACCCTGCGCATCTCCCCGGAGGAGCACGACAAGCCCCTCTCCATCGCCTACTGAGGACGGATCTCCATGCACCTCCACGATCTGTGGTTCATCCTGATCGCCCTCCTGTGGGTCGGGTACTTCTTCCTCGAGGGGTTCGACTTCGGCATCGGCGTCCTCACGCAGCTCCTCGCCCGCAACGACACCGAACGGCGCGTCCTCATCAACACGATCGCGCCGGTCTGGGACGGCAACGAGGTCTGGGTGGTCGCGGCCGCGGGCGCGACCTTCGCGGCCTTCCCGGACTGGTACGCCACGATGTTCAGCGGCTTCTACATCCCCCTGCTGATCATCATCATCTGTCTGATCGCCCGGGGCGTGTCGTTCGAGTTCCGGGGCAAACGGTCGAGCCACCTCTGGCAGCGCAGCTGGGAACAGGTCACCTTCTGGACGTCGCTGATCCTCGCGTTCATGTGGGGCGTGATCTTCGCCAACATGGTCCGTGGGATCGCGATCGACCGCGCCAAGTCGTACGTGGGCACCCCCGGCGACCTGTTCAACGGGTACGCGATCCTCGGCGGCTTCATGACGCTGGTGCTGTTCACCTGCCATGGCGCGATCTTCGCGGCGCTGAAGACGGACGGTGAGATCCGCGAGCGTGCCCGGAAGATGGCACCCGCGCTGGGCCTGGTGGCGCTGCTGCTGATGCTCGCCTTCCTGCTGTGGACGCAGTCCAACTCGGGCAACGGCCAGAGCCTGGGCGTGATGGTCGTCGCGTTCGTGGCGCTGGTCGTGGCGATGTTCTTCAACCAGCTGGGCCGTGAGGGCTGGGCGTTCATCTTCTCCGCCCTGACCGTCGTGGCGACGTTCGCCATGCTGTTCCTGACCCTGTTCCCGGAGGTCATGCCGTCGACGCTCAACCCCAACTGGTCGCTGACGGTGAGCAACTCCTCCTCCGGGTCCTACACCCTCACGGTGATGACCGTCGTCGCGGCCATCTTCGCGCCGCTGATCGTGATCTACCAGGCCTGGACGTACTGGGTCTTCAGCCGGCGCATCGCCGTCCATCACATCCCGGCGGGCGGTCACTGACCTCTCGCCCGACTCCGGCCGCGCTCAGCGCCCGCGCCCTCCCTGCCACCCGGCGGGGAGGGCGCGGGCCTTTCCGCTGCCCGGGGACGGGGCGGGCGCGAGCCTTTCCACCGTCCGGGGACGGGGCAGGCGTGGCGTGGGCGTCTCACGGCCCTGCGGCCGAGCACTCACGGCCCTGCGGCCGGGCCGAGTGGGCGGCATCGCACCCACCACAGGGGCCGAGGCCCTGCGGCCGGGCCGAGTGGGCGGCATCGCACCCACCACAGGGGCCGAGGCCCTGCGGACAAAGGGGCAGGCCCCCCTCGGAAGGGGGGCCTGCCCGTCGGCGGATAGGGTCTGTGCCGCTCAGGTGGCGGCCGTGATGTGGACCTTGACGTGCTTCATGATCGGCTGGTCGCTCTCGGTGCTGTAGTCGCACAGCGCGCACAGCACGTTCATCTCGGGCATGTAGCCGGCCGCACAGCCCTTGGGCATGTCGTACGGGATGGCCAGGTAGTCCTCCAGGTAACGGTGGCTGCCGTCCCTGGCCGTACTGACGATGTTGACCGGGTCGAACTCCGAGATGCCCCGCTCACGCATGTCGTCCACGTTCATGAAGACGAGCGTGCGCAGGTTCTTGACGCCGCGGTAGCGGTCGTCGTCGGAGTAGATCGTGGTGTTCCACTGGTCGTGGGACCGCATGGTGCCCAGCGCCAGCATGCCCGGCTCGGGGACGACGTCGGGCAGCGGACCGGCGGAGAACTCCGCCTTGCCGGTCTTGGTGTAGAAGACCAGCTCGCGGGCGGGCTGCTTGATGCGGAAGCCCAGCGGCAGCCGCACCCGGCGGTTGAAGTCCTCGAACCCGTCGAGGGCTCGCGACATGGTGTCGCGGATGCGGTCGTAGTCCTCGATGTACCACTCCCAGGGGGTGGCACTGGTGGGCAGGGCGGCGCGCGCGATGCCGGAGACGATGGCGGGCTCCGACAGCAGGTACTTGGAGGCCGGGCGCTTCATGCCGACGGAGAGGTGCACCATGCTCATGGAGTCCTCGACCGAGGTGGACTGGATGCCCTGCTGCTGGTGGTCCTTCTCGGTGCGGCCGAGGCACGGCAGGATGAGGGCCTGCTTGCCGTGCACGACGTGGCTGCGGTTGAGCTTCGTGCTCACCTGGACGGTGAGTTCGCAGTTGCGGATCGCCTCGTAGGAGAAGGCGGAGTCCGGGACGGCGAGGGCGAAGTTGCCGCCCATGCCGACGAACACCTTCACGTCCCCGCGGTTCATCGCCTGGAGGGTGCCGATGGTGTCCAGGCCGAACTCACGCGGCGAGGTGATGTTGCAGGCCTCGTCGAGGCGCTGCAGGAACTGCTCGGGCGGGTGGTTGTCGATGCCGCACGTGCGGTTGCCCTGCACGTTGCTGTGCCCGCGCACGGGGGACGGTCCCGCTCCCTCGCGCCCCAGGTTGCCGCGCAGCAGCAGGAGGTTGACGATCTCCCGGATCGTGCTCACACCGTGCTCGTGCTGGGTGACGCCCAGGCACCAGCTGAAGATGCTGCGGTCGGCGTCGGTGTAGATGCGGGCCGCCTTGAGGATGTCGGCGCGGCTGAGCCCGGACTGGCGCTCGATGTCGGACCACTCGGTGGCCTCGCACACCGCCCGGTACTCCTCGAACCCATGGGTGTGCCGCTCGATGAACTCGCGGTCCAGGGCCCTGGGGTCGTTCTTCGACTGCTCCAGTACGGCCTTCGCCATGCCGCGGATCAGCGCCATGTCGCCGCCGACGCGCACCTGGAGGTTCAGGGTGCTGACCGGGGTCGAGTGGAAGGTGGCCATGTCGACGATGTCGTGCGGGATGAGCGCACGCGTCGCACCCGCCTCGATGAACGGGTTGATGTGCACGATCTGGGCGCCGCGGTGGTACGCCTCGACCAGGGAGGTGAGCATCCGGGGGGCGTTGGAGGCCGCGTTCACGCCCATGATGAACAGCGCGTCCGTGGCCTCCCAGTCCTTGAGGTCCACCGTGCCCTTGCCGGTGCCCAGTGCCGCCTGGAGCGCGCGGCCGCTGGCCTCGTGGCACATGTTGGAGCAGTCGGGCATGTTGTTCGTGCCCAGCTCGCGGATCATGAGCTGGTACAGGAAGGTGGCCTCGTTACCGAGGCGGCCCGACGTGTAGTAGGAGGCCTGATTCGGGCTCTCCAGCCCGCGGATGGCCTTCCCGATCATCTCGAACGCGGCGTGCCAGCTGATCGGGACGTAGTGGTCCGTGTCCGGGTCGTACACCATCGGGTGCGTGAGCCGGCCCTGGTCCTCCAGCTTGAAGTCGCTCCACTCGTACATCTCGCTCACCGTGTGGCGGGCGAAGAGTTCGGGGGTGGCACGCTTGTGGGTCATCTCCCACATGACGTGCTTGGTGCCGTTCTCGCAGATGTCGAGCTTGAGGCCCTTCATGTCGTCCGGCCACGCGCAGCCGGGACAGTCGAAGCCGCCGTCCTCGTGGTTCATCTTGAACATCGCTCGCGGCCCGTCCAAGAACTCGCCCTCGCGCAGCAGGAACTTGGTCACGGCCTTGGCAGCACCCCAGCCGGCGGCGGGGTGGTGGTACGGGTGGAAGTGCGGGAAACCCTCCGGGCGGGGACCCACTTGAGGCTCGAGCTCGTCCTCTGCTTCGATGACCCGCTTGTCGTCTTCGGTGGTGCTCAAGGCTCTCACCCTTCCGCCGTCCGGGCATGACCCCATATCTGTATATGGAGCTTTAGATCAGACTATGTCGGTCAAACTACCCTCGCCAGACGGCTCGCGACTGGCCATAAAGCGGATCATCGGGAGCATTTCGACCACCTTCCAGACCCCCACAATCCAGCGATGGCGAATTGGGTCGCAAATGCTGTTATTTTTCGCAATTCGGCACTTATTCGCGACCCTGCACCGCACAGCGGGCCCTGCGGGCGGCACGAAAAGCACGCCGGCACGAGACCGGCCGACCGGCTGATCCGGTCGGCCGGGGCACGTCGCACGTGAGGGTCGTCGAGGCGTTCACGCCGCGCTCGACGTCGTCAGTGCTGCCTGGCCTCCTCCTGCTTCGCGGCCAGTGCCTGCTCCCGGCGGGCCACGACGGCGGCCGTGGCCACGGTGGCCACCCCGAAGGACAGCAGAACCATGCCGGGGCGGTCGAGGCGGCAGCCCATGATCCGGGCCAGCGAGTAGCGGCCGGGACCGGAAAGACCCAGGGTCGCGGCGACGAAGCCGAGGTAGGCGGGGTATTCGTAGCCGCCGGAGGTCAGGAAGAAGCCGGACTTCCAGTGGACGGCGACCGCGCCGGCCATGGCGCCGGCCGCGGCGGCCGCCGCCGCGGGGGTCGCGAAGCCGAGCGCGAGCAGGAGGCCGCCGCCCGCCTCGGCCACGCCCGACGCGATCGCGGCGGGCTTGCCGGGGTGGAAGCCCATGGACTCCATCGCCTTGGCGGTGCCGTCGATGCCCCCGCCGCCGAACCAGCCGAAGAGCTTCTGCGCGCCGTGCGCGCACAGTACGCCGCCCGTACCCAGGCGTACGGCCAGCAGTCCCAGATCCTTGCGGTGGAGGCGGCCCATGGCGAAGTCCTTCCCTAAGCGGAACAGTCCGCTCCAGTCTTCGCCCTCCGCGTGCGGTTCGCCGCTCGGGTTCCGCCGGTCAGGGTCCACGGATCAGGGTCCGCGAGGAGGGCGCTCCCGCCGCGAGGCATCCTCACCGCACCGGGCGACCGCCGGCCGCCGGAGGTCATCCCTGCCGGGCGGGCGGTGCGGACGAGGTGGCGCCCGGGGTGTGCGGACACCGGTCGCGGGAGGTGAGGGGCCAGTGCACGAAGGTCTCCTCATCGGTCTGGAGGCACACGTCGTGCTGGTGGGCGACGACGCCGGTGACCGGCTCGCGCAGGAGCCGGGCCAGCACATAGGCGGCGGCCAGGCTGGTGACGTCCCGGATCGTGCCCATGGGCAGCAGGGACCTGGTCTCCGCGATGGCCTCGTGCTCACCGGCTCTGATGACGACTCGGGTACCGGGCGCCACGCCGTGGGCGGCGAGGGCGACCGCGATGTTGTCGAGGTCGTCCGAGCCGACGGCGGCCAGCGCCCGGGCGTGTCCGAGGCGCAGCTTTTCGAGAACGGCGCGGTCGCCGCCGTGGCCCGTCATGACGGGGATGCCCAGGGACCGGGCGAGCCGCGCGGTCGTGGTGTGCGGATCGCGTTCCACGCCGACCACGGGGATGTCCAGACGCTGGAGTTCGGCGCAGAGCCGCATGCCGACCTGTCCCATGCCGACGACGATGACGTGCTCGGAGCGCGGCAGCGTGCGCGGACCGATGAGACCGATCAGCTTGGGGCCGAGCATGCGCTCGATGACGCCCGCGGTGAACAGGGCGCTGAAGACGAGGGTGGCGAGCATGGCCACGCTGGAGGCGACCTCGTAACCGGTCTCGTCCGCCTCGGCCGTCGCCGGACCGACCCCGGCGACGACCCGGGCCGCGTGGAAGAGCGCCTCGGCCGGAGGGAGGCCGTGCGTGACGAGCCACGCCCAGTCGG
This sequence comes from Streptomyces sp. NBC_00820, assembly GCF_036347055.1. Taxonomy (NCBI): domain Bacteria; kingdom Bacillati; phylum Actinomycetota; class Actinomycetes; order Kitasatosporales; family Streptomycetaceae; genus Streptomyces; species Streptomyces sp. NBC_00820. The sequence goes on along the minus strand of NZ_CP108882.1, from coordinate 7,683,107 downwards.
CCAGCAGGACGGCGAGGATGCCGAACAGGCCGATCAGCAGCAGGCGGGCGCCCGCGTCGTGCGGACGCAGCTGCCTCGCCACGTGTTCCAGGCGGCGCCACAGCCTGCGCGGATGCGGCTGCCACTCCTCCACGTACGGCGTGTCGTGCCGCGCGCGCACGGCGCGCACCCGCTGCCCGGAGCGCTGCACGGCGAGGTACGCCGGGTCCACGCACGGGCCCGCCAGCGCGGGTGCGGCGAGATCCGCCGGCGAGGTCGCGTCGCACTGCGGCAGCAGGCGCTCGAGTTCGTCCGACACGGTCCGGTCGAAGACCGTGGCGACGATGGGGACGCTCGGGGCGAGGTGGGCGACGGCCAGTGCGTAGCGCAGGGCGGCCACGTCGTCGTGCAGGAGGATGGCGACGCCGTCGGGACGGTCCCCCAGGGCGGCACGCAGCTCACGGTCGCCCGGCTCGTGCAGGTGGACGACGGTGTCACGGCGCTCCTGGAGAGTCGCGCAGACGCGGCGGGCGACGTTGGTCTCGCCGATGACGACGAATGCCCGGGTGCCGGGGGACGGGGAGGTCACGGCGCTGCGAAATCCCTTCACCATGTTCCAGTGACGGCATTGCCCGGTCCCGTGGCCGGCCGGGCCTCACGACCACGCCGATCACGGCCGGGGTCCTCGCCGATTCCCGCGGTGTCAGTCGCTTCGGCGGGGCGGTGTCGGGTCCAGGTAGACCCGCTTGACGGCCGGGATCAGGGCGCGCAGGCGGTCCTCCGCCTCTTCGCATCCCAGCTCGATCTCACGGGAGGTGGACACGTCGCGGAAGTCGACCTTCGCGGCGATGAGGATCTCCCCCGGCCCCTGCACCAGCGTCGTCAGCTCCATGACGCCCTCGATCGGCCCGACGGACAGCAGCTCTTTGCGTACGGCGTCCCGAAGCGGCGCGGGCAGGGCGCGGCCGACCAGGAGTTCGGTGTTGGCGCGGCCCAGGACCCAGGCCACGAAGATGAGCAGCACACCGATGAGGATCGAGGCGACGCCGTCCCACAGGCCTGATCCGGTGAGCTGGCCGCCGAGGAGGCCGAGCGCGGCGAGCACCAGGCCGACGAGGGCCGCCGAGTCCTCCATGACCACCGCCTTGACCGCGGTGTCGGGCGTGTGCTTGAGGTAGCGCAGGGTGGGCACCCTGAAGTGCTCGGCCCGCCCGGTGGCCTGCTTGAACCCGGTCCGCAGCGACATGCCTTCCAGGACGAAGGAGGCGGCGAGCACGATGTAGGAGATCAGCGGGTTGCCGGGCTTCTCGTCGTGCGTCAGGGCGTGGATGCCGTCGTACAGCGCGAAGACACCGCCGCCCACGAACGTGGCGACGGAGGCGAGCAGCGCCCAGATGTACCGCGTGGGTCCGTAGCCGAGCGGGTGGTCCTCGTCGGCGGGCCTGCGGCTGCGTTTCAGCGCGGTCAGCAGGCACAGCTCGGTGATGGTGTCGGCGACCGAGTGTCCGGCCTCGGCCAGCATGGCGCTGGAGCCGCTGAGGACACCGGCGACCGCCTTGGCGAGTGCGACGCCCAGGTTGGCCGCGGTCGCCACGAGGACGGTGAAGACCGATCCGCCCGCCCCGGGACCGGTCGTGGAGCCCACCCGGGCGTCCAGCATCGGTGCCCTGGGCACGTGCGCTGCCCGCTCCGGCTCCGGGGTTCCCGGCTCCCGCTCTGGTTCACCCTGTTCACTCATGGCCGGGCGGTGTTCCCCTCTGCGAGGTTCGGATCGTGCCGTGCGGCGGAGTTCGGTCCGCGGCCGGACAGTGGTGGACGCCCCGGACCGGCCGGGGGCGGCGTCCCGTCAACGTCGTGGTCCGGCCTCGAAGGCCCAGCCGCCTCGACCTGATGAAGGCGGCTGGGCCTCGTTCGCGCCGCGGCGGCCAGGTTCAGGACTGCGGCCGCTTGCCGTGGTTCGCCGCGTGCTTGCGGCGGCCCTTCTTCTTCCGGCGTCGCTTCGAGGACATGGAACCTCCTGCGGGCGTGGGCGGGGATCGCGTGTCCGGGCACCGCACGACCATGTGCCCGTGCAGGCACGATACCCCCGGGCCTTTCCCCCCTCCACCGGAGTCGGGGCGGGCGTGCACGAGTCGCGGACGCCGACCACGGCGCGGACGATACGAGGAACGGCCCGCACCGTTCGCCCCACGCACAAGTCGTGGCACGGACAGCGAGCCCCTCCGACAACTCGCCCCACGGACAGCACGTCCCACGCACAACTCGCCCCACGGAGAAGGAGCACGGACGCATGCCCGGTGGATGGGAAGCCGACGCTCTGGTGATCTTCGGGGTGACCGGTGACCTCGCGCAGAAGATGACGTTCCCCGCGCTGTACCGGCTGGAGCGCCGGGGCCTGCTCGACGTTCCGGTGATCGGTGTCGCCGGCCGGAAGCTGACCACCGCCGAACTGGTCGACAGCGCGCGCAAGTCGATCGAGCGGGCCGAGGGATCCGTCAACGACGCGGCCTTCGAGCGGCTCGCCTCCCGGTTCACGTACGTCTCCGGAGACGTCACCAGCCCCGAGCCGTACCCGCGGATCGCTCACGCGCTGGGAGGCCGCCGCCGGCCGCTTTACTACCTGGCGATGCCCCCGTCGCTGTTCGCGCCGATCGTGGACGAGCTCGCCGCCGCGCACCTGGTCGCGCAGGCACGGGTGGCGCTGGAGAAGCCGTTCGGGCACGACCTGGCCTCGGCCCGCGCGCTCAACCGCCAGTTGAACCAGGTGCTGGCCCCGGAGCAGATCCTGCGGGTGGACCACTTCCTGGGCAAGGAGCCCGTGATCGAGCTGGAGTATCTGCGGTTCGCGAACTCCGCGATGGCCGAGCTGTGGAACCGCGACAGCGTCGTCTCCCTCCAGATCACGATGGCCGAGGAGTTCGGCGTGGAGACCCGCGGCAGCTTCTACGACAAGGTCGGCGCACTGCGCGACGTCGTGCAGAACCACCTCCTGCTCGTCCTGGCACTGGTGGCCATGGACCCGCCCGTCGGTCCCAGCGCCGACGACCTGTGGGACAAGAAGGTCGAGGTGCTGCGGTCCATCCCGGACGCCTCCGTGCACCAGTACGTGCGCGGCCAGTACGACGGCTATCTACAGCTGCCGGGAGTGGCCCCGGGATCGGCCACGGAGACGTTCGCCGCGCTCAGGCTGGAGATCAACAACTGGCGGTGGGAGGGGGTACCGGTCTTCATCCGGGCCGGCAAGCGCCTTCCCGCGCGGGTCACCGAGGTGCGGCTGATCCTGCGCGAGCCGCCGCGGCTCAACTTCCTGCCCGACCCCGGACAGGTCGCCCCGAACCAGATCGTGCTGCGCATCGGCCCCGAGCCCGGGATGCGGCTGCAACTGTCCGCGCTCAGCGAGGAGTCCGCGTGGCGCCTGGTGCCGCTCGACACCATCTTCGCCCACGAGCTCGGTGAACCCCTCGCCCCGTACGAGCGGCTGCTGTACGCCGCCCTGACCGGCGACGACCGGTACTTCGCCCGGCAGGACGCGGTGGAGCAGAGCTGGCGGATCGTCCAGCCGCTGCTGACCTATCCGCCGCCCGTGTACCCGTACCCGGTCGGCTCGTGGGGCCCGCCGGAGGCCGCCGAACTGCTGGCCGGCTCGCCGCCCTGGCAGCAGCCCTGGCTGCCCGGCACCTGACACCACGGCAGCGCACAACTGGCACGCCGGGCGCCGGGGCACCTATCGTTGCCTCGTCCAGCTTTTCCGCCTGTACCACGGGAGCAGGGATGTCGGGAGACCCCGAGCCGATCAGTGCCGAAGCCCGTCAAGCGCTCGAAAAAGAGCTTGCCGTGCTGCGCCATGAACGCGGACTGGCCGCCGCGACGCTGCAGGACACCACCGAGACCGGCGACCACGCCGACCAGGCCGACGAGTTGCAGCGCTCCGAGGAGACCGCCCGTCTGGACCGCCGCATCGACGAGATCACCGTACGGCTGCGCCAGGCGGACCTGGCGGGTCCCGCCGCCACGGACGTGGTCGGTGTGGGCAGCACGGTGACCGTCCGGTTCCCGGACGGCTCGACGGACACCTTCCAGATCAGCGAACTCCCCGACGCCGACGACCGGCAGCTGGTGACGGCCGACAGCCCGCTCGGCGGCGCCCTGCTCGGCCGTCGCCCCGGAGACACCGTGCGCTATCACGCGCCGGACGGAGAGGCGTCCGCGGTCGTCGTGTCGATCGGATAGCCGAGCGCGAGCAGGACGACGACGGGCAGGACGACAGAAGTGAGGGCGGGGCACCCGGATCCGGGTGCCCCGCCCTCACTTCTCTGTAGCGCCAGACTTCTCTCTGTATACAGTGCCGGCTCAGCCCTCGTAGCTGCTGGGCGGGAAGGGGTCCCGCTCCCTGCGCGTGACGTCGCCGGTCTCCATCTCGCCCTCGCCGACCTGGAGGTCGATCTCGGCCTGCTCCGCCTCGTACTCCGCCTGAGGGCTCTGCCGCTCCGCTACGGGCAACCCCATCTCCCGGCGGTCCTCCACCGTGCGCTCCTGGAGCCGCACCTCGTCGGGGCGCCGGGGCAGACCACGCCCATGACCGTAGTCCGGGTTGCCCTCGACTTCCTTGTTGGACTTGTGGTGGTGCGCCATGGGTCCTCCTCATGGAGTGAAGACCCGGGCGCTGGTCACGCCCGGGTCATCGTGCCGGACAACCGTCGTCCGTCTCTCGGCGGTCGGTCGCTGTCGCGGTCAGTCGCTGTCAGCCTTTCTTCGCTTCGGCGTCGTCAGCCGGCTTGGCTTCCTTCTTCGCGCGGGACTGGCTCGCGGTCTTCTTGGCGCCCGTGGGCTTCGCTTCCTTCTTCTCGCCCGGCTCGGCGGCGGCCTTGGCGGCGGCGCCCTTCTTCTCGTGCTCGTCCTTGCCGTGTTCCCCGGGCTTGCGCACCATGACGCGCAGCGAGTCGTCCTTGACGTCGGCGACGATGGTGTCGCCGGCCTCCGCCTGGCCGCTCAGGAGCAGTTCGGCGATGCGGTTGTCGAGTTCGGTCTGGATGGTGCGGCGCAGCGGGCGGGCACCGAACTCGGGCTGGTGTCCGTGGGCGATCAGCAGCTTCTTGGCGGCCTCGGTGACCTCCAGCTTCATGCCCTGCGCCTCGACGCGGCGCCTGCTCTGCGCGAGAAGGTGGTCGACGATGCTCGACAGGTTCTCCTCGGTCAGGCCGTGGAAGATGATGATGTCGTCGATCCGGTTGAGGAACTCGGGCAGGAAGCGGGCCCGCAGCTCCTCCATCAGGTCGTCCTTGATCTCGGCGACGTCGCCCTTGTGGTCCAGGATCAGATGGGCGCCGATGTTGGACGTCATGATGATGACGCAGTGCCGGAAGTCGACCGTGCGGCCCTGCCCGTCGGTCAGGCGTCCGTCGTCCAGGATCTGCAGCAGCGTGCTGAAGATGTCGGGGTGCGCCTTCTCGACCTCGTCGAACAGCACCACGCTGTAGGGCTGGCGGCGGACCTTCTCGGTGAGCTGGCCGGCCTCCTCGTAACCGACGTATCCGGGAGGAGCGCCGACGAACCGGGCGACGCTGTGCTTCTCCTGGAACTCGCTCATGTCGAAGCGGATCAGGCGGTCCTCGTCGCCGAACAGCAACTCCGCCAGCGTCTTGGCGAGTTCGGTCTTGCCCACACCCGTGGGCCCGAGGAAGAGGAAGGAGCCCACGGGGCGGTTGGGGTCGCCCATGCCGGCCCGGTTGCGGCGCACCGCCTGCGACACGGCCGTGACCGCCTCGTCCTGGCCGACGATCCGGGCGTGCATCTCCTCCTCGAGCTTCATCAGCCGCTCGCGCTCGCTCTCGGTGAGCTGCGAGACCGGGATGCCGGTACGGCGCGAGACGACGTCCGCGATGTCCTTCGCCGTGACGACGACGACGCCCTCACGGCGTTCCTCGATGCCGGCGAGTTCGGCCTCGGCCTCGGCGATGTCCTTCTTGAGGTTCGTCGCCTTCTCGAAGTCCTCACCGGAGACCGCCTGGTCGAGCTCGCGGCGCAGCTTGGCGATCCGGTCCTCGCGGCTGACCACCTCGGTGGAGCGCTCGGCGCTGCGCAGCCGCACCCGCGCACCCGCCTGGTCCATCAGGTCGATCGCCTTGTCCGGCAGGAAGCGGTCCGTGATGTAGCGGTCGGACAGCCCCGCACAGGCTTCCAGGGCGGCGAGGTCGTAGCGGACTCCGTGGTGGGCCTCGTACGCGTCCTGCAGGCCCTGCAGGATCAGCACCGTCTCCGCGACGCTCGGCTCGGGGACCAGCACCGGCTGGAAGCGGCGTTCGAGGGCGGCGTCCTTCTCGACGTACCTGCGGTACTCGTCGATGGTCGTCGCACCCACGACGTGCAGTTCGCCCCGGGCCAGCGCGGGCTTGAGGATCTGGCCCGCGTCCATGGAACCCTCGCCCGTGGCGCCCGCGCCGACGACCGTGTGGAGTTCGTCGATGAAGAGGATGATGTTGCCCTGCGACGCCTTGACGTCGTCGATGACCTTCTTCAGGCGCTCCTCGAACTGGCCCCGGTACTGCGCGCCGGCCACCAGGGCCGACATGTCGAGGGCGATGACCTGCTTGCCCTTCAGGGTCTGGGGGACCTCGCCCGCGACGATGCGCTGGGCCAGGCCCTCCACGATCGCCGTCTTGCCGACACCGGGCTCACCGATGAGGACGGGGTTGTTCTTGGAGCGCCGGGAGAGGATCTCAACGGTCTGCTCGATCTCCTCCGCCCGTCCGACGACCGGGTCGAGCTTGCCCTGCTGCGCCTCCTCGGTCAGGTCGCGGCCGAACTCCTCCAGCGTGTTCGCCGGCGTCTTCTTCCGCTCGGCGCCCCCGCCCTCGGGGCGGGAACCCTGTTCGCCGAGGCCGGAGAGCTTCCTGCCGTCGAAGCCCTCGGCCGACAGCACCCGGCCGGCACCGGAGTCCACGTTCTCCAGCAGCGCGGCGAGAATGTGCTCGGGCCCGATGTACGACACCCCTGCCGCCTGCGAGTGCGCGTACGCGTTGGCAAGAGTGCGCTTGGCCGCCGGGGTGAGACCCGGTTCCGCGGAGGGCATGCCGGACTCACGCGGCAGCACCTCGGCGAGCTCGGACGCGAGGTTGTCGGGGTCGACACCGACCTGGGCGAGGAGCCTGCGTGAGGGTTCGACCTGCGTGGCCGCCCAGAGGAGGTATTCGGTGTCGAGGTCGGAGGTCCCGTCGTCCTCGGCCTTCCGCGCGGCCAGGTTGAGGAGCTCGTGCGACGACTCCGTCAGCAGTCGTCCGATGGGTACGCGCTGCACAGCGGGAGGCGACGAGGCCGGGGACATGCCGAAGAAGCGATTGAACAGTTCGCTGAAAGGATCGGACGAACCGAACGGTGAACCGAACGACATCGACATGGCAGCTCCAGCTCCTGGTGCGCGACGGATCAGGTTTTCACTGAACCGCGATGTGCAATGCTCCGCAACCCGAGCACTGCCGCCCCAGGCAAGGGAAGAAGGCATGTCACGCACCCCTATTACATGGCTGTCCGAAGGCCTCTCGCGGTCACCGTGCGTTTGCGGGCGCGAGCGGAGAGCTTCCGACCTAGACTGAATCGCGGACCCGACGAAAAGGGGAGACACCGCCATGGACGAAAGCACGGGCCTCGCGAAATCGGCCAGGTCGGCCTGGTGGGCCGGACACGACCCCGCCGTGGAACTCCAGCAGCTGTGGGGCGAGGTCAGCCGGCTGTTCGAGCACTCCGCGCAGCCCGCCGAGCCCGCCCGGCACTGGATGCCGCTGGTCGAGGAAGAGGACGCGGGCGACGCCTACCTGGTGCGTGCGGAACTCCCCGGTATCCCCCGGGAGAGCGTGAATATCGAGATCGACGGCCGGGAACTGCAGATTCACGGCGCGGTGGAGGAATCCGGGAGCGGCAATGCGCTGCGCCGCAGGTCCGGGTCGTTCTCCTATGGAATTCGTGTTCCGGGTGACGTGGACGTCTCGGCCGTTCAGGCCGATATGGCCCACGGAGTGCTGACCGTGCGTCTACCGAAAAGCGGCCACGTGACGCGGCGCACCATCGAGATCGGTAATTGACGCGGCCGAAGCGGAAAAGGCAGCGCGTGTCCGGCGAGCGGTGAACCGGCCGGGCCGGGAGCGGTGGCCGGTCCGAGGTGAGCGGTGACCGGTCCTCGTCACGGGCCGGTCACCGCTCATCGGTCCTGTCAGGCGTCGCCGGCCCGGCCGGCGGGGTTCACCGTGACGGTGACGTTCTTCATCAGCGGCTGGTCGCTCTGTGTGCTGTAGTCGCCGATCGCGCACAGCACGTTCAGCTCCGGCATGTAGCCGGCCGCGCACCCCCGCGGGATGTCGTACGGGATGGCCTTGTAGCCGTACACGCTGCGGGTGCTGCCGTCCTTGGCCAGACTGGTGATGTCGACCTCGTCGAAGAGGTTCAGGCCGCGCTCGCGCATGTCCTCCTCGTTCATGAAGATCAGCGTGCGCAGGTTCTTGACGCCGCGGTAACGGTCGTCGTCCGAGTAGATCGTGGTGTTCCACTGGTCGTGGGAGCGCATGGTGCCCAGCTTGAGGGTGCCGGTCGCGGGGACCACGTCGGGCAGTTCCGCGGCGGAGAACTCCGCGCGCCCGGAGGGGGTGAGGAACACGAGCTCGCGGGCGGGCTGCTTGATGCGGAAGCCCAGCGGCAGCCGCACGCGGCGATTGAAGTCCTCGAACCCCTCCAGGGCACTGGCCATGGTGTCGCGGATCCGGTCGTAGTCCTCGACGTACGACTCCCACGGCGTGGCGCTGTCGGGCAGGGCCGCCCGGGCCATGCCGGCGATGATCGCCGGCTCGGAGAGCAGGTGCGGGGAGGCGGGCTTCTTCATGCCCACCGAGAGGTGGACCATGCTCATCGCATCCTCCACCGAGGTGGCCTGCTCGCCGCCCCGCTGCACGTCCTTCTCGGTACGGCCGAGGCACGGCAGGATGAGCGCCTGGCGACCGTGGACCAGGTGACTGCGGTTGAGCTTGGTGCTGACCTGGACGGTCAGCTCGCAGCTGCGCAGCGCCTCGAACGTGTAAGCCGTGTCGGGCGCGGCGAGGGCGAAGTTGCCGCCCATGCCGACGAACACCTTGACCTCGCCGCGCCGCATGGCCTCGATGGTGGCGACGGTGTCCAGGCCGTGCTCGCGGGGCGGGTCGATGCCGCAGGCCTCGGCCAGGCGGTCGAGGAACTCCTTGGACGGCCGGTGGTCGATGCCGCACGTGCGGTTGCCCTGCACGTTGCTGTGCCCGCGCACCGGCGAGGGGCCCGCGCCCTCCCGGCCCAGATTGCCGCGCAGGAGCAGCACGTTGACGATCTCGCGGATCGTGTCGACTCCGTGCTCGTGCTGGGTGATGCCCAGGCACCAGCTGAAGATGCTGCGGTCGGCGTCGCAGTAGACGCGGGCGGCCGCTTCGATCCGGTCGCGGTCGAGACCGCTCTGCCGCTCGATCTCGTCCCAGGAGGTGGACTCGCACAGGGTGCGGTACTCCTCGAATCCCGTCGTGTGGCGGTCGATGAACTGCCGGTCGAGCGCCTTGGGCCGGTGTTCCGCCTCGGCGAGGATCGCCTTCGCCATGCCGCGCAGCAGCGCCATGTCGCCGCCGATGCGCGGCTGCAGGTTCAACGTGCTGGTGGGAGTGGACCGGTTGAGGGCCATGTCCACGAAGTCGTGCGGGATGATCGTGCGCCGCGCCGCGGCCTCGACGAGCGGGTTGATGTGCACGATCTTCGCGCCGCGCTTGTACGCCTCGGCCAGCGAGGTGAGCATCCGGGGGGCGTTGGAGGCCGCGTTGACTCCGAGGATGAACAGCGCGTCGGTGGCCTCCCAGTCCTTGAGGTCGACGGTGCCCTTGCCGGTGCCCAGCGCGGCCGTGAGTGCGCGGCCACTGGCCTCGTGGCACATGTTGGAGCAGTCCGGCAGGTTGTTCGTGCCCAGCTCGCGCGCCATCAGCTGGTAGAGGAAGGTGGCTTCGTTGCCGAGCCGTCCGGAGGTGTAGTAGGCGGCCTCGCCCGGGGCGTCCAGGCCGCTCAGTGTCCGGCCGACCAGGTCGAACGCGTCCTGCCAGGATATGGGCACGTAGGTGTCGGTGGCGGCGTCGTACCGCATGGGGTGCGTCAGCCGGCCCTGGTCCTCCAGCGCGGCGTCGCTCCACGTGCCGAGTTCGGTGACCGTGTGGGCGGCGAAGAAGCCGGGGTCGACGCGCTTGCGGGTCATCTCCCACGTGACGTGCTTGATGCCGTTCTCGCAGATGTCGAGCTTGAGGCCCTTGAGGTCGTCCGGCCAGGCGCATCCGGGGCAGTCGAAGCCCTTGCCCTCGTGGTTCATCTTCTGAATGGCCCTGGGGCCGTCCAGGAGTTCGCGTTCGCGCAGCAGGAAGCGTGACACGCTCTTGGCGGCGCCCCAGCCCGCCGCCGGGTGATGGTACGGGTGAAACTCCGGAGACCGCTGCGCTTCGGCGCCTTCGGCGGACTGTCCCGACGTGTCTCGGCTCATGGCAACTCCCTGTGTTCCAGGTCGACTCGCGGCACTCGCACGCCACAAGTGGGCCACAGCCTAGGTCACTTGGGTAAGGAGAGAGTCCGAGCGCAGCCACGGGGTGCGCGGGTGGGACCTCACACGGGCTCTTCCGGCCCTTCCTGCTGGTCCGGACGCGGTGCGTTCGCGGTCTCCGGACGCGGTGCGCCTGCGGTGCGGTCGCTGTCCAGTACGGCCTCGCTCAGCCGGCTCAGCACGTCGTACGCGCGGTGTTCGATGTCCCGTACGGCGCCGGGATCGACCCGTGTCGGCTTCACCTCGCCGGTCGCCGCGTCCCTGGCCTCGTAGAGGTCGACGAGGGCGGCCGCCAGGTGCACCTGGGCGACGCGGCGCCGTTCCAGCGAGCCGTACAGCGCGTGCTCCGCCCGGGCCGCCTCCGCGGCGCAGGCGGCCAGCGCGTCGCGCAGACGTGCGGCGGCCCGGCCGTGAACCAGCAGCAGGGCGCAGACGAGGCCCACGCAGATGCCGATGGCGCTGCCGATGACCCGGTCGTGCAGCAGTTGGTGCGCCGAGATCGGCGCGTGCAGTTCGCTCAGCAGCAGGGCGAGGGGGGTCAGGAAGACGACCCCCAGGCCGTAGTTGCGGGCGACCAGGTACTCCAGGAAGAACTCGCACACGATGATCATGCACATGATGGGCACCGGGCCCGGGTGCGGAATCAGGGCGGCGGCCGTCAGCAGCAGGCCGATCGCGGTGCCGAGGGTGCGCTGCACGGAGCGCTGCACGGTGCTCCACGCGCTGACCGAGTGGAGCACGGCGGCGGCCGAGATCGCCGCCCAGTAGCTGTGTCCCACGCCGAGGAAGAGCGCCAGTCCGCCGGCGGCGCCGGTGCCGACGGCGGTGCGCACCGCGTTCGGCAGGAGGGCCGCGGCCCGGCGGCGGCCCGCGCCGCTCCGCTTCGGCCGGGGTACCCCGGCGGGGGCGTGCGAGGCCGTGGTGACGGGTGTGCCGGCCGCGGGGGCGTTGTCGGTCCCGGTTCCGGACGACCGCGGGCGGAGGTCCTGCGGCAGCGGCTTCAGCAGGTGCCAGCGTCGGCCGGCCAGCGCCCGCGCCTGCTCCCGCAGATGACGGGAGAGGGCGGCGCCCCTGGCCGACTGCCAGGCGTCGGTGGTCAGCAGCGCCCACACGTAGTCGGCCGAGAACTCCTCGTTCTCGCCGCCCGGCGGGCCGTCGAGATCGACGTCGGCGTCGTTCAGCGCGTAGTGGGCCCGCAGCGCCGCCGCGAGCGCCTGCCTCCGGGCCTTCGAGGTCTTGCTCGGTCCCACGGCGTCCAGCGCGGTGGAGAAGGCCTGCAGCGCGTCGGCCAGGGCGAGCAGTCGCAGCCGCCGGGGCTGGAGCGAGTTCGGCAGGCACATGAGCCAGGCGATGGCGGCTCCCAGGGCGGTCAGCGCCGTGTGTGGCGCTACCTGGGACAGCTGGGTCGGCGCTTCGGCCGTGACGGCGAAGCTGAAGAGCATCAGCACCGCGCCGAGTCCGCGCAGCCCGGCGTAGTCGCAGCCGAACTTGGCGAGTCCGGCCACCGCCGCCATGCCCGCGACGGCCGCCACGCCCTGGAACCACGGGCCCGAGGGGCCGGCCCACACCGCGAGGAGGGAACCGAGGCCCACGGCCGCCGTCATCGCCAGGGCGCAGAACCCCAGCAGCCACAGCCGGCGTCGGCGCAGCGGGGGGAGACTGCGCTCGAACGTGATGGTGAACGCGCCGAGCGCCGGGAAGAGCGCGAGATCGGGCCGCCCGGCCAGCACCAGCGGCAGAGTGGGCAGCGCCATGGTCACCGCGGCCCGCAGAGCGAAAGGGAGCGCCCCGCTGATCTTGGCCATGGCGAACGAGCCGCGTGGCGAGAGAACACGGGTCAGTCCGGTGATCAGCTGAGAGAAGTCTTCGCGGCTCTTTGGCATGGCTCGCCAATTCTAGCAAATCGTAGATCAAGTACGGCCTATCAGAAGACAGGGGCCGCCTATCAGAAGGGCACGAAAAAAGGCACGGACTTCGCGGATTCATGAGCGCAATAAGGCGGGCGGGCCCGTGGCGCGGTGGCAGCCCGGCCTGCGCCGACGCGCCGGACGGGCCGCCCCGCCACCGGCACGTCCGGGTGTCCGTCCGGCCGGCGTCCGGCCGGCGTCCGGCCAGGTCCGGGCGACACACGGAACGGAGCCGATTGGATTTCCGGGGAGCTGTCCGGTACACCCATGGAGTGCTGTTTCGCCAACTCGAGTATCTCGTCGCGCTCTCCCGGGAGCATCATTTCGCCCGCGCCGCCTCGGCCTGCTTCGTCTCCCAGCCCGCGCTGTCGGAGGGAATCCGCAAGCTGGAGGAGGAACTTGACGTTCCCCTCGTCCGGCGCGGCCGGAAATACGAGGGGCTCACGCCGGAGGGTGAGCGCATCGTGGTATGGGCGCAGCGCATCCTCGCCGACCGTGACGCCCTGAGGGACGAAGTGGGCGCCCTGCGCAGTGGCCTCAGCGGCCGGATGCGCATCGGCTCGATCCCGACCGCGTCCGCCGCCGTGTCGGAACTGACGGGGCCGTTCTGCACGGAGCACCCGCTGGTCACCGTCGAGGTGATAGCGGATCTCCAGTCGGAGGACATTCTCCGTCAGCTGCAGAATTTCGAGATCGACGCCGGAATCACTTACCTCCCCGAGGACCTTTCGGACAATTTCCATGCCATTCCGCTCTATCAGGAGCGTTATGTACTCCTGATCACGGCCGCGGACGGGCTGGCTCACCAGTCGAAGGCCACGTGGGCGGAGGCCGCGCGTCTGCCGCTGTGCCTGCTGACCGAGGCGATGCAGGGCCGCCGGGTACTGGACGACGTGTTCACGCAGGCCGGGGCGGCGCCCTCGCCGCGGATCGAGACCGACTCGGTGGCCGCTCTCTTCGCCCACGTCCGCACGGGCAGGTGGGCGAGCATCGTGCCGCACGCCTGGCTCCACGTCTTCGGTGTGCCGCACGGGATGCGCGCTGTGCCCCTTGTGGAGCCCTCCTGGACCATGCCGGTCGGGCTGGTGACCACGGCCCAGAAGCCGGGCTCGGTCATGGCGCGCGCCCTGACGGAGATCGCCGAGCACATCGACATGGCCACCGCCCTGGAACGGCTGCCGGGCGAGACCTCGATGCCGTAGCGGGCGCCGACTCGGACGGCGTACGCAGACACCGATGCCGCCTCTCACCCACGCGGGGTGAGAGGCGGCATCGGTGTCTGCGGCCGAAACGTCAGGCGACGGGCTGCGCTTCCAGGCGCTCGGCGCCGGTGTAGACGTTCATCGAGTTGCCGCGCAGGAAGCCGACCAGGGTCAGGCCGCTCTCGGCGGCCAGGTCCACGGCCAGGGAGGACGGGGCCGAGACGGCGGCGAGCAGCGGGATGCCGGCCATGACCGCCTTCTGCACCAGCTCGAACGAGGCGCGGCCGCTGACCATGAGCATGCTCCCCCGCAGCGGCAGCAGTCCCTCCCGCAGAGCATGTCCGACGACCTTGTCCACGGCGTTGTGCCGGCCGACGTCCTCGCGCAGGCACAGCAGCTCGCCGTCGGAGGAGAACAGGCCAGCTGCGTGCAGTCCGCCCGTGCTGTCGAAGACCTTCTGGGCCGCGCGCAGCTTGTTGGGCAGGGAGGCCAGCATCTCGGGGCCGACGTTCAGCCGGTCCTCGGCGACGGTCCAGGCGGCCGTGGTGCGCACCGCGTCCAGGCTCGCCTTGCCGCACAGTCCGCAGGAGGACGTGGTGTAGAAGTTCCGCTCCAGGGAGGCGTCGGGGGCCTCCACGCCCGCACCGAGGACGACGTCGACCACGTTGTAGGTGTTGCCGCCGTCGGACGTGGCACCGGCGCAGTAACGGATGCCGGCGACGTCCGCCTCCTTGTGCGCCACGCCTTCGCTGACCAGGAATCCGGCCGCGAGGTCGAAGTCGTCACCCGGGGTGCGCATGGTCACGGTGAGCGGGCGTCCGTTGACACGGATCTCCATCGGCTCCTCCGCGGCCAGCGTGTCCGGACGGTATGAGGAGACTCCGTCGCGAATGCGGAGCACCCGTCGCCGCGCGGTCACTCGTCCCATGGTCTTGTTCCTCTCCTCGGATTCCGGCTCCGAAGGTGTCGTGCCGGTGAGTTGGTTCGATGGGGGCGGCGGGCCGGTCCCGGGCCTCCGGTGGGTGGTGTCGTCGGTGTGCGGCGGGTTCCGCGGCCGGCGCGGCTGCCGCCTACCGTGCCATCAGGGAAGATGCCGGCGGCTGTGCCATGCCGTGATCATGAGGCACAGTAGGCCGATGGCGGCCAGGCCCGCCAGCAGGGCGGGGTAGGGGGCGGATCTGGCGGTGACGGCGAGCAGCAGCGGGGTCAGAAACCCACTGTATGTGACGCCGTGGTAGAGGGAGACGGCCGCCGGCCGCGCCTCGGGTGGAGCGAGTCGCCGGACCTCCCTGAGGCCCGAGGACAGGGTGAGGCCGTAGCCGGCGCCCAGGAAGACCGCGGCGGTCAGCACCAGGCCGGCGGAGTTCCAGTGCACGGCGAGCGCGCTGACCAGGAGGCCGCCGATCACCGTCATCATGGCGACGAGGGTGGCCCGCGCACTGCGCACGTGGTCCAGCCACGCGGCCAGGGGCTGGACGGCGATGCCGACCACGAGCGTCAGCGCCGTGACGGCCCCGCTGAACACCGGCGCGTACCCGAGGGTCCGGTTGGCGACGAGCGGGGGCAGGACGACGTAGGCCACGGTCGAGGCCGCGAAGACCGCCGGGCCCGCCGGGAGTATCACCTTGATGAAGCGGGGGTGCAGGACGGGACACCGCCGTCGGCCGGAGGCGTACGGGTTCGGCAGGGCGCCCGCGCGCGGCGCCGCCGTCTCGGGCAGGTCGCGGGTCGCGAAGACGATCGCCAGGGCGAGCAGCACGTGCACGAGGCAGGGCAGCAGCATCGGCCCGGGCAGCCATTCGGCGAGGACGCCGGCGATCAGCGCGCCGGCCGCGAAGCCGGATCCGGTCGCGTAGGTGGCTCGGCGGGTGCCGGCTTCCGGGTTGCCGGAGGCGGCCGACAGTTCCTGCAGCCAGGTGGTGCCGGCGGACAGGACGAGTCCGGCCGCGATGCCTGTGAGCAGGCGGCTGACGTAGACGAGGGGCTGCAGCAGGACCGCCGCGGCGAGCAGGGCGCTGGCGATCGCGGACAGCACGAGGGCCGGCCGGACCACGCGCCGCCGTCCGTAGCGGTCGGCGGCGGGGCCACCGAGCAACAGGCCGGGCAGGAAGCCCAGCAGGTAGGTGGTGAACATGGAGGCGACCGGGACGGCTGCCCAGTGCTTCTGCGTCCGGTACACCATCGAGAGCGGGGTGAACTGGTTCGCACCCCATCCAGCAGCGGATACCGCGGCCGCCGCCGGAAACCATCCGTGCGCGGCGCGAGTGGCTGGCATGCCGGGAAGTACCTTTCTGTACGCGTCGGAACGCGGTGGACATCAGTACGCGGTGCTTCGTTGGCCCGTGACGGGTCTTGGTGCTCGGGGTCGTACAGGGCCGTGGCGGGTCTTGGTGCGTGGGGCTGTATCGGGCCCCCGTGGGGTTCTGGTGCTCGGGGCGCATACCGGCCTGTGGTGGGGGGGGCCTGACACTCGGGGCGTACCAGGCCCGTGGCGGGTCCTGGTGCGAGGGGCGCGTCTGTCCGCCGTGGTCCCGGTGGCACGGCCGCGGGCGGGTGAGGGCCGCCGGTCGCGTGCGCGGACGGTACGGACGGGTGCTTCAGGTCCGGTGCGCGCGGGGAAAGAGAGCTGGACGATTCAGAGCCGGCTCATCAGAACTGACGCATCAGAACTGACGCGTCAGCACGCGGGCGGACGAAAGGTTCCGGCCCGCGGTGTGCGGCATGAGATCCCCGTACGGCCCGGGGCCCGCTCCTGCAGCGGGCCCCGGGCCATCCGAGGCGCACGAGCCACTCCTCCCTGACCGTAGACAGGAGTGGCCACCGGTCCGCTCAGCCGGCGTGTGCGACGCCCGTCGTGACTCGGGCGGGCTCAAGGCGGATCACGACGCCCTTGGACGTGGGGCAGTTGCTGATGTCAGCAGTGCTGTCCAGCGGGACGAGGACGTTGGTCTCCGGGTAGTAGGCGGCGGCGGAACCGCGGCTGGCGGGGTAGGCGACGACCTTGAAGCTCTCGGCGCGGCGCTCCTTGTCGTGCCAGATGCTGACCAGGTCGACCATGTCGCCGTCCTTGAAGCCCAGCTCGTCGAGGTCGGCCGGGTTGACCATCACGACGCGGCGGGCGTTGTGGATGCCGCGGTAACGGTCGTTGGGGGCGTACCAGATGGTGTTCCACTGGTCGTGCGAGCGGGTCGTCTGCAGCAGCAGGTGGCCCTCGGGCACGTGCGGCACGTAGAACGAGCTGGCCGAGAAGACGGCCTTGCCGCTCGGCGTCGGGAACACGTCCTTGTTGACCGGGTTGCCCAGGTTGAAGCCACCGGGCTGGCGGACGCGCTCGTTGAAGTTCTCGAAGCCCGGGACGACGCGGGAGATCCGGTCGCGGATCTTGTCGTTGTCGGCCCCCAGCTCCTCCCACGGGATGTTCGACTCGGCACCGAGCGTCTTGCGGGCCAGGCGCGCGATGATCGAGACCTCGCTGAGCAGGTGCTTGGAGGCCGGGGGCAGCTTGCCGTGCGAGCGGTGCACGTCACTCATCGAGTCCTCGACGGTGATCCACTGCTCGACGCCGTTCTGGTAGTCCCGGTCGCTGCGGCCCAGCGTGGGCAGGATCAGGCCGTACTCACCGCAGACGGTGTGGGAGCGGTTGAGCTTGGTGGAGATGTGCGCGGTCAGACGGCAGTTGCGCATCGCCCGCTCGGTGTACTCGCTGTCGGGGGTCGCCCGGACGAAGTTGCCGGCCACGCCGAGGAAGACCTTGGCCTTGCCGTCGTGCATCGCCTTGATGCCCTGCACCGCGTCGTAGCCGTGGTGCCGCGGCGGGTTGAAGTCGAACTCGCGGCCGAGCGCGTCCAGGAACTCGTCGGACATCTGCTCCCAGACGCCCATGGTGCGGTCGCCCTGCACGTTGCTGTGGCCGCGGACGGGGCAGACGCCCGCGCCCGGCTTGCCTATGTTGCCGCGCAGCATCAGGAAGTTGACGATCTCGCGGATGGTGGCGACACCGTGCTTCTGCTGGGTCACGCCCATCGCCCAGCAGACGATGGCGCTCTTGCTCTTCATGACCCGCTGGTGGACCTGCTCGATCTCGGCCATGGTCATGCCCGTGGCGTCGAGGATGTCGTCCCACGAGATCTTGCGGACGTTCTCGGTGAACTCCTCGAAGCCGATGGAGTTCTTCTTGATCCACTTGTGGTCGAGCACGGTGCCCGGCGCCGCGTCCTCGGCGTCGAGGAGCAGCTTGTTCAGGCCCTGGAACAGGGCCATGTCGCCACCGGCGCGGATGTGCACGAACTGGTCGGCGAGCGCGGTGCCGTTGCCGATGACACCGCGGGCCTTCTGCGGGTGCTTGAACCGGATGAGGCCGGCCTCGGGAAGGGTGTTGACCGCGACGACCTCGCCGCCGTTGCGCTTGGTCTCCTCCAGCGCGGCGAGCATGCGCGGGTGGTTGGTGCCCGGGTTCTGGCCGACCAGGAAGATCAGGTCGGAGTTGTGGATGTCGTCCAGCGAGACGCTGCCCTTGCCGATGCCCAGCGACTGGCCCAGACCCCATCCGGTGGACTCGTGGCACATGTTGGAGCAGTCCGGCAGGTTGTTGGTGCCGAAGGCGCGGGAGAACAACTGCAGGAGGAACGCGGCCTCGTTGTTCAGACGGCCCGAGACGTAGAACATCGCCTCGTCGGGGTGGTCCAGCGCGCGCAGCTCGCGGGCGAGCAGGGAGAGGGCCTCGTCCCAGCTGACCGGCTCGTAGTGGGTGGCGCCGGGGCGCTTGATCATCGGCTCGGTGAGGCGGCCCTGCTGGTTCAGCCAGTAGTCCGACTTGGAGTCCAGCTCGGCGATCGAGTACTGGCGGAAGAAGTCACGGGTGACGCGGCGCGAGGTGGCCTCGTCGTTGATGTGCTTGGCGCCGTTCTCGCAGTACTCGTTGAAGTGCCGCTTCTTGTCCTCGGGCCACGCGCAGCCCGGGCAGTCGATGCCGTCGACCTGGTTGATGTTCAGCAGCGTCAGCATGGTGCGCCGCGGGGACGTCTGGCTAAGGGAGTACTCCAGCGCGTGCGTCACGGCGGGGAGACCCGTCGCCCACTTCTTGGGCGGCGTGACCGTGAGGTCGTCGATCGGATCCTCGATGCTGCTGCTCATAATGTGCTCTGCCTCTTTCTGACATACGCCTGTACAGGCGGGTTCCGGTCGACGGGGAGACGCGTGTCGCCGAGGGCGGGCCGCTCGCGTCCCCGGGAGAGACGTGTCTCCCCGGATCCGGGACGGGCGAGCGGGCGGGCGCTGCGGCAGGTGGGTCAGCCCGGAGGGGGATTCGAGGACGCGGGCACCTCCGCGGCCGTGCAGGCCGTGACGGTCCGCGCCGTCGTAGAGCCGGGTCCCGCGTCGGTGTGCCGCGTCAGGTCCCGCACTCTTCCTCCCTGCGTCGTCTGCGTCGTCTGCGAGTCGCGATTTCCGAATCCCGCTGCAACGGCAGCTTCTTCTATTCCGGCAGGGAAAGTCAAAGAGGCAATTCCGATCACGCGATAGGCGCCGCTTATCTAGGGCCTCTCCCCGGAACGGAGCATCTCATATTCGGTCGCCGCACGCCCGCGCCCTTTCCCTCCAGGGGCGGTCCCGATCGGGTCCCGTCGCGACGCACACCCCTCGGACCAGGCATAATGTCGGCCGTAGGCTGACCTCGACGCCGCCGGTGAGCGATAGATAAGTGCCACCTATTGCCCGATCGACCGCCCCTCTTTGACTTGTACGGGAAATTCGTCGACGCTGGCGAGCGCACAGTAATCAAGCATTCACCGCCGCGGAAAAGGCTCCGCCGGCAGAGCACCCTTATCACACCCGAAGACGGCTCACGAAATGTCGCTTTCGGGATGATTACCGACATATCCACATTCACCCTCTGGCGGTGCCCCGACTCGGCCTCGCGAGCGGCGCCGTGGAGTGAGGAGAGACCCGCCGTGCACCTGGCACTGGCCCCGGACACCATCGCGCGATGGCAGTTCGGCATGACGACCGTCTATCACTACCTGTTCGTACCCCTGACCATCAGCCTGGTCGCGATCACAGCCGGCCTGGAGACCGCATGGGTGCGCACGGGGAAGACGAAGTACTTCCACGCCACCAAGTTCTGGGGCAAGCTCTTCCTGATCAACATAGCCATGGGCGTCGCCACCGGGCTGGTGCAGGAGTTCCAGTTCGGCATGAACTGGTCCGCCTACTCCCGCTTCGTCGGTGACGTCTTCGGCGCGCCCCTCGCGCTGGAAGCCCTGCTCGCCTTCTTCTTCGAGTCCACCTTCATCGGGCTGTGGATCTTCGGCTGGGACAAGCTGCCCAAGAAGATCCACTGTGCGTGCATCTGGATGGTCTCGATCGGCACGATCCTGTCGACGTACTTCATCCTCGCCGCCAACTCGTTCATGCAGAACCCCGTGGGCTACCGGCTCGACAGGACGGGCGGCAAGGCGCACCTGACGGACATCGCCGCGGTTCTCTTCCAGAAGCTGAACCTGGTGGTCGTCGCCCACACGCTGACCGCCTCGTTCCTCACCGGCGCGGCCTTCGTCATGGGCATCTCCGCCATCCACCTGTGGCGTGCCGCCCGCCGGCAGCGCGCCGGCCGGCCGACCGACCTCAAGCAGGTGGCGGCCATGCGCACGTCGCTGCGGCTCGGCCTCGTCCTGGCCGTGATCTTCGGTCTGGGTACCGCCATCAGCGGTGACAAGCTCGGCGAGGTCATGTTCGAGCAGCAGCCGATGAAGATGGCCGCCGCCGAGGCGCTGTGGGACAAGGAGGCTCCCGCCCCCTTCTCCGCCTTCTCCGTCCCCGACGTGGCCAACCACCGCAACAGCGTCGACGTCCAGGTTCCCGGACTGCTGTCCTTCCTGGCGCACAAGGACTTCCACTCGGCGGTCCCGGGCATCAACGACACGGCGAAGGCCGAGGCGGCCAAGTACGGCGGCAGCCCGTCCGCGTACATGCCGAACGTCCCCATGACGTACTGGGGCTTCAGGGCGATGATCCTGTTCGGCATGACCTCCTTCTCGCTCGGCGCGGCCGGACTGTGGCTGACGCGGCGGAAGTTCTGGCTGGCTCCCGAGTTCCGCACCGGCTCCTTCGACGTGCCGCGGATGATGCTGACCAAGAAGCGTGAACTCGGCCCCGCCGTGACCGGCCTGGTCTGGCGTGCCCTGATCTTCACCCTCGCCTTCCCGGTGATCGCCAACTCCTTCGGCTGGATCTTCACCGCGATGGGCCGTCAGCCGTGGGCCGTGACCGGCCTGCTGCGCACTGTCGACGCCGTCTCGCCGAACGTGTCGCTCACCGAGCAGCTCATCACCCTGATCGGCTTCGCGCTGCTGTACATCGCGCTCGCCGTCGTCGAGCTCAAGCTGCTGGTCAAGTACGCGGGTGCCGGTCCGGTCACCGCGGACCGGCCGCCGATGCGGGACATCAAGCTGGGCGGCGGATCCACGGAGCCGGGCGCCGAGCAGAACCCCGACAAGCCGCTCGCCTTCGCCTACTGAGAGAGAAAGACCGGATCCGTGCATCTCCATGATCTGTGGTTCTTCGTCATCGCCCTGTTGTGGGTCGGCTACTTCTTCCTCGAAGGCTTCGACTTCGGCATAGGCATCCTCACGCGGCTCCTGGCCCGCGGGGAGGACGAGCGCCGCGTCCTCATCAACACCATCGGCCCCGTCTGGGACGGCAACGAGGTCTGGCTGGTCACCGCGGCCGGCGCGACCTTCGCGGCCTTCCCCGACTGGTACGCCACCCTGTTCAGCGGCTTCTACCTGCCGATGTTCGTCATCCTGCTCTGCCTGATCCTGCGCGTCGTGGCCTTCGAGTACCGGGCCAAGCGCAACGGTGAGCGCTGGAAGCGCAACTGGGAAGCGATCATCTTCATCACCTCCCTGGTGCTGGCCTTCATCTGGGGCCTGCTGTTCGCCGCCATGGTCCACGGCCTGCCGATCGGGGCCGACCACCAGTTCCGCGGCAGCCTGTCCGACCTGGTCCACCCGTACGCCATCCTCGGCGGCGTGACGACGACCGTGCTGTTCACCTTCCACGGGGCGGTGTTCGCCTCGCTGAAGACCGTCGGAACCATCCGGCACCGGGCCAGGCACCTGGCCCAGAAGCTGGGCGTGCTGGTCATCGCCCTGCTGCTGGCCTTCCTGACCTGGACCCAGGTCCAGACGGGCAACCCGCGCAGCCTGGTCGCCGAGGTGATCGCCGTACTGGCGATCGTGGCGGCGATCGGCTTCAACTTCGGCCAGCGTGAGGGCCGGGCGTTCATCAGCTCCGGCCTGAGCGTGGTGGCGGCCACGGCGATGCTGTTCCTCGCCCTGTTCCCCCAGGTCATGCCGTCCAGCCTGAACCCGGCCTGGAGCCTGACCGCCACCAACGCGGCGGCGGGCGCGTACACGCTGGGCATCATCACCTGGGTCGCGGGCTTCGCCACCCCGCTGGTGCTGCTCTACCAGGGCTGGACCTACTGGGTGTTCCGCAAGCGGATCGGCGTGCAGCACATTCCCGCGCCGGTCGTGCACGGCCCCGTCCACGGCAGCCACGCCGCCCGGTGAGAACCCGGCCCGCCATGACGTCCCACGCCTCTCGCCCGCTCCCCCGCGCCACCGCGGGCCGCGCCTCCCGCGCGGTCCGACGGCGGCCCGGCGGGGCAGGCGACGGCGTGGCGATGTCCGGGGGCCGGGCCCCTTCCCGAGATCATCATCGGGACGTGCCGCGTTCACGCCGGTACGGCGGACTCCGGCCACCTGGCACCGGCGCGCCACCGCGGCCGGGTCCACCGCCACGCGACCGGGACGGCCCGAGCGGCCGGAACGACCCGGGCAGCCCCTGTCGGGCGGCCCGTCAGGCGGACCGATCGTGCCGAAGTCGCCGCCCCGGCGCGCCGCGGCAGGTCAACACGGCCCCGGATCGCGCACCATACGACCATAAGACCGCCTCCCCGCGGAGGAGTATCCCGCACCGTACGACCGGATTCGGGCAGCAGAGGAAGAAGGCAGGACCGTGTACCGAAAGCACACCGACCAGCACAGCGAAACCGCCGGCGCCGGTCCGCTTCGGCACGGCCCCGCCGGGCGCCGGCCGGCCGCACCGGAGCCCCTGGTGGACCGTTTCGGCCGTGTCCACACGGACCTGCGCCTGTCCCTGACCGACCGGTGCAACCTGCGCTGCACCTACTGCATGCCGGCCGAGGGCCTGGCGTGGCTGCCCAAGGACGAGATCCTCAGCGACGACGAGATCGTGCGTCTGGTCCGCATCGCGACCGAGCGCCTCGGCATCACCGAGGTCCGGCTGACCGGCGGCGAACCGCTGGTGCGGCGCGGCCTGCCGGACCTGATCGCCCGTCTGACCGCCCTGGATCCGGCCCCCCAGCTCTCCATCACCACCAACGGCATCGGCCTGGCCCGCTGCGCCACCGCACTGCGCGAGGCGGGACTGAGCCGGGTCAACGTCAGCCTCGACACCCTGCGCCCGGAGCGTTTCGCCGCCATCACCCGGCGCGACCGGCTCGCCGACGTGCTGGACGGTCTGCGGGCCGCGCACGCGGCCGGTCTGGACCCCGTCAAGGTCAACGCGGTCCCGGTACGCGGGGTCAACGACGACGAGATCGCCGATCTGGTCGCCTTCGCCGTCGAGAACGGCTACCGCATGCGGTTCATCGAGTCGATGCCGCTGGACGCGCAGGGCGCCTGGGAGCGTGACCGCATGGTCACGGCCGAGGAGATCCTGGAGCGCATCGGCGAGCGCTTCGACCTCACCCCGGTCGGCCGGGAGGACAACGCCCCGGCCGAGGAGTGGCGCATCGACGGCACCGACGCCGTGGTGGGCGTCATCGCCAGCGTCACCCGCCCGTTCTGCGGCACCTGCGACCGGGTGCGGCTCACCGCGGACGGCCAGCTGCGCAACTGTCTGTTCGCCACCAAGGAGTCGGACCTGCGGGCCCTGCTCCGCGACGGCGCCGACGACGAGGCGCTGGAGGCGGCCTGGCGGTCCTGCATCGCCGGCAAGGCCCGCGGCCACGCCATCAACAGCGAGGACTTCCGCCGCCCGGACCGCCCGATGTCGGCCATCGGCGGCTGATCCCCGGACGCGACACCCGACCCGACCAGACCGACCACACGACCGCGAGGACGACAACATGAGCCGCATGCACGAATGGATCGAAGCCGCCAAGACCGAACTGGGCATCGATCTCGATGTCGACGTCACTGAGCTGCTGGACATGACCAAGGTCGTCGCCCACGAGGTGGCGCGCCCCGCCGCGCCGATCACCTCGTTCCTGGTCGGCTACGCCGCGGCGCTCCAGGGCGGCGGCCCGGCCGCGGTCGCCCAGGCCAACGAGCAGGTGACGAAGCTGGCCGAACGCTGGGCGAGCGAGCGCGAGAACGGCTCCACAGCCCCGTGACCACGGACCCGACGAACAGCGCGGGCGGTGCGCCGCGGCATGCGGCGCACTCGGCCCACATGGCTTGGGAGCAGGCCCGGTCGGCGGCACGCGCCGCCGCCGGGCAGGCGCTGCCCGCCGTCCCGCGCACCCTGGCGGACGCCCTCGGCCACGCCCTGGCCGAGCCGCTGACCGCGCTCACCGACCTGCCGTCCTTCGCCACCTCGGCGATGGACGGCTGGGCCGTGTCCGGCCCCGGGCCCTGGCGGCTGGGTGGTGCCGGCATCCTGGCCGGCGCTTCGCCGGAACCGCTCGGGCCGGACACGGCTGCCCCCATCGCCACCGGCGCGCCGCTGCCCCCGGGCGCGACGGCCGTACTGCGCCGCGAGCACGGGGAGACGGACGGCCGGGAGGGCGTCCTGTACGACCGCTCCCCCGGCCCGGAGCCCCTGGCCGAGGGACGCGACGTGCGCCCGCGCGGCCAGGAGTGCCGCAGTGGTGAGCCGCTGCTCCCCACCGGCACCACCGTGACCCCGGCCGTCCTGGGCCTGGCGGCGGCGACCGGATACGACCGGCTGCTCGTGCACCGCCGTCCGAGCGTGGAACTGTTCGTCCTCGGCGACGAGCTGCTCCAGTCCGGTGTGCCGCGCGGCGGACGCGTCCGTGACGCGCTCGGCCCCTTGCTGCCGCCCTGGCTGGAGAGCTGCGGCGCGGAGCTGATCGGCGAGCACCGGATCGCGGACGAACTCGGGCCGCTGCGGGAGGCCGTACGCGACTCGAGGGCCGATGTCGTGATCACCACCGGCAGCACCGCCGCCGGACCGGTGGACTTCCTGCACGACACCCTGCGCGCGCTGGGAGCCCGGCTGCCGGTCGACTCGGTCGCCGTACGGCCGGGCCACCCCATGCTGCTCGCCGAGCTGCCGGCCGCCCCCGACGGCCGGGCCCGCCGGCTGGTCGGCCTGCCCGGCAACCCGCTGGCCGCCGTGGCCGGCGTGGTCACCCTGGCCGTACCGCTGCTGCGGAGCCTGGGCGGTCACGCGGACACCGAGCCGTGTCCGATGACCGCGGCCGAGGCCCTGCCGGGACATCCGCGCGACACCAAGCTGCTGCCGGTGCGCGTCAACGGCACCTCGGTGGCACCGCTGCCGTTCAGCGGTCCCTCGATGCTGCGCGGCCTGGCACTCGCCGACGGCCTCGCCGTGCTGCCCCCCGGCGGGGTGGCGGCCGGCGCCGCCGTGGAGGTCGTACGGCTGCCCGGTCGCTGACCGGCTCCGCGCCGCCTCACCACCCCCGCCCCGCCACCTGGGCCCGGCGACACCCCGGACCCGACGACACCCACCGGCCCACGAGCCGGAACCCACCTGACGAAGAAGGCACCAGACATGGAGACAGCGACAGCACCCACCGGGATCATCCGCTACTGGGCGGCCGCCAAGGGAGCGGCCGGCACGGCGGAGGAGCCGTACCGAGCGTCGACGCTGGCACAGGCGCTGGCCCAGGCGCGGGCCCGGCACGCCGACCGGCCGCGCTTCGCCCAGGTGCTGGCCATCTCCTCGATCCTGGTGAACGGCGACCAGGTCGGCGGCCGCGACCACGCGGCGGTGGCCCTGCCCGACGGCGGCACGGTCGAGGTGCTGCCGCCGTTCGCGGGCGGCTGAGGCCACACCCCGGCACCACCTGCCACCCGCACCGCCGTACCGCGTCCCACCCGCACCCCCGACCCAAGCCGCCTCTCGGACCCGAATCTGGATTCCCCCATGCTGCAGACGCCCCAGACCCTCACGAGCCCCATCCGCCTGCTCTCCCTGCGCGACACCCCCCTCTCGCTCGACGAGGTGTACGCCGCCGTGGGCGACGACGCGGCGGGCGGCACCGCCCTCTTCGTCGGCACGGTGCGCGACCACGACGGCGGCCAGTCGGTCTCCTCCCTGGAGTACAGCGCCCACCCGACCGCCGAACGCGAGCTGGAGCGGGTGGCGGCGAAGGTCGCCGCCGAGTTCCCGGTACGCGCGCTGGCCGCGGTGCACCGCACGGGTCTATTGGCCATCGGTGACATCGCGGTGATCACCGCCGTCTCCTGCCCGCACCGCGCCGAGGCGTTCGCCGCCTGCCGCCGTCTGATCGACGACCTCAAGCACACGGTGCCGATCTGGAAGCGGCAGATCTTCGTGGACGGCGCGGAGGAGTGGGTCGGCGCCTGCTGATCCCGAGCGGCGGGGCGGCGGACCCCGAGCGGCGGGGCGGTGGACCCCGCCTCGCCCGCGCGGGTCCGCCCCCGACCGGTCAGGGTCAGCCGGTGACGATCCCCGTGACCAGGTTGATGGTGGTGGCCAGGATGACGGTGCCGAACGCGTAGGACAGCAGCGTCTGCCGCAGCACCATCGAGCGGATCACCGGACTGGACACGTCGGTGTCGGAGACCTGGTAGGTCATGCCGAGGTTGTAGCTGAAGTAGAGGAAGTCCCGGTACGTCGGCGGCAGCTTGTTGTTGAAGTCGATCCCGCCGTCGGTCACGTCGTAGTAGAGATGCGCGTAACGGGTGGCGTACATCAGGTGCAGGGCCGCCCACGCCATGAAGACGCCGCCGAGCGCGATCGCCGCGGCGGCGTGACCGGTTCCGGAATGGCTGGACAGGAGCAGCAGCACGACTCCGACCAGTCCGCACGAGGCGGCCGCCACCACCACCAGTTCCTCGGTGAGCGGCCGGAAGTTCTCCCGCCGCGAGCTGCGATGAGTCGCCGGCCCGTCCATCGGCCACAGCACGAGCCAGCCCGAGACGACGAAGACCGCCCCCGTGGCGGCGATGCCGGCGAGCAGGCCGAGCGTCGACTGGTCGGTCGTCACAGCGACGACCGCGCCGACCACCGCGCCGACCACCAGTGCGACGGCAAGCCTGGGGACCGCTGACAGCGGCAGCCACGTGCTCATAAGGCCTCACGGTAGCGGCCCCGCACCTGGTCGGCACGGTGATACCGCCGTCGGGGTCGGCGGGCGGCGAACGCGGGAGAAGGTGCCGCGCCCGCCTCGCGCGCGATACGCGCAATCCTGATCAGGAATCCGGCCGGGGCAAGTGATATACACCGAACATGCCCCTCTCTCGCCCTCCGGATCCCCCCGGGAACGGCAGTGGCCGACGGCGGTCGGCCGCCGGCCTGGCGAGGGTGCTCACCCCGAGCGGGGTACTCACCCTGAACCGGGTGGACGGGGCGTTCCTCTTCGCTCTGCGGGCGGCTCTCGCCATGGCGCTCTCGGCGCTGCCCGTCACACTGGTCGGACGGCCCGACCTCGCCGTGTACGCGATGCTGGGCTCCTTCACCACCACGTTCGGGCGCAATCTGCCCTACCGGCGCCGGGCCCGGGTGCTCGCCGGGGTCGCGGTGGCCATGACCGCGTGTGTGGGCCTCGGCTCGGCTCTCGCGTCGGTCGCGCATCCCTGGGAGGGCGGCGCGGGCGCCGCCGTGGTGGTCACGGCGACGGCGGTGGTCGCGGGGCTGTCGAAGCTCGTCTGCGACGCGACCGGGCTCGGCGGACTGGGCGCGGTGCTGCTGCTCTTCTCCTTCGCGGTGGCGGCCAACGCGCAGCCCCAGCCCGGTGAGGTGCTGGTGCAGACGGCGCTCGCCGCGGCGGGGGCGGCGGTGGCCTGGGTGCTGGCCATGATCGGCCGGTTCGTGCACCCGGACCGGCCGCAGCGGCTCGTCGTTGCCGCGGCGCTGCGCTCGCTCGCCGACCTGCTGGACGGCGCCGTCGGCGGGGCCGGGCGGGCCCGGCACCGGGCGACCGGCGCCGTCCTCCAGGCGTACCACTCCCTCGGGCTCGCTCCCCCGACGGGCGCCGAGACGATCGACCGGAACACCACCTGTGTGCGCCTGACCGACCTGTCCTGGTCCCTGCTGATCGACTCCTCCCAGCACTCCCGCGACGACGCCGTGCTGGCGGGGCATCTGAGGCAGCAGGCCGCACTGCTCACGGACCGCCGCCTCCGGTTCGCCCCGCTGCTTCCCGACCTGGCCGTGCTGTCCCCCGTGGCGACGACGGACGTGGCCCACGGGAAGAGGACCGCGAAAGTGGCACCGGTGGATCCCGCCGCTCGGCGCGCCTGGGAACTGGTGAAGGGGCGCCGCGACAGCCACGCCCCCCGGACGGTGCTGCTCGTGCCCGCGCTGCGGATGTTCCTCGGCACGCTGGTGGCCGGCGGGGTGGCCGTGGGCCTGGGGATCGGACACGGCTACTGGGCGGCGATCTCGGCCGCCGCGGTGCTGCACGCGGTCAACGTCCGCACCACCGCGCAGCGCGCCGCCCAGCGCACCCTGGGTACGGCGGCCGGACTGGTCATCGCCCTCGCGGTGCTGGCCGCGCATCCGCTTCCGTTGGTGCTCGCCGCGGTGATCGTGCTCCTGGAGTTCCTGCTGGAGTACGGCGTGGTCCGCAACTACGGCCTGGGCGTCGTCTTCCTCACGCCGCTGGCGCTGCTGCTGAGCGATCTGGCCACGCCCTCTCCCACCGAGACGCTGCTCTACGACCGGGGGCTGGCCAGCGTGCTCGGCATCGTCGTCGGGCTGCTGTGCGCGCTGCTGGTGGTCCACGACCGTGCCGCGGTCCGGGTGGAGCACGCGCTGGCCGCGTGCACCGAGGCGATCGGCTGGGCGGAGGAGGCCCTGGCCGACCCCGTCCACGCGCCGCGTCCGATCGTCCAGGTGCAGCTGGCCGTGACCACCGTGGAGTTGCGCGAGGCCGACGACGCGGCGGCGGGCGAGCTGTGGCCTGCGGGCATCGACCCCGCGGTCCTCGCCGCGGCCGAGCAACGCGCTTATCTCCTGCTGGCCCGGCTGCTGTACCGCTGAGGACGAAAGGGCACGAAAGAGCGGCGCGCCGGTGACGTCCGCCGCGGGCCCGGTGACGTTAGCGTGGTGCGATGCGCCACGAGGTGACCGATGCCGACACCGCGGCGGCCATGGGCAGCGGCGACGTTCCCGTGCTCGCCACCCCGCGCCTGATCGCGTGGATGGAGGCGGCGACGGTACGGGCCACCATGCCGTTCACCGGGCCGGGCCTCACGACGGTGGGCACCGCCGTACGCGTGGAACACCTGCGCGCCACGCGCGTGGGCGGCCATGTGGAGGTGACCGCCGAGTCGCCGCCGTCCGTGCCGGGCCGAAGGCTCACGTTCGCCGTGCGGGCCGTCGACGGCTCGGGCGCACTCGTGGCCAGGGGCGAGATCGACCGGGCGATCGTCGACCGCCGGCGGTTCCTCGTGCAGGCGCCGGAGACGACGGACGACTGATCCGGACGGACGGCGCCCCGCTCACACGGGAGTGTGTCCCTGGAGGTAGTCGCGTACGGCTCCGGGCAGCGGGAGGCGGGCCGCCTCCGCGAACGGGGCCCAGCGCTGTTGCTCCGCCGGGAGGCTGCCGCCGCCGGACGGGGACTCGCTGAGCAGCTGGCACACCACCGCTGCCACCGCGACCGGCTCCCCCGCCTCGCGCGGTTCCAGTGCCTGGGAGCCGTCGACGAGGTAACCGGTGAGCTCGTAGACGACGCGCTCCGCGGTGGCGTGCGGGGACTCGGCCGGTTCCGGGGTGCCGGCGGGCAGTTCCCAGTCCTCGTGTTCCGCGTGCTCCGCCACCATCAGCAGTCTGCCGTCGTACACCACGACCGCCTGCACCGTTCCCCCGGCGGCCTGCTCCAGCGACATGACGCCACCACCCCTTCCCTGTCCACGAGTCGAGCGCCCTGCCGCGCGTGCGGCCCGGCGCTCGTTCCCTACCCAGGACGGGGCGCTGCGCACCTTTCCGCGCCGCCTTGTCCGTGTGAGCGGGCATCAGGACGCAGTGCGCTGCCAGTGGCCGGACTTGCCGCCCGTCTTCTCCTCCACCCGTACGTCCGTGATGACCGCTCCCTTGTCGACCGCCTTCACCATGTCGATCACGGTCAGCGCGGCGACGGACACCGCCGTCAGCGCCTCCATCTCGACACCCGTACGGTCCGCCGTCCTCACGGTGGCGTAGATCTCCACGGCGTCGTCCGCGACCGACAGGTCCAGTGTCACACCCGACACCGACAGCGGATGGCACAGCGGGATCAGGTCCGGAGTGCGCTTGGCACCCATGATCCCCGCGATCCGCGCGGTCGCCAGGGCGTCACCCTTGGGGACACCCTCGCCGCGCAGCAGCTCGATCACCCGGGGCGAGACGAGAACCCGGCCACTGGCACGGGCGGTACGCGCGGTCACGTCCTTCCCGGAAACGTCGACCATCCGGGCCGCGCCCGCCTCGTCGATGTGCGTCAGTCGGTCCTGCGTACCCATGATCCGCGGCTTGCCGTCACTTGATGTCGTCCAGGAATTTCTGCGCGGTGATATCGACGTCGCCCTCGACGGTCACGACGGGAATGTTCTCCTTGTCGTACCAGACGGCCGGTGTTCCCGGCAGGCCGAAGGAACCGAAATTCCCGATGGATTCCCCGGCCCAGGTCAGATAGGTCTTGTCCGTGATCTTCTGGTCGAACGTGTCGGACCGCAGTCCGTCCACCTTGTCAGCCACCGAAAGCAGCACCGAGGCCTCGGCGAACTTGTCGTCACCGGGCGGGAAGGGCTGGGCGGCGAAGAGCGCCGCCATGTACTCGATGAACTGCTTCTGTCCCTCGTCGCTGGCCGCGGCGAGCGCGCTCACGGCACGCTGCGAGCCGCAACCGCCGACCGTGTCGTCGATCGTCTCCGCGAAATGGAACTTGACGACGAACTTACCCTGGTCGGCGCCCTGGCGGATGGTGTCCAGCAGGGTCTTGGCCACCTCGGCACTCGCCCGGTCGCGCATCTCCATGAACACCTGAAGGTCATGGGGGGCGCTCAGATCACCGTAATACAGCGTGGTGTCGTTGGTTCCGGTCGTGTTTGCGGGAGCAGTCATGATTCGAGCTTGGCACACGGACGGGAACACCGCATGAGTGGACGCCCGCACGGCACGTCGGCTTTCCCGGGCGCAGTCTGGAATGGTGAACGCATCGCGGAACATGGCCGCGGATCCGGGGCGCGGATTCGACGAGGCCGTTCTCGGAGCGCTGTTCTCCGACTGCCCGCAGCCGCTGTACGTCCTCGACGACGACCTGCGCCTGGTGGGCTTCAACGACGCCGCCCGGCGCGGCGGGGCGTTCCCGCTGGAGGGAGCGCTCGGCCGGACGCTCGGACACTGGGCCCGGGGGCTGCACCACAAGTCCGTCGAGGCCGTGCTGCGCGAGGTGCTGGCCACCGGGACCGCCGCGACGGGCGTCGAGGTCAGGACGCCCGACTCGGCACAGACTCCGGTCCGGGTGCTGACGGTCTCGGCGTTCCGGCTGGGGATCGCGGGGGACGGCGTCCGTGGGCTCGCGCTCACCGTGGAGGACGTCACGGACCGCTATCGCGCGCGGGTCCGGCTCGGCGTGCTGCGCGACGCCGGTGTGCGGATCGGCTCCAGCCTGGACATCGTGCCCACGGCACAGGAACTCGCGGACGTCAGCGTGCCGGGCCTGGCCGACGTCACGATCGTGGACGTGCTGGACTCGGTGCTGCGGGGCGACGTCCCCTCCCCGAACTCCCTCGGGCACAGGCTGTTGCTGCGCTGTGCCGGCTACCGCTGTGTCCATCCGGCCGACGGACGCCACGCGCCGGAGCTGGGCGGCGTGCTGGAACCCACGCTCACCGACCGCTACCGGCACATCCTCGCGAAACGGCGGGCGCTGCTGATCAGCGGGCGGTCGCCGGAGGAGGCGCGGGCCACGGGGCACAAGCTGGTGCCGGAGGGAACCGCCCACGCGCATCTGGCGGTGCCGCTGTGCGCGCGTGGCGGGGTCCTGGGCCTGGTCCGGTTCTACCGCCCCTTCACCCCCGTGCCGTTCGACACCGACGACCTCAGGCTGGCCGGGGAACTGGCCCGCCACACCGCGCTGTGCCTGGACAACGCCCGGCTGTACACGCGCGAACGGTCCGTCGCGCGGATCCTCCAGTCCAGTCTGCGGCCCCCGCACGTGCCCGGGCACGACGCGGTCCAGACGGCGCACAGCTATCTGCCCAGCAGCACCAGCGGGGACTGGTTCGACATCATCCCGCTGTCGGGGGCGCGGGTGGCGCTGGTCGTCGGGGAGCCGCCCACCCGGGGCATCCGGGCCGCCGTCACCATGGGCGGGATGCGGGCCGCCATCGGCGCCCTGGCCTCCCTCGACCTCCCGCCCGAGGAGGTCCTGGAACGCGTCCACGAGCTGGTCACCCGCCTCGACGCGGAGGAGTCGCGCCACCCCGAGGACACCCTGGACAGCCGGCGCTCCGGCACCAGCTGCCTGTACACCGTGTACGACCCCGTCTCGCGCCGGTGCACCCTGGCCAGCGCGGGCCATCCGCCGCCGGTCCTGGCCCGGCCCGGCGACGCGCCGGCCTTCGCGCACGTACCGGTCGGCCCCGCGCTGGGTCACGGCCGGGGACGCTACCGGTCGGTGCGCACCGAGTTGCCCGAGGGCACGATCATGGTGCTGTGCAACCCGGTGCTGCTGCATGCCGCCGGCGTCGGCTCCGAGGAGCAGCTCGCCCGCCTCGGTGACGCGCTGCGTCCGCAGGACCGTCCGCTGGAGGAGATCTGCGAGTCGGTCCTGAAGGGCCTGGCGACGCAGCGGGACCCCACCAGCGACGGCGTGCTGCTGCTCGCCCGCACGTTCGCCCTGGGCGGCGACCGGGTCGCCTCCTGGACGCTTCCCAACGATCCGGTGGCCGTCGGCGAGGCCCGGCACCGCACGGAGCGCCATCTGCGCGACTGGGGCCTGTCCGACCTCGTGTTCACCGCCTCCGTGGTGGTCAGCGAGCTGGTCACCAACGCCGTCCGCTACTCCGAGGGGCCGATCCGGCTGCGTCTGGTCCGCGACCACGCCCTGATCATCGAAGTCACCGACGACAGCAGCACGGCCCCGCAGCTGCGGCAGGCCGAGGACGACGACGAGCACGGACGGGGCCTGTCCATCACCTCACAGCTCACCGAGCGCTGGGGCACCCGCCGGGAGCACCGCGGCAAGACCATCTGGGCCGAGCTGGCCGTGCCGGACGGGGCTGCCGGCAGCGCCTAAGCCTGGCCGGCCAGGCGTATGCCGAGGCCGACCAGGACCGCGCCGGACAGCTGCTCCATGCGGCGGCGTACGGACGGCCGTCCGAGCACGCCGCCGACCCGTCCGGCGAGCCAGACGAGCGGCAGGTACCAGATCAGGTCGACGACGGCCCAGATCACCGAGAAGGCGAGCAGGGTCGGCAGGACGGGGGCGCCGTGCGGCACGAACTGCGGGAGGAAGGAGACTGCGAACACGCCGGCCTTGGGGTTGGCGAAGTTGGTGACGAGGCCCTGCCGGTACGCGCGCGGGAGGGACACCCGGGGCGCGGTCCCGGGTTCCTGTCCGGGCAGGCCGCCGCCGCGCCGGGCGTGCCAGAGCGCGCGGCCGCCCATCCACACCAGCACCGCGGCACCGGCGATCCGCATGAGGTCGTACGCGAGCTGCGAGGCCAGCAGGAGGACGGAGAGGCCGAAGGCGGCGGCGAGGCCCCACAGCAGCACCCCGCACTCGTTGCCCAGGACCGTGGCCATGCCGGTGCGCCGGCCGTCGGTCACCGCCCGGCGCAGGATCACGACCGTGCTGGGTCCGGGGACCATGGCGATCAGGAAGCACGCGCCGACGAAGGCGAGGAGGGAGGTCGTCATCGCCGCAGCATGGCCGAGCGTCCCGCCGCCTCACAAGGCCGTCGCCTCACCCGGCCTCGACCACCTCACCCGGCCTTCACCGCACCGGCGTCGACCTCACCAGGCCCTCACTCTCGCTCGCGTGTTCACCCGTTCCACGAATCCGGCATTCCGCCCGTCTCCGTACAGGCGCGGTGCGATGATGCCGGGGTCCGCAACCACGCCTTCACGTAGGACTCTTCGAGAAATGAGGCACCCGTGTTCGACAACCTGAAGAACCTCAAGGACAAGGCCGAGGACATCGCCGAGGAGCACGGCGACAAGATCTCCGACGGCCTGGAGAAGCTCGGCGACGTCATCGACGACCGGACCGGCGGCAAGCACAGCGGCGCGATCGACACCGCCGTCGACAAGGCCCAGGAGTACGTCGACAAGCTGGGCGAGCAGAACGGTGACGACGAGCGCGGGAAGTGACCGCGGGCGGCCCGTGAAGTCCGGCGTCGTGCCCCAACTCCGTTTGTTCACAACACAGTTGGGGTGACGGGCCCTTCCGTGTGACGGGCCGGGTGGTGGACACTGCGCGCAGCCGGGGCGGCTCTCTCGCCCCGGTTCAGCAGCTCCGCCACCCCCCGACCTGCAAGGGCTTCCCCATGCCGATCGCACCACCCTCCCTGCGCCTGGCCGTCACCGGCGCGGGATTACTGCTCCTCGCCGCCACCGCCACGCCGGTGTCCGCCGCCCAGCCGGCCCGTGCGTCCGCGCCCCTGGCCGCCGTGGCCGCGGACACCGCCTCCTGGACCGCGCCGCTTTCGACCCGGGGCCGTTACGTCGTCGACGCCGACGGCAACCGGTTCCGGCTGAAGGCCGCCAACTGGGACGGCGCGCAGGGCTCGTACAACGGCAGCGGCAACGCCTCCGACCCCGCGAACCACCACGCGGGCCAGGACTCCCACGGCATCCCGCTCGGCCTGGACCGGGCCCCGCTCTCCCAGCTCCTCGCGGATTTCCACCAGTTGGGGATCAACACCGTCCGGCTGCCCTTCTCCAACGAGATGATCCACGCCACGGCGACCGTTCCCGACGACGCGGTGGCGGCCAACCCCCAGCTGCGCGGGAAGACGCCGCTGGAGGTCTACGACGCCGTGGTCGCCGCGCTCAGCGGGAGCGGGTTCGCCGTCATCCTCAACAACCACACCAACACGTCCCGCTGGTGCTGCGGGATCGACGGCAACGAGCGCTGGAACAGCAGCCAGAGCACCGCGCAGTGGGCCGACGACTGGGTGTTCATGGCCCGCCGCTACGCCTCCGTGCCGCGCGTGGTCGGCGCCGACCTGTACAACGAGGTCCGCCGCGACATCCTCGACGACCCCAACTGGGGCCTGGGCGACGCCCACGACTGGTACGCGGCGGCCCAGCTGGCCGCCGACCGCATCCTCACCGAGGGCAACCCGCGCCTCCTCATCGTCATCGAGGGCATCAACTGGACCGGGCTGCCCGTGGACGGCTTCCCGCACGGGCGGCCGACGCTCACCCCCGCCCGCACCCTGTCGCACACCCTCGTCGACGCCCACAAGCTGGTCTACTCGGCCCACTTCTACGGCTACACGGGCCCGAACCACAGCGGCGCCACGGGGGTCGGCGAGACCCACGACCCCCGCTACCAGGACATGACGCGCGCGGAGCTGGACGCGGCCCTGGACGACGAGGCGTTCTTCGTGGAGCAGTCCGGGCAGCACTACACCGCACCCGTCTGGGTCAGTGAGTTCGGCGCCGGCGCGGGTGACACGAACACCGCGGCGCGCACCTGGTTCACCAACGTCACCGACTACTTCGCCGACCACGACGCCGACTTCGCGTACTGGCCGCTGGTGGGCTTCGAGGGGCACGACGACTGGGCGCTGCTGCGCTACGACGGCGCGGGGCACCGCTCCGGCGTCCTGGACCCGGCCGACTGGCGCGGTACGGCATGGCAGCACCTCATGACCGCGCCGGACCGGACCGGTCCCGTGGCGGCCGTACCCGTCTGGCGGATGCTCGGCACCGATCACGCCGACGCGGTGGAGTCCCTGCGGGTGCGGGCCACGGGCGACTGGGACAACGGGGCCCGCAAGGCGGCCTGCCCGGACGGGCTGCGGCTCGTCGGTCTCGGCCACACCTCGGGCCGCGGCCTGTGCACCGACGCCGGCACGGCGGACCTGCGCGCCGCCGACGGGACGCAGACCGTCGTCACCGACGAGCGGTACGTCCCCTCCGGCGGCGACTGGGCGTCCGGCTACACCAAGTTCCAGTGCCCGTCGGGCGGATTCCTCATCGGCTACAGCGTGCGCGGCGAGCGTGTCTCGGCGGGCCTGTGCGCCCCGGGTCGCGGCTCGCTCGCGGGCGGTGGGCGCACGGTGTGGTTCGACCGGTCCGACAACCGTCCCGCCGACGCGGCCGGCGGTGACTTCGCCTACGGCGATTACAAGGGCCAGTGCGCGGTGAACGAGTACGCCGCCGGGATCGCCTTCACCACCCGGCTGGGCAGCCGCCCGGGTCCCGCCGCCCTGCTCTGCCGCACCCTGCCCTGAGCACGGCGCCGGCCGGCCCCCGCTCCCTCCCTCACGGAAGGGGGCGGGGGCCGGCCGGTCAGGCAGGGCCGGCTTCCGGTTTCGGCGGCTTGACCCACCCCAGTGCCCGTTCCACGGCCTCCTGCCAGTTGTCGTACTCCGCCTCCCGGTGGGCGGGGTCCATGTCGGGCAGCCATTGCGCGGCCCGGTGCCAGTTGCGGCGCAGCACCTCCAGGTCGGGCCAGTAGCCGGCGGCGAGTCCGGCGGCGTAGGCGGCGCCGAGGGAGACCGTCTCCGCGACCAGGGGCCGTACCACGGGCACGTCGAGGACGTCGGCCACGAACTGCATGAGCAGGTTGTCGGAGGTCATGCCGCCGTCCACCTTCAGCTCCCTGAGCGCCACCGCGGAGTCGGCGTTCATGGCGTCGACGACCTCCCGGGTCTGCCATCCGGTGGCCTCCAGGACCGCACGGGCCAGGTGTCCCTTGGTGATGTACGAGGTGAGGCCGACGATGACGCCGCGCGCGTCGCTGCGCCAGCGGGGGGCGAACAGGCCGGAGAAGGCGGGCACGATGTAGCAGCCGCCGTTGTCCTCGACCGTCCGGGCGAGGGTCTCGATCTCCGGCGCGCTGCTGATCAGCCCGAGTCGGTCGCGGAACCACTGGACCAGTGAGCCGGTGACGGCGATGGACCCCTCCAGGGCGTAGACGGGCCGCTGGTCGCCGATCTGGTAGGCGACGGTGGAGAGGAGTCCGTGCCGGGAGCGTACGAGGTCGTTGCCGGTGTTGAGCAGCAGGAAGCTGCCCGTCCCGTAGGTGCATTTCGCCTCGCCCGGGGAGAAGCAGGTCTGGCCGAAGAGGGCCGCCTGCTGGTCGCCGAGCGCGGCGCCGATGCGGACGCCGGGGACGAGGGTGACGGCCTCGCCGTAGATCTGGACGGAGGATCTGATCTCGGGCAGCATCGGCCGGGGCACCCCGAAGAGCTCCAGCAGCTCTTCGTCCCAGGTGAGCGTGCGGATGTTCATCAGCATGGTGCGGCTGGCGTTGGTGGGGTCGGTGATGTGCAGGCCGCCGTCGGCGCCGCCGGTGAGGTTCCAGATCAGCCAGCTCTCCATGGTGCCGCACAGCACCTCGCCGTCCTTCGCGCGCTGTTCCAGACCCTTGACGTTGTCGAAGAGCCAGCGCAGACGCAGTGCGGAGAAGTAGGTGGAGGGGGGCAGGCCGCACCGGTCGAGGAAGAAGTCCTCACCGGGCCGCTGCCTCAGCTCCTCGACGAGCGGGGCGGTGCGGGTGTCCTGCCAGACGATCGCGCGGCCCAGTGGGGCGCCCGTGCGCCGGTCCCACACGACCGTCGTCTCGCGCTGGTTGGCCAGTCCGACGGCGGCGATCTGGTCGGCCTCGACCCCGGCGGCGGACAGGGCCTCGGGGACGACGCGCCGCAGGTTCTGCCAGATCTCGACGGCGTCGTGCTCGACCCAGCCGGGCTTGGGGAAGTACTGGCGGTGCTCCTTCTGGGCGACCGACACCAGCCGGCCCTGGTGGTCGAACAGGATGCATCGAGTGGAGTTGGTGCCCTGGTCGATGGACATCACATACCGTTCAACCATGATCGGGTTCGCCTTCCGATGGCTTGCTCAGGGAGCGGACGGGCCTACCAGCGTGCGGCGCCCAGGTCTCTGGAGATCGCCCGCGCTCCCTCCCGCAGCAGGGTGATCAGGGCCGGCCAGGGCCGCCCCTGGCCGTCACAGATCCTCTCGACCGGGCCGGACACCCCGAGGGCGCCGACGACCAGGCCGCCGTGTCCCCGAATGGGCGCGGCCAGCCCGGCCTCGCCCATGCTCATCTCCTGGATCTCGGCAGCCCACCCCTGCTCGCGGACCTCGGCGAGCGCCTGGCCGAGCCGCTGCGGGGTGACCAGGGTGTGCCGGGTGTAAGCCTCCAGCCCCGCTTCCGGCTCCGGGCCCGGTTCCAGGGTGGCGGTCCCGTAGGCCAGCAGGACCTTGCCGAGGGAGGAGGCGTGCAGGGGCAGCAGTGAGCCCACGTCGAGGGTCTGCAGGGTGTCGTCGGGACGGAACACATGGTGGATGACCAGGACCTTCCCTTCCAGGGGTGTGCCCAGCCGCACGGCCTCCCCGCTGCGGGCGGCCAGGGCGTCCGCCCAGTTCAGGGAGCGCGAGCGCAGCTCGTTGACGTCGAGGTAGCTGGTGCCGAGGTGCAGGAGGGCGGCCCCGAGCTGGTACTTCCCCGTCGCCGCGTCCTGCTCCACGAAGTCCACGTGCTGGAGCGTGCGCAGAATGCCGTGGGCGGTGCCCTTGGCCAGCCCGAGCGAGGCCGCCACCTCCCCGAGCCCGAGTCGGCGCGGCCCACCTGCCAGCAGGCGCAGAATCGCCGCCGCCCGTTCGATCGACTGGACTGGGCCGGGCATGAGGTGAGCCTATTACCGCCGCGAGCGGTTCGCTTGGTGTGCGTACGGGCACCGGCGCACGGGAGTGGCCATCGGCGTTCGGTAATGCCGACCCATGTTCATTGACCGGCCTGGTCCGGCTTCCTAACGTGCTGCAGAGCCTGGCAGAAGTCCCAGGCCCGGCGCTCGTCCCGCGCCGCTCACCCCGTTGGAGACAAGATGGCGGTACAGCTCAGCACGCTGGTCGGGGAGGCACGCGAACATGTGTGTCCGATGCCCCCCGTCGCCGGGTCCGTGTCGGTCGCCCGCCGGCAGGCGCGCAAGGTCATGGCCGACTGGAAGGTGAGCCCGGACATCGTCGAGGACGCTCTCCTCGTGGTGTCGGAGCTCGTCACCAACGCGATCGTCCACGCCCTGCCACCGGCCGTACTGCGCCTGTCCTGGCTCTGCGAGGCCGGTCTCGGGACCCTGCGCGTGGAGGTCGGTGACGCGGGCCCGGCTCTCCCGGACGGTTTCTCACCGCCCGGGATCGACCCCGACGAACACGGCCGCGGCGAGGAGATCGTCCACGCCCTGGCGACCCGCCACGGCCTACGCGTCCACCTGGGAGGCGTCACCCGCTGGGCGGAGCTGGTCGCCTTCTGAGCCCGAACACGCCTCCCTCACCGCCGGCCCGGGTCGTGCGTACACGCACGTCAGGGCCGGATGTGCGCCCCCGCTCGGGCCGGATGCGCGTCCGCGGTGTGCGTCCACGTCCGGGCCGAACACGCGTCCACGTCCGGGCCGGGTACGGTCCTCAGGCCGGCCGGACGACGGTGAGAGCCCTGCCATAGACCGTGGAACTGCGCCGGACGGTCATGCCCAGCCGCTGGTACAGCGGCAGGGCGCCGGTCTCCGAGTGCGTCCAGAGGGTGCAGGTCCGCTTCCCGCGGCGGTGGCAGGCGCGGAACGCCTCTCGCAGCAGCACGCGGGCGATGCCCCGGTCGCGGTGGTCGTGCCGTACGGCGACCCGCTCGACGTAGCCCTCGTCCAGGCCCGGCAGGTCCAGCGACAGCACCACGCCGACCATCTGGTCGCCGGCGAAGGCGACCGGTGACGCCGCCGGGTCGAACGTCTCGCGGGCGACGCAGTGCCCGGCCCACTCCTCGTAGGACAGCCGGCGCCGCTGCCATGCGCCGAACGCGTCCTCGGTGAGCCGGTAGGCCGCCTGTTCGTCGCCGGGGCGGAAGGGCCGCACCGTGATCCCGGCCGGCGGCCGAAGCGCCGGCGGTTCGGTGGGCAGCTCGATCTCCAGGAGCCACTCGGTGACGAACGGGAGGTAGCCGCCGGCCCGGAGGAGCGCGACCGCCGCCCGGTCGTCGTCCGGGACCGTCTGGGCGATGCGGTCGCTGCCCGCCTGCCGGGCCCGCGTCTCGGCCCAGGCGAGCAGCGCGGTGCCGAGACCGCGCCCTCGGTGACCGGGATGGACGTCGGCCCTGAACCGGCGTCCCCGCTCCAGCCGGCCCCAGGCCGCCGGCTCCCCGCGGGGGCCGTCGACGAGCACCGTGTCGGACGCCGGGTCCACGCCGGGCGACGCGAGGTCGGCGGCGATCGCGTCGGCCCCGGTCACGGCCCGGCCGTGCAGCTCGCGCTCGCACGCGCTGACCAGGCGGTGGATCGCTGGGGCGTCGGCGGTGGTCGCCGCCCGGCTCCGGTAGCCGGCCGGCAGCCGGAGCGGGGAGAGATCAGCCATGGGGAAACCCTGTGCCATCCGTTCGCTCATGTCGACGGGGTTACCCTGCACCCGGGGCCACGCAATCGAGGGGGCGAGCGATGGACCAGGATCGTGACGGTGTGGTCGTGTACTGGCGGCCGTTGTGTCCGTTCTGTATGAGGCTGCGGCTGAAGCTGCGTTTCACGCGACTGCGTCACACCGAGGTGAACATCTGGCGGGACCCCGCGGCGGCCGCGTTCGTGCGGTCGGTCGCGGACGGGAACGAGACCGTGCCGACGGTGACCGTGGCCGGGCGGGCGATGGTCAACCCCTCGAAGAAGCAGCTGCTGGAGGCGGTCGCGGCCCACGCGCCGCATCTGCTCGCCAAGTCCGGCTGATCCTCACGGCGGGCGCCCGTCAGCAGAGGACGGCGAGGTCGCGGGGGCGTACCCGGACGGTGACCGGCAAGGTGGCCTCCACCTCGCCGTCGGCGCCGTAGGGGACGGGGCGGGAGGACTCGATGCGCAGTTCCCGGCCCTTGAGGACCCGTACCTCGGGGCGGTGCACGTGGGCGCCCGTCTTGAGTTCGTTCATGAGGGTGAAGAAGAGCCGGCGCGGGGCCTCGCGGATGAGGACGATGTCGAGCAGACCGTCGTCGACCTCGGCGCCGGGGGCGATGATGCGGCCGGAGCCGTAGTAGGGGGAGTTGGCGGCGACGACGGTGTAGCCGCGGTGGGTGTGGTCCACGCCGTCGAGGGTGATGCGGTAGTCCGCGGGGCGCCAGGTGGTGACCGCGCGCAGTCC
Organism: Streptomyces sp. NBC_00820; assembly: GCF_036347055.1. Taxonomy (NCBI): domain Bacteria; kingdom Bacillati; phylum Actinomycetota; class Actinomycetes; order Kitasatosporales; family Streptomycetaceae; genus Streptomyces; species Streptomyces sp. NBC_00820. The sequence continues at coordinate 7,641,909 of NZ_CP108882.1, read as the reverse complement.
GCCCGCGTAGTAGGAGGCGGCGCCGCGCAGCAGCCGGGCGTCGTTGGCATACCGGTTGGCGAGCGCGTCGACGCCGGCGTAGACGCTGCCGAGGACCACCGTGCGCCGGTGGACGGCCGATTCCACCTCGATGGTGTCGACGCGTCTGGGTTCGCCGTCCAGCAGGACGCGGGCCAGGGACGCGGGGTCGTCGGGGAGGCCCAGGGCGCGGGCGAAGTCGTTGCCGCGCCCGGCGGGTATCAGGCCGAGGACGGCGTCGGTGCCGCTGAGCGCGCCGCCGATGCCCCCGGCCATGCCGTCGCCGCCGACCGCCAGCACCACCCGGCCGCTCGCTCCGGCGCGGCGGGCGAGTTCCTGCGCGTGGGCGAGGCTGTGGCTGTACTCGGTCTCCAGGGTGGCCCCGGCCTCGCGGAGCAGCCGGGCCACCTGGAGCAGGCTCGCCGCCCCGGTGGACCCGCCCGCGGTCGGGTTGACGACGGCGGTGAACTGTCGCATCGGTGTGCCTCCGGAGCGGTGCGGTGGGACGGGCGGAAAGGGGCGTCGGGCGGACCGGGTGGGACCCGGTCAGTCAGTAGGCAACAGGACGCCGGGGTTGAGCAACCCCTCGGGGTCGAGGCCGTACTTGACCGCGCGCAACGCCTCGACGGCGAGCGTTCCCGCTTCGCGGACGTACCAGTCCCGGTGGTCGGTGCCCACGCCGTGGTGGTGGGAGATGGTGCCGCCGGCGGCCAGGACGGCCTCGTTGGCCGCGTGCTTGGCCGGCGTCCAGTGGGCGACCGGGTCGTCGCCCTGGGCGCTGACGACGGTGAAGTACAGGGAGGCGCCGTTCTCGTACACGTGCGAGATGTGACACATCACCAGGGGCGGGGTGCCGGAGCGGGTGAGGGTGTCGGTGAGCGCGGTGCGTACGGCGGCGTACAGCCCGGGGAGACGGGACCAGAAGGCGGCGGTCTCCAGGGTCTCGGCGAAGGCGCCGGTGTCGAGCAGGGCGTCGCGCAGGTAGGGCGCGGAGTAGCGGCCGTGGGCCCAGCGCTCGCCCGGCTCGGTCCCGGCGAGGGTGCCGCCGCATGCCTCCAGTACGGCGGCGGCGCGCTCGCGGCGGTGGGCGACGTCCTCGGCGGTGCCCTCGTAGCCGGTGATCGCCAGGCAGCCGGCGCCGCCCGCGGGTCCGGCGCCGATCGCGTCGGGCTGGGCCAGGCCGATGAGTGTCTCGGTCTCGTCGGACAGCCGCAGGACCGTGGGCCGGGGGCCGTCCTGGGCGAGCCGGCGCAGCGCGGCGGTCCCCTCCTCGAAGGAGGCGAACCGCCAGCCCTCGTAGTGGCGTTGCTCCGGCACCGGGCGGATCCGTACGGTGACGGAGGTGATGACGCCGAAGGCGCCCTCGGAGCCGAGGACCAGCTGGCGCAGGTCGGGTCCGGCGGCCGAGCGGGGGGCGCGGCCCGCCTCGACGGTCCCCCGGGGCGTGGCGAGGGTGAGGCCGAGGACCATGTCGTCGAAGCGGCCGTATCCGGCGGAGGCCTGACCGCTGGAGCGGGCGGCCGCGAATCCGCCGATGGTGGCCCATTCGAAGGACTGCGGGAAGTGTCCGAGGGTGAACCCGTGTGCGGCGAGCAGGGCTTCGGCCTCCGGGGCGCGAAGGCCCGGCTGGAGTACGGCGGTTCGGGAGACCGGGTCCAGTTCGAGCAGGCCGTTCATGCGCCGTAGGTCGAGGGCGACGAAGTCGCGCCGCTGCGGGGCGAGTCCGCCCACGACGCTGGTCCCGCCGCCGAAGGGGACGACCGCGAGCCGGTGCGTGGAGCAGGCCCGCAGCACGGCGAGCACCTCGTCGTGGGTGGCGGGCAGGACGACGGCCTGCGGTGCGTCGGTGACGTCGCCCGCGCGCATGCGCAGCAGGTCGGGCGTGGACTTGCCGCGGGTGTGCCGGATCCGGCTCTCCGCGTCGGTGCGGACGTGCTCCTCGCCTCCGACGGCGTCGGCGAGGGCGCGCAGCGTCGCCGGGCCGGCCGTGACCTCGGGTACCGGGAGGCCGGCCGGGGACGTCGCCTCGCCGGCGCGGGGCGGCTTGACGCCGAGCATGTCGCGCAGCAGGCCCGTCACCGGATCGGGCAGCGGGGCCGCCTTGGCCGGGTCGCCCCAGCCGTTCCACAGCATGTCCATTGAACGGTCGTCCTCACAAGGTCGGTTCGCTCGGTACGTGATCGGGTCGGTTCGCGACAAGTCCGGTGCGTGACAGGCCGGTTCGCGGTGCGCCATGGTCCGCCCGGCCCCCGGGCGTTACACTGTTACACATGACGTCTATTCGTCACAACCGTTCGGACGCCGACACCGTGCTCGACGCGGTGCGCGACTGCGTCCTGGCCGTCGGCGTGCGCCGTACCACCCTCGCCGACGTGGCCCGCCGCGCCGGCGTCTCCCGTATGACGCTGTACCGGCGCTGGCCCGATCTGCGGGCCCTGGTGGGTGATCTGATGACCCGTGAGTGGCTGGCCGTCGCCGCCGGGGCGATGCCGGCCGGGGCGGACGGCGCGGACGCGCGCACGCGGATGGTGGACGGGCTGGTCGCGGGCGTGGCGGCGTTCCGTGCGCATCCCCTCTTCCGCAAGATCGTCGACGTCGACCCCGAACTGCTCCTGCCCTACGTCCTCGACCGGCGCGGAGCGAGCCAGGAGGCGCTGCTCGCCCTCCTGGGCGACGCGCTGCGCGAGGGCCACGCGGACGGCTCGGTGCGCGTCACCCACACCGAACGGCAGGCCCGCGGTGTGCTGTTGATCGTGCAGTCCTTCGCCCTGTCGCTCCGCACGATGACCGACGAGGACGACCCCGAACTCGACGCCGGCGCCTTCCTCGGCGAGCTGCGCACCCTTCTGGAGAGGACCCTCGTCCCATGAGCCCCACCAGCCAACGCGCCGACCGCTCCGGGGCGGCACCCGGATCGTCCCTCAGCGCCGGCCGGCGCACGCGCGAACTGGCCTCGGCGGTCGACGGGCCGGCGGCCGACGTCCTGGTCGTCGGGCTCGGCGCGACCGGGGCGGGCGCTGCCCTGGACGCGGCCGCCCGCGGTCTCGACGTCGTCGCGGTCGACGCCCACGACCTGGCCTTCGGCACCTCCCGCTGGAGCTCCAAGCTCATCCACGGCGGGCTGCGCTACCTCGCCTCCGCCCAGTTCGACGTGGCGCACGAGAGCGCGGTCGAACGGGGGGTGCTGATGACCCGTACGGCTCCGCACCTGGTGGCCGCCCAGCCCTTCGTCCTGCCGCTGACCCCGCTCGTGTCCCGGGCGCAGGCCTCCCTGGCCTGGGCCGGGTTCCGGGCCGGTGACATGCTCCGGCTGGCCGCCCGGACCCCGCGGCAGGTGCTGCCCGCGCCGCGCCGGCTGTCGGCCACCGAGGCCCGGCACCTCGCGCCCTCGGTGCGCGCCGCCGGGCTGCGGGGCGGGCTGCTGTCCTGGGACGGCAAGGTCACCGACGACGCCCGGCTGGTCACCGCCCTCGCCCGGTCCGCCGCCGCGCGCGGCGCCCGCGTCCTCACCCGGGTCCGGGTGCTGGAACTCACCGCCTCCGGTGCCCGCGTCCGCGACGAACTCACCGGCGAGGAGGGCGAGATCAGGGCCCGTGCGGTCGTCAACGCCACCGGGGTGTGGGCCGGCGGTCTCGTGGACGGCATCCGCATCCGCCCCTCCCGCGGCACTCACCTGGTCCTGCGCTCGGAGCGGCTCGGCGCGCTCCCGGCGGGCCTGCACATCCCGGTGCCCGGCGAGACCAACCGCTTCGTCCTGGTCCTGCCCCAGGGCGACGGCCGGACCTACGTCGGGCTCACCGACGAGCCGGTCGAGGGCGAGATCCCGGACGAGCCGGAGGTGCCGGAGACGGACATCGGCTTCCTGCTCGACGTGCTCGGCTCGGTGCTCGACGCGCCGGTGCACCGGGACGAGGTCGACGGCGCCTTCGCCGGGCTGCGCCCCCTGCTGGACACCTCGGGCCAGGACGGCTCCGGTGCCGCCGCGGCCCGCACCTCCGACATCTCGCGTCGGCACGCGGTGCTCACCTCGGCGGAGGGAGCGGTCACCGTGGTCGGCGGCAAGCTGACCACGTACCGCAGGATGGCTCAGGACGCCGTGGACGCCGCGATCGCCGCCCACCGGCTGCCCGCGGGCCCCTCCCCCACCGCCGGCCTCCCCCTCGTCGGCGCCACCGCTCCCGAACGCCTGCGCGCCCTGCCCGCCCCGGCCCGCCTGATCCGCCGCTACGGCACCGAGGCCCCCGCCGTCCACGAACTCGCCCGGCGCGATCCGGCCCTGGCCGAGCCCGTCCTGCCCGGTCATCCCGTCACCCGCGCCGAACTCCTCTGGGCCGCCCTGCACGAGGGCGCCCTCGACCCCTCCGACCTCCTGGACCGGCGCACCCGCATAGGCGTCGTCCCCGAGGACCGCGCCGAGGCCATCGGCGCCGCGCGGGATGCGCTGGAGCGGGCGGCGGCGGTACGCCACTGACGCGCCCCCGACCGTTCGGAGGGCACGGGCAGAGGGGGTGCGCCCGTTCACCGCGTCGCCGTCCCGCGGGGTTTCGCCGCCGGGCACGGGGGCATTCGGAGCGCGTGGTCTCGTACGGGCCGGAGCTGCGCGTGCACGTCCCCGCGCTGTGCGCCGGCTGGCTGACCCAGACGTTCGTCCACTGGCCCTACCCCCTGGAGCAGGTGCGGCGGCTGGTACCGGACGGCCTGGTCGTGGACACGTTCGACGACACCGCGTGGGTGAGTCTCACGGCGTTCGTCATGGCCGGCCTGCGCCCACCGGTGCTCCCGGCCGCCCTCCCCGGGCTGCCCGACTTCCCCGAGACGAACCTGCGCACCTATGTGCGGCGCCCGGACGGGCGTGAGGGGCTGTGGTTCCTGTCCCTGGAGGTGGGCTGCCCGGCGATGCTCGCCGCCCGCGCGGTGGGCGCGCCGTTTCACGTGGGGCGGCTGGACGTGGACCGGCAGGACGGTGTCGTGACGTACACCGGCTCGCGTGGACGCGCAGGGCCGTCGTACCGGCTGGTCGTCCGCCCGGGTGAACGCCTCGCGCCCTCCCCTCGGGATGTCTGGCTGACCTCGCGCTGGCGTGCCTACACGAAGCGGCTCGGTGTGCTGTGGGAGACGCCCGTCGAGCACCCGCCCTTCCCTCTGCGGCACGCCCGCCTCGACGCCGTCGAGGAGACGCTCACCCGGGCGGCCGGCCTGCCGCCGCCCGGCACCGAGCCGCTGGCGCACTACTGCGACGGGATCCGACAGGTGCGGCTGGGCGGCTCGCGTCCGGCGCACCCGGTCCGCGGCCGCGCGGATCGCTACGGGAAAGGACGCGCCTGCGCATGAGCGGTCCGTCCGCACGCCGTTCCGGCAGGAGCCGGGAGCCGGGGCCCGCCGCGGGCTCCGCCCCCAGCGCGCGCTCCGCTCCCCGCCTGCGCTTCGACGGCCGGATCGCCGGTGTCGGAACGACGTCCGGGACGCGCGTGGTGCTGGGGCACTGGGCGCACTCGCCGTTCGGTCCGTTCAGCGACGTGATGATCGAGGACCCGGACGGCCACCGGACGCTGCTGGCCCCGACCCGCCGGACCGCCGGCTTCATCGCCGGCACCTACACCTTCGAGGAGGTGAGGGTCGTACCCGTAAGGGTCCGCGTCGCCGGGGACCGCTGGACCGTCGCGGCCGGCTCCCTGCTCGACCTCTCCTTCACCGTCGGGCGGCGGGGGACGCTGGGCACACTGCTGCGGGCGATACCGGCAGCGGTGGCGGCCCGGCCGGCCTGGTCGGCCGTCACCGACCCGGCCGCCCGCCTGCTGATGGGCGTCCACACGCGCGGGAGCGCAGGCGGGGGCCGGTTCGAGTGGTACGGCGCTCATGACCTGCACCGGATCACCACGGCGAGGACCGTGTACCGGGGCCGGGACCTCGGCTCGCTCGCCCCCGTCGACCCGCCCGTACGGTTCGGTTTCGGCTCGACGCCCCGCGCGCCCTCGCTCGTGCGCGTCTTCACGACGGTCCGGCTGAACGGCGCGCCGGGGCGCCCCGGGGATCCGGTGGGGTGAGCGGCGCGGCGACGCGGCAGTTCGGCGACTCGGTCACGGCTCACCGCTCACTGCTCGCCTACGGCCCCTTCGTGGCGGTCGAGTTGGTCCAGCAGCCGGCGCAGCGATGCCCGCGTGGCGCTGATCTCCTCGTCGGGGATGTCCCCGAAGAGGGTTCGGTGCAGCTTCGCGGCCCTGTCGGTGACGCGCGCGAGGGAGTCCCTGCCGCGCGGGGTCAGGGTCAGCAGGGGCGAGCCCCGGTGGTCAGGGTTGGGTGCGAGGGCGGCGAGTTCCCCCGCCACGAGGTCGTTGGCGACCCGCTGGACGTTCTGACGGCTGACGCCGAGCCGGCGTGCCGCCTGGGGCACGGTGAGCGGGTCCTCGGACACCACGCTCAGCACCTGCCACCGGGCCTGTGTGAGCCCCTCCGCACCGGCGGTCCGCTCCCCCAGCCGCCGCAGCGCCCCCGCCGCCTCGAACACGTCGGCGACCAGTAGGGCAGCCTCGTCCCGCATCTCACGCCTCCCGCTTGGCAACACGCTGCCAGTACGGCAACAGGGTGCCATAGCGGGCGGGTGGGCCATGGAGGCGACCCGACGCTGCGGCAGATTGACAACATGTTGCCTGAATGACAACTTGTTGACATGGGATTTCGTCTGTCCCTCACTCTGTCCCGCCCCTTCCCCCCGCCCCTCCCACTTCCATGGAGAAGCCCATGACCACCGCCCTCTCGAATCTCCAGGCCGCCCTGGCGCGGGCCGCCGCCGTCCGTCCGCAGGTCGGTGGATTCCCCTACCTCGCCGAAGCGCTCCGCCAGGCGGGGGTCCGCCACTGCGGGATGGCCGTGCCGTCGAACGCGATGCTCTATCTCACGGACGCCGGTCCGGTCGCCGTACAGGGAGAGCCGCTGATCAGCGGCATGACCGAGGTGATGCCGTTCGACCGCGAGGCACTCGTCGCCGCGCTGCGCGCCGACCAGGCGGGCGAGACGGCCTTCCCCGAGTTCGTACGGGGATGCTGGCGGGCCGGTGTGGTCCGGTACGACGTCGATCTGACCGCGCGCACCTGTACCTACTACGGCGCCGACGGCGACCACTACACCGAGAGCTACCCCGGAGTCGAGATCCGAGGGATCGCGGCGGCGCACGCGCGGGCCCTATCCTGACCGGCGTGCGCCGCGGGCACGCGCCACGCACGCCGTACGGACTCGAGTGACGCGGGGGACGGAACTGACATGGTGGAGCTCGCCTTCGTCGGCCAGGTGATCGAGTGGCGCGGCCCGGCGCCGTACTACTTCGTCCCCGTACCCGCGCAGGAGTCGGCGGACATCCGCGAGGTGGCTTCGATGGCCACGTACGGGTGGGGGGTGATCCCCGTCGAGGCGCGGATCGGCGAAGCCGCCTTCACCACCTCACTCTTCCCCAGGGAGGGGGCGTATCTGGTGCCGCTGAAGAGCGCGGTGCGCGTGCCGCAGAGTCTGACGCCCGGCGACGAGGTGGCCGTACGGCTGACCGTCCGCCTCTGACACGCCTCCGAGTAGCGCCCGCTTTCCGCCACGCCCCGGGTCCCCTCCGCCTGCGGCTCGGCGCGGGTCCCGTCCGCCTCCGGGCCGGCCCCTTACGCCGTGCGGGGCGGCCGCAGCCGGACGCGGATGCCCACGGCCGTGACGAGCAGGACCGCGCAGAGCGTGAAGACCATGCCGGCGTCGCGCACGCCCAGCGCCACCGTGAGGGCGCCCACGCCGACGACGGGCAGGGAGATGCCCAGGTAGGCGATGACGAAGAAGGCCGAGATGGTGGCACCCCGGTGCTCCGGGGGCGCCGCGGAACTCACCGCGGTCAGACCGGCGCGGAAGGCCATGCCCTGCCCGGCGCCGCCGGTGACCGCCCCGGCGAGCAGCACCGGGAAGGACTCCGTCAGCAACGAGGCTCCTACGAGGAGCAGGCCGGCGACGAGCACGACGCAGCCCCAGGGCAGGGCTCTGTCCGCACCGAGGCGTCCCATGAGCAGCTGGCCGCCGGTCGAGGCGCAGAAGACGCAGAAGACGACGGCACCGGTGACCGCCAGATTGCGCTCCCCCAGTGTCTCGGTGAGGAAGGCCGGGGCCACCGCCGTGAAGAGGCCGAGCAGGGAGAAGCCCGCGAAGGCGGCCAGGGCGCAGGGCGCGAACACTCCGCGCACCTCCGGCGGGACGGTCATGCCCTGCGGGCGCAGCGGGGGCCGTCGTCCGGGGTGGTGCACGGTCTCGGGCAGGAGGATGGTGACGAGCCCGGCGACGGCCAGCAGGGCCAGATGGACCAGGAAGGGAAGCGTCAGCGGCCAGGGGGCGTACTCGGCGAGGATGCCCGAGAGCAAGGGGCCGAGGCCCAGGCCGCCCATGTTGGCCGCGGTGGCCGCGAGGGCGGCCCGGCCCCGTCCCCCGGGCGGCGCCAGGTCGAGGACGGCCGCGGTGCCCGTGCCGCTCAGCAGCCCCGCCGAGAATCCGGACAGCACCCGGCCCGCGTACAGCAGCGGCAGTCCGCCTTCGCCCAGGAAGCACACCGCGCTGAGCGCGGCCAGTGCCAGCGCGCACAGCAGCACCGGGCGCCGCCCCAGTACGTCGGACGCGCCGCCGGCGATCAGCAGCGCGACGATGACACCCACCGCGTAGACGGCGAAGACCACCGTCACGATCAGCTCGGAGAACCCGATGCGTTCCCGGTACAGCCCGTACAGCGGCGTCGGCAGGGTGGTGCCCATCATCCCCACGGCGAAGACACCCGCCGCGGCCGCGTATCCCGGCCGGCGGCGGGGCCGGGGAGGCTCGACGTCGCTGTTGATCACACTTCACCATAAGCACACAGGGTCACGGACACGCGGGCTCGGAGCGGGGCCGCTGGCGCACGGGGCCGTCGGTGCACGGAGCCGCTGACGCACGGGCCCGTCGGCACGCGGAGCCGCTGGCGCACGGCCCCCGGGCGCACGGGGCCGTCGGGACCCGGGCGGGGCTGAGCCGGTTCGGCGCTCAGGCCCGGGCGCCGCCGTCGACCCGGAGGATCGTGCCGGTCACGAAGGAGGCGCGGTCGCTCAGGAGCCAGGCGGCGGCCTGGGCGATCTCCTCGGGGTCGGCGGCGCGGCGCAGTGGGGTGCGGGCCTTGAGCCGTTCGGTGAGGCCGGGCGACTCCGCCTCCCACTCGCGGATCATCTCGGTCCGTGTGTGGCCGGGCGCGATCGCGTTCACGCGGATGCCCTCCGGGCCGTAGGTGACGGCGGCCGACTCGGTGAGGCTGTTGAGCGCCCGCTTCATCGCGCCGTAGACCGGTAGTTCGGGGTTGCCCCGCAGGCTGCCGATGGACGAGTTGTTGACGATGGCCCCGGTGCCGGCGGTGGCCCGGATGGCGGCGACCTCGGCGGCCATGGCCAGCCACTGTCCCTTGAGGTTCACGGTGTAGACGTGGTCGAACTCGGCCTCGGGAATCCAGTCGAGGGGGCCGGGGCGCTGGATGGTCGCGCCGTTGTTGAAGGCGATGTCGAGGCGGCCGTACAGGGTGACGGTACGGTCCACGGCGGCGCGCACCGCGGCCGCGTCGGCCAGGTCGCACACCACGTGGTCCGCGGTGCCGCCGGCCGCCCGGATCTGCTCGGTCACGGTCTTCAGCTGTGCCTCGGTCCGCGCGGCGAGGAGCACGCGGGCACCCTCGCGGGCGAACAGCCGCGCCGCCGCGGCACCGATGCCTCGTCCGGCACCGGTGACGAAGGCGACCTTGCCCTGCAGCAGGCCGGGGACCATCGAGGTCGTAGGAGAGGTGGGTGTGTCGTTCATGGCACCGAGGCTGCGCCTGTCCCCGGCGCCGATCCAGGCACCGGCGATACCTGGATCGGCGCGGGGCGTTCCGCGCAGACTGAAGGAGTGGACAGACGACAGCTGGCGGACTTCCTGCGCGGCAGGCGCGAACGGATCACCCCCGCCGACGTGGGGCTGCCGGCCGGGCCGCGCCGCCGGACCCCGGGGCTGCGCCGCGAGGAGGTGGCCCAGCTGGCGTTCATCTCCACGGAGTACTACACGCGGCTGGAGCAGGCCCGCGGGCCGCATCCTTCACGGGAGGTGCTGGCCGGGCTGGCCCGGGCCCTGCGGCTGTCGGACGCCGAGCGCGACCATCTGCATCACCTCGCCGGCGTGCCGCCGGGCCCACCGCCCGGACCCTCGCGCGAGGTGCGCCCGAGCATCCTCGAACTGCTGCGGCGGCTTCCGCAGGCCGCCGCGACGGTGACCTCCGCGACGTTCGAGGTGCTCGCCTGGAACGATCTCGCCGCCGCCCTCATGGAGGACTTCTCCGCGGTACCGCGGCGCGACCGCAACCTGATACGGAAGGTCTTCCTCGGACCTGGTCCCGGGGGCCGGCTGCTGTACGGGGTGTCGGACGCGGACGCCTTCGCCCGCCACTCGGCACAGCGCCTGCGCGCCACCGCCGCCCGCTACCCCGGCGACCCCGAGGTACGGGAGCTGGTACGTGAACTCCTCGACGGAAGCGAGGAGTTCACGCGACTGTGGGCCGCGCACGACGTGTCCGCCGGGTCCTCCCTGCGTAAGACCTTCCAGCATCCGCTGGTGGGACCGGTCACCGTGAACTGCGACGCCCTCCACATCGCCGACCGCGACCAGCAGCTCGTGATCTACACCGCCGATCCCGGCTCGCCGTCCGAGGAGGCGCTGCGGCTGCTGTCGGTCATCGGCACCCAGCGCATGGACGTACCCGGCTGAGCGGCGCCGCAGCGCGGACCTGGCCGGCCTGCACCGCGGACCCGGCCCGCCCGCACCGCCGATGACACGGCCCGCACCGGCCAAGGGCGTCCATGGGTCCCCGCGGGCACCCGCTCCGTGACATCCGTCACCCCGGACCTCGGTCCGGGCCGGCCGCACGATGGGTGCCTACCTGGTGACAAAAAGGATTTGTCCGTCATGATCCAGGAGCGGATCGCACCCGGATCGGCGACCTCGCACCCGCACCGAATTTTTGCTCGCTTTTGCAAAGTCGGCGGGCTTCTGACGAGGCGGCAGGCGCCGCACACGCCCCTGGGTAGCGGTCCTGCACGCCGGCGCACGCTTGGCAAACCCCGACCGGCCTACGAAGCGGCGTAGTACGAAGCGCCCTTTGCGCTCCCCGTGACGCCGTCCTAAGAATGACGACCGCAGGGGGCGCCTTCCGCGGTTCGGAAGGCGAAGTCCGCGCAGAGACAGCCGCAGAAGGGGCGCTCGGCGACTACCGAGTGAGGTCACGCATGAGTAAGCACCGCAAGAAGCCGCATTACCGACGGATGGTCATCGCGGCTGTCGTCGTGAGCGCGGTGGGCATACCGTCCGCCGCCATGGCCTGCACCGACTGGGGGCGCGGTTCCGACTCCCACGCCACCAAAGCGCTGCGGGCCGCCGACAAGGACTGGTGGTACGACACCGAGAACGCCCAGTCCCGGCCGGACGACCAGAACCTCGCCTGGCACGGCGCCAAGTCCGGCGCACCCACCGCGACGCCGTCGAAGAGCGCCACCGCCACCCCCCGTCCCGCGCAGAGCAGCCCGAAGCCCGCGGTGAAGCCCGCCGCCGGGAGCAACGGCCGCACGCCGCACTCGGACAAGCCCGCGCACGGCGCCAAGCCGAGCCCCCGGCAGACCGTGCCGACCAGTGCACCCCGGGTCACCGCGAGCGCCGTGCCCACCGCTCGCACCGTCCACGCCACTCCCACCGGCACGCCGGTCACCATCGCCGCCCCCACCCCCGTCGCGACCCCCTCCGCCACCGCCACGCCCGCTCCCGCGGCGACGGCGACGGCGAGCACCCCGAAGGCCGCCACCACGGCGTCCGCGACGATCACCCGCATCGTGCAGCTCGTCAACGCGGAGCGTGCCAAGGTCGGTTGCTCGGCCGTCACCCTCAACACGACACTGAACAAGGTCGCTCAGGCGCACAGCGCCGACATGGCGGCCCATCAGAACATGTCGCACACCGGGTCCGACGGCTCCGCGCCCGGCGACCGCATCACGAGCGCCGGCTACGCGTGGAGCACGTACGGCGAGAACGTCGCCTACGGTTACACGACTCCCGAGCAGGTCATGGCGGGCTGGATGGCCAGCGCCGGCCACCGCGCCAACATCCTCAACTGTTCCTTCAAGGAGATGGGTGTCGGCCTCGCCCAGCCCGGCAGCTACTGGACGCAGGACTTCGGCACCGCCCGGTAGAGCGGCGCCGGTTCCCGGCAGGTCCGCGCGTCAGGCGCCGGCATCCGGCTCCAGGTGCCGGTGCGCGGCCTGCTCCAGCGCCTCCGCCTCCTCCTCGGCCAGGGCGGCCTCGGCCTCCACGTCGATCGAGCGGGTCAGCCACCAGTACAGCCCGGCGGAGACCGGCAGCCCGATGAACAGGGAGATGTCGGCTCCGCCGAGCGCCGTCGCGGCGGGGCCGGTGTAGAGCGTCCCGACGGAGAAGAACGGGATCATCACGGCGAACCCGACCAGGTACGAGATGATGCCGTGCCAGCCCCAACGGCCGTAGATGCCGTGCGGATTGAAGATCTCGGCGACGGCGTAGTGGCCGCGGCGCACGACGTAGTAGTCCATCAGGTTCACCGCGGTCCACGGGATGAACAGATAGAGCACCAGCAGCAGGAAGTTGTTGAAGTTCTCGAGGAAGTTGGCCGTCGCGGCCAGCGCTCCCACCAGGGAGAGCGCGGCGGTGAACCCGATGGTCAGCAGGCGGACGCCGAGCGTCGGGCGCACCCGCCTGACCGAGTCGATGGCGCTGATGAGGGTCAGCGAACCGCCGTACATGTTCAGCGCGGTGACGGAGATCAGGCCCAGCGCGGCGAAGAGCAGCACGATCGCGCCGAAGCCGCTGAACACCTTGTCGCCGGCGGCGTTGATCGAGGCGATCGTCTCGAAGTTCTTGCCCGCCCAGGCCGCCAGCAGGGCGCCGAGCACCATCAGCCAGATGCCGCCCAGCGCGGAGCCGAAGTAGGTCCAGTAGAAGGTCTTGCGGACCGTGACGTTCGGCGGGAGGTAGCGCGAGTAGTCGGAGACGTAGATGGCCCAGCTGATCTGGTAGCCGGCGACCACGCCGAACTGGGCGAGGAACGGCGTCCACTGGAAGCCGCCGAGGTCGAACGAGCCCGCGGGGTAGTGCAGATAGACCAGGACGCCGACGGTGAAGACGCCGAAGATGACGAGGAAGGCGTACGTCAGTATCTGTTCGGCCTTGTGGATGACGTCGTAGCCCACGAGGGCGATGACGAGCGCGACCACGGTGACCACGACCACCCACAGTTTGACGCTGCCGTGCACTGTGGTGTGCAGGGCGTCGGCGGTGAGGATGGTGTTGAAGACGTTGAATCCCGCGTACTGGACGTAGGCGAAGAGCCACACCAGGAGGGCGCCGACGTAGCCGAACTGCGGCCGCGACTGGATCATCTGCGGCAGGCCCAGCTGGGGTCCCTGGGCCGAGTGGAAGGCCATGAAGAAGGTGCCGATGACGGTGCCGGCGACGATCGCGAGGAGCGACCAGATGAGGTTGCCGCCCTCGGTGATGCTGATCAGCCCCACCGCGAGGGTGGCGATCGTGGCGTTGGACATGAACCACAGGGGGCCCAGGTGCCAGAGCTTGCCATGCCGTTCGTCCAGGGGGACGTAGTCGATGGACCGGACCTCCAGACCGGACACCCTCGGCTCGGCTGATGTGCTCATGACGCCTCCTGAAGCTGATCACGCCCCGCTGATCGCATTCTCCTCCGTGGTCGCCGCGCCGGGAAGATCACGCGGCCGGGATTGATCATTTCTTGGGGGGCGCGGCGGGTCACACCGTGCGAGGAGCGCTCACGGTCGGTTCACCCGTCCCTCTGTGAACGTTGTCGCCCTGCTCACACTTCGCGCTCACGGGGCGTCCGGGTGGCCGTCGTCACTTCGTCGAGCAGGTGTTTTGTTTACGTTCGCAGTGCTGTGTCCCTGCTCCGTGGAATGCCGAGGCCACTCACCATGCCGAACCTTTCCCACCGCCCGAAGCCGTCGTCGTGCCCGTCACGGGTCAGGTCCCGGTCCCGGGGCGGCCGCGCGGCGGTGTCCGGTGTGGTCGCCGCCTCGGCGACGACGCTGCTCGTGGCCGGCGCCCTCCACGCGACACCGGCGGCCGCGGCCCCGCTGAGGCCTGCGCAGACGGGCCCGCTCACGTCCGCACAGACGGCCCTGCTCACGTCCACGCACACAGCTCCGCTCACGTCCGCACAGACGGCCGCGCACAGCGCCGCGCGCATGGCCGTGGCGCCGGCCGGTTCCGGATCCCACGCCGCCGGCTTCGGGGCGTCGGTGCGGGCCAAGGGCAAGGCGCGGGTGACGGCCGCGGTGCTGGATCTCGACGGCACGGGGAGGAAGCCCGCGCTCTACGGTGACGACGCCCCGTACGACACGGCGAGCATCATCAAGGTCGACATCCTCGCGACGGCGCTGCTCCAGGCGCAGGACTCCGGGCGCCCGCTGACCAGGGCGGAGCGCGCCCAGGCGAAGGCGATGATCGAGCACAGCGACAACAAGGCCGCGAACGCCCTGTGGCGGCACATCGGCCGTGCCCATGGCCTGGAGGCCGCGAACAAACGGCTGGGGCTGACCTCCACCCGGGGCGGTCCCGGCGCCCGGTGGGGCCTGACCCGGACGACGGCGAGCGATCAGATACGACTGCTGCGCGCGCTGTTCGACAGCGGTCCGGCCGACCGGACCGCCGGAGGAGCCGCCGCGAAGGCGGGGCACGAGCCGGCGCTCGACGCCACGTCCCGCGCCTACATCCGCACGCTGATGAGCCAGGTCGCCGCCGAGCAGTCCTGGGGCGTCTCGGCGGCGGTCGGCTCCGGCCACACCCAGAAGCCGACCCAGAAGCCGACCCAGAAGCCCGCTCCGGAGCACACCCCGACGCCGGCCCCGAAACCCGCCGCGAAGCCCGCCCTGAAGAACGGATGGCTGCAGCGGAACACGACCGGGCTGTGGGACGTCAACAGTGTCGGCCGGATCACGAAGGGCGGACACCACTACCTCGTCGCCGTCCTCTCCGACGGCAACAAGTCGATGAAGGACGGCGTCGCCCTGGTCGAACGGGCGGCCCGCACCGCCGTCTCCTCCGCGAACCCGCGCTGACACGCCGCCCCCCTCGGTGGGGCGCGGCGACGACGGACGGCGGCGTGGCGTGCGCGGGCGCGGCGCGCTTCCCGGTGAGGATGGCACTCTGCGCGAGCCGACTGGGAGGCGGGTATGGCGGTGAACCGTGTCGGCCTGGTCGTTCACGGCGGACGGGCGGAGGCCGTGGCGGCCGCGGCGGCCGTCCGCGCGTGGTGTGCCGAGCACGCCGTGGGGTGCGCCGACATCGACGTGTGGCAGGAGGGCGAGCGCCACAGCGCCAGGGAAGAGGTCGACTCCGCGGGCGACCCGGACCTCATTGTCACGCTGGGCGGCGACGGGACCTTCCTGCGCGGCGCCCGGCTGGCGGCCGAGAACGACGCCCTGGTCCTCGGTGTCGACCTCGGACGGGTGGGCTTCCTGACGGAGGTCCCGGCCACGGCGGTGCGCGCCGCCCTGGACGCCGTACGGGAGGACCGGATCACCGTCGAGCACCGGATGCTGCTCACCATGCGGGCGTCGTGCCGGCTCGAGGTGCCGCCGAACATGGAGGCGCTGGTGCGGTACGGCCGCGGGCCCCGCCTGCCCCCTCCGCGTGTGCGCACGGAGTGCGAGACCGGGGACGACTGGGGCGTCGCCCTGAACGTCACCGCGCTGAACGATGTCGTCGTGGAGAAGCTGGCCCGGGACCGGCAGGTGTCGGTCGGCGTCTACCTGGCCGGCCGACTCCTCGCGTCCTACTCCGCCGACGCCGTGCTGGTGGCCACGCCCACGGGTTCGACCGCGTACAGCTTCGCAGCCGGCGGCCCGGTCGTCTCGCCCCGCGCGGAGGGGCTCATCTTCACGCCGGTCGCCCCGCACATGACGTTCAACCGGTCGGTGATGGCGGCCCCCGACGAGCCCATCGCGCTGCGGGTGCTCGAACGGTCGGGGCAGGCCGCCGTCAGCATCGACGGCCAGATGCGCGGTGTGCTCAACCCCGGCGACTGGATCGGCGTGTACCGCGCTCCCCGCCGGCTCAAGGCGGTCCGGCTGGGGCCGATGGACTTCTACGGCCGCCTGCGCGAGCGCATGAACCTCACCGACGCGCCGGCCGCGGTCGCCGACGGCAACGCCGCTCCCCTGTGGCCGGTCTCCACCCGGCCGCCCGGAGACCTCGCGCACCTCGCGCTGCCCCCGCTTCCCGACGACACCCCGCCGCCTCCCCGGGACACCCCGCGCCTTCCGTGACCGGCGCGGCGGGATGCGCGGGACAGGCAGGATGCACGGGACAGGCAGGATGCACGGGACAGGCGGGATGCGCGGGACAGGCCCCACGCGTCCGCCCCGGACGTCGCCGCCCGGGGGGGCCGGCCCCCGCGGCGCGTCACTGCTTGGCGCCGAAGTCCTGGGTCCACCACGGGCCGCCCGACCCCTTGTGCACGCCCACACCGATGTTCTTGAACGCGCAGTTGAGGATGTTGGCGCGGTGGCCGGGGCTGTTCATCCAGGCTTCCATCACCGCCTGCGGGGTCGGCTGGCCCTCGGCGATGTTCTCCCCGTAGGTGGACCAGTGGTAGCCCGCGGCGATGATGCGCTGACCGGGATCGGTGCCGTCCGGGTTGGTGTGCTCGAAGAAGTCACGGGCTGCCATGTCGTCGGAGTGGCCCTGGGCCGCCTTCTCCAGTTGCGGGTCTTCCGTGAGCGCACCACAACCCGCGGTCGCACGCTCCTTGTTCACCAGCTCGACCACCTGTGCCACGGTGTCCGCCGGCGCCGCCTGCAACTGCGGTGCGGGAGAGGCGCTCCGGGTCGGCCGCGCGGTCGGCGGGGACGACGGCGCCGGTTTCTCGGTGGGCTGCGGGGACTTGGGCGCGGTCGCCTTCCTGGACGCCGGCGCGGACGGTGACGAAGACGGCGACGCCGGGGCCGACGCCGGGGGTGTGGTGCCGTCGGTCTCGGCGGCCGAGGGGGCCGGGAGGGGGTCCCCGGCGGCCCGTGCGGCGCTCGCGTCACCGGAGCCGGATCCGGCGCCGGGACCGGGACCGGCGCCGAAGGGGCCGAAGTACCACAGGCCGCCGCCCGCCACGCAGGCCGCCATCACGACGCCGCCGACGGCCCGGCGCCTGACGCGCCTGCGACGGCGGGCCTCGCCGCGGGACGCCGTACGGCCGCGCGAGACACGGTGCCGGGCTCCCGGATCCGGCGCGTCGCGGTCCGCCGAGTCGCCGTCCGCGCCGGTCCGCGCCGCGCTGGACTGTGGAGCGCTGGACTGTGCCGCGGTCGGCTGTGCCCCGGCGGCATCGAGCCCGGCGGCATAGCCGGCCGGGGACATCCCTGCGGCGGCGCGCACGTTCGCCAGCAGCGCCGCCGAGGCCGCGACGAGTGCCAGACCGGCCAGCAGTCCCTCCGCTGGCATCAGCCCGTTCCACAGGCCGCCGCAGCGCACGCACTCGCGGGCGTGCCGGGCTATGCGCTTGCGCCACAGCGCCGAGGGCCGGCCGTCCCACGAGGCCAGCCCGCCGCGCAGCTCCTCGCACGGGGGGTTGGCGTCGAGCGCCCGCACCACCACACGCGCCGCCTCCAGCTGGGCCTTCATCCGCTGCACCCGCACCGCCGTGTGCTGGGGCGACAGTTCCAGGGCCACGGCGACCTCGTCGCGGGTCAGCTCCCCGGCGCACTCCAGCCACCACAGGGACAGCAGGGCCCGGTCGTCGGGCTCCAGCCAGCGCGTCGCGCGGGCGGTCTCCCGACGCTGGCCGGACAGCTGGAGCCGCAGCATGGTCAGGTCGACGAAGTCGGCACCGGGGTCGGCGAGTTCGGCCGCCTCGTCCACGGTGCCGGCCGCGGCCTGCCGGTCGTGCCAGTGGGCCCGTACCTGGTTCATCGCGATCGCCACGAGCCAGGAGCGGAAGCTCCCGGGATCGCGTAGACGCGGGAGCGCGTCCAGGGCCCTGAGGATGGTCTCCTGCACGACGTCGTCGACGTCGACCGAGCCGTTCAGCGCCCGCCCCACGATGTTGTAGACCAGCGGCAGATACGCGCTGATCAGGGCGTCCTGTGCCGCCGGGTCACCCGTCCGGGCAGCACTCACCAGTGCCGCCGGCTCCGCCGCGTGCTCTGACCTCATCAAAAGCTTCCCTGTCCTCGACGCCGAACAAGCTGTCCGATACCTGGGAGACCGCTCGGGCGGTTTCGGATAACAGTTCTTCGCAGACTTGTTCCACAAGAGGTTCACCGCTCAGGCACAGGGACCGCAAGGAAGCACGTCACACAAGGCGGAAGCCCCCGCCCCCGGTTCAGGCTCCGCCGACACCGCCGCCGTCGATTGATTCGCCAACTCCGCTTTCAGTCAAGCGAGTTGGCGTGCGAGACTCTCGCCAGCCGTGCGCGGTCGGCACCGTCACGGCCGACGAGAGGAGACCCGGCGTGACGCAGGACGGCTACCCGGCCGCGACGATCGACACCAGCAGACCGCACCCCGCGCGGATCTACGACTATCTGCTGGGCGGCAAGGACAACTACGAGGTGGACCAGCGGGCCGGCGACGAACTGGCCGCCGCCGCACCCGAGGTACGCGTCGGCCTGCGGGCGAACCGCGCCTTCCTCCACCGCGCCGTCCGTCACGTCGTCGGCCTCGGCGTCCGTCAGATCCTCGACATCGGCACCGGACTGCCCACCTCGCCGAACGTGCACGAGGTCGCCCACGCCGTGGCTCCGGACACCCGGGTCGTCCACGTCGACAACGACCCGTTCGTGGTCGCGCGCGCGAACGCCCTGCTCTGCGCCACCGCTGCCACCGCTGCCACCGCTGCCACCGCTGCCACCGCGTCGCCTGTACCCACCGCGTCCCCGGCGTCCCGGGCATCCACCCGTGTCGTGCTGGCGGACCTGCGCGACCCGCGGGCCGTCGTGGACCATCCGGTCGTGCGCCGCGTCATCGACTTCGACCGGCCGGTCGCCCTGCTCCTCGTGTCCGTGGTCCACTTCCTGACCGAGGCGGACGAACCCGGCCGGATCGTCGCCACGCTGCGCGACGCGCTCCCGGCCGGCAGCTGCCTGGTCCTCTCCCACGCCACGGGCGACTTCGCGGACCGCAGCGCGGCACGTGCCGTCTACGGCAAGGCGACCGCCACCTTGAACCTGCGCTCCCGCTCGGAGGTGGAGCGGCTCTTCGACGGCTTCGAGCTGATCGAACCAGGCCTGGTGCAGGCCCCCTTCTGGCACCCGGACACCCCGCCGCCCGCGCGGTCGCACGAGGTCGGCATCTACGCGGGCGTGGCCCGGAAGGCCGCCTGACGACGCTGGGCCCGCGCGGTCGAGCCACGCCGGACGACGGAACCCGGAACGCGTCGGGCCGCACGCCGCTCCTCGGCGCGCGTCACGCGAGTGGCCGTCGGGACACCCCTGCCTGACGTGCGGGCCCTTCGAGGCTGGTGCAGGCTACGGAGCAGAGCCAGAGAAAGAAAGAGGGAGAGGGAGAGGGCGTGACCGAGGGCGGCCGGCCGCACCGGCCGTCCGGGCAACGCCGAGGACGCGGCGAGCGGCAACGGCATGAGCCCGTGGCAAAGCCGAAGCCGGGTCCGCAGCCGCAGCCGCAGCCGCTGTCGGAACGCCAGAACACCGGAACGCCCGGCTGGAACGCGTGATCGCCCGGAGCGGCGCCCCCCGGCGCGACACCGGACCTCCCCGGCATCTCTGACATCTCTGGCATCTCCGGCGTGGAGCACGGGACGTGCTGACGGGACATCTCAGGAGTGATGCGACATGACCTTGGACACCGACTCCCCGTCCCCGTCGCCCGGCCCGCCGGTGAGATCGTGGTCCGTCGCCGACCTGCCCGCCCTGGACCCCGACCCCTTCCTCGACGGACTGCTCCGCGACGAGCCGATCACCCGCATCACGCTCCCGCACGGCGACGGGTATGCCTGGCTCGTCACCCGTTACGAGGACGTCCGCATGGTCACCTCGGACCCGCGGTTCTCCCGTGAGGAACTGGTCGACCGCCCGGTGACCTCCATGACGCCGCAGGCCGTGGCGTCACAGACGGCGGGACTGCAGTACATCGACCCGCCCCGGCACACCCGCCTGCGCAGGGTGGTGGCCCGGGCGTTCACGGGCAGGAGCATGGCGCGGCTGCGCCCGATGGCGGAGCGCACCGCCCACCGGATGCTCGACGCCATGGAAAAAGCCGGCCCGCCCGGCGACCTCATGGAACACCTGCACACCCCCTTCCCGATCGCGGTGGTGTGCTACTTCCTGGGCGCGGAAGAGGACGACTGGCAGGAGTGGGCGGGCAACTCCGAGGCTCTCCTGTCCAAGGCCGCGGACGGCAAGGGCCGCAACCAGGAGGCCCGCCAGGCGACCTACGGCCGCGTCACCGACCTCCTGCGGCGCCGCCGCGACGAACCCCGCGAGGACCTCGCCGGGGTGCTGGCCCAGGCCGCCGCCACGGGTGAGATCACCGACGACGAGGCCGTCTCGCTCGCGATGGCCATCTACGTCAGCGGCGGTCACGCCGTACGCAACAACAGCGGCTCCATGATGTACGCGCTGCTCACCCATCCGGAGCAGTTCGAGCAACTGCGTCGCGATCCGCAGGTGCTGCCCAGAGCGGTGGAGGAACTCTTCCGCTTCGTTCCGCACCGCAACGGCGTAGGCATCCCCCGTATCGCCACGGAGGACGTGGCGATCGGCGGCCATGTGATCCGCAAGGGCGAGGCGGTCTACAACGCCTATGTCGCCGCCAACCGCGATCCCGAGGTCTTCCCCGACCCCGACGCACTGGACTTCGACCGGAACGGCGCCGGGCATCTGGCCTTCGGTCACGGCCCCCACTTCTGTCTGGCCGCTCTCATGGCCCGGATGGAGGCCGAGGTCGTGATCCGGGCCGTACTCGACCGCTTCCCCGCCCTCCGGCTCGCCGTACCCGCCCGGGAGGTCGAGTTCCAGCGCGACGGGCTCATCCGGGGCCCGAGGACGCTCCCGGTCACCTGGTGACCCGGGCCGCCGCGCGGGTGCGGGCCACGTCGTCCCGCTGAACACCCGTGACGGGACGCGGGGGCGACACCGCCGTCGCGGTGACAAATCCCACTCGGATCGTGGTCTCCGATCGGGTGCTGTCCCTCATTCACGAGCGCTCCGTGGCGCGGGACTCACGCGGGCCGTCCCAAGCGTTCGCGAATGCGTCGCGAGGCGGTGCGAACCCGGCTGCCGCGGTCACCGGCCCTCAACGGGCCCGCCAGGCCTTCGCAGTGACGGCACGGCGGTTGAGCGGCGGCGGGGAGGGCGGCCGCGTACGGCGAGGCCGACGGAGTCCGGATGCTTGCGACTGGGAATGACCACTCCCCTGCCCTGGACCGGACTCACCTGCCACAGCGCGTCGTGGCCGGGCACTGATGAACGTGGGGCCCGCTCGGCGGTAGGTTGATCTCCATGAGCGAGAACGTCTACTTCGACATCAGCATCGACGACAAGCCGGCCGGCCGGGTCGTCTTCCGTCTGTTCGACGACGTGGTCCCGAAGACCGCGACGAACTTCCGTGAGCTGGCCACCGGCAAGCACGGCTACGGCTACGCCGGCTCGTCCTTCCACCGGGTCATCCCGAACTTCATGCTGCAGGGCGGCGACTTCACCCGGGGCGACGGCACCGGTGGCCGCAGCATCTACGGCGAGAAGTTCGCCGACGAGAACTTCACCCTCAAGCACGACCGCCCGTACCTGCTCAGCATGGCGAACGCGGGCAAGAACACCAACGGATCGCAGTTCTTCGTGACCACGGTCGTCACGGACTGGCTCGACGGCAAGCACGTCGTCTTCGGCGAGGTCGTCGAGGGCAAGGAGCTCGTCGACCAGATCGAGAAGCTCGGCAGCGGCAACGGTGCCACGAAGGGCAAGATCACGATCACCGAGAGCGGCACCGTCTGACCGTCGCAGGCCGTACGGCCGTGCCCCCACGCCTCCACGGGTGGGGGCACGACAGTGCCCGTGCCGTCATCAGCCCAGGTTCTTCTCCAGGGCGCCGATGTAACCGTGCATGAAGTGGTCCCGTACGCCGTCGGAGGCCGGCGCGAACGGGTCGGCCACCATGCCCGCGGCCCGGTCGGCCACGCCGCCCAGCAGCGGCATGGACTCGTGCAGCCTGCCGCGGGAGTCGATGTAACGCAGGGCGTGGACGTGGGTGAACACCGGCTCGGGAGGGAGCTGGCAGACGATGTCGTTGTTGTTGACGAACCGGAACATGCGGTCGGCGAAGCCCTTTTCGTAGGCCTTGGCGAGAACGCGGTCGCACGTGCGCGGTTGCCCGAACGTGTAGACGCCGTCCGCCGCCAGACGCGGCTCCTCCAGATACAGCCGCGCACCGGCGAGCATCGCCAGCGCCCCGCCGAGGCTGTGCCCGGTGACGTACACACGCTGACCGTTCGTCCGCAGCTCGGCCAGGGTGTCGCGGACCTCCGGGAAGGCGGAGTCCAGCACCTCGGCGAAGCCGTGGTGGACGTGGCCCGTGCCGCCGGGACCCGGTCGGGGCGGAGTGCTCGCGTCCGAGAGCCAGTCCTTGATCTGGACGCTCCAGGGAGCTCTTTTGGCCGACGAGTTCTTCGTACGATAGGCTCACTTCTGAGCGAGGCACCCAAGTGGGCCCGGCTCACTGTGCGTTGGTGGTCCAAGGAAAGACGCCCCGCTTCCTGCGGGGAAATGCAGGTGCAAGGCCTGCCCGGCGCTCGAACAGAACCCCGTCCCTGATCGCAGGGGCGGGGTTCTTCGCGTCGCCGCTCAGGAGCGGACCGGCTTCCGGGCGGACGGTTCAGGTACGGGACAGGCTCAGGTACGGGACAGGTTCAGGTACGGGACAGGCTCAGGTGGGGACCGGCTCGGCGGCGGGGGTGTTCGCGGGGGCCGGCGCCGTCCAGGGCAGCAGGAAGCCGCTCGCCAGGCTGAGCACGCCGGCGGCGACGAGGGTGGTACGGATCCCGGCGTGCGCGGCGACCAGACCG
This sequence comes from Streptomyces sp. NBC_00820, assembly GCF_036347055.1. Lineage (NCBI taxonomy): Bacteria > Bacillati > Actinomycetota > Actinomycetes > Kitasatosporales > Streptomycetaceae > Streptomyces > Streptomyces sp. NBC_00820. Next base: position 7,618,775 of record NZ_CP108882.1, on the reverse strand, counting down.
CCCGCCACCATGAACACGGGCTGCACCGTCTTGGACGAGACCGACCAGGCCGTCACCACCCGGGCCATCAGGTGGTCTTCGGTAGCCGCCATCCGGAAGGCCGCGAAGGACGGGTTGAAGACTCCGGCGGCGAAGAGGAGCCCCGTGTCGACGGCCACGATCGCCGCGAGTCCCAGCGGGCCGGCCGGGACCCACGCCAGCAGCAGGGTCCACGGGGTGCGGAGCACCGCGGATCCGAGCAGCACCCGGCGGGCACCGAACCTGCGGGTGAGCGGGACCGTGCAGCGCGAGCCCAGGATGCCGCCCAGGCAGGGCAGGCCCAGCGCGAGACCGTACTGCCAGGCCGTGAAGTGCAGGTCACGCAGCATCAGTACGGCCACGAGCGGAACGGTCGCCATCACCGAGCCGCCGAAGAGCATCGCGTTCCAGAACAGCGGCCGCAGACCACGGTGGCCGAGGATGGCCCGCCAGCCCGCGATCAGGCTTCCGGGGCCGGAGACGGGGCCGCCGCGGGACGGTGGCGGCGGTTCCGGTGTGCGCAGGCCGCGGATGCCCAGGGCCGAGAGGAGGAAGGAGACCGCGTCCACGGCCACCGTGGCCGTCGTACCGAGGAGGCCGACGAGGAGGCCGCCGGCGGGCGGGCCCGCGCTCTGGCTGATCCAGTCGGTGGTCTCGAAGCGCGCGGTCGCGCGCAGCCGGTCCGCGGGCTCGACCAGGCCCTTGAGGTGGGCGGTGCTCGCGGCCGTGAAGGCGATCGTGGCCGCCGCGTGCAGGATGCCGACCACGCAGAGCTGGGCGAAGGAGAGCAGGCCGAGAGCCGCCGCGACCGGGACGGACGTCATGGCCGCGGCGCGCGCCAGATCGGCGGTGATCATCACGGGGCGTTTGCGGCGGTGTTCGATGTGACCGCCGAGCGGCAGCGTGATCGCGGCACCGGCGAGCGCGGACGACGCGGCCAGCAGCGAGACCTGGAAGGGCGTCGCGTGCAGGAGGGTCACGGCCACCAGCGGAAGGGCGCCCGCGCCGACGGCGGTTCCGGCACCGCTCACCGCGTACGCGCGCCAGAGGCGGGTGAGGTCGCCGGTCGAATCGCTGGTGCGGCCACGGGTGAAGTCGGCGACGGCGTACGGCGGTCGGGGTTTTCGGCGGCCACCGGCTGAAGGGATCATGGCGGGTGATCTTAGAAGGGGAACGGGACGGGGTCCGCCGCGGGCCGCTGGTGAGCGATCGGATTCGGCAACCGCGGGACCGGGAGGCGTGGTTGCCCGGCCCGCGAGAGGCGCGCGGGGGGATTCCCGGGTCCAGGAAGGGGCGGCCCGCCTGCCTCCCGTGTCCTTCAGTCAGGTCGCGGGGTCGGTCCCCGCCGCGGCCACCAGGTCGGCCGAGCCGTCCCTTCGTGCCGGTGAGGCCGTCCGGGCGGCCTCCAGCACCTGGGTGAGGCTCCGCGCGGGTGGCGCCGCCAGGCTGGGCAGCAGGAACGTCCAGAACTGGACCATGCGTTCCTCGGACAGCCAGTCCCGGTCCCGGCTGCCCAGGGCCTCGAAGCCGACCGTGGCCGCGACGACCGCCACGGCCGCGCCCTCCGGGCAGACCCCGTCGGCGAGTTCGCCCGCTTCCCGTGCCTGACCGACCACGTCGAGCACCCAGGCGTGCCACCATTCGAGCAGTCCGGCCCGGTTCCGCCGCGCGGGGTCGGCGCCGAGCCGGAAGCCCGCCCAGGTCACGGGGTCGGCGGTGAGGGCGGCGGCCAGATGGTGGGTCGCGGCGACGAGTGCTGCCAGCGCGCTGCCGCTCGTACGACGGCAGCGCCCGGCCAGTTCCTGCACGGCCCGGGTCGCCGCGTCCTCGACCTCGTCGGCCAGGGCGTCCTTGCTGGGGAAGTGGAAGTGCAGGGCGCCCGCGCTGACCCCGGCCCGCTTGCTGATCGCCGGCAGGGAGGCACGGGCGTATCCGTTGTGGGCGAAGACCTCGGCCGCGGCACGGAGGAGGGCCTGCCGTGTGCGGACCGCCCGCACCTGCTTGACCATGACGCTCTCCTTCTGGGCCCGGCCCGGGAGCGAACCCGGGGCCGGCGCCGCACCCCTCGTCGCCCGTCCGACCGCGTGTTCAGTATGTTTTGCCGGATCTGCTGGGGCAAGACCCGACGGGACACCCGGGGACCCGCGCGCGAACCGGCCGGAGAACCGGCGAATTCCCGACTTACCTCCCCTCGGGCGTCACCCGGAAAACCGCTTGTCCGGTTTCCTGCCCGGGTGTGCGCCCCGCCGGAACTCCGTTTGCCCACAGCGGGTTCGGGAGTCCCGGCGGCAGAGGTGCGGTTGGTCAGGAGACCGCGGGCCGCAGGACCACGGGCAGCGACCGGTATCCGTTCAGCATGAAGGTCGGCAGAGGCCGCAACTCGGCTGGCTCGCAGGCGAGTCGGACGTCGGGGAAGTGGTCGAAGAGTTCGGCGAGCGCGGAGGCGGCCTCGATCTCGCCGAGCGGGGCGCCGAGACAGCGGTGCGGTCCGTGACCGAAGCCGAGGACGTCACGGCCGGTGCGCAGCACGTCGAAACGGTCCGCGTCCGGGCCGTGCCGGTCGGTCTCGTGGCCGCCCGCGGCGAAGTTGACGAGGATGCACTCGCCCTTGCGGATGGTCACGCCGTCGAGGTCGATGTCCTCGACGGCGAACCTCAGCGGCGAGTACGCGCCGGGCGTGTGCACCCGCATGGCCTCGGCGACCACGTCGGCCCAGGTCGCCCGCCCCGCACGCACGTGCTCCAGTTGCTCGGGGTGGGTCAGCAGGGCGCCGGCCGCGTTCGTGATCAGGGTGGCGGTGGTGTCCTGGCCCGCGGCGATGAACATGAAGAGGGTGCCGAGCAGTTCGTCCTCGGTGAGGCGGTCGTCGTCGTCCCGCGCGGCGATCAGTGAGCTGGTGAGGTCCTCGCCCGGCTGCTGCCGCTTGGTCTTCACCAGTGTGGCGAGCCGCCCGAAGGCCTCCAGGCGGGCGGCCTCCATCTCCTGGGCGGAGACCGTGGAGCTGAACACCGTGCTCAGCGCCGCGGACAGCGCGTCCGTCTCGGCGCCCCGGGGCACGCCGAACAGTTCGCAGACGACGCGCAGCGGCAGCACCTCCGCGTAGGAGGTGCGCAGGTCGACGGTGGTGCCGGGGGCGAGTGCGGCCAGAGTGTCGAGCAGTTCGGCGCAGAGCCCCTCGACCCGGGGGCGCAGCGTCTCGGAGCGCCGCGCCGTGAAGGCCGCGGCGACCAGCCGGCGCAGCCTGGTGTGGTGCTCGCCGTAGGCGAAAAGCATGTTCTCGTTGGCGACCCACGGGTAGAGCGGCCACTCCTCGGTGATCCTGCCCTCGATGAACGCCGGCCAGTGCAGGCGTGCGCTGCGCGAGACGCGCCGATCGGCCAGCAGCCGCTCCACGTACGTCTGCTGGACGACGGCCCAGGCGATCACACCGCCGGGCAGTTCGACGCGTACCGCGGGGCCCTGGGCGCGCAGCAGGGCTGCCTCCCCCGTGTGGTCGCGGCCCGTGAGGTCCAGGGCGTAGGGGTGGGCGGTCGTTTCCATCGGCGTGCTCCCTGGGTCGGTCCTGCATCACGTTGTTGCGTTGCGACGTGCCCAAGGGGAGCGAAGTCACTCCCCCGCGGCGGATTCCCGGCCGGCCGCCGGAATCCGTGCCCCGGCACGCCCCCGCCACCGTCGGCCCGCGCCCTGCCGCCGTTTCGGCCGGGCGCCCTGCTGTCGTTTCAGCCGGCGTCCCGCCGTCGCTTCAGCCGGCGTCCCGCCGCGATCAGCCCACGGGCCACTCCCGTCAGCCGGCGGCCGGGATCTCCTCCGCTTCGCGGCGCAGGGCGACGGCCTCCTCGTAGACCCGCTTGCCCCGCTCCGCCGACATGTCCAGCCGGACGAGTACCGCGGGGACCGCGATGCTGGTCATGAGGTGCTGGTAGAGGTCGGCCACGCGTTCCATCAGGTCGGTGTGATCGCTCATGATCTTGGAAAGCACCTGGGCGCCGGTGAACACGGCGACGAACGCCTTGGCCGTGGCCTCGACGTCGACGTGGGGCAGCAGTTCACCGCTCGTCTTCGCCCGAGCGAGCAGCTTGGCGTTGTGATCGATCCAGGAGGCCATCGGCACCTGCCGGTCGAGGCCGTCGTGCGGTGATCCCTGGTCCACGGTGAGGCGGACGCTGCCGCGCACCATGGGGTCGCCCGCGCCGAGCAGATGGGCGAGGAGGAATCCGGCGTCCAGCCCTTCCTGGAGCACCAGTTCGCGCGGCGGGGAGTCCGGCACGGAGTTGAGCTGGTCCGTCAGCACCGCCTGGGCGAGCTGTTCCTTGGACGCGAAGTGGAAGTAGAGGGCGCCCTTGGTGACGTTCGCCCGCTGGAGGATCTCCGATATGGTCGCGGCTTCGTAGCCGACGTCGGCGAACACGTCGGCGGCGGCCACCAGGATGCTGCGCCTTGTCCTGATCGCTCGTTCCTGCAGGGCCACGGCACACCCTCCGCACTGGCTTCACGGCCGGTCGGCGACGAAAAGAGACCGGCGGGTACGCATCCTGCCACCCGGGAACTCGGCCTTTCAAGCGTGCGCGAACCCCCCTCCGCCCCCACCGTGCCGAGCGTCCGGGCCTTTCGCCGGCCCCGACAACAAAACGTGCCGCCCGGTATCCGGGCGCCTCGTGGGCCGGTCCGGGTGGCTGCGGCACACGCATCAACCGCACAACAGGCATTCAATTACGGTCACTTGACGAGCACAAAGTGAGCACCTTGCGCAATTGAACAGTCACCGATTGGCAGAGATTTTGCTTGATAAGCAAACCGGAAGGTCCGTATCTTCTGACACTGCGTATCCCCACCTTCCGGATCTGCGACCACCGGAGCAGGCCATGACTCTTCTGACATCTCAGGCAGACCTCACCTCCGCACCCGGGACCGAGAAGCGCGGCACCGGTCAAGGGGGCATCCGCGGCGCCTCTCCGGCCGGCGGTCCGCGTGCGGTCACGGAGGGGGGTCCCGCCGACGGGAGTTCTGCCGGTGCGGCGGTCACGGACGAAAGCTCCGACGAGACCGTCGCCGATCTGACCCGGCTCCTCTTCGCCGACGGCGACCGGGACCACGTCCACGGACGCTGGCGTGACCTCATCGCGCAGGACACCTTCCGTCACCGTCCGGGACTCGGCGCGGCCGAGCGCGCCGCCCTCTCCTACACCTGGCTGCACCTGGTGAACGACACGGCCGGGGACCCGCGCCGGCTCGCGGACGAACCGGCGCCACTGGCGGGGCTGCACGAGTGGGCGGCGATCGTGGACGGCGGCGGCGGCCTGTGCACGGTGGCGAGCATCCACTACAACCTCTTCCTCGGCAGCCTGCTCGACCACGAGGATGCGCGGAGCCGCGATCTGTCCGACTTCACGGACCTGAGGCGTATCGGTACCTTCCTCTGCACCGAACTGGACCACGGCAACGATGCCTCGGCACTGGAGACCACCGTCGAACTCGACCCGGCCACCGGCGGGTTCGTACTGAACACGCCGCACCCCGGCGCGCGGAAGTTCATGCCCAACACCAGCCTGACCGGCGGTCCCAAGAGTGCCCTGGTCGCCGCCCGGCTCCTCGTCGACGGCCGGGACGAGGGCGTCTTCCTCTTCCTCACCCCGTTGAGCGACGAGAACGGGCTGCTGCCGGGAGTACAGGTGCGCCGGCTGCCGATGCGGACGGGCGCTCCGGTGGACCACTGCCTGACCGCGTTCGACCGCGTGCTCCTGCCCCGTGACGCCCTGCTGGAGTCCGCACACGGCCGCCTGGACCCCGAGGGACGGCTGCACAGCAGCCTCGGCAACCGGCGCAAGCGGTTCCTGCGGTCCATCGGCCGGGTCACCATGGGCAAGCTGTGCATGAGCGCCGCCGCGGTCGGGGCGACCCGTGCCGCGCTGGCCATCGCCGTACGCTACGGCGGCCACCGGCGGGTCAGCGGCCCGCGCGCGGGTGATCGCATTCCCGTCAACGCCCACCGCTCTCATCACGGACCGCTGCTCAAGGGCCTCGCCACGGCCTACGCCATGACCTTCCTGCACCGCTCGGCGCTCGCCCGCTGGGCCGCGGACCGCGCCGACGGCGACGCCGGGCGGCAGGCGGAGGCCGAGCGCCTGGTGGCCGTGGCCAAGAGCTGGATCACCTGGCAGGCGCGGGCCGTCACCGTCGAGTGCCGCGAACGGTGCGGCGCCCAGGGCCTGTTCGCCGTCAACGGCCTGTCCGAGTTCCCGCACTACATCGAGGGCACGGTCACCGCCGAGGGCGACAACACGGTGATCCGGGTGAAGGCCGCGGCCGAGCTGCTCTTCGCCCAGCAGCCGCCCCTGGGGGCCCTGGACTCCCCCGGTGACGTGGCTCAGTTGACGGACCCCCGCCATCTGCGGGAGCTGCTGGCACGGGCCGAGGCCGTCTGGCAGGACCGCGCCCGCGCCCAGCTGCGCCAGGGGCCGTCCGGCGATCCGGTGGCCCGGTGGAACGGCGCCTCCTCCGCCGCGCTGGAGATGGTGTCCGTCCACGCGGGTCTCAGGGCGGCGGACGCCTTCCTCGACGCGGCCGGTCGGGCCGCCGACCCCCGGGCGGGGGAACTGCTGACCAGGCTCTGCCTGTTGTTCCTGCTCCAGGAGATCGGGCCGTACACCGGGGACCTGCTGGCCCACGGCCATCTGTCCGCCGAGCAGGTCTGCGGCATGCCCCAGCTCCTCGACGACGTCCTGCGCGACCTCGCCCCGCACATGACGGCCCTGACGGACGCGTTCGACCTTCCGGCCGCGTACCTGGAGGGGATACCGCTGGCCAACTCCGGCTCTGTCGCGCTCGCGGATCACGCCCTGCCGGCCGAGTAGGACCGGCAGGGGGCCGCACGCGGCTTCGTCGTCCGGGGTCCAGGACGTGAGGCGGCCGTGACGTCCACGCGACGGCCGCCCCGGCCGCCCTCAGTCCCCTCGGACTCCTTCAGTCCCCTCGGACGCTCTCGCCCTCCTCGGCGCGGACGAGGTCGGCGAACCGCTCGATGTCCACGTTGCCGCCCGAGGCGATGACGCCGATGCGTCGCGGAGGGTTCTCGACGCGGCCTGCCAGCAGCGCCGCCAGGCCGCTCGCACCGCTGGGCTCAAGGACGATCTTCAGGCGCTCGAAGGCGAACCGCATGGCGCGGACGATCTCCTCGTCACTGACGAGGGAGACCGCGTCGACCAGACGCCGGTTGATGGCGAAGGGGATCTCGCCGGGGGTGGTCAGGGCCTGGCCGTCGGCGATGGTGCGGGGCACGGGGATGGACACGCGTTCCCCGCTCTCCAGGGAGCGCTTGGTGTCGTCACCCGCTTCGGGCTCCACCCCGACGACCCGGATCCGGGGATACAGCGCCTTGGCCGCGGTGGCGCTCCCCGCGATGAGGCCACCGCCTCCGACGGGCACGACGAGGGCGTCCAGTTCACCGGTGTCCTCGAGCAGTTCGAGCGCGGCGGTGGCCTGGCCCGCGATGACGTGCGGGTGGTCGTACGGCGGGATCAGCGCCAGACCGCGGTCCGCCGCCAGCGCCTCGCCGAGCGCGGTGCGGTCCTGGGTGTAGCGGTCGTAGGTGACGATCTCGGCGCCGTAGCCGGCCGTCGCCGCCAGCTTGGAGCGGGGCGCGTCCTCGGGCATCAGGATGACGGCGGTCGTGCCCAGTTCGCGGGCGGCCAGGGCGGTGGCCTGGGCGTGGTTGCCGGAGGAGTAGGCGGCGACGCCCTTGGCCCGCTGTCCGGCCGTCAGCTGGGCGACGGCGTTGTAGGCCCCCCGGAACTTGAAGGCGCCGACCCGCTGGAAGTTCTCGCACTTGATGAACACCTCGGCTCCCACGAGGGAGTTCAAGGTGCGCGAGGTGAGGACCGGGGTGCGATGGGCTATGCCCTGGAGGCGTACGGCGGCCTCGCGGACGTCGTCGAACGTTACGGGCAGATCGGCGGGCATGGCGTGTCCTTACGATGACGAGGGCTCAGGCGTGACGGATGCGGGCACGGGCGACACGGAGGGCAGGGGCTGCACGGCAACGGGCGGAGGGCGGAAGAGGGAATACGGCAGGCGGCAGGCGGCAGGCGGCAGGCGGCAGGCGGTCACAGGGTCACGCCCATCCTCCGCAGCAGGGCGAGGCCGAGGTACAGGTCCTGGAGGCCGATACCGGAGCTGTCGAAGACGGTGATGTCGTCGTGGCCGGCACGCCCCTCGGCGCGCCCGGTCAGGACCTCGCCGAGCGGGGTGAGCGGGGTGCCCTCGGGCGCGTTCCGGCACTCCCCCATGCCGCGGGCCTGCTCGGGCAGATCGCAGAACACGCGGGCACGGGGGAAGAGCGCGGGATCAAGTTCCCGCTTGCCGGGCGCGTCGGCGCCCATGCAGGAGATGTGGGTGCCGGGCCGTACCCGGTCGGCGGGGAACAGGGGCGGTGAGTCGGTGGTCGCGTTGGTGACGGTGACGATCACGTCGGCCCGGGCGCAGGCTTCGTCGGCGTCGACGGCCGTCGCGTCACGTCCCCCTGCCGCGAGGGTGGCCGCCATCCGCTCGGCGCGGCTCCTGTCGCGGCCCACGACGAGGACGTGGCGGATGGGCCGCACGCGGCTCACGGCCCGTACGTCGTACGCGGCCTGGTGTCCGGTGCCGAAGACCGCGAGGGTCCCGGCGTCGGGGCGGGCGAGCAGGTCGACCGCGAGGGCGTCGGCCGCGGCGGTCCGGTACGCGTTGGCGGTGCCGACCTCCAGGACGGCGGCGATCCTGCCGATCGTCTGGTCGAAGAGCAGCAGGGTGGAGTGGTGGCACGGGAGCCCGTGCCGGGGGTTGTCAGGCCAGTGGCTGCCGATCTTCACACCGGCGTGGGTCGCGGACGCTGCCGGCTTGAGGGAGAACCGGTTACGGGGATCGGAGCCGTGCACGGAGACGCTGGGGAAGACCGTGCCGTCCACGGTCGCGGCGAAGGCCGCGCGGGCGGCCTCCAGCGCCAGTTCCTCGTCGACGAGCTCGGCGGTCCGCTCCTCGGCGACGTGCAGCAGACCGCCGGGGGTGAGGTCGGTCGTGGGAAGCAAGGGTGCGCACCTCTCGCGTGCCTGCCGGGTGAGCCGTCCCGCGACACCGCGTGCGGAGCGGGGATCAAGCTCGGTTCCGGGGCAGGCCATACGCGCCTATCACTTGGTGTAGTTGTAGACGGTCGCGCGGGACACACCGAGCAGGTCCGCGATGGCCTGCGCGGCGTCGCGCGAGTCGAAGTAACCGTCCCGGTGCAGCTGTCGTACGAGTGCCTTCTTGGCATCGCGTCCCAACGACCGCGGCGTGGCCCCGCGTTCGGCGGCACGGGTCTCCACGGCCTGACGCAGTTCCCGGGCGTTGCGGTCCCGCAGTGCCTCCAGGGGCTGTGCTCGGTCCTCGGTGTCGGTGGCGACGAGCTGGGACAGCGCGAGCGTGACCGGGGACAGCACGGAGACGTCGAGGTTCAGGCACAGGGCGGCTATGTACTCACCCGCGCCGTTCTTGATCCCTATCGAGGTGCTCTTCGCCGGGCGGCCGTCGGGAAAGCGGTTGGCGTAGTTCTGGATGACGCTGGGGTACTCCGGGTCGGCGATACGGGCCAGCCCCAACTCGGTGGCGGAATCACCCACCTGGCGTCCCGACAGGTTGTTCTCTATGGCCCGGATCGCGTGCCGTGGATCACGCAGGTCGTGCAGCACCACCTCACACAGCCCCGGAAACATCCGCCCCAGCGCGACGGCGATCTTCTCCGCCTCCCGGACGAGGTGCTCGTCCGCCGCGGCCGCACCGGGTGTGCCGGTGGTGAAGTGTGCGTCCATGGCCGCCTCTTCCGATCTACGGGGTGCTCGCGCCCACGCTAGACCGATAAGCCAATCCTGGACAACAGAGCCAGGTCGGTCGGTCCGGCGCGCCGCCCGGACGCAGGGTGCGCCTCTCCGACCTTCGCCGCACCGGAGTTCGACCCTTTAATGCGTTGATCTTCCGAGTCAGGCTGTGGCAGGCTGCTGCCATGTTCGGAGAGCCCCTTCCCTGCTCTCCCTCGATGTGATGAAGGACTGAGCCCATTGATCGCGGCGCCCCGCAGTGGTCGCCGTCGGCACTGAGCCGTTCGCCTCGCGGCAGCGGTAAGCGGTGCCTTCGCATCTCCTCACGGCGACCCCATGAAGCGGTGTCCAGCACACCGCGCGGCCTCGCGCTCGGCGCAGGCCATGCCGTTGTCCCAGGGCACGCTCCGGCGTGTCCCGCAGCCTGCGAGGCTGCACTTCATCATGAGGTCTTCATCACCATGCGTACCGATGTCCAGAGTTTCACCCTTGCCCACCTCCTGCGTCGTCCGGCGCCGGTCGAGGTCGGCGGTTTCGTGGCGGGGTTCGATCCCTCGACGACCAGCCCGTACGTCAACTACGCCACCCCGCGCCCCGGTGCCGAGCCCACGGACGCGGATGTCGCCGCGCTGATCGGGGCGTTCCGGGAGCGGGGGCTGAAGCCCCGCCTGGAGTTCGCCCCGGACGCCGCGCCCGCGGTGGAGGCGGTGCTCCGCAGGGCGGGCTTCGGTACGGAGGCGGAGCACGAGTACATGGTCTGCACACCCGTGTCCCTGACGATGCCGGCGTCCCCCGAGATGCACGCTGCCCTGGCGATGCCGGACGCGCCCGGCGGGCCGGCGGGTGGCGGCTTCCGTGTGGAAACCCCGTTCGGCGACGACGAGTTCAGGGCTGTCGACGCCGCCCTGTCGGAGGCGTTCGACGGTGAGTTCCCGCCCTCCGCGGAGGGCGCCGCGCGACTGCGGCGCACTCAGGAGAACGGCGGGGCCGTGCGGTTCGTCCGCGCCGAGGACGGGGGCTGCGCCGGGGCGGCGATGTGCTCGGCGCCGGCCGCCGGCACCGCGGAGCTGGCGGGCGTGGGAACCCGTCCGGCGTACCGTGGTCGCGGCATCGCCGCGGCGGTGACCGCGTCGCTGGCGGAGACCCTGTTCACGCGCGGGGCGGAGTCGGTCTGGCTGGAGTACTCGGGTGAGGGGTCCCGGCGCGTGTACGAGCGCGTCGGCTTCCGCTCCCGCGGTGCCCGCCTGTATCTGGCGCTCGAAAGCTGATCGCGGGGCTTCGGTGGGGGCTGGACGGGGCTACGGCCCCCACCGGGCAGCGGGTACCTCCCGGGGATCTCCGCATGGCGGCCGTTCGGCGGCGGAAGGCGGCGGACCCCGGACCGTCGCCCGCGCGACCGCAGGCCCGGCCGGCGCGTTGCCGCAGGGCGCGCGGTGGCACGAGAGGTTCGCTTTCTTAGCGGCATGTTAGATCTGCGCGGCGGACCTTGTCCGGGTGCGACGGGCACCGCATGCTCGGGCGCGTTCACGTTCCCGGGGAAACCGCTCCCCCGCCCCGACTCCCACCGGGTTCTCCCCGTTCCTTCCTGGAGCCGCCATGTCATCCCCTGCCGCCGCGCCCGGACACCCGTCCGCGGACTCCCCCGGCGCCCGCCGTCTCGCCCTCATCGGCGGATCGCTGGGCAATCTGGTCGAGTGGTACGACTGGTTCGTCTACGCCAGCTTCGCGATCTACTTCGCCGACTCGTTCTTCCCCGGGGACAACCCGACCACCAAGCTGCTGAACACCGCCGGCATCTTCGCCGTCGGCTTCCTGATGCGCCCGGTCGGCGGGTGGATCCTGGGGCGCGCGGCGGACCGGCGCGGGCGCAAGAGCGCGCTGACGCTGACCGTCACCCTGATGTCGGTGGCGGCGCTGCTCATCGCCGTCGCGCCCACCTATGGCCAGGCCGGTTACTTCGGCGCGCTGGTGCTGCTCCTGGCGCGGCTGCTGCAGGGGCTGAGCATCGGCGGCGAGTACGCCGCGAGCGCGACCTACCTGACGGAGGCGTCCGCCCGTGACCGGCGCGGTCTCGGCTCCTCGTACCAGTACGTGTCGATGACGTGCGGCCAGCTTCTCGGGCTGGCCATCCTGATCACCATGCAGCACACGCTGAGCACCGAGCAGTTGCAGAGCTGGGGCTGGCGGATCCCGTTCGTGATCGGGGCGTTGTTCGCCCTGGTGGTGTTCTGGCTGCGGCGCCGGCTGACGGAGACGGACGCGTTCACCGAGGAGTCCGGCGCGGAAGGCGCTGCGGACACCGCGCGCGGCTCGCTCGCGGCGCTGTGGCAGCACCGGCGCGAGGCCGGTCTGGTCATGGCGCTCACCCTGGGCGGCACGGTGGCCTACTACACGTACACGACGTATCTCACCAAGTACCTGATCGGCAGCGCCGGGATGGCGAAGTCCACGGCCACGCTGGTGAGTTTCACGGCGCTCACCGTCTTCGCGCTGCTTCAGCCGCTCGCCGGCATGCTCTCCGACCGGATCGGGCGCCGGCCGCTGCTGATCACCTTCGCGGTCGGCTGCACGGTGGGCACCTACCCCATCATGACCGCGCTCGGTTCGGCGTCCTCGTACTGGTCGGCGCTGGGTCTGTCGCTGCTCGCGCTGGTGATCGTCACCGGCTACACCTCGATCAACGCGGCCGTGAAGGCGGAGCTGTTCCCCACCCGGGTGCGCGCACTCGGCGTGGCGCTGCCCTACGCGATCGCCAACGCGCTGTTCGGCGGTACGGCCGAGTACGTGGCCCTGTGGTTCAAGGACAGCGGTCACGAGAAGGTGTTCTTCTGGTACGTGTCGGGGTGTGCGCTCGTCTCGCTGGTCACCTACGTGCTGATGCCGGACACCCGCAACGCCGCGCTCAGCCGCGCCGAGGCGGAGGAGGACACCGCGCGCGACCGCAGTCCCGCGAAGGCGGCCGGCTGACCCGGTGGTGGCCCGGGCCGGGCCAGCTACGTAAGCTGCGGCATCCACGCAGGCTGCGGCCCAGGTCACCACGGTACGAGGACTTCCCATGCACGCGCTGCTCGTCGAGGACGACGACCGAATGGCCCAGGCCCTGACGACGGCCCTCGCCCAGCGGGGGCACACCGTCCGCAGGGCCGCACGGGCCCTGGACGCCCTGCGGCTCGTCCACGAGGCCGAGTTCGTGCTCCTCGACCTCGGGCTGCCAGACCTGGACGGGCTCGAACTGCTGCGACGGCTGCGCACCGTGTGCGAGGCGCCGCTGATCGTGGTGACGGCCCGCTGCGAGGAGCGGGACATCGTGCAGGGGCTGCGGGCGGGCGCCGACGACTACGTGGTCAAGCCGTTCCGGATGAACGAGCTGATGGCCCGCATCGACACCGTGCGCCGCCGCACCGCCGCACCGCACCGCTCCCGCGCGGACGGCGGCGGGCGGCCCGTGCGCACCGGCGATGTGGAGATCGACGTCGCGGGCCGCACGGTAACGGTCGGCGGGGTGGAAGTCCGGCTCACCCGGCGTGAGTTCGACGTCCTGGCCTTCCTCGCGGCCCGGCCCGAAGAGGTGCACGCCCGCGAGGAGATCCTGGACCGGATCTGGGGCGATGTCTTCCTCGCCGCCTCCCGCTCCCTCGACGTCCATGTGGCGGGCATCCGTGCCAAGACGTGCCGCGCCGAACTGGTGCGCACCGTGCGCGGCTTCGGCTACCAGCTGGGGGCGCCAGCTCCCGACGGCGAAAGGTGGGGTGACCTCTGAGGCGACGGCTGCTGGTCGTGCTGACGGTGCTCATGGGAGCCGCCACACTGCTGCTGTCCGTCCCGCTGGCCGACTCGTACGCGAGCGGGCGGACGGAGCATCTGCTGCTCCAGCGGCGGGCCGACGCGGTGCGGTTCGCCGATCTCGCCGACCGGGGCCGGACCGCGGCCGACCGGGCCGAGCTGTCGACCGAGATCCGCCGGTACGCCGAGCTGTACGGGGCGTCGGTGACCGTGGTGGACACGGCGGGGCGTACGGTCGCGCGGGCCGGGTCCGGGGTTCCGGTCGCGGCGGCGAGAGACGTCCTGTGGCGGTCGCTGACGGGGCGGTCCACCGAGCGGCTGCCGACGGTGCACCCTTGGGGTCCGCGCCGGGTGGTGCTCGCCGAACCGGTCGGCCGGGACGAGCGGGTGAGCGGGGCGGTACTGATGACCGTGCCGACCGCCGCGGCCCGCCGGGACGTGACCGTACGCTGGGCGGTGATCACCTGCGGGGCGCTCTCCGCCTTCGCGGCCGCCGCGCTGGTCGCGGCGGGGATCACGCGCTGGCTGATGCGTCCGGTCCGTGATCTCGACCGGGCCGTCGCCGGGTTGGCCTCGGGCAGTCTGGAGGCGCGGGCGGTGTCCGACACCGGGCCACCGGAACTGCGCAGTCTGCGGCGGCACTTCAACGGAATGGCCGAGGCGGTCGCCGACTCCATCGGCCGTCAGCGCGCGTTCGTGGCCGACGCCTCGCACCAGTTGCGCAATCCGCTGGCCACCTTGGTGCTCCAGCTGGAGAACGTCGAGCCGCATCTCGCGCCCGGTCCCGGCAGGAAGGAGCACGCGCGTGCTCTGGACGAGGCGGAGCGCCTGGCTGAACTCCTCGACGGACTGCTGGCGTTGGCGCGGGTGGAGTCCGGTACGGCGGAGCGTGCGGAGCAGGACGTGTCGGGGGCGGTGCGCGGGCGGGTCGCGGCATGGGAGCCGGTCTTCGAGGCGTCGGGGCTGGAACTGGCCGCCGTCGACGTACCGGTGGAGGTGTGGGCCTGGGGTGTGCCCGACGCGGTGGGGCGCGTGCTCGACGCGGCGCTGGACAACGCCGTCAAGTTCGTGCCGGGCGGCGGGCGGGTCACCGTGGCGGTCACGGTCGCCGCCGCGCACGGGGACGAGGAGAGGGAAGGGGAAGACGAAGCGGAAAGCGGCGGTGTGGTCGTGGTGCGCGTCAGCGACGACGGACCAGGGGTTCCTGAGGCTCAACTTCCGCTGCTGACAAGGCGTTTCACGCGCGCGCCCGAACACCAGAACGCGCCGGGCAGCGGTCTGGGGCTGGCCATCGCCGACGAGATCGCCCGCCTCAGCGGCGGCCGGCTCACGGCGTCCGGCAACGTTCCCCACGGCCTGGTGGTGGAACTGCGGTTGCCGGCCGGCTCCGTGGGCGCTCAGCCGTACACCGACCGGTAGTAGGCGACGGCACCGGGGTGCAGGGGTACGTCCCCGGTGGCGACGGCGAACCGGGGTTCGAGCCGGGCGCCCGCCGTCACTTCGTCCAGCAGAACCCGCCACCGGTCGAACACCACCCACAGCACCTCGCGCGCCGCCTGCGACGGGACTCCGGAGCGGGCCAGCAGGTAGTTGGCGACGCCGATGGTGCCGACCGGCTCGGTGAGCCCGTAGACGCCGGCCGGGAGGGTGACCGCCGTGTAGACCGGGCCGTACCTGTCCCGCAGGGTCTTCGCCTCGGCCTCCAACGGCAGGAACCGCAAGGGGAAGCGGCGGGCGAGCTCCGACAGGGCGGGTGTGGGCACACCGCCCGCCCAGATCAACGCGTCGACCGTGCCGTCGCGCAGGGCGTCCACCGAGGCGGCGAGGCCGAGCCGGCGCTGTCGTACCGCCCTGTCTCCGGTGAGACCGGCGATCCGCAGCAGCCGTCCGGCCAGCACCTGGCCGCCGGAGCCCGCCGCTCCCGTGGCGACGGACCGTCCCGCGAGGTCCCGCAGCGAGCGCACCGGTCCGCGCGCCGGAACCACCAGATGGGTGTAGTTGACGTAGACGCGGGCGAGGGCGGTCACCCGGGCGGCGGGGCCCGGGAACGGCGGGCGCCCGCGTACGGCGTCCTCGGCGGCGTCCGCCATGGCGAGCGCCAGGTCCGCCGAACCGGCGCCGAGCCGGAGCAGGTTGTCCACGCTCGCCGAGGTGCTGACGGGTGTGACGCGCAGCCGGGGAACGGTGCGCGCGGCCTGCGCGGCCAACGCCTTGCCGAAGGCGTTGTACGGGCCGCCGGGCGCTCCCGTCGCGAACCTGAGCCGCCGTGCCGGGCCGGTGTCCTCGGAGCATCCGGCCAGGACGCTGGCCGGGCCGGCGCCCAGCAGCGCGGCTCGCAGCACGCCACGGCGGCTTGGGGTTCGACCGGTCACGGCGGCAGCGTAACCGCCCCGGAGGGAGCACCGGAGTCGCGGAGGGGACGCCCGCGTGGCTCACCCGCCGGGCGTGGGACTATCGTTGCGCCCTCGTTCACGGTCGCAGAAGGGATATCGGCGTGGCATGGAAAGCCTTGCGTTCGGCGTTGGAAGCGATTTACGTACGACGCCTGAACCACAAGCTGGAGGGGCTGCCCAGGCCGCGGCACGTGGCGATCATGCTGGACGGCAACCGGCGCTGGGCGCGCGGTGCGGGCCACAGCGACGTGCGTGAGGGATACCGTGTCGGCGGCGCCAAGGTGACGGACTTCCTGCACTGGTGCAGCGACGCCGGGATCAAGCACGTCACGCTGTGGATGCTGTCCGACGACAACCTGCACCGTCCGGCCGACGAACTGGGCCCCCTGCTCGACATAATCGAGGAGACCGTCCAGCGGGTCTGTGCCCCGCAGGAGCCGTGGCACATCGAGATCATCGGCGCGCTGGACCTGCTGCCCGGGAACACGGCCCGCGTTCTGAAGGAGGCCGCCGCGAGCACGCACGGCCGGGGCGCGCTCAAGGTGGACGTCGCCGTCGGCTACGGCGGCCGGCGCGAGATCGTCGACGCGGTCAAGGCGGCGTTCGACAAGCACATCGGGACGGGCGGCGATCCCCGTGAACTGGCCGCGGACTTCGACCTGGAACACATCACCGACAACCTGTACTCACCGGCCGGACACGACACCGACTTCATCATCCGCACCTCCGGCGAGCAGCGGCTGTCGGGCTTCCTGCTGTGGCAGTCCGCGTACGCGGAGGTGCACTTCGTCGACGTCCTGTGGCCGGCGTTCCGGGAGATCGACCTGCTGCGGGCGCTGCGTTCGTACGCCGACCGCGACCGCCGCTACGGCCGCTGACGGCGGACGGTCCCCGAAACCGCCGGGCGGGATCAGCGCGGCCCGGCCCGGTAGAGGTCGCGCAGCAGGGCGATCTCGGCTCCGTGGTGCAGCAGTTCCTGGTTGACCCACCACACGATGTCGATGAACGGGTCGTCGGCGTCGCTGCCGTGCGGGTAGGTGCAGTGACCCACGGTGTCCAGGGCGGCGTCGTCGACGCCCAGCAGCGCCTCGCGCCAGGCCCCGGCGGCCGCCGCGAAGGCCGAGACGGCGCTCGCGGCGTCTCCGCCGACCGGATGGTCGTCCCGGGTCAGCGTGTGGCTGCCCGCGGTGTGGTCCGCGCGCAGGGCGAGCATCTCGGTGAGATGGCTCAGGCGCCAGGCCAGGGTGGTGACCGGCGGCGGCCAGGGGTGCGGGTAGGCGGCGCCGTCGCGCCCCCACGCGCCGCTGCCCGCCAGCAGGGTCGCCCGCGGCCCGGGCCCGTCCTCGCGCCGCCGCACCGACCAGCAGCCCGGCACGGGTTCCCAGAAGTACTCGGCGTCGGTCAGGCCCTCCACCCGGGTCTGCGACCCGTCGCCGCTGTCCATCACGGGCCCGGCCATCCGGCCGGACAGGCGCTCGCACGCGAAGTCGAACTGCTCCAGCAGCGGTAGCAGGCGGGGCGGTGTGGTCATCGACGCTCCTGGGACGAACGGGTGTTTCCTGCCCGGGGCGGGCGGTGCCGACGCGCAAGCGTGGCACGGCGAACGCCCCACGCGCCCCTCCTTTTCGGCCGCACGACGGACTCGCTCACGGCCCGCGGCGACGGCAAGGTGGACGCGCGGCGCACCCGCCCGTGGCCGCCACCAGCGCCTCGGCAGCACCGGGCGCGCCCGATCCGCGCCCCGCGTCGCGTACGACCGCCAACTCGCTGTCCGGTCAGACATGGTGAAGCCGCCAGGGTGCCGCCAGTAGGCCGTCAGGGGGTGGGGCGGCGGCTGGACAGGTCGATGGCTCGGTCGACGTCCCGTGGCCGCAGTACGCGCAGGATGCCTTCCAGGAGGTAGTAGTCGGCGTAGGGGAGGGAGATCTCGACGCCGTCCTCGGCCGGCCGGTTGCGTGTACAGCGGGCGACGACGGCCTCCGCGCGGGTGGAACGCCGGGTCAGGCAGGTGTCCGCCAGCGCGGTCAGGATGCGCAGCGCGGCCTCCCGGTACTGCTGTCGGCCGGTCGCCGCGGCCAGGTCGAGCAGACCGCAGGCCATGATCGCACCGGCGGAGGCGTCCTTCACGTCGTACGGCTGCTGGGGTGCCCGGTAGTCCCAGACGGGGATGTGGTCCGGGGTGAGGGCACCGAGCGCGTAGTCGGCGAGCGAACGTGCCGTCGCGAGGAACTCGGGGTTCCCGGTGCGACGGTGGATCGTGGTGAAGCCGTAGACGCCCCAGGCCTGTCCGCGTGACCAGCAGGAGGTGGGGCTGTATCCCTGGACGGTGTTGGGGCCGATGGGGGCGCCGGTGGCGGGGTCGAAGTCGTACACGTGGGGAGTCGAACCGTCAGGGCGCGGGAAGTTCCGCTGCACCGTTTTGGCGTGCTGCTCGGCGATGCCGAGGTATTTGCCGTCGCCGGTCTGCTCGCTCGCGAAGGCCAGCAGATCGAGGTTCATCATCGTGTCCATGATGACGCGACCCGCGTTGTTCGGGTCGTCCAGTGCTCCCCAGGCCCGGATGAAGCGGCCGCCCGGGTTGTAGCGCCGGCTGAGCGAGTCGGCGGCGCGCAGGGCGCCGGTGCGCCAGGTGTCGTCGCCGGTCAGGCGCCAGGCGGTGACCCAGGAGGGGGAGAAGAGGAAGCCCAGGTCGTGGGTCGTGGTGTCGTACTGGCGGGGCGCGAGTCTGCGCGCGGAGTCGAGGGCCAGGGCCCGGAAGGTGTCGTCGCCGCTGTACAGCCACGCCATCCACAGCGTGCCGGGCCAGAATCCGCCGACCCAGTCGCCGTTCTGCGAGTAGACCCACTTCTCGGCCTTGGTGCCGACCGGGAAGGCGGTCACGCCCGGGGCGACGGTGCGCAGTTTCCCGATCGCGTAGTCGGCGGCGGCACGGAGCGTCTGAGCGGTGTCCGCCGGAGTCCGGACGGCCGGTCCGGACCGCGCGTGGGTGGCCGGTCCGGAGGCCGCGTGTGCGGACGTCGCCGGTGTCGCGTAGAGCGCCGCGGCACCGGCCGTCGTGGTCAGCACGGTACGTCGGGAAAGGTCCATCGGACCGATCTCCTTCCAACTCGGCATTCCTGAACGGAAGTTGGTCGAGCGTTGCACGGTCACGCCATACGTGTACACCCATGTGAGCCAAGTTCACGAATGTGACCGAGAGTTGGCGTCGCCGCGGTGGAGTGCCGCGTTCCGGTGGGAGCTGTCGTGAAAGCAGTGCGGAATTGTCCGTGATCCGTAACAGCGGGAGCCCCGACCCGCCTTCGGCCGTCCTGACAAGTGCAAAGGATCTACGGAGCAGCGAAGAACGGGGCGGACATGGCACGGCACAGCGGGCGGGGATGGCACGGTCGAGTGATCGCGGCGGCGGTCGGGGTGACGGCGCTGGCCGCCGCGACGTCCGTGTGGACCGCGCAGGCCGGTCCCGTCGAGGGAGCCGGGACGGGTACGGCGGCGCGCCCCGCCGCCCCGCGGACCGCACCGGTGTCGGCGACGATCGCGCACGCCTCCGAGGGCGGCGACCGGGCCGTGAACATCACCATCGACGACGGTCCGGACCCAGCCTGGACCCCACAGGTGCTGCGCGTGCTGCGGGAGAACGGCGTGAAGGCGACGTTCTGCATGGTGGGCCCCCAGGCACAGGCACACCCGGATCTGGTCAGGCAGGTGGTTGCCGCGGGGCACCGGCTCTGCGACCACACCGTGTCGCACGACACCACCATGGACAGCAAGTCCGAGGCGTACCAGTCACAGCAGATCCTGGACGCCGAACGCCAGATCACGCGGGCTTCCGGGGGCGTGCGGCCGATGTACTACCGCGCCCCCGGCGGCGCCTTCACCCCTTACAGTCGACACCTCGCGGCCTCGCACGGCATGCGGCCGCTCGGCTGGAACGTCGACTCCAAGGACTTCGAACGGCCCGGCACCGAGGCCATCGTCGCGACGGTGCAGGGCGAGCTGCACAACGGTCCCACGCTGCTCTTCCACGACGCCGGCGGCGACCGTTCCCAGACCGTGGCCGCGCTGGGCGAACTGCTGCCCGCGCTGAAGCAGCAGGGCTACTCCTTCGGCTTCCCGGTGCGCTGACGCGGTGCCCGCCCGGCCCCGGAGAAACCCGCTGGTCGGCCCGCGGGTCGTGGTGCTGGAATGGCGGGATGTCACATGATGCGGCGCTGACGGTGGACCGGGGGCAGTATCCGGACACGGTCACGCCCTGGGAGCGGGAGAGCTGGCGGTCCGCCGCGCTCGGCTGGGTGGAGGACCGGCTCGCCGGGCACGGACTGCGCGCGACCGGGCCGCTGCGGGTACGGCTGCGGCCGTGGTCGGTGCTGGTGCGGGTGCCGGTGGCCGGACGGGAGGCCGTATCGACGGCCGGGCGGAATACCGTACCCGTGGCCGGGCGGAAGGCCGTCTGGTTCAAGGCGAATCCGCCGGACAGCCGCTTCGAGGGGCCGCTGACCGCGGCGCTGGCGCGCTGGGTGCCGGAGCACGTCCTGGAGCCGCTGGCGGTCGACGCCGGCCACGGCTGGTCCTTGCTGCCCGACGGCGGCGACCTCTTCAGGGACGTGCTCGAACGGGACTCCGTGGGCCCGGGCGCCTGGGAGGACCTGCTCCGCCGGTACGCGAGCATGCAGGCCGCGCTGGTCCCGCATGCCGGGGAGATCGAGGAGTTGGGCGTACAGCGGCTCAGGACCGCGGAACTGGCCTCGTCCTTCGACGAGTTGCTCGCCGGGAACCCGGCACTGGACGCGGACCAGCGGGCGCGGCTCGACGCGCTCCGGCCGCGACTGGTGGACTGGTGTGCCGAGTTGGCCGCTCTGGGCGTTCCCGATTCCCTCGACCACGCGGATCTGCACGAAGGTCAGCTGTTCAACCCGGAACCGGGCCGGTTCACCTTCTTCGACTGGGGCGACGCCGTCGTCTCGCACCCGTTCTGCAGTCTGCGGGTCCCGGCCCTGCAGGCCCAGGAACGTTACGGGGACGCCGTACTCCCCCGGCTGCGCGACGCCTACCTGGAGCCGTGGACGGGGCCGGGACGGACCGCGAAGGAGCTCAGGCGCGCGACGAGTCTCGCGTGGCGCCTGGGCGCACTGGGGCGTGCGCGGGCCTGGGGGCGGGTGTTTCCGGGGGGAGGCGGGGACAGCAGCTTCGGAGGCTCGCAGAGCGCCCGGTCACTGCTGGAGCTCTGCGAAGGTCCTCCGCTCTAGGGGGTGTCGTTTGGATCAGGTCGGATCAGGCCGCGGCGTCCGGTCGGTGCCTCGCAAGGCGGAGGATCTGCCGCGTACTGGACGTACTCGGCTGACCCGACAACGCGGCGAGGTGCCGCGCCGGGCGTCGCGGACCCGAGCTGATCCAAACGACACCCCCTAGGCGGGGCGGCGTGCCCGTGTCGGGCGCGCCGCCGCCATGAGGGCTACTGGCCCGCGGAACGCATCCGGTCCCTGCGGGCCTGGTTATGGAGCCGGAGGAGATGCTTGGCCACGGCACAGGGCGTGGTGTCCGCATGGCACTGGCGGCAGGTCCGCACGTGTTGATCGTAGGCGGAACGAGTGTTTTCCAACGCGTCGTCGACAGTAGACATGGCCATCTCCGGGCAGGGCGGGCGCGCCCCAGCGGGGCGGGCGCCAAGTTGACTGACTGGTAACCCGGGCCAAGATGATCATGTTACTGCCGGTACTGGGAAACTCGGGCTGCGACCACCCGAGGGACGGTCACAGCCCGTGCGATCGCGGTAACCGCCGAAGGCGTCCGCGCCAGCCCCGGAGGCGTCCGCCCCGGCCACGAAGGCGTCAGCCCTGGAGGCGATCGTCGCGCAGGCCAGGACGGCGTCAGGAGCCGCCCTGCCCAGTCACCCTCCTCAATCTCCCTCCTCGGTCGCCCTCCGCGCGCCAGGCCGGACACCTCCCGCGTGATGGCGAGTGACGGCCGCCGCGGGTGCTATTCGCCCGGGGCGATCGCGCGCGCCAGGATGCCTGCCGTGTCGGCGATCAACGCGTTGTCGACGGCGGCGTCCTCGGCCGTCTTCGTGGACAGGACGGCGAGCACGACCGGCGTCCTCCGGGTGGTCCACGCGACACCGATGTCGTTCGCGCTCGCGTAGTCGCCGGTGCCCGTCTTGTCCCCGAGGACCCAGCCCTGCGGCAGCCCCTTGCCGAACCGCTCCGCGCTCGTGGTGTTGCCCTTCAGCCAGGTGACGAGCCGCTCGCGGTCGGCGCGGTCCAGCGCACGTCCCAGCGTCAGCCGCTCCAGGTTCCTTCCGATGGCCGCGGGGGTGGTGGTGTCACGCGGGTCGCCGGGTACGGCGGTGTTCAGTTCCGTCTCCCAGCGGTCGAGCCGGCTCACGTCGTCCCCGAGGGAGCGGAAGAACCGGGTGAGGCCGGCGGGGCCGCCGATCTGGCGCAGCAGGAGGTTGCCGGCCGTGTTGTCGCTGTACTGGATGGCGGCCGCGCACAGGTCGCCGACGGTCATGCCCGTGTCGACGTGTTCCGCGGTCCTCGGCGCGTTCGGCAGGATGTCCGCAGGCGGGTAGTGGACCACCCGGTCCAGCGGTGCGCAGTCCCCGTGGTCGCGCAGGACCGCCGCCGCGGCGAACACCTTGAACGTGGAGCACATCGCGAACCGCTCCCCCGCGCGGTAGGTGACGCACCGTCCCGTGCGCGTGTTGCGGGCGTACACGCCGAGGCGCGCGCCGTAGTGCCGCTCGAGCTCACTCAACTCGGCTCGCACCCGGTCGTGTCCGGCGGCCCGGCCGGTCCCCGCCGGGGCGTGCGGCGCGGCATCAGGCGCCGCATCCGGCGCGGCGGACGCGGCCCGCGCCGCCAGAACGGGGGCGGCCGCCGCGGCGGCGGTGAGGGCGAGGCCGGTCCTGAAGAGGCGGCGGCGCGGCAGAGGGGTGGGTGTGGTCATGTGCGGAGTTCTCCCGGCTCATGCGTCGTCGGCTTGGTGGATCTTCGACGGGGACAGCGAAGCAGCAGGGCACCACCCATGTCCAAGAGTGAACTTTGCACACGCCATAACCAATTGATATGACAGCCGGATGGATCTGCTCGCGCATCTCGAGGCCTACGTCGCGACCGTGGACGAGGCGAACTTCTCGCGCGCGGCCGACCGGATGGGGATCGCCCAGCCGCTCCTCAGCCGTCGGATCAAGACGCTGGAGGAGCACTTCGGCGGGCTGCTGTTCGACCGCTCGCGGCGCCAGGTGTCGACGACGGAGCTGGGTCTGCTCCTGCTGCCGTACGCTCGGGACGTACTGGACCGCGCCCAGCGGCTGCGGCAGGCCGCACGGTCGGCCCGACAGGCGCGGGTGCGTGTCGTCGGCGTTCCCGCGGACTGTGTGCCGGCGGCGCTGGCGCGCGTCATCCGGGCCGGGGCCGAGCACGGGGTCACGCTCGCCGTGAGTGAACTTCCGCCCCTGGAAAGGGACCTGGGCCTGGCGGACGGTTCCCTCGGTTACGCGCTGCGGCGCGTTCCCCCCGCGGAGGCGGCCTTCCGGGTCCCGCTCGGCCTGGCGTCCGCGCCTCCGCCGGACGGCCCGGTGACACGGCGTACCGCCGGGCGCTCCGCCCGGGGTCGCGCGCTGCGGCTGGAGGACCTCAGACCGCGGCGAAGCGGGCCGACGACCGGACCGCGGCCCGGTACCGCCCCGGCTCCCCTGCCGATCCTGATCCTGGAGGAGGACGAAGTGCCGTATGCGCGCGACGGATTGGCGCACGCTCTGGCCCGGGCCGGGCTGCCTGAGGGGCTGGCCCGGACGACCGGCTCGCCGGCCGCGGCGCTCACCGAGACCCTGGCCGGGCAGGCGATGCTGCTGTGCGCGGAGCCCTTCGCGCGTCAGCACGGGGCGGACTGGGTCCGGCTCGGCGATGTGTCGCTGCACCGCGGGTACGAGGTCGGGGCCACCGCGCGCCTGAGTGGAAGCGGAACGGCCGCGGCGCCGGACTGGCTGGTGGCGTCGCTGACGGCGGCTGCGGGCGTCGCTGCCGCCGCGCCGGGCACGCGGCGCCCCGAGGACGCGGTCGGGGACGTCCCGGCACGACTGGCGGCGCGCGGATGAGCGGGGAGGCGGTACACCGACCGGTGTACGTCGCCGGGGACGGCGCCCTGCTCGACGTGGCCGAGACGATCGCCCGGGACTGGGCGGCACTCGGGGTACGGGGCTCGTTCCTGGCCCGGAACATCGACTCGGGTGAACAACTGGGCTTTGATGTCGACGCGTTGATACCGCTCGCGTCAGTGGTCAAGGTCCCTCTCGCCCTCGTCGTACTGGACCGGGTGGCGGCCGGGGAGCTCGATCCGGCCCGTCCGGTGACCGTCGACCCGGCCGCGAGCAGCGTCGGCCCGACAGGGCTCGCCGCGTTCCGCCATCCGGCGACGGTGGCGGTCGGCGATCTCCTCTTCCTCATGCTCTCGGTGAGCGACAACGCCGCCGCGGACGCGCTGCTGGACCTGGTGCCGGTGGCGGAGGTCGACGCCCGGCTGCGCGCCTGGGGCTGCGAGGGCATCCGGGTGCGACACCGACTGAACCACATGTACGAGTGCGCCGCGGGTGCCGCCGGCGACGACTTCTCCCTCGCCCTGGAACTCGCCGTCCGCGACGAACGGGCGGGCCGGCACACGATCGCGACTCTCGACTCCGCCCACGCCAACGCGGGAACGGCCGCCGGGCTCGTGGAACTGTTGCGGCGCGTATGGCAGGACGACATCTCCGAACCGCATGTCACCGCCGAGCTACGGCGGTTGATGGGGCATCAAGTGTTCACCCATCGGCTGGCGAGCGAACTGCGCGCGGACAGCCTGCGGTTCAGCGGCAAGACGGGCACCTTCCTCCATCTGCGGCACGAGATCGGTGTGGTGGAGGCCGACTCCGGAGACCGGATCGCCCTGGCCGCGCTGACCCGCGCGGACCGGCGGGCGGGACAGGCGCCGGACATCGACCTCGCCATCGGGTTCGGCGCCCGCGAGGCGTTCGAGGCACTCCGCGACTGAGGCGCGCGGCCGAGGCGGCCGAGGGCAGCGCATGACCAGGGGCGGCGCATGACCGGGGCAGCGCATGACCAGGGTGGCGTGATCCGGGTGGCGTGATCCGGGCGCGCCCGCAGACAGTGCACCCACAGACGGTGCACCCACAGACGGTGCGCCCACAGACAGTGCGCCCCCAGACGCCGCGCCCACTGAAGGGGGCCTACGGCGCCGACCGGGGCGCCTGCGGTCAGCCTCTGCCGCCGCTCAGGTTGCGCCACTCCGGCCCGACCCGCCGCCACTCCGCGTCCCACTCGGCCAGTCGCCGCCGGACCAGTGTGGTGCGCAGCAGCCAGCCACCGGACCAGACCATCGCCCCGCCGAGCTGGGCGACGAGGGTGCCGGTCAGGACGGTCTGGAGCATCACCTCGCCCGTGGAGTCGGGCGCGTGCACCGTCCGGCCCGTGCCGTCCGTCCACACCGTGACCGGGCTGCCGGCGGGGGCGCCCGCGAGGACCTTGGCCCGGTCCGTGTGCACGGATCCGTCCGGGGCGGTCCAGCGGACGGTGGCCCATACCCGTCCGTCGTCGTAGCCGCTTCCGGCGGGCGAGGTCCTCGGCGCGGCGTCGGTCAGCACGGCGGACGCGGAGTGTACGTGGGCCCGGCGCGCGGAGAGCCCGGATTCCACGGCGTGTGCCGCGGCCCAGCCGGCGACGGCGCCCCCCAGCACCGCGAGGACCCAGGCGGCGAGCACGATCCAGGCCTCGACGATGTCGCTGTGCCGCCGCAGCGGGTTGCGCCGCCAGCGCCACAGCCGTACCGAGGTGACCGTCGTCGGAGGTGTCCGATGCATCGGCCGCCGCCTCCTCTCGCCCGCCGGGGGCCGCCTGTCGGAAGGTGCGGCCCCGCTCGGCATCCGGCAGGAAGAACCGGATGGGGATCCGGAAGGTCCGGCTCGGGTCCCGGTGACCTGGCGGACCGGCGTCACCCGCACACGTCCCGGCACCGCGGCGCCCGTCACGGCCCGCGCTCAGCACCCCGCGGGCGACGGACGGCGTCGGGAACAGGTGCGCGGACCCGGCCCGCGCGCGTCACTCCACCATCGTGCACCTCGACCCGCGCGGGCGCAGAACCGGCCGCTGGGGAGGCGATGAAAGCGGTGGTGGAAGGCGGTGACGAAGGCCGTGACGAAGGCGGTGATGAAGGCCGTGGCGGAAGGCGATACGGAAGGTGATGCGGAAGGCGGTGGTGGAAACACGTCCGGCCCGGTCCCCCGCGGGGAACCGGGCCGGATGCCTTCAGGAGGCCGCTCAGGCGAGGTCGAACCGGCCGAGGTTCATGACCTTGTCCCACGCGGCGACGAAGTCGTGCGCGAACTTCTCCTTCGCGTCATCACTGGCGTAGACCTCCGCGACCGCGCGCAGCTCGGCGTTCGCGCCGAAGACCAGGTCGGCACGGGTGGCGGTCCACCTGACCTTGCCGGTGGCCTCGTCGCGGCCCTCGAACGTGCCCTGGTCCCCGTTGACGCCCTGCCAGTCCGTGTCCAGGTCGAGCAGGTTGACGAAGTAGTCGTTCGTCAGCCTGCCGGGCGTCTCGGTGAAGACGCCGAGCGAGGACTGGTCGTAGGTGGCGCCGAGGACGCGCAGGCCGCCGAGGAGGACGGTCGTCTCGGGGGCGCTCAGGGTGAGCAGGTTCGCCCGGTCGACCAGCAGGTACTCGGCGCGTGCGGGGTTGCCCTTGCCGAGGTAGTTGCGGAAGCCGTCCGCGACCGGCTCCAGCGCCTCGAAGGACTCGATGTCGGTCTCCGCCTGGCTCGCGTCGACGCGGCCCGGGGTGAACGGCACCTCGATCTGGAAGCCGGCGTCCTTGGCCGCCTTCTCCACCGCGGCGGCGCCGCCGAGAACGACGAGGTCGGCGATGGAGACCTTGCGGGCGCCGGAGGAGGCGTTGAACTCCTGCTGGATGCCCTCGAGGGTGCGCAGCACCAGCGCCAGCTGGTCGGGGTCGTTGACCTGCCAGTTGCGCTGCGGGTCCAGCCGGATGCGGCCACCGTTGGAACCGCCGCGCTTGTCGCTGCCGCGGTAGGTGGACGCGGACGCCCACGCGGTGCTGACCAGCTGGGGCACGGTCAGTCCCGAGTCCAGCACCTTGGCCTTGAGGGCCGTGACGTCGGCGGCGTCGATCAGCTCGTAGTCGCGCTCCGGCAGCGGGTCCTGCCACAGCAGGGTCTCCGCCGGCACCTCGGGGCCGAGGAGCAGCGACTTCGGGCCCATGTCGCGGTGGGTCAGCTTGTACCAGGCGCGGGCGAAGGCGTCCGCGAACTCCTCGGGGTTCTCGTGGAAGCGGCGCGCGATCGGCTCGTAGATCGGGTCGAAGCGCAGCGAGAGGTCCGTGGTGAGCATGGACGGCGCGATCCGCCCGTCGCCGTAGGCGCTGGGCACCGTGCCCGCGCCGGCGCCGTCCTTCGGCGTCCACTGCTTGGCTCCGGCGGGGCTCTCGGTGAGCTCCCAGTCGTAGCCGAAGAGGTTGTCGAAGAAGCCGCCGCCCCACTGGGTCGGGGTGTTGCTCCAGGTCACCTCCAGTCCGGAGGTGATGGTGTCGGGGCCCTTGCCGGTGCCGTACGAGTTCTTCCAGCCGAGGCCCTGCTGCTCGATCGGCGCGTCCATGGGGTCCGGGCCGACATAGCTGGCCGGGGCGGCGCCGTGGGTCTTGCCGAAGGTGTGGCCGCCCGCGATCAGGGCCACGGTCTCCTCGTCGTTCATCGCCATCCGGCGGAACGTCTCGCGGATGTCGCGGGCCGCGGCGATCGGGTCCGGGTTCCCGTTGGGGCCCTCGGGGTTGACGTAGATCAAGCCCATCTGGACCGCGGCCAGCGGCTCCTCGAGCTCACGGTCGCCGGAGTATCGCTCGTCGGCGAGCCAGGTGGTCTCGGGACCCCAGTAGACGTCGGCGTCGGGCTCCCACGCGTCCACGCGGCCGCCGCCGAAGCCGAAGGTCTCGAAGCCCATCGTCTCCAGGGCGACGTTGCCGGTGAGGATCAGCAGGTCGGCCCAGGAGAGGTTCTTGCCGTACTTCTTCTTCACCGGCCACAGCAGGCGGCGCGCCTTGTCGAGGTTGGCGTTGTCCGGCCAGCTGTTGAGGGGGGCGAAGCGCTGCTGGCCCGTACCGCCGCCACCGCGTCCGTCCCTGATGCGGTAGGTGCCCGCGCTGTGCCACGCCATCCGGATCATGAAAGGCCCGTAGTGGCCGAAGTCGGCCGGCCACCAGTCCTTGGAGGTCGTCAGCACCTCCGCGATGTCCCGTTTGACCGCGGGAAGGTCGAGGCTCAGGAACGCCTCGGCGTAGTCGAAATCCTCGCCCAGCGGGTTGGCCACGGGCGGGTTCTTGGCAAGGACCTTCAGGTTGAGCTGCTCGGGCCACCAGTGGTCGTTGCCGCCGGCCAGGGTGGGGTGCAAGGTGCTGCCGTGCGCGACGGGGCAGCCGCCCGCACTCTCCCCGGGCTTTGCTTCGGTAACGATCGGGTCGGTGTTGTCAGTCATGGCAATCCTTCCGAACTGAACGGAAATCTGTGCTCAGGAACTGCGGCCGGTGGAACAGTCGGGGCAGGTGCCCCAGTAGACGACCTCGGCCTCGTCGATGGAGAAACCGCGGTCGTCGGACGCGGTCAGGCAGGGCGCCCGGCCGACCGCGCAGTCGACGTCGGCGACGGCACCGCACGACCGGCACACGGCGTGGTGGTGGTTGTCGCCGACGCGCCCCTCGAACCGGGCGGGGCTGCCGGCCGGCTCGATACGGCGTATGAGACCCGCAGCGGAGAGCGCGTGCAGGGCTTCGTAGACAGCTTGCAGGGAAATATGGCCCACGCGGTCACGGACCCCGGAGGCGATGGCCTCGACACCGAGGTGGTCACCGTCGCGGACGGTCTCCAGCAGCGCGACGCGGGCCGCCGTCACGCGCAGACCGGCACCGCGCAGCTCCTCGGCGGTGGTCGGGGGCTGGGATGACGTCATGTGCCGAACCTACCCCCGTAAACACGAGTGATTCAAGAAAACGAGTCATCCAAATCTGTGATCGTCCCGTGACCCGACGTGGCAGCCCGTGTTCGCCTGTGCACGCATCATCGGGCGGTACGGCACCCCCGGCGGGGCGCCGAGCCGTGAGGTCCTCCGAACGGGTGGGCGCGCGCTACCGGGGCGGCAGCAGGAGCTGGAACACGACACGGTCGGCGCCGGGGCCGTCGTAGTCGGGGACGGGGCCGGTGACCGTGAAGCCCATCGCGGTGTGGAAGGCGATGGAGCGCCGGTTCTGCGGCGAGGTGACCGCTCCGACCCGCGAACGGCCTTCGGCCGCGGCCAGTTCGAAGAACCGGTGGTACAGGCGGCGGCCCAGCCCGGTGCCGCGGATCCGCGGCGCCACACCGACGAAGTGGATGTACGCGGCGTCGGGCGCGGAGGGGGAGATCAGCCCGACGAGGAAGCCCGCCAGGCCCGACTCGTCCTCGGCGACCAGGCTCGTGCGGTGGAAGTGGTCCAGGTGGAGCCGGGGCAGGACCGAGCTGATCGGCCGCTCCCACCACTCGTCCGCGACGGCGATGATGCGGTCGTAGTCCTCGGGAACGGCGGGCCTCACCCGCGGGCTCTGGCTCATGATCGGGAATACTCCCAGCCGCTCGGGGCACCTGTCCATGACACGTCACCACCCAGATGTTCTCCGGCTCGGCGGGCGCTCTCCCGGCGAGGGCTCCGAGCAGCACGTTCTCCACCGGCGAAGGGCTCTCGCCGACGCACGCTCCCCCGGCGATCGCCTCCGGACGGCCCCTCACTCGTACGGGTGCACAAGGCCGGGCCATCCGTGGCATGGCGGGGGTTGTGTCGTTCGGCAGCAGTGTGACGTTTCCGACGCGACGTGAATGAGAGGGGGCGAACGGGCAACGTTCCCCTTCATGCCCCACGCTAACCTTCTGCGGCAGGTGATCCGATGACCACGGCGACGACCCGGGCGACCCGGACGCCGCCCACGCGGACCGACCCGGCCGCGTCCTCCCCACCCTCCCCCACGCCGTCCCTGCCCTCCCTGACGGGCCTTCGCTGGATGGCCGCGCTCCTGGTCTTCGGACTGCACGTCCACAACTTCGGCTACTTCGGCGGTGCCGCCGACCGCATCGTGTCCTGGGGTTTCGGGGCCGGCGCCACGGGGGTGTCGTTCTTCTTCGTGCTCTCCGGGTTCGTGCTGACCTGGTCCGCCCGGCCGCACGACCGGGCGCTCGGCTTCTGGCGGCGGCGCATCGCACGGGTCTACCCGGTACACCTGGTGACCCTCGTCGTGGCGCTCGTCATGGCGTACACCCTCGCGCATCTGCCGAGGCCGACGCCCAAGCAGGGCCTGGCCAACGTCCTGTTGGTGCACTCCTGGTGGCACCCGTGGTGGCAGACCCTGAACCCGGTCAGCTGGTCGCTGGCCTGCGAGGCGTTCTTCTACGCCGTGTTCCCCGCGCTGATCCTGCTGCTGCGCCGGCTGGGCGCCCGGGGCGCGACGGCACTGGGCGGCCTGTCGGTGGCGACGGTCCTCGTCCTGGCCTGGGCGGACGCCCACCACTGGACGAGCCAGTCGCTCTACTCGATGCCCTCCGCCCGCCTGCCCGAGTTCGTCCTCGGCGCGGTCACGGCACGCCTGGTACTGCTCGGCCGGTGGCGCGGGCCCGGGCTGGAGGCCTCGCTGGCCCTGGCCGTCATCGGCTACTTCTTCGTCCCGCAGGTCACCCCCGGATACTCCGCGACCGTCTGCACGCTCGCCGGGTTCACCTTGCTGATCCCCGCGGCGGCCCTCGCCGACCTGAACGGGCTTCCGTCGCTGTGGCGGCACCGGCGGCTCGTGCGTCTGGGTGAACTGTCGTTCGCCTTCTACATGATCCACCTGCTCGTCCTGCGCGCGGGCACGAGTCTGCTCGGCACCAAGCCGCACTTCGGCGTGCTCGCGGGCCTCGCGGTCACCACCACCGCGTTCGCCCTGTCCCTGGCGCTGTCCTGGGTCCTGTACGAGGCGGTGGAACGTCCTGCCAGACGCCTGATCCTGCGCGGCCGCCGCACTCGCGAAACCACCCCGGAGCCGAAGCCGGAGCCGGCCCCGTCCGCGCGCTAGACCAGGCCACGTGACCGGTCCCGGTCACGGCAGGGTCCCGGCACGACCGGGGCCCTGTCCGTCCGCGGCGGGCCCTGGTCACGCGCCGGTGATCGTCCTGGAGTTCTGGCGGGCGGGAGAGCGCCCTTGTCGTCGGTCGGCTGCGGAACACCACGGGACTCTGGGGGTTGTGGACGTACTGCGGCTCATGGACAGCCTGTGAAGGTGGAGCTGCGGCCCATGCGGGAGGAGCCCGCCGGCTCCGGCCTGTTCGGGCAGCCGTACCTGTGGACGGCGCTGTTCCGGCGTCCCGCGTAGCGGCCGGGGCCCCGGGCCCGTGGCCCCGGACAGTCGTGTGCCGGCCCCCGCGAGAAGGGCCGGCACACGGAGGCGGCGTCAGCCGTTGTTGGCGCAGGCGTTACCGGCGGCCGGGTTCAGCAGACCGATGACGTCGATGGTGTTGCCGCACAGGTTGATCGGGATGTGGATCGGGACCTGGATGACATCGCCCGAGAGGATGCCCGGGCTGCCCGTGGCGACCCCGGTCACCGGGTCCGGGTCGGCCGCGTGAGCTGCGGTGGTGCCCGTCAGGGCAAGAGCACCCGCGAGAACGGCCGTAGTAGCAAAGCTGCGCATACGCATGAGTTGCCTCACTGGTTGACGATGGAACTCTTCCATCACACGGGCAACGGGCGTGGGGCGCCTGCCCTGGTACGCCGTTCGGGAAGCGTGCCGGAAAAGCGCGGAACCGTGGGACGAGCACCCCGGCGAGCGCCGGGCGTGTGGCTCCGGGTGGGGAGGTCGCCGGTACGGGGTCCGGGTCACGCCTCCCGGGCCTGACTCCTCACCATGTCCACCAGCGTCGTGTGGGTGTCCCGGTCGGCCGCCGCGATCAGCCCGTCGGCGCCGGTGTGCACGGGCCGGCCGTGGATGTCGGTCACCGTGCAGCCCGCGGCGAGGCAGAGGGCGATCCCGGCCGCGAAGTGCACGCTGTCGCGCAGATCGCCGTCGGTGACGTAGGCGGCCCTGCGCCCGGCGGCCACCCAGGCGACGGCGAGCGTCGTGGACACCACCCGGGGCCGGAACCGCCGGGCGAACTCCGGGTCGGCCAGCAGCCGGACGGCCCGGAAGCCGGGTGCGTTGGGGAAGGGCGGGTCGAGATTGACGTCGACCAGCGCGGAGTCCGGCGAGGGCGTCAACTCCCGGTCCCCGCCGCCGTTCCTGACCCGGGCCCGTTCGCCGTCGGTCCAGAAGACCTCGCCGCTGAAGGGGTCCGCCGTGGCCGCGGCCGCGACCGTGTCCCCCACGCGCAGGGCCACGTTCACGCCGACGAGCATGCTGCCCACCGCGTAGTTGAGCGTTCCGCACAGCGGGTCGACCAGCCAGCGGCGGTGCGCGCCGGCCACGCCGGTGTGCCCGCCCTCCTCGCCCGTCACGGCGTCGTCGGGCCGTGCCGCGCGCAGGACATCGACGATGGCCTTCTCCGCGGCGAGGTCCGCCTCCGTCGCGAAGTCACCGGCCTGCTTCTCGAAACGCGCGAGCGCTCCCCCGTACAGGGCGCGTACCACCTCGGCGCCCACCCGTGCGGCGCGCAGGGCCAGTTGGGCGTCGGACTCCCCCTGGGTCATCGGCATCCGCGCAGGATAGCCGGGCCGGCCGCCCCGCCCTTTCCCCAGGGCATCAGGGCAGGAACCGGTCAGGGCAGGGGCCGGTCAGGGCGTGGACCGGTCAGGGCGTGGACCGTCGGGCTCAGGCGGCGGGCTGCTGGTGAATCGACGTCACGTCCTGCGAGAGGACCGGCTTCACCCAGCGGGTGGTGTCGTCGCCCAGCACCTCGTACGCCCCCGACTCGATGCCGTCGAGGGCGGCCACCGCGATGTCGTGGGCGTCGGCCTTCGGCGCGTCGATGGCGGCCGTCATGTCGGTGTCGACATAGCCCATGTGCAGGCCCGTGACCTGGATGCCGTGGGGCTGGAGGTCCAGGCGCAGACTGTTGGTCTGCGACCACAGCTGGACCTGTCGCGTTTGCATGATGCGCCCTCCTACTGGTTCGCCGGCCCGGGTGCATGGATCGGCTTGTCGTCCGAATAGAACGTCTTAATGCCCTTGATCCCCTTCAGCTCCGTCATGTGCTTGAGCGTCGTTTCGAAGTCGTCCTGGTGGTACGAGTTGAAGGAGTCCAGCCCGGCGTCCAGTCCCTTGTCATGCCCATCGCCCGACGCCAGGTTGACCGTGATGTACACGTAGTCGTCCGGTTTCAACTCCATCTTCGTAATCTTGATCTTGAGTGGATCGAGGCCCATCTCGTACCAGTCGTACAGGGCCTTCCGGTTCTTCTCGAACGCCTGCTGCAAGGGCCTCATGGTCGACGTAGCGGGCGGGACGGGCTTGGCATCGCGAGCAGCGTTCTTGTACTTGTCGATATTGCGGTCGTCCCCGTCAGCCGCAACGGCATTCGTGCAAGGAGCCGTGTCGCCGGGGTGATGTTCGTGGCACCACTTCGCAACCTTGGCTGCGCAGTCGATTGCCCCGCCAAGGTCCTTTCTACCGTTAACAACCTTGGTCTTCGCGCAGGCCGGCGGTCCGCCATCGCCTCCGACCGCGGTCCAGGTGACGATGCCACCGAGGACGACGAAGGCGCAGACGAAAAGAATCACCAGTCGCTTCCGGCTCAAGCGCTTAATGATCGTTTGCATGTAGATGTACCCCCCACGTGGTTCGTAGCTGGAGGATCATATGTGGTTGACCTGTGAACGGGAGTGGGGTCCCCGTGAAGACGAGGGCCCCTGTCACCTGAGGCTAGAAATTGCCGTTGCTCAGGATCTCGGCGCCCTTGTCGTACACCGTCACCAGGCCCTACTTGCTCGCCTTGCCCCGGCTCTGCCACCCGTCGGCGAACGCGGAAGCGATCAGCCTCCCGTCGCGACGTGCTTGACGCGTGAACTGCGCGATGATTACTGGGAATTGATCAGCCCTCACCTGCCAATCGGGCAGTGCGGCCCATACACGGAACACCTGCGCGACCAACTGGAGGGGATCATCTGGCGGTTCCGCACCCGGGGGCCCGTGGCGAGACGCACCGGAGGCGTTCGGCTCCGGGTCCACCGCCTACGAACGGTTCGCCCAGCGGCGCGATGCCGGGGCGTTCGCCGCCGCAATGGAGGCGTGATCGCCGAGGCCGCCCGCCGTGAGCAGTTGGACTTGTCCCTAGTCAGCGTGGACTCCACTACTGCCCGTGCCCACCACGACGCGGCTGGCACGGTCATGGGCGAGGAGGTTCTTGCGACCCTGGAGAAGGCTACCGACAGCCCGCAGTTCATGGCAGTGCCGGCCGCGGAACACGGTGGGGGCGCAGGACCTCGTGGGTGCCGGTCAAGTCCCAATGCGGCAGACCCGGTGGACATGGCGACACCGGCCGACGGCCTCGCGACGCCGGGGGCCTGACGGGCGGTCAGCGCCAAAGGCCGACCACCCCGGCATGCCGGCTGGCAGCGATCGGCCGGGGAAGAGTCCTGCTATCCGTTTCGACCATATCTCGACTGCCCCTCCGAGGCGGAGGAGTCCCCAAGTCCATGGCCGGCCCGTTTCACGTAACTATGTGATCATGATATATACGTCCTCCACATCTTCTTCACTGTCAGTTTCCTAGGCTGGGACTCCTCGTGAGCGCTGCTGGTTCCGGCGGACGGGTGCAACCCGCCCGCCCAGGTGATCCTTCCCGTATCGGCCCCTACCGGATCATCGGCCGCCTCGGCTCCGGCGGCATGGGAACCGTCCATGCCGGTCTCACCGCCGACGGGCTCAGGGTCGCCGTCAAGGTGATCCACCCTGCGCAGGCCGAAGACCCTGAGTTCCGGGCCCGGTTCCGTCGCGAGGTGCAGCTGTCCGCGCGCGTGCAGGGGCCGTGCCTCGTACCGCTGCTCGCCGCCGACCCCGGAGCCGCCGCGCCCTGGCTTGCGACCGCCTACGCTCCGGGCCCTACCCTCAACCAATACCTGGCCGACCACGGCCCCCTGACCGGCGGCACCTTGTACGCCTTCGCGACGGGCACCGCCCATGCACTGGCGGCCGTCCACGAAGCCGGCGTCGTCCACCGGGACGTGAAGCCGCAGAACGTCATCCTCACTCCGGCCGGCCCTCGCGTCCTCGACTTCGGCATCGCCCACGCCGCCGACGGCACGAGCGTGACCCGGACGGGCGTCATGACCGGCACCCCTGGCTGGATCAGCCCCGAGTACTACCGCACCAGCACCGCCGGGCCGGAGGGCGACATGTTCGCCTGGGGCGCGCTCGTCGCCTACGCCGCCACCGGCCGGCTCCCGTTCGGCACCGGCGCGCCGGACGTGGTCGCGTTCCGTGTGATGTCCGGGGACCCCGACCTGGACGGTGTACCCGAGGAACTGCGCGAAGTCGTGGAGAGCGCCCTCGCGAAGGAACCCGCCGACCGGATATCCGCCGCCTCGGCCTCCCAGGAGTGCTCGCGATTCCTCGCCTCCCAGGCCACCCAGGTCCTCGCGGGCGGCGACGGACCGGCACCCACCCGGGTCGGCGAACTGGTCACGGCCGTGTGGGAGATGCCCACTGTGGACGACCCCACCTGGCACGCCCCCTCCTCACTCTCCCGCAGACGGACCGTCACGACCGTGCTCGTGGCCGCCGCCGTGATCGGCGCTCTCGCCGGGAGCGCCTTGGCCTTTCCGGCCGCCTTCCCGAACGACGGAGACCGAGGCGGATCGCGGGACGCCGCCGCAGGTCGGTCGACCGCGTCCCCGGCCGGGCACGCCGGCGTCGCCACCGAACCCACTGGAACCCCTGGCCCCGCTGTGGCGACGCAGACCACGGCCGATCCGCGCGGGATCCGCGTACCGACCGATCCGCTGGCCGGCGTGGCCCACCCCGCCTTCACACGGGCCGGTGACGAGGCCCAGCCGTCGGACGACGAGTGGAGAGCGAGCACCACCGCGAGCACCCAGGAGGAGAAGGACACCGCCCAGGCGATCGAGGACGACGTGAGGTCCATGCTCGCCACCAAGGGCCTGGACCACCTCACTGCCACGGTCACGTTCAACCGGCGTGCGCAGACCGCTGTGGTGACCGGCGGGCCGGTCTCCCAACTGCCGGAGGACGACCAGGAGGTGTTCCGCAGGGCAGGAGAGACGGCATCCTGCACCGCTCTCGCCCACCGCCTCCAGGCCAGCCCCACCACCTGGCCCTACGGCCGTTACTCCGTCTTCTGGAAGAACTCCGACGGCGACACCGAGGCAGACATCCTCGGCTTCGGCCAGGCCACCGACGGGTGCTACAACGAGGTCGCCGGGCAGTGGCAGGGAGACGAGGCCGGCATGGCGACCGCGCAGATACCCAGTACCGACAAGGACGAGATCCGGGTCGCCGACGCCACGGACAAGGCCATCACCGCCGCGTGGAAGACCCGGGTCGCCGAGGGCAACGGCGTGGACCCCTCCGCCGCGGACGACGACATCAACCTCGGGTTCGACCCGGCCGAGAAGGCGGCGTACGTGTGGATCCAGGACACCTATGGAGCGCTGATCGGCCGCGCTCAGAGAGACAACTTCCAGGATGTCGCCCGAAGGACTACCTGCCGGAAGCTGAGGGACGAGTACAGCAGGAACCAGTCCTGGCAGTACATCCGCTGGTCCGTGGCCGTCTACGGCGGGAACATGGGAACCCCCGAGTTCATCGGCTCGGGTGACTGCCTCTCCTGACCCGGCCGGGCCGCGTCACAGGTGGCGACGGCGTGCCGCCACCTCACGGTCGTAGCGCTCTCAGGACAGTTGATCACCGGCAGTGCGCGAACTGTTACGACGGTTGTAACTCGGCACGCTACTCCAGGTCGGTGCCGGCGAAGGCGCCGCCAAAGCCGAGTGCGATCAGGCCCTGCTCGACGCTGGAGCAGATCGTGCCGTCCGGGATGGCGATCATGGCGTCGAAGTCGGCGCGGCTGATCTCAGGCTCGAGCCACTGGTCGCTGCAGTGGCAGCGGACCTGGGGTCTTTCTTCCGGATCAGGCCGGCTCCGGTCTGCGGTGCCTTCTGGCCGACCCGAGCGGGGTCTGGTGCGTGCAGCTGCAAGGCGGAGGAGGGAGTCGACGCGGCGCGATGGGGGTCCCTCCCTGCTCGAGCGAAGCCGAGAGCTTGGGGGAGACCGACGACAACGCCGCTGGGGGTACCCCCTGCTCGCAGAGCTTGGGGGAGTGCGTGCCAGACCCCGCGACCCCGGCAAGATCCGGAAGAGAGGCCCTAGGGGGTGTCGTGGTTGATGAGCAGCCAGTCGCGCCGCGCCCGGCAGGCCGAGCACATCACGAGGATCCCGCGCAGGGACAGCTCCGGCGGGTGGCTGAGGCAGCGCGTTGCGCCGGGGCCGCTGGGCGGCCGCGTCTCGTACTGGAGTTGCAGCAGCGGATCACTTACGGCGGGGGCGGCGGGCAGGACGGGGGTCGGCTCTACGTGGTGGTCGGTCGTTCTGAGCACGTGCGTCATCTCCCGGTCGAGGGCCTTCTCTTCATCCGTAACAACCGGTCGAGCCGGTCGTCCAGGGGTTTCGCGCCGTCCGACAGGCCAGTCGTGGCCCTGCCGGACTGCTGCTCAGCGGCGCGGCGGGCGGCTGCGCGGGTCCGGTGCGGCAGGCCTGGGCGAGGCCGGGGGCGCGGGTCGGACGCCAGCCTGGTTGGCGGGAGGTTTGGCCCCACCGGTGCCGGTCTGCGGGCGTCGAGTGGCTTCGCCCGGGTGGGCGCGGAGTTGGGCGAGGTGGCGCAGTCGCCAGACCAGGACGTCGTTCACGTCCTCGGCCGTGTCGAGGTCGCGCATGACGATGGTCTTCTGCAGGAGGGCCTTGGGGTCGTGGCCTGTCTGCTCGGCCTGGGCCGGGGTGGCTGCCAGGGCATCGTTCTTCGTGTTCGTGTCGGCGGGCAGGGCTGCGCGGATGGTGGTCTCGTAGGTGCGGCGCTGGGCTTCGGGCTGGACTCGGCCCTGGTCGCGCAGGGCCTGCATGGGTGCGGCGGCGGCCTGGTGGTAGGCGGCGCGAAGATGCTCGGCGGTCTGACGGGAGGCTTCGGCCTGCTGGGCGTGACCGCGTGCGGAGTGCCAGCGTGCTGCGGCCGGCGCCACCAAGCCGCCAATTCTGCTTGAGCATCAAGTGGATGGGTGTGTTGGCGCTCGTACTTCAAGAGGATGGGGTGTGCCTGCCGCAAGTTGCCGCTCGATGCGATGACTTGAGGCGGGTGGCAGGAGTGGCGCAGGTAGGCGGAGCTGACCGCGTGGTGCGCACAGCACCCCCCCGGGCACGTCCCGACTGTCTCTTTCCGGCCGAAACTTCCAGCAGAGGCATCCCGGGGTAGGTGTTTGCCTACCCCAGAAGTAGGTTTCGGCCCATGGCACTTGCTGGTCCCCTCGCAGCAGCATGATCTCCAGGTCACAGCGCGTGGCCTGGGAGACGAGACGAGGGACGAATATGTGGCCGTTTCCAGTGGACGGGGCGCCCTGGCCGGGGGGCGTGCTCCTGGCGATGACCGCGGTCTGCGCCGTGCTGGCCTTCAGGGCGGAGCAGGCGCGGGACCGGCCGGGGCGCATCGCGCGACCGGCTGGGCGGATCGGCTGGCCGGTCGTGGCGGGGCTGGTAGGGACGGCGGCGTACGGCAGTGTGCCGGCTCTGCTGCTCGCCCTGCACAACTCCGCCGGAACGGGTGGCTACATCGCCACCTCACCGGATCTCCAGCCCGACGGGCTGCTCCCGACGGGGCTGCTGACGGCCGGTCTGCTGGCCACCGCGCTGATCGACTCGGCACGTGCGCCCAGGCGTTGGGTCCTGCCCGTGGTCGCGGCGGTGACCGGTGAACTGCTGGAATGGACGTACTGGGCCACGCACGCGCTCACGCGTTCCCCTGTTTACTACCCCCTGACACCCCTGAATGTCCTGGTGGCCTGTGTGAGCATCCCGGTGCTCGCCGCCTTCGCCGGTGCGGCTCTGCGCCGGCCGGCGAACGGCAGGCCCGAACGCCTGGCCGGAGCCGATGCGTTCAGGTCCGCACGCTGGGCCCTGCTGCTGCCCGCCGTCGTGGTGATGACCGGCGACCTGCTCGGCCTCGATCTGTGGCGGCCCGCGCCGCCGGGCACCGGGATCGGGCCGGCCGTGACGAGTTACCTGGCCGGACTGGCGCTGCTGGCGGCCGTTGTGGCCGGGCTGGTGCGGTGGCCGAGGGCGGCGGCGGACCTGGCGGTCCTGGGGCTGGTGGGGATCGGGGCGTACGACGTCGCGCAGAGCGGGTTCGGGCAAGACATGGTGGAGGTGCGGAGGTACGGCTCCCCAGGCGTACCGGCGCCGTTCGGTTCCTTCGAAACGGTTGCTCACCATGCTTCGGTCCTCGGCGGCATCCAGGGGGCGGTGCTGCTGGCCTTCGGGCTGTGGCTGCTGCCGAGGACCGTGCTGGCGGATGCCGGCCGGCTGCTCGGGCGCGGGCCGGACCCGGCGCTGGCCCGGCGGGTGCGGGAGCTGACCGAGACGCGGGCCGATGCGGTCGGCTCCGCGGCCGCGGAGCTGCGCAGGATCGAGCGGGACCTGCACGACGGCGCTCAGGGACGGCTGGTCACCATCGGGATGAACCTCCGGGTCGCGGAGGAGATGATCCACAGCGATCCGCACGAGGCCGCCGCACTGGTCGTGGAGGCCCGCGTCGCCTCGGCGGCGGCACTGGCGGAACTGCGCGGCCTGATCAGGGGGATGCACCCGCCGATGCTGGCCGACCGGGGTCTGGGGGAGGCGGTCCGGGCGCTCGCACTGGACCTGCCCCTGCCGTGTGAGACCGAGATCGATCTGCCCGAGCGGCTCGCCGCCCCGCTGGAATCGGCCTGCTACTTCGCCGTCGCCGAAGTGGTCACCAACGCCGTCCGGCACGCCTCGGCGCACGGCCTTCAGATCCGAATGGCCCGGGCGGACGGGCTGCTGCGCATCGAGGTGGTCGACGACGGGGTGGGCGGCGCGGATCCCACCCGGGGCACCGGGCTGGCCGGGGTGGAGCGGCGACTCGCGGCCTTCGACGGCATCCTGGCGGTCAGCAGCCCGCCCGGCGGGCCGACGATCGTGGTCATGGAGGTGCCGTGCGCATAGTCGTCGCGGAGGATCTCTTCCTGCTCCGGGAGGGGCTGGTCAGGCTCCTCAAGGCGCGAGGGTTCGAGATCGTGGCGGCCACCGACAGCGCGCCGGGCCTGCTCGACGCGCTGCTGGAGCACCGGCCGGACCTCGCGATCGTGGACATCAGGCTGCCGCCCACCCACACCGACGACGGACTCCGTGCGGCGCTGTCCGCCCGGGAACGGATGCCCGGGCTGCCGATCCTGCTGCTCTCGCAGTACGTCGAGCAGATCTATGCCCAGGAACTGCTCGCCGACCAGGCCGGAGGGGTCGGCTACCTGCTCAAGGACCGGGTGTTCAGCGACGACCAGTTCGTCGACGTGATCCGTACGGTCGCCGCCGGCGGCACGGTCATGGACCCCGAAGTGGTCACCAAGCTGCTCGGCCGCCGCAGCCGTGGCGAACGCGAATCCCTCTCCAGACTCACCGAGCGGGAACGCCAGGTGCTTGAGCTCATGGCCGAGGGGCGCTCCAACAGCGCCATCGCGAGCCGGCTCTTCATCAGCGAGAAGGCCGTGTCCAAGCACAGCACGAGCATCTTCACCAAGCTGGAGCTCGCCCCTTCCGACGACGACAACCGCCGGGTGTTGGCCGTGCTCGCCTACCTCATGTCCGCGCCGCGTGAAGGCCGCATTCCACCGAACCACTGAGCTGATCAAGACCGAAACATTGCCGGCCCGGGCCGGCGGCCCAGGCGCCGGGTGTAGCCCAGTGCTGTCCAGAAACCCAGGGAGGGTCCGTGACAACCACGCCGTTCATGAACCAAGAAGGAACGACGCGCCGTCGCATGCTCGGAGCCGCGCTGGCCGTCGGGGTCACCGTGCCGATTGGCGCGGCAGGCCAGGCGAGGGCGGCTTCGACCGCTCCGGGCCCGGTGCAGCTCACCCTGCCCGTGCCCACCGGACCGTACCCGGTGGGCACGGTGCCCTTGCACCTCGTCGACACTTCACGTCCCGATCCCGTGGCCGGCCCCGGGCACCACCGCGAGTTGATGGCCTCCGTCTGGTATCCCGCCCGGGGCGTCGATCGGTATCCACTGGCCCGGTGGACGTCCCCCGCCGTGATGCGGGCACTCCTCACGTCGGCGGGCTTCCCGGCCGATGTGGCGGTGGCGCCGCTAACGGCCGGCCACGAGAGCGCACCGGTGCTGCGAACGGGCCGACGACTGCCCGTCGTCGTCTTCTCGCACGGCGCGCACGATCACCGGGCGGACACCACCATCGTGGTGCAGGAGCTTGCCAGCCACGGGTATGTGGTGGTCACGGTGGACCATACGTACGACGCGTTCAGCGTGTTCCCCGACGGCCGGTTCACGGGGCTCGACCGACCTGGCCTGACACCGCGGGACTTCGCCACCGACATCCGGTTCGTGCTCGACCGCGTCGAGGATCTCGCGGCCGGGCGCAACCCCGACGCCGAACACCGGCCGCTGCCGGCCGGTCTGCTCGGCACCCTCGATCCGCAGCGCATCGGCATGTTCGGCTGGTCGAAGGGCGCGTCGGCGACGGCCTTCGTGATGAGCGAGGACCGGCGCGTCCGGGCCGGGCTGAGCTTCGACGGGCCGATGCAGCCGACGGTCACCACCGACCTGGACCGGCCGTTCATGCTGATGACCGCCGAGTTCCCCCGGGCCACGCAGCCGAGCGTCGCCGAGTTCTGGTCGCACCTGCGGGGATGGCGGCTCAACGTCCAGGCGGAGGGCGCGGTTCACGGGTCGTACTGCGACCAACAGTTCCTGATCCCGCAACTGGCGCAGGCCGTCGGGATGAGCAACGCGGACCTCCAGGGCTGGATCGGCACACTCGATCCCGCCCGGGCGGTGCGGATCCAGCAGGCTTACCCGCTCGCCTTCTTCGACCTGCACCTACGACACCACCGAGGGCACCTGCTCGACGGCCCGTGCCCGGCCTTCCCGGAGGTGCAGTTCATTCCATGAAGCGACGGACCGCTTCACTCCCGGTCGGCTCGCCGCCATGACGACCAACATCTCCTGCTGTCACGGACTCCGCGTCCG
Source organism: Streptomyces sp. NBC_00820 (assembly GCF_036347055.1). Classification (NCBI taxonomy): domain Bacteria; kingdom Bacillati; phylum Actinomycetota; class Actinomycetes; order Kitasatosporales; family Streptomycetaceae; genus Streptomyces; species Streptomyces sp. NBC_00820. The sequence continues at coordinate 7,576,482 of NZ_CP108882.1, read as the reverse complement.
TATTCGTGTGCGGTCGGGTCCTGCTTTGGGGCGGGTATCGGTACTGGTCAAACCCACGGTCTGCGTGAGCGATGCGTGAGCGGACGGCGCGGCACGAGCCGTCCGCTCACGCATCGCTCAATCGTTCCTCGACTTCCGATCGTGAACAACGTGGCGGGCATGACGAGTCCGGACCTCGTCCGGCAATCCTGGAACCGTGTGATGCGCCGACTCGGGCTGCCCGCTTACACGCCGCACGACCTTCGTCGCAAGTGGGCCACCGTCACGTTGAGCAACGGTGTCCCCATCCATGAAGTCTCTCGCTGGATGGGGCACCGACCGATCGGTTTCCATCACGGTAAACCGATCGGTTTCCAAGCTCAAGGCGCGACGCCGCCGCCAGGCCGCCGCAGGGCCCTCACCCCGCCCCGCTCACTCCGGTCGCCCGCCCCTCCCCTGAAGCCGCCGCCCGACTCACTCCGGTCGACCGCCCTCCTGAGAAGCCGTCGCCCCGCCCTCCCGGGAGGTCGCCGCCCCGCCCTGGGTGCGGAGCCGGCCCATCGTCCTGAGCAGTCGGTCGGCTGGCTCGCGCAGCTCGGGGTGGGCGAGGACCGTGTTGCGCAGACCGCGCACCGGCCGGCGCCACAGCCGCTGCGCGAGGGCCACGGGATGGGTGCGGGCGGCGAAGCCCTCACCGACGTACAGTTCGCGGGTCTTGAGCCAGTCCTTGTACTCCTTGTCGCCGCGGCCGAGGTCGACCAGGGTCACGCCGTGCCGGGCGGCCGCCTCGGCCGTCCGCAGGTGCATCATCAACCCGGGCGAGTAGTAGTGCAGTTCGGGGTCGTACGCGGTGAACCAGGCGGCCAGGACCGTGCTGGAACGGGGGCCGAAGTGGGCGGCGACGGGGCGGTCACCGGCGTAGAGCACGGACAGGACACCGGTGAAATGCTCCTCGCGGACGTGGAACAGGTGGTCCACGAGGTCGACGATCCAGGGCCGCGAGAAACGGTCCATACGGCCTGTACGGCGGTACTGGGCGGACTTCCACCGCATGAGGGTGTGCAGGACCCGCGGATCGCGCTCGTCGAACTCGAAGCGCACCTCGCCGATGTCCCGGCCGAGCCGGCGCTCCTTCTTCAGCGTCGTCTTGGCCAGCCCGGGGTAGGCGCCGCGCAGCCATTCCGCGTAGGTGCCGTCGCCGGGCTTCACGTCGATCACCGGCGAGGCGAAGGTGCCGGTGACATGCGGGGCGAACGGCCGCTGTTCCTGGACGAGGTGGTCGAACTCGAAGATGCTGAGCCCGCAGGCGCGCAGCAGTTCCTCCGCGTTCCAGGTGACGCCGGGCCGGTGCACCAGGGCCTGGCAGTCGGACAGTCCGAGTCCGACGGCCCGGCCGGTGCCGAACGGGCCGCGCTCGTAAGGGAAGAAGCCGACCGGTTCACCGCGCTCCCGCAGGATCGCGATGCGCGTCCCGCCGCGGTACCGGCCGACTCCCATGGTGAACTCGGGTGCGAGGAACGGGTTGGCGTATTCGGGCGACTCGTCCATCGCCCGGTGCCAGGCTCCGCGCAGCGCCGAGGTGAGGTCGCCGGGTCTGTGGATGGTTATCTCCACCTCAGTTCGACCGCCCTTCCGCCGGCTTCGCTAGTGGTGTGCCGGACGCGGCACGCGTTGGTGAGGTGGATGCTTCATGGCTCATGGATCGCATGGGCGACCGCTCCCCCCATGACGCGCCGGGCGCGTCCTGCCATTTCGTCGATGTCTGCGGATCCCCGCCGTGCCCCACTGCTCAAACGTCGCGAAACAGTACGCACACTGTCAAGGGTGCCGCAGACGGCGGACGGTCCGCCATGGGTCTGCGGACATCGGGTGGTTCAGGGGTTACGGAGACCGCGCCACCCCGGCGATGCCGGCACGCGCGTCCCCGGCTCCCCGAAACCCCGGGCGGCCCGGGGCCTCCACACCTCCGGACCTCCGGACCCCGGGACCTCCGAGTCCCTGAACCATCGAATCCCGCCCCTCAGCCCCTCAGCCCCTCAGCCCCTCAGCCCCTCAGCCCCTCAGCCCCTCAGCCCCTTGCGCAGAGTACGCCGCGAATCGGGCGCTCGGTGGCGAGTGCGGACGTTCCGGCCGGATCAGCCCTGCCCGCGCCCCAGGCGTTCCGCGCCGGCCGTCATGTCCTGTGTGCCGATCACGGACAGCAGCTCCAGCTGTGCCGCCCCCTCGGTGCCGGGTGGCGCGCTGAACCACAGCAGGCGCTGGCGGCCGTCCTCGCTGAACAGGTTGTGGCAGTCGAGCTCGATGACACCGAGGACGGGGTGGACGATGCGCTTGTGGTCGGTGCGGCGCAGGGCCACGTCCCGCTGCTCCCACAGCGCGGCGAACTCCTCGCTGCGGCGGCGCAGGGCGGCCACCATCCGCGTGACCTCCGGATCCCTGGCGCGCCGGGCGGCGACCGCCTGCAGGTCGGCGACGAAGATCCGGGAGTGGTGCGGGTGGTCCTCGACGGGGTGGACGGCGCGGGCGGCGGGCTCGGTGAACCAGCGGTGGACGAAGCTCGCCTCGGGGCCGCGGGTGGCCGGGGGTGGGCCGAGGAGCGCCCGGGCGAGCGGGTTCTGGACGAGGACCTGGTGCAGGTCGGTGATCACCTGGGCGGGGGTGGTGGTGAGCCGGTCCAGCAGGCCGACCAGGGCCGCCTGGGGGTGAGCCGCGGTGGCCTGGGGGGTGGGCACCGGGCGTTCGGCCAGGTGGTAGAGGTGGTCGCGCTCGTCACCGCTCAGCCGCAGCGCGCGGGCGAGGGCGGCGAGGACCTGTGCGGAGGGCTGGGCACCGCGGCCGCGTTCCAGCTCGGTGTAGTAGTCGGCGGAGAGCCCGGCCAGCTGGGCGACCTCCTCGCGCCGCAGCCCCGGGACCCGGCGGCGGGGCCCGGCGGTCAGGCCGGCGTCGGCCGGCCTGATCCGGTCGCGGCGGGACTTCAGGAAGGCGGGGAGTTCGGAGTGGTTCACGCCCTCCATGGTCACTCTCGCGGCCGCCCGTAGCCAAGGGTCGCCGACCCCAGGGTGCGCTCAGCCGTGGCACCCGCGCGGCCCCCGGCCCAGGCTTTGGGTCACGGCCCCGACCGGCGGGGCCGGCGTCACCGCCCTCGACACTTCCGCACTCAGGAGTTCTCATGCCCTCCCAGGAATCGCCCCTTCCCGCCCCCCGCGTCGCGATCGTCACCGGCGGCTCGCGCGGCATCGGCCGCGCGACGGTGACGCGGCTGGCCGCCGACGGGTTCGCCGTGGTGGTCGGGTACGCGGGCAGCCGCGACCTGGCCGAGGCGGCCGTCGAGGAGATCACCGCGGCCGGCGGCCGGGCGGTGGCCGTCCGCGCCGACGTGGCCGACGAGGAGCAGGTCGACAGGCTCTTCGAGACGGCCGCCACCGAGTTCGGCGGGGTGGACGTCGTGGTCCACACCGCCGGCCGGATGTACCTCGCGCCGATCGCCGAGCTGGACCTGGCGGAGCTGGACACGCTGCACCGCACGAACATCCGGGGCACCTTCGTGGTGGCCCGGCAGGCCGCCCGGACGCTGCGCCGGGGCGGCGCGTTCATCGCCTTCTCCACCTCCGTGGTGGGCCTGGCGTTTCCCTCGTACGGCGCCTACAGCGCGAGCAAGGGCGCGGTCGAGGCGCTGACCATGATCCTGGCCCGCGAGCTGCGCGGCCGGGACGTCACCGCGAACGCCGTGGCCCCCGGTCCCACGGCCACCGACATGTTCCTGGATGGCAAGGACGAGGAGACCGTCGCCCGGCTGGCCGCGCAGCCTCCGCTGGAGCGCCTCGGTACGCCCGCCGACATCGCCGAGGTGGTGGCCTTCCTCGCCTCTCCGGCCGGCCACTGGGTCAACGGCCAGGTCGTACGCGCCAACGGAGGGATCATCTGACGGGCCGCCCCTCTTCGGCGCGGCGGATCACCACCCTTCGCCTACACGACAACTCACTTACCAGATAGCAGTGTTGACATGTCGCGCACCCGTGACAGCGCACCACGCGCCGCATCCGCCGCTCGCGCGTGACCGCACCCACGCGAGTCAAGTCGAGTCGAGTAAAGAAACGTTATGGTCCAGTCCAACGGAACCCTTTGGACTAGACCAAGTCATTGACGTGACTGCGACACCTCCCGGAGGCTGGGTCAACTCCCCACCCCCACACCCCTGGAGGACGCAGTGAGACGTCTTCGCGCATGTCTGGGAGCGGCGGCCGCCGTCGGACTGACCGCCACGGGCACGGCCGCACTGGTCGCGGGCAACGCCTCGGGTGCCCCCGGCGCGCTGAGCAACCGGTGGTACGCCGCGGCCCCCTACCTGATGCCGCTCGACAACAACCCGCCGGACGCGGCCGCCATCATGGACGCCAGCGGCCTCAAGGCCTTCCAGCTGGCCTTCATTCTCGCCCCCAACGGGGGCGGGTGCTCGCCGACTTGGGGCGGAACGGCACCGGTGTCCTCCGACTCGGCCGTACAGTCGGTGATCAGCACGATCCGCGCCAAGGGCGGCGACGTGTCCGTCTCCATCGGCGGCTACGGCGGCACCAAGCTGGGCCAGGCCTGCTCCGACGCGGCCTCCACGGCGGCGGCGTACCAGCAGGTCGTCACCGAGTACGGCCTGCGCGCCATCGACTTCGACCTGGAGGAGCCGGAGTACGAGAACACGACGGCCGTCAGGAACGAGATCGGCGCCGCGAAGATCCTCCAGCAGAACAACCCGGGCCTGTACGTGTCCGTCACCACCGCGGGCACGGCGGACGGCACCGGCTGGTTCGGCAAGCAGATGCTGCTGGAGGCCAAGTCGCAAGGGTTCACCCCGAACAACTTCTCCATCATGCCCTTCGACGGCGGGTTCAGCGGCGCCGCGAGCCAGACCGCCGCCCTGACCAACTTCAACGCGATCCTCCAGTCCACGTTCGGCTGGGACCAGGCCACCGCCTACGCCCACGAGGGCTTCTCGGGCATGAACGGCCGCAGCGACAGCGGCGAGTACTTCTCGCAGGCCGACTTCCAGACCGTGCTGGACTACGCGACCGGCCACAACATGGACCGGTTCACGTTCTGGGCCCTGAACCGCGACCGCCAGTGCACCCCGGCCGACAACGGCGGGCGCACCTCCGGGACCTGCTCCAGCGTGGCCCAGAACGCGTGGGACTTCGCCAAGTACTCGGTGAAGTTCGCCGGCGCCACCCCGCCCAGCTCCACGCCCACGCCGACCCCGACGCCGACTCCGCCGGGCACCGGCTGCAAGGCGCCCTGGAGCCCGACCGCGGTGTACACGGGCGGCGACGAGGCGTCGTACAACCACCACAACTGGAAGGCCAAGTGGTGGACCCAGAACGAGGTGCCCACCGGCGCGGAGTGGGGGCCGTGGCAGGACGAGGGGACCTGCTGAGACCGGATCGGACCTGCTGAGACCGGATCGGACCGACGCGGACCGGGCGGTGCCGGTGCCCGGCTACGGGCGCCGGATCGTCCCGTCGTCCGAGATCCGGGCGGCGTTCGGGCCGAAGTCCTCTTCCGACATCTCGGAGACAAGGTCGATGCCGTCGCCGCCGGGTTCCGGTGTGCCCGGCGCCACGATCCGGGTCGGGCGCAGACGCCCGGACACATAGGTGCCGTCGGCACGGAGGGTGGCCTGGAGCACGCCGCTGGTGGAGAGCACGCCGCCGAGGCCGAGCACCTTGTAGCCGGAGAAGTTGCCCAGGCTGTAGGCGATCAGCCGGCCCTTGTAGAACTCCATCCCCCGCATGACGTGCGGGCCGCTGCCCACGACCAGGTCGGCGCCGGCGTCGATCACCGCACGGCTGAAGCGATAGCTGTCGCCGCGGTCCTCGCCGAGGAAGTACTCGGTGCCGGGCTCCACATGGGTGCGGTCCGAGCCCTCCGCGCCGGCATGCATGGTGACGACGACGATGTCCGCCATCGTCGCGGCGCGAGCGGTGAGCCGCTTCGCGGCGGGGATGTCGGTGAGATCGCTGGACCCTCGGTCGGGAGCGAACCCGACCACGGCGACCCGGACGCCCTTGACCCGCTGGACGGTGATCTGGCCCTGGCGGCCGGTGTACGGCAGGTGCGCCGAGCGCAGCGCGGCGAACGTCTCGCTGCGCCCCTCGGCTCCGAAGTCGTCGATGTGGTTGTTGGCCACGTTCATCATCGTGAACCCGGCCTTCCTGAGCCACTGGCCGTAGTGCGGGGGGACGCGGAACGCGAAGCAGTTCGGACTGTCGTAGTCGCACTTGCTGGAGCCGCCGGTGGTGAGCGTTCCCTCCAGGTTCCCGAGCACCACGTCGCCGGTCAGCAGGTCCTCGACGGGGTCGAAGAACCCGGCGCCGTCGTCCGGCGGCAGAGCGTCCGGAAGCGAGCCCATCACGACGTCGCCCACGGCCGCGATCCGCACGGTGGCGACAGGGCGCGGCGGCCCCGGCGCCGCGGGTGTCGTGGCCCTGATCGACCGCACCGGGGTCGGTGCGGCGGAACCGGCGGACGCCGCGTCCCCCGGCCCGCCGCGCAGCACGGACGCCGCGACGGCCACCACGCCGATCCCGGCCACGCCCCACGCGAACGAGCGGGACCGCACGGAACTCCACCGCCCCTGCCGCCGGACACGTCGCCCACCTGACCTGATCACCGGCTCATGGTACGAAACGGACATCCGTCCCTCGTGGAAGCCGATCACTGGCGTGTTCGCCGACCGAGCGCCCCCGCCGCACCGTGGTACGGCCGCCCGCGGCATGCGCGGACCGGCCGAAACGCCCCACCCAGCGGGGCCCGCCCACCAGGTCCACCGGGGAGGCCTCAAGGGGCCCCGGAGAAGCCCTCCGGAAAGCCGCCCGCGGTCCTCGACACGCGGCACGACCTGCGCGACTGGTGCATCCGGGCGGACGGTCGTAGCGTCGGGGGAACGCGGTCGGACACAGCACGACGGGTGGGAGCGGCCATGCGCGCATCAGTGACGGCGACAGCGGTGACCCTGGCGGCGGGGGCCCTGCTCACAGCGGCGATGACCACGGCTTCGGCCGGCCCGCCGAACCCCTCCCCCGCACCGTCCCCTTCTCACTCGACCGCCACCACCGCCACGGGTTCCCCGGCGTCCCCGGCCACCGCACCCTCTGCGGCCGACCGGCTCCGTGGCCCGCATCCCGTGCTCGTCGACTGCTTCTGGCAGCGCGACATCGAGCCGGCCGACTTCCTCCTGGCCTGCGGTGACGGCAACAGCAGGCTCACCGGGCTGCGCTGGACGCAGTGGGGCCGGCACTCGGCGGTCGCCGAGGGCGTGAACGTGGTCAACGACTGCGACCCGTACTGTGCGGCCGGCCGCTTCCACGGATACCGGGTGACCGTGCGGCTGGACCGCCCGGAGCCGTGGCAGAAGGAACCCGGCGTCAAGCACTTCACGCGGATGAGTCTGACCTACACCGACGCCCGCCCGGAGGGCTTCCGGCAGGTCATGACCGTCCCGCTCTGGGACTGACCGCTCGCGCGGGACATCACCCGGCCGCGCCCCGGACGGCGCCGTGTCGTGGGCCGCGCGGGCGACCCCTCGGCCACGGCTGCCGACACCGGTGACCGGCGGAGCGTCATGTTGGTGTGGCCCCGCACGCCGGCGCCTCGCGCGCCGTCCGAAGAGAGGTCACATGCCCCGAATCCCGCGCCTGGCGAGCACCGCCACGGCCGCCCTCGCTCTCGGCCTGCTCGCGGCGGCGCCCGCCGCCGGTCACGAGCCGACCGTCACCGACGCGCACATCGTCACCCGCTTCGGCCTGGCCGCCGGGCGGATGCCCGAGAACATCGCCCTCGAACGTGACGGCTCCGCCGACCTCACGCTCGCCTACGCCCGTCAGGTCGTCCACGTCGCCCCGGACGGAGCCACCCGCACCCTCGCGACCCTGCCGGCCGTGGCGAACCCGGACACGCCCCTGATGCACGGTGCCGTCGTCACCGGCATCGTCCGCGCGCACGACGGCACGCTGTACGTCAACTACGCCACCGGCACCCGGAAGACCGGTATCTGGCGCGTCCCCGGCGCCGGCGGCACGCCGGTGCAGATCGCCGAACTCCCGCAGGACGGGCTCCCCAACGGCCTCGCCCTGGACGAGCGCCGGGGCATGCTGTACGTCGCCGACTCGGTACGGGGCACGGTCTGGCGGGTGCCGCGGTCCGGCGGCAGGGCCACCGCGTGGGCCGGCGGGGCGGCCCTCGGCCCGCTGCCCGCACCGCCCGCGAACGGCTACGGCGCCAACGGGATCAAGGTGCACCGCGACGCCGTGTGGGTGTCCAACAGCGACCGCGGGACCCTGCTGTCCGTCCCCATCCACGCGGACGGCTCGGCCGGCCCGGTGCAGCAGCGGGCCGGCGGCCTCGAAGGCATCGACGACTTCACCTTCCCGGGCCACGGCAACACCGTGCTGGCCGCGCTGAACGGCACCAGCAAGGTCGTGCTGGTGCGCCGCGACGGCACGCACACGGTCGTGCTGACCCAGCAGGACGGCCTGTCCAACCCGACCTCGGTGGCCGTGCGCGGCCGGAGCGTCTACGTACCGAGCGCCGCGTACGTCACCCGGCAGGACCCGAACCTGCTCCTCGCCAGCCTGCGTTACCCGGCCGGCCGCCTGTAGGACCCGGAGCCGGCCGGTCGCGGGTCCGGGGCCGACCGGTCGCGGGTCCGGGGCGGTGGCCCGCGGCCGCGGCGAGCGCCCGGCTCCGAACGGCGATTCGGGCCGGAGGAACGCGTGCGACCCAGGGGAGCCGTGCGGCCCAGGGGACATGTCCGGCCCGGGGGACGCATTCGCCCCAGGGGGACACGTCCGGCCCGGAGGGACACGTCCGGCCTGGGAGCCGCCAGTGCCGTGCGGCCTCCGCGCCGGCGCTCCCCCGCGGGTCACCGCCTCGGCGGGCCGGGGCGCGGGCCGCTCATTCGATCTCGACCAGCAGGTCGCCGCCCTCCACCTGCTGGATGCGGTTGATGGCCCGCCGGGAGACCCGGCCCGCCTTCGAGGCGGTGATCGTGGCCTCCATCTTCATCGCCTCGATGGTGGCCACGGTCGCGCCCGCCTCGACCTCGTCGCCCTCGGCCACCGCGAGCGTCACCACACCGGCGAACGGCGCCGCCACATGGCCCGGGTTGGCGCGGTCGGCCTTCTCGGTCACCGGCACGTCGGAGGCCGCGGCACGGTCGCGGACCTGGATGGGCCGCAACTGGCCGTTGAGAGACGACATCACGGTGCGCATGCCTCGCTCGTCGGCCTCGCCGACCGCCTGGAGCTCGATCAGCAGCCGGACACCGGGGTCCAGGTCGACGGCGTACTCCTTGGCGGGGCGCAGGCCGTAGAAGAAGGCCTTGCTGTCCAGGACGCTCGTGTCGCCGAACGACTGGCGGTGCGTGTCGAACTCCCGTGTCGGGCCCGGGAACAGCAGCCGGTTGAGGGTGGCGCGGCGGTCCTTCGCCAGCCCCTCGCGGTCGTCGGCGGACAGTTCGGGGGCCGGCTTCGGCTCGCCGCGGCCCTGGAGGGCCTTGGTGCGGAACGGCTCCGGCCAGCCGCCGGGCGGAGTGCCCAGCTCGCCGCGCAGGAAGCCGATGACCGAGTCGGGGATGTCGAAACGGTCTGGGGTCGCCTCGAAGTCCGCCGGGGAGACACCGGCGCCGACCAGGTGCAGGGCGAGGTCGCCGACGACCTTGGAGGACGGGGTGACCTTGACCAGGTGCCCGAGGATACGGTCGGCGGCGGCGTACATCGCCTCGATGTCCTCGAAACGGTCGCCGAGGCCGAGCGCGACGGCCTGGGTGCGCAGGTTGGACAGCTGGCCGCCGGGGATCTCGTGGTGGTAGACGCGGCCGGTCGGGGAGGCGAGACCCGCCTCGAAGGGGGCGTAGATCTTCCGCACGCTCTCCCAGTACGGCTCCAGGTCGCCGACCGCCTGGAGGTCGAGTCCGGTGGGCCGCTCGGAGTGGTCGGTGGCGGCGACGAGCGCCGACAGCGACGGCTGCGAGGTCGTCCCCGCCATGGAGGCCACCGCGCCGTCCACCGCGTCCACGCCGGCCTGGATCGCGGCGAGGTAGGTGGCGAGCTGGCCGCCCGCGGTGTCGTGGGTGTGCAGGTGCACGGGCAGGTCGAACTCGCGGCGCAGCGCGGAGACGAGCTTGGCGGCGGCCGGGGCGCGCAGCAGCCCGGCCATGTCCTTGACCGCAAGGACGTGGGCGCCGGCCTCGACGATCTGCTCGGCGAGGCGGAGGTAGTAGTCGAGGGTGTACAGCCGCTCGGCGGGGTCGCTCAGGTCGGCGGTGTAGCAGAGGGCGACCTCGGCGATCGCGGTTCCGGTCTCGCGTACGGCCTCGATGGCGGGCCGCATCTGGCCGACGTCGTTGAGCGCGTCGAAGATGCGGAAGATGTCGATGCCGGTGGCGGCGGCCTCCTGCACGAAGGCGTCGGTCACCTCGGTCGGGTACGGGGTGTAGCCGACGGTGTTGCGGCCGCGCAGCAGCATCTGGAGGCAGATGTTGGGTACGGCCTCACGCAGGGCGGACAGCCGCTCCCAGGGGTCCTCGGCGAGGAAGCGCAGCGCCACGTCGTACGTCGCGCCGCCCCAGCACTCCAGGGACAGCAGCTCGGGGAGGGTGCGGGCGACGACGGGCGCGACGGCGAGGAGGTCCTTGGTGCGCACCCGGGTGGCCAGCAGCGACTGGTGGGCGTCGCGGAAGGTGGTGTCGGTGACGCCGAGCACCGGGGACTCGCGCAGGTGGCGGGCGAAGCCCTCGGGGCCGAGGTCGACGAGCCGTTGCCGGGAGCCGGCCGGTGGCTCGCCGGCCGGCAGCGGGGGCAGCTTGGTGACGGGATCGAGGAGTTCCGGCCGTTCGCCGTGCGGCTTGTTGACGGTGACGTCGGCGAGGTAGGTGAGCAGCTTGGTTCCGCGGTCGGCGGAGTGGCGGGAGGTGAGCAGGTGTGGGCGCTGCTCGATGAAGGACGTGGTGACGCGTCCGGCCCGGAAGTCGGGGTCGTCCAGGACGGCTTGCAGGAAGGGGATGTTGGTGGCCACGCCCCGGATGCGGAACTCGGCGACGGCGCGCCGGGCCCGGCCGATGGCGGAAGCGAAGTCCCTTCCCCGGCAGGTGAGTTTGACCAGCATCGAGTCGAAGTGCGCGCTGATCTCCGTACCCGCGTGGGTGGTTCCGCCGTCGAGCCGGATGCCGGAGCCGCCCGGTGAGCGGTAGGCGCTGATCCGGCCGGTGTCCGGGCGGAAGCCGTTGGCCGGGTCCTCGGTGGTGATGCGGCACTGGAGGGCGGCGCCGCGCAGGGTGACCGTGTCCTGGGACAGGCCGAGGTCGGCGAGGGTCTCGCCGGAGGCGATGCGCAGCTGGGCCTGGACCAGGTCGACGTCGGTGACCTCCTCGGTGACCGTGTGCTCGACCTGGATGCGCGGGTTCATCTCGATGAAGACGTGGTTGCCGTCGCGGTCGAGGAGGAATTCCACGGTGCCCGCGTTGCGGTAACCGATCTCGCGGGCGAAGCGGACGGCGTCGGCGCAGATCCGGTCCCGCAGCTCCGGGTCGAGGTTGGGCGCGGGCGCCATCTCGATGACCTTCTGGTGGCGGCGCTGGAGCGAGCAGTCGCGCTCGAAGAGGTGGATGACCTCGCCCTCGCCGTCGGCGAGGATCTGCACCTCGATGTGGCGGGGGTCCACGACGGCCTTCTCCAGGAAGACGGTCGAGTCGCCGAACGCGGACGCGGCCTCGCGGGAGGCCGCCTCGATGGACTCCCGCAGCTGGGCGGGGTCTTCCACGCGGCGCATGCCGCGGCCGCCGCCGCCCGCGACCGCCTTGACGAAGACGGGGAAGCCGATCTCCTCGGCGGCGCGGACCAGTTCGTCCACGTCGTCGGAGGGCGCGGAGGAGCCGAGGACGGGAACGCCCGCCGCCCGAGCGGCCGCGACCGCGCGGGCCTTGTTGCCGGTCAGCTCCAGCGTGTCCGCGCTCGGCCCGACGAAGGTGATGCCCGCCTCCTCGCAGGCGCGGGCGAGTTCGGGGTTCTCCGACAGGAAGCCGTAGCCCGGGTAGACGGCGTCGGCGCCGGCCCGTCGCGCGGCGCCCACGATCTCCCCGACGGAGAGGTAGGCCCGGACCGGATGGCCCGGTTCCCCGATCTCGTACGCCTCGTCGGCCTTCAGCCGGTGCAGCGAGTTGCGGTCCTCGTGCGGGAACACGGCGACCGTGCGCGCCCCGAGTTCGTAGCCCGCCCGGAACGCGCGGATCGCGATCTCCCCGCGGTTGGCGACCAGTACCTTACGGAACATCCTGGATCCCCTTCAGCCTGCCGGCGACGGACACCATGGTGTCAGCCACGCCTTGCCGTACCTCGCGGAAACACTAGGGGGTGCCGGTCCCCGTCGAAGTGCGAAAACCGTCACATTGACGTGTCCCGGCGGGGGCGTCCGGGTGATCCTGCGGCACCCCCGCGCGGCACGGGGGTGCCGGCGGTCCGCGCCCGCGCGGGTACGGCCTTCCGGTCCGGGGCGGGCGTCGTACGACGGCCGGCCGCGTGTACCCGTACCCGCCGCCCGCGGCCGTGCGGGAGCCCGCGTACGACCGCCGCGCCCACGGCGACGAGGTACTCGCGGCCGGCCGGATCGGGGGAGGGGGGCGACTCCCTCGACGTCGGTCCGCCGGTCGGCGTGCACACCGAGGGCGCGCGCCGGATGACGGCCAGACAGGTGAACAGGCCGACGACGGCCGCGGAGCACGGGCCGTGCCGAGGACCCGGCCGGCTCGGGCGGCAGCCCGACGCCCCGCCGGCCCGCGTGTCACCGCCCCCTTGACCCGCTTCCGGTGTCGCCGGTGCGCGGGGTGTCGGTCCCGTCTTCGACCCGTTTCGGCCGCCATCGCGTGGATGGGTGGTTTCCGTGCGGGCCGTCCCTGTCTCCCGGGCGGTCGGCGCCGGGTCCGGCGGTCACGGTGCGGTGGGCCGGGGGACGGTCGTCAAGATCCCCCGGACCTGCGTCGCAGTAGCCGCGAACGGGCGCGGGGAGCACGGCCGGCGCTCCTGACGCGCCGTCAATTCGCGGCCTATGCCGGTACGGCACCCTGATGTCCGGTTCATGGTCAACATGCATGTTTGGGCGCCCACTTGATGGACGATGTCCGAGGTCTTTCTGTTTTGATCAACAACTCTCGTATAGTGACCGCCGGTTCACTTTGGAGAGTCACTCCCTCTCCTCCCGCTCGCCCGCTTCGACCCACCCCGCCCCATCTGCCGCGAGGACCAGACCGGACCGATGACCGCGCCCACGCATCCCGGCGACCGACCTTCCCGTCGCGCGCTCGCCGCCGCCCTCGCGGTGACCACCGCCCTGTCGGCACTCACGCTGACCGCGGTCGCGACCGCCGCCCCGGACTCGGTGCGCACCCCGCTGCTCTGGGGCGGGGGCCTCACGGCGGCCGTGTTCTGCGCCGCCGTGGCCACGGCCGTGCAGGCCATGGCCACCGCGCGCGGCACCCGGCGCCGGCTGGAGAGCGTGACCGGGGACGTCGGCCGGCTCCTGCTGGAGCAGACCCGCGCGGCCGAGGAGGCGCGCCGGGAGCAGCAGCGGCTCATCGACGAACTGGCGGAGCAGCGGACGGAGTTCACGACCGACCTGGCACACGCCGAGGAGACCGGGACACGGGAGCGGGAGGAGCTCCGCGGCGAGATCACCCGCCTGGCGGAGGAACTGGAACGAGCCCGGCGCGACCGTGCCGCGGCCGTGTCCGCCACCTCCAACGCGGCCGGCCGGATGCAGGCCCTGGCCACGGCCACCCTGGCGGACCTGCGCGCGATGGAGGACCGGCACACCGACGAGGACGTGCTCACCGACCTCCTGCAGCTCGACCACCGCACCGCGCAGGCCGGCCGGCTCGCGGACTCCATCGCCGTGCTGACCGGGGCGCGTTCGGGACGGCGGTGGGCGCGGCCCATCTCGATGGAGTCCATCCTGCGCGGTGCGATGGGCCGGATCAGCGGCTACCAGCGGGTGCGCGTGCACTCCGCCAGCGAGGTCGCCGTCGCCGGACACGCCGCCGAGGGCGTGATGCACGCGCTCGCCGAACTCCTCGACAACGCGGCGAACTTCTCCCCGCCGACCGCCGAGGTCCACGTGTACGTGGAGGAGGTGCCGGCCGGTGTCATCGTGTCCGTGGAGGACAGCGGCCTGGTGATGGGGGACGTACAGCTGCGCCGCGCCGAGCGCGCGGTCGCCGGCGACACCTCCGAGCTGGGCGGTCTGACCGGCACGCGGCTGGGGCTCACCGTGGTGGGCCGGCTGGCCCGCAAGTACGGCCTGAAGGTGTCCTTCCGCCCGTCGGCACGCGGCGGCACCGGCGTGCTGATGCTGATACCGCAGGAGCTCCTCACCGACCCCGCCGCACCCGGCGCGGCCCCCGCTGCCACGCGCTCCGGCAGCTCCGCGGCCGTACGCCCGGCCGCCGGGCGCCCCGCCGGACCCCCGACGGTCACCGCCGCGGCCACGGGCCAGGAGTCCCCGGAGCCGCAGGGCTCCGAAGGCCCGGCGAACCTGCCCAAACGGCGCCGGGGCCGCACCCTCGCCGAAGCCGAGCGGTCCCGCTCGGCGCCCCAGAGCGACCCCTCGTCCCCCGCCTCCGCCGGCGCCGAGGCAAAGACGCGCGCCGCCCGCTTCAACAGCTTCCGGCAGGCCGTCCGCCCCTCCGCACCGGACGACCCCGCGGCGCGGGAGCCCTCCGCCGGCTCCACGCCGGACGACGGTACGGACGGCTCGCCGCAGGGCACACGGGACACCTCCCCGCAGACCGCCGAGACGGGGCACGCACGGGACGGCTCCTCCACCGCCCGTCCCGCCGACGGCGCGCGGAACGCCTCGGCCCACGACCCCGGTACCCGCTCGCCGCAGGGCTCCGCGCCCGACGCGGCCGAGCACGACACCCCCACCCCCTCCCCCGCTGCTTCTCCCATGCACACGCACACGCTCCCGGAAGGCGACACCACTTCATGACCGGCCCGACCACCGCCGACGAGACGCTCACCTGGCTCCTGGAGGGCCTGCTGGAGAGGACCCCGGGCGCACGGCACGCACTCGTACTGTCCCGGGACGGGCTGAAGCTGTGCCGGTCGCCGGAGCTGTCGGTCGACCAGGCCGACCAGCTCGCCGCGATCGCCGCCGGCATCCAGTCGCTGTCGCACGGGGCGTCCGTGGAGTTCGGCGACGGCAACCCAGGCGTGCGCTCGGCGATGACCGAGTTCTACGGGGGCGTGCTGTTCATCGTGGAGGCGGGTGCGGGTGCGCACCTGGCCCTCATCACCAGCGAGGACGCCGACCCGGGCGTCGTGGGACACCACATGAGCGAACTGGTGGAGCAACTCGGCGAACACCTGACCGCGCCGCCGCGTTCGTCATGAGCCGTCCCGGCAGGGACGACGCTCCCGACCGTCTGTACACCATCACCCAGGGACGCACCGGCACCGGCCCCGACAGCCCCTTCGACCTGGTCACGCTGGTCGTCACCGAGTCGGAGCCGGTGCCCGGCATGCAGTCGGAGCACGTGGCGATCCTGCGGCTCGCCGAGTTCCCCACCTCGGTGGTCGAGATCGCCGCCGAACTGCGCCTGCCCGTGAGCATCACCAAGGTGCTGCTCGGCGACCTGCTGGCGGCGGGCCGCGTCAGCGCACGGCATCCGCGCCGGCCCGCCATCACCGACCCCGACATCCTGGAGCAGGTGCTCGTTGGACTCCGAAATCTCTGACGCGCGCACCCCGTTGGGTGCCTCCGCCGACAACGGTCTGAAGATCGTCGTCGTGGGCGGTTTCGGCGTCGGCAAGACCACCCTGGTCCGCTCCGTCAGCGAGATCCGTCCCCTCAACACCGAGGAGACGATGACCCAGGCGGGCGAGTCGGTGGACGACATCGGCCAGGTGAGCAGTAAGACCGCCACCACCGTCGCCTTCGACTTCGGCCGGATCACGCTGGACGCGCACAACGTGCTGTACCTGTTCGGCGCGCCGGGCCAGGAGCGTTTCTGGTTCCTGTGGGACCGGCTGTTCTCGGGCACGCTCGGCGCGGTCGTGCTGGTCGACACCCGCCGGATCGACGACTCCTGGTACGCGATCGACCGGCTCGAACGCCACGGCACGCCGTTCATCGTGGCCTGCAACGACTTCGGCGGCCCGGCACGCGCCGGCGCCGACGTCCGCGCGGCCCTTGACCTGGATCCGCATGTACCGCTCGTCGACTGCGACGCCCGCTCCCGCGAGTCCGCCAAGCAGGTGCTGATCACGCTCGTGCAGCACGTGAAGCACCGGTACGCCGACCCGTCCGCGAACGCGGGCCTGGTCAGACAGGAGTTGGTGTGATGTCCGAGGCCGTCCCCCTCGGCGGGCCCCGCTTCCAGAGCGAACCCTCCTGTCTGTACCGGGAGATGCGGCGCGACCACGGCTCCGTGGTCCCGGTGCTGCTCGACGGTGACCTGCCCGCGTGGCTGGTGCTGGGCTACCGCGAGCTGCACCAGGTGACCGGCGATCCGGTGCTGTTCAGCCGTGACTCCGAGCTGTGGAACCAGTGGGAGAACGTCCCGGACGACTGGCCGCTGCTGCCGATGATCGGCCACCGGCAGCCGTCGATCCTCTACACGGTCGGCGAACGGCACCGGCAGCGCGCGGCGATGATCAGCAACGCGCTGGAGGCGGTGGACGCCTTCGAACTGCGCCACCACGCCGAGCGGTTCGCGGACGAGCTGATCGACGCGGTCTGCGCCTCGGGCGAGACCGACCTGGTCGCCCACTACGCGATGCTGCTGCCGGTACGGGTCCTCGCCCGGCTGTACGGCTTCCCGGACGAGGACGGGCCGGGTCTGGTCACGGCCCTCAACGACATGATCGACGGCCGTGAGCGGGCCCTCGCGGGACAGGCTCATCTGGCGGGCGCCATGGGGCAGTTGCTGGCCGACCGCAAGAAGGAGCCCGCGAACGACGTGGTCTCCCGGATGCTCGCGGACGACGGCGGGTTCACCGACGAGGAGATCGTCCAGGACCTGATGGTGATGCTGGCGGCCGGCCACCAGCCGACCGCCGACTGGATCGGCAACTCGATCCGGCTGATGCTCACCGACGAACGCTTCGCCGCCTCCCTGTTCGGCGGCCGCAACAGCGTGGCCGAGGCGATGAACGAGGTGCTGTGGGAGGACACGCCCACCCAGAACGTGGCCGGCCGCTGGGCCTCCCGTGACACCCACCTCGGCGGTCGCCGCGTACGGGCCGGCGACCTGCTGCTGCTCGGCCTGCAGGGCGCCAACTCCGATCCGCAGGTACGCACCGACGCCTCCACGCTGACCGGCGGCAACAACGCGCACTTCTCCTTCGGGCACGGCGAGCACCGCTGCCCGTTCCCCGCGCAGGAGGTCGCCGAGGTGATCGCGCGCACCGGTATCGAGGTCGTCCTCGACCGGCTGCCGGACATCGACCTGGCGGTGCCCGCCGAGTCCCTCGCCCGCCGGCCCTCGCCCTGGCTGCGCGGGCTGACCGAACTGCCCGTGCGGTTCACACCCGTACCCGCCCTCTGATTCCTCGTCACCCCGGCCGGGCCGCTGTCCGGCCGGGGGTCCGGGGATCGCCCCGGACGGACGCAGTACCCCCGACTCTTGCCCTGGGAGGCACGTCACGATGACGACCGGTACCGAGACTTCCCGGATCGCCCTCGACCCCTTCGTCACCGACCTGGACGGTGAGAGCGCGGCGCTGCGCGCGGCCGGACCGCTCGCCGCCGTGGAGCTGCCCGGCGGCGTCCCGGTGTGGGCGGTCACCCACCACGCCGAGGCCAAGGCGCTGCTCACCGACCCGCGCCTGGTGAAGGACATCAACGTCTGGGGCGCCTGGCGGCGCGGCGAGATCCCGGCGGACTGGCCGCTGATCGGCCTGGCCAACCCGGGCCGCTCCATGCTCACCGTCGACGGCGCCGACCACCGCCGGATGCGCACCCTGGTCGCGCAGGCGCTCACCCCGCGCCGGGTGGAGCTGATGCGCGAGCGCATCGAGAAGCTGACCCAGGACCTGCTGGACACGCTGCCCGCCGGCGAGGAGGTCGTGGACCTGAAGGCGGCCTTCGCCTATCCGCTGCCCATGTACGTCGTCGCCGACCTGATGGGCATCGACCAGGCGCACCTGCCCCGTCTCAAGGTGCTGTTCGAGAAGTTCTTCTCCACGCAGACGCCGCCCGCCGAGGTCATCGCGACCCTCACCGAGCTGGCGCAGATCATGGCGGAGACGGTGGCGGCGAAGCGGGCCGAGCCGGGCGACGACCTGACCAGCGCGCTGATCCTCGCCTCGCAGGACGGTGACCACCTCACCGACGAGGAGATCGTCTCCACCCTGCAGCTGATGGTCGCCGCCGGTCACGAGACGACGATCTCGCTGATCGCGAACGCCGTCGTGAACCTGTCCACCCACCCCGACCAGCGCGCTCTGGTGCTGTCCGGGCAGGCGGACTGGTCGGCGGTGATCGAGGAGACGCTGCGCTACGCCACCCCGACCTCGCACGTCCTGATCCGCTTCGCGACCGAGGACGTGCCGGTCGGGGACCGGGTGATCCCGGCCGGTGACGCGCTGATCGTGTCGTACGGCGCGATAGGCCGCGACGAGCAGGCGCACGGCCCGAGCGCCGGGGACTTCGACATCGCGCGGGAGACGAAGAACCGGCACATCTCCTTCGGGCACGGTCCGCACGTCTGCCCGGGAGCCGCGCTGTCCCGCCTGGAGGCGGGCGTGGCGCTGCCCGCGCTGTACGCCCGCTTCCCCGGCCTGGACCTGGCGGTGCCGGCGGCCGAGCTGCGCAACAAGCCGGTCGTGACCCAGAACGACCTGTTCGAGCTGCCGGTGCGCCTGAACGGCTGAGTTTGACCTGGAGCGCGCTCCAAGCCGTAGCGTCGCGACCGTGCCGACGACCACGCGCCGCACGCCGCCCGGCCTCCCCCACGGGATGCCGGGCGGCGGAATCCGTCGCTAGATGGATGAGGGCTTTCCGTGTCGTACGGCACTGGTACGGAACCACTCACAGAATGTTCGCGAAAGGCTGGGACACCACATGCGACAGCGCAGTCTGCGGGATCTCCAGGTATCGGCCATCGGCCTCGGCTGCATGGGGATGTCCGCCTTCTACGGGACGGCCGACCAGGACGAGGGCATCGCGACGATACGGCGGGCCGGGGAGCTGGGGATCGACTTCCTCGACACCGCGCAGGTCTACGGGCCGCTCACCAACGAGTCCCTGGTCGGCGAGGCGATCCGGGGGCACCGCGAGGAGTACGTGCTCGCCACGAAGTTCAACTACCGGATGGACGACGCGGTGGCGGGCGACATGTCCACGGTGGGCCGGCAGGACGGCTCGGCCGAGCATGTCCGCGCTTCCGTGGACGGCTCGCTCCAGCGCCTCGGCACCGACCACATCGACCTCTACTACCAGCACCGGGTCGACCCGAACGTGCCCATCGAGGAGACGGTCGGCGCGCTGGCCGAGCTGGTCGCCGAGGGCAAGGTGCGGCACATCGGGCTGAGCGAGGCGAGCGCGGAGACCATCCGGCGCGCCGACGCCGTTCACCCGGTCACGGCTGTGCAGAGCGAGTACTCGCTCTGGTCGCGGGACGTGGAGTCCGAGGTGCTGCCAGCCTGCCGGGAGCTGGGCATCGGCTTCGTGGCGTACTCGCCGCTCGGCCGCGGCTTCCTCGCCGGCCGCTTCTCCTCCCCCGACGAGCTGGACGAGAACGACTGGCGCCGCAGCAGTCCCCGCTTCACCGAGGCCAACATCGAGGCGAACCTCCGGCTGGCGGCGAAGGTGAAGGAGATCGCGGCGGAGAAGGGTGTGACACCGGCCCAGCTGGCCCTCGCCTGGGTCCTGGCGCAGGGCGAGTACATCGTCCCGATCCCCGGTACCAAGCGCCGCGGCTACCTGGAGCAGAACGCGGCCGCCGTCGACATCGTCCTCACCGAGGAGGACCTCGCCCGCATCGACGCCGAGCTGCCCGAGGTCTCGGGCGAGCGGTACGACGAGGCGGGTATGCGGACGCTGAACGGCTAGGGGATGCGCTCACCGGGATCCACTGGCGGTCACCGGGATCCAGACCGGCCGCTTCGCCGAAGGCGACATGCCGTCCACCGCGTCCTGGCGCACCCTGGTAGGCATGAGCCTCCGGCAGTGGGGTGCGGGTCTGCGGCAGCCGTTGCGGTCGGCACACGCGCTGCTGTTGCTGCCGGTCGCGTTGATCGCGGTGATCACGGTGGTGGATCTGCGCGCGCCCATGAACGTCCACCTGGGTCCGGCACTGGTGATCGCGCCGGCGCTGACCCCGTCGCTGGCCGGGCCCCGCGCCACCGCTTTCGTCGGGGCCCTGGCGCTGGCCGGACAGACGCTCATCGCCCTCAAACACGGCGGCATCGGCACCACGAACCACATCGTTCAGCTGATCACCCTGGCCGTGCTGTGCGTGATCGTGGTGGTCTACAGCGTCGTGCGGGACCGACGCAATGCCCAGCTGGCGCAGGTCCGCAACGTCGCCGAGGCCGCGCAGCACGTGCTGATGTGGCCGTTGCCCGAGCGGATCGGCTCGCTGCGGATCGCGTCCCTCTATCTCGCCGCCGAGGACGAGGCCCAGATCGGCGGCGACCTGTACGCGGTGGCCTCGAACGACGGGGCCGTCCGTGTCCTGATCGGTGACGTGCGCGGCAAGGGGCTGCCGGCGATCGGGGAGGCCGCGCTGGTGCTCGGCGCGTTCCGGGAGAGCGCGCACCGGCACATGGGGCTGGCGGAGCTGGCCGCCTCGCTGGACCAGAGCGTCACCCGGTACGCCGCCGAGCTGGACACACCGGAGGACGCGGGCGAGCGTTTCGCCACGGCACTGCTGGTGGAGGTCCCGGAGCGCGATCCGGTCACCCTGATGACCAGTTGCGGCCACCCTCCGCCGCTGCTGCTGAGCCCCGGGCACGCGGTCACCGTACCGAGCCTGCACCCCTCGCCGCCCCTGGGCGTGCACGGCGACGCCGAACACACCCTGGACGTGTTCGCCTTCGGGCCCGGGGACACCCTGCTGCTCTACACCGACGGTGTCGTGGAGGCCCGGGACGCGCGAGGCCGGTTCTATCCGCTGGCCGAGCGGGTCGCACGCTGGACGGACGAGAGTCCGGAGGCGCTGATGCACCACCTGCGGCGCGACCTGCTGGCCCACGCGGGCGGCCGCCTCGGCGACGACGCCGCGCTCATCGCCCTGCACCGCACCCCCGTCGACCGGCGCCGGCACCACGGCCTCGGCGCGGCGGCGGAGAGCCTGCGGCACGGCACCGGGAGCCGCTCCCGGACGGGGTGAGACGCGGGCGGAGGCAGGGGTTCCGGCACCGGTGACCGCACCCGTGGCCGCACCCTCGGCCGTACTCGTGGCCGTACTCGTCCGAGAGCCTTTGCGCCAAAGTCCGGTCGGGGAGGTGCCCCACGGGCCCCGGCCGTTGCGAGAATCCGCGCATGTCCTTACGACACCTGCTCGCCGGTCTGGCCGTGCTGCCGGCGCTCGCGTTCCCGGTCACCGCGCAGGCGGCCCACGGCGGCCCGCCCCTGTCCCGTTTCGATCTCCAGGCCCACCGCGGCGGTCTCGGCATGACGACCGAGGAGTCGCTGGAGGGATTCGGCAAGGCGATGCGGCTCGGGGTGTCCACCCTGGAGCTGGACACCCAGATCACCGCGGACCTGAAGGTCGTCGTCAACCACGACCGGCAGATCAACGGCGTCAAGTGCCGCGACACCGGCCCCGTCACGCCCGATGACCCGCTGTACCCGTATGTCGGCAAGTACATCAAGGACCTGACGCTCGCCCAGATCAGGACCCTGGACTGCGGCTACCGGCAACTGCCCGGCTTCCCGGACCAGGAGGTCGTCCAGGGCTTCCGGATGGCCGAGCTGAAGGACGTCCTGAACCTGGTGAAGAGCTATCACGCGCACCAGGTCACGCTGAACATCGAGACCAAGGTCGAGGCCGGCTCACCCGAACAGACCGCGCCGCGTGGGGTGTTCGTGCGCCGGGTGTACGAGGAGATCCACCGCTCCGGCATCGAGCGGCAGGTCACCGTCCAGTCCTTCGACTGGGGCGCGCTGATGGCGATGCACCGGCTGGCCCCGGCCTGGCCGCTGGTGGCGCTGACGAACTACGACTTCCTGCAGGTCGGTCAGCCCGGCGCGTCCCCGTGGCTCGGCGGGATCGACGCCGACGACTACGGCGGCGACTTCGTCAGGGCGGCCGCGGCCGTCCCCGGTGTCACTGCCCTCTCCCCCAACTACGGCTTCCCCCAGGCCGGAAAGGTCGGCGACCCCGGCTTCCGCTTCTACTCCGACGCGGCGATGGTCGCCGAGGCGCACGCCCGCGGCCTGAAGGTGGTCCCCTGGACCTGCGACGATCCGGCGACGGTGGAGGCGCTGATGGACATGGGCGTCGACGGGATCATCACCGACTACCCCGACCGCGTACGGCAGATCATGGCCGGCCGCGGGATGCGACTGCCCCGTCCCTACCACCCGTACCGTCCGCACGGCCCACACCACCCGCACGGTCGGGACGGACGGCTCTGACCCCTTCCCGGGGCACCGGAACCGCTCGGGGCCGGTCCGCGGCGGGCGAACCCCGCCCCGCCCCGAGCCGGGGCGGGCGGGGCGGGACCGCGTTCCGTCGGCCGGTCAGCGCACCGGCTTCAGGTCGGTGATCTTGCGGGTCTTCAGGTCGGACTGGACGTCGATCCTGCTGACCTCGGCGTGGCTGCCGTCGCCCCAGGTGAGCGTGACCCTGCTGGTGGCGTGGCCGGCGCCGGAGCCGGTGTAGGCGACCTTCCACTTCACCGGCACGTTCTGCGCGAAGAGGATGCCGTCGGCGTGGTTCTTCTTCTCGTACGCGGCGACCTTCTTCCGCGCGGAGTTGCTCAGGTAGAAGGCCCGCAGCGCCTTGAGGTCCGCGCCGGCGGCCGCGTCCTCACCGTCCCACACGGCGTCGATGTAGGCGCCGTAGAAGTCGGCCACCCGCTGGGTGACGTTGCGCGGGTCGCCCTGGGCACCGGGGACGGCGGCGGCCCGGGCGGGGTGACTCGCGGTGCTGGTGCTGGTGCCGGCGAGGGCTGGCGTGACGGCGGCCAGGGTGAGGCCGGCGGTGACGGCCACGGCGGTGAGCAGGGTCTTGCGCTTGCGGATGGACATGTTTCTCATTTCCCCGTTTACTTCGCGACCGGTCCGATCCCGTTCGTCGACACACCTTAAGACCGCAATCCGTCCCCGCCGGTTCCGCCGTCCCCTTCCTTCGTGTGCGGCCCCCCGGTGGGGTTCCGTTCTTCGATCAGGCGGGCGAGGTGGTCGAGGGCCATCCGGGTGCCCAGCTCGTTGTCGGCGCGGGAGATGGCGTCCGGGATGCCCTCGTGCAGCACCTCGACGTCGGTCGCGCCGTCCGCCTCGGTGAGCGTCGTCGTCAGGGTCATCGTGCCGCGCAGGGCCTCGTCGTCCGTCTCGAACGCGAAGACCTCCACCACCCGGACACGGGGAACGAGCGTCACGAAGTGCCCGTGGTAGGTGTCGGCACGGCCACCGGACTTGCCCACGGCGCCCGGTGCGGCGTGGACGAGCGAGATCCGGAAGGCACCGCCCTCACGGGCTTCGAAGGTGTGGACGTGGGCCGTCGTGTTCTCGGGGACCCGCCAGACCGCGAGGTCGTCCGGATCGGTCAGGGCCCGGTAGACGGCCTCGGCGGGCGCCCGTACGCGCCGGGTGACTCGCGTGGCGTACATGGGTCCACGCTAGGGGGTGGGTGCGCCGCCGGGCGTTTCCGCCTGCCGGCGGCCGGCCACCCGGCGCCCGTCCGGCCAGCGGACGTCGTAGGCCCAGCCGAGGTGTTCGAACCAGCGGATCAGACGTGCGCTGGCGTCGAGTTGGCCGGTGAGGACGCCGTGGCGGGCGCTGGTGGGGTCGGCGTGGTGGAGGTTGTGCCAGGACTCGCCGAAGGAGAGCGGGGCCAGCCACCAGACGTTGCCGGAGCGGTCGCGGCTGCGGAAGGGGTGCGCGCCGGCCGCGTGGCAGATGGAGTTGATGGACCAGGTGACGTGGTGGACGAGGCAGATCCGTACCAGTCCTGCCCAGAAGAAGGCGGAGAGGGCGCCCTGCCAGGATCCGGTCAGTACGCCGCCCAGCAGGGCCGGCAGCGCGAGGGAGACGAGAGCGAGGACGCCGAAGCCGCGGGAGACGAGCGTGATGGCGCGGTCCCGGAGGAGGTCGGGGGCGTACTCGCGGGGTGAGGCGTGCTCGGTCTCGAACAGCCAGCCCAGGTGGGCGTAGGCCATGCCCTTGGCGAGGGCGCGGGGCGAACGGCCGTACCGCCAGGGCGAGTGCGGGTCGCCGTCGCGGTCGGAGTAGCGGTGGTGCTTGCGGTGGTCGGCCACCCAGGTGAGCAGCGGGCCCTCGACGGCGAGGCTGCCGGCCAGGGCGAGCGCGATCCTGAGCGGGCGCCGGGCCTTGAACGAGCCGTGGGTGAAGTGCCGGTGGAAGCCGACGGTGATGCCGAGCCCGCTGACGAGGTAGAAGGCGACGGCGAGCACGAGGTCCGTGGGGCTCAGGCCGTGCCGCCAGGCGAGCGGCACCGCGGCGACGAGCGCGAGGAACGGTACGGCGACGAACACCCCGATCAGGAGCTGCTCGGCGCGCTGCCAGGAGCCCACTCCGCGGGACGGCGGGCCGGGTTCCGAGCACACCGGAGCCTCCGAGTGCACCGGAGCCCCCGATCGGGACAAGGGCTCCGCGCGCGCCGGGACCTCCCTGCGCTCCGAGACCTCCGTGGGCTCGGAAACGTCCGTGGACTCCGGGAACTCCGGCAACGGGGGACCTTTCGGCTCGGGGGGGACGGGCGGGTTCGGTGGGCCTGGCCCTAGTCCAGGGCGGTGAAGGCGAGGACGGCGTTCTGGCCACCGAAGCCGAAGGAGCTGCTGACGGCGGCTCGTATCCGCTGCGGGCGGGGCGTCTTGGTGACGACGTCGAGGTCCATCGCCGGGTCGAGGGTGTCGAGGTTGGCGGTGGGCGGGATCAGCTGGTGGCGCAGGGTGAGCACGGTGCAGGCCGCCTCGATGGCGCCGGCGCCGCCGATGGCGTGCCCGATGGTGCCCTTGACGGCCGTGACGGGCGGCGGCCGGTGGAAGACCGCGTGCAGCGCGTTGTGTTCGGCCGCGTCCCCCTGTGGGGTGGAGGTGCCGTGCGCGTTGACGTGGTCGATGTCCTCGGGGCCCAGGCCGGCGTCGGCGAGGGCGCCGCGGATCGCGCGGGCGGCACCGTCGCCGCTCGGCTGCGGGGCGGTGAAGTGGTGGGCGTCGCAGGAGGCGCCGAAGCCGGAGAGCAGGGCGGCCGGCCGGGTGCCGCGGGCGCGGGCGTCCTCGGTGCGTTCGAGGACGAGGACGGCGGCCCCCTCACCGAGGACGAAGCCGTCGCGGTCGCGGTCGAAGGGGCGCGAGGCCTCGTGGGGGCTGTCGGCGCGGCGGGACAGGGCGCGCATCTGGGCGAAACAGGCGGCGGTCATCCGGAGCCGGGCCGACTCGCTGCCGCCGGCGAGCACGAGGTCGCAGGCGCCGGACAGCAGCCAGTCCCGGGCGAGTCCGATCGCGCTGGTGCCGGAGGCGCAGGCGGTGCTGACGACCATGTTGGGGCCGGTCGCACCGAGGTCCAGGGCGATCTCGGCGGCGGCCATGTTGGGCACGCTGCGGGGCAGCGCGAGGGGGGAGACCCGGTCCGGCGTGTGGTCCGCGAGCCGGTCGAACTCGGCCTGCCACCCCTGCATGGAACCGGTGCCGACGCCCATCACGACGCCGACCCGGGCCCCGTCCCAGCCGTCGGGCGTGAGCCGGGCGTCGGCGACGGCCTCGCGCGCGGCGAGCAGCGCGAAGGTGGTGAAGCGGTCCAGCCGGCGGCTGAGCCGGTGACCCAGCAGGCCGCGCGCGTCCAGGTCGGGTACCCGGCAGGAGAAGGCCACGGGCAGCCCGTCCAGGCCGGGGTCGGCGGTCGCCGTGGACTGACCGGCGCACAGACCCTCCCATGCCTCGTCCCGGCCGATGCCTGCCGGGGTGACCAGTCCCAGTCCGGTGACCGCCACGGGGGCGCGCCGCGCCCCGCCGCCTGCTTTCACGAGCTGCATGAGCGGTGATTATCCGGGCGGGGGACGCCTGTTCCCTGCTGCGACAACTCCTTCGGCGCGGGACGGCGTCCGCTACCACCCGGATGTGCCAACGCGGCGGCCGAACCGTCAGCGGCCCGGGGCCGGGAAGAGGCCGTCGCCGTCCGGCGTGTCCTCGGCCTGCCCCGGGCCCAGCGCCCGTACGGCACACGACCAGGCGTCGGCGAGGGCGGCCTCCAGGTCCTCCAGCGGCCGGCGCGTGTCGTCCAGGTGGAGGGGCTCCCCGAAGTGCACGTGGACGCGGGGGCGTCGCAGGGGGGCGGTGGCCCATCCGGCCAGTTGCTTGGCGCGGCTGCCGGAGGAGACGCGGCGGGCTCCGGCGTGCCCGACGGGGACCACCGGAACGCCGGTGGACAGCGCGAGCCGGATCACGCCGGTCTTCAGCGGGCCGGGCGGTCGGTCGTGCGCGGCGCGGTACCGGGGCAGGCGGCCCTCGGGGTAGATCAGCACGCCGCGCCCCTCGGCGAGGGCGTCGGAGGCGGGCCGCAGGGCGTCCGGGGCGCGGCGGCTGCCCCGGTGCACGGGTACGTACCCCTCGTGGGTGAGGGCGCGCGCCAGCAGGGGCACCCGCCACAGCCCGGCGGTGGCCAGGACGGCGGGCCGGTGGCCGAGCCGGTGCAGGGTGCCGATGAGCAGGACCGGGTCGAAGAAGGAGGTGTGGTTGGCGGCCAGGACGCGGCCGTGCCCGGGCTCCCCGAGCAGCCGTTCGGCACCGCTGACGGTCGTGTCGCTGAACACGGGCACGAGGGCCCCGGCCCAGGTGGAGAGCATCGCGCACGCTCCTCTGCGGTACGGGGACCGTCGGGCGACGGGCCCGGCGGGTGGGCGGGACAGGTCGCGGGGGCGGCCGGGTGTGCGGAATCCGGTGGGGGCACCGCGTGCGGCACCGTCAATGTACCTCCCGCGCGGGCCCGGTCATCCGAATGCCCGTCCGAAATGCGACGTGTCCGGGCCGGTGGCTGAATGCCCTCATGGACTTTCTCGCCGCGTACGACGCGATCCCCGAGGACGACGTCCCGCAGCGGGTGTCCCTGTTGCGACAGGGCATGGTCGCCGACAAGGCGGCCGTCTTCGCCCAACTGCGCGCACAGCGTCCGGTGTTCAGCACGCCGGTCGGCGTCTTCGTCACCCGGCACCCGGACGTGCTGGAGGTGCTGTCCGCACCCGGCACGTTCACGGTCGGGGTGTTCGGACCGGCGCTGGAGGACGTGCTGGGCGCGCCGTTCGTCCTCGCGCGGGACGGTGCCGACGTGCACTGGCGCGAGCGGGGGTACGGGCAGCTCGTACTCGCCGCCGAGGACGCGCCCCGGGTGCGGGAGCTGACCGCGTCGGTCGCCGACGCCGTGCTGGACGAGGCTGTCGCCCGGGGTGCGGACACCTTCGACCTGATCCAGGACTACGCCCGTCCGGCGGCGGCCCGTGTCGCCATCGGCTATCTGGGCTTCACCGGCATCGACGAGGACATCCTGCACGGCTGCACCCGCGCGATGCAGTGGGCGTTCGCCGTCAACCCCGAGCGCGACCCCGGGATCCATGCCGCGGGTGTGGCGGCGGGCCGGGAGCTGCACGACCGGGTCGCCGAGGTCATCGCCCGCCGCCGGGAGGCGGCCGACGGCACACCCGGTGACGGCCCCGGAGTCGCGGACGGTGACGGCCTCGGCGCCGCATCCGGTCGCGGGGCCGCGGACGGTGCCGCACCCGGCCGGGTCTCGGACGACGTCCTCGCGCGGATGCTGCGCATCAGCCTGCCCGCCGAGTACGCCTTCGACGACGAGCGGATCAACGCCAACCTGGTCGGCTACCTGACGGGTTACCAGCAGAACGCCACCCAGTGCGTGGCCACCGCCGTCAAGGAACTGGCCGTCCGCCCGCAGGCGCTGGCCGAGGCGCGGCGGCTGGCGGCGGAGGGCGACCCGGCCCGTTTCGACGCCTTCGTGTGGGAGGCCCTGCGCTTCCACCCGTTCGTGCCGGTCACGCCCCGGCTGTGCGTGCGCGACCACACCCTCGCCGCCGGCACCCCGCGGCAGACGGTGATCCCGGCCAAGAGCGTGGTGCTGGCCTGCTTCGCGTCGGCGATGTTCGACGAGGAGGTCCTCGACGCGCCCGCCGAGTTCCGGCCCGGACGCCCGCCCGCGCACAACCTCGTCCTCGGCTACGGCGCCCACGACTGCGTCGGCCGGTACGCGGCCTCGGTGATCCTGCCCGAGCTGGTGCGGCGCGTGCTGCTGCGCCCCGGCATCCTCCCGCTGCCCGGCGGCGAGCGGGAGCTGGACTACGCCGGCACCCCGTTCCCGCAGCACTACACGGTGAGTTCCGGCCGCCCGGCCGGGAACGCGACCTGACCCGGAGGACCCATGACCGTCACGTCTCGTGCGACGCAGACCCGGACCGGACCGTGGACCGGGGCACGGGACCGATCCCGCGACGGGCGGCGCAATCGGTTCGAGACGCATCTGCTGACCCGTTTCGGGCCCGTGTGGCGGACGGCCCAGCGCAGCAGGTGGCTGCACCGGCGGCTGAACTCCACCCTGACCGACCTGGCCGTCCTCAAGGCGCCCCCGCGTCCCGACCCGCTGAGCACCAAGAGCCCGTACACGTCGTGGGACTCCCTCACCGACCGTTCGTGGGTGGGCCGGCACCTGCCACCGGCCGACGGCGGGGCAGAGCGGCTGCCGGCTCCCGAAAAGGTCGCCGAGCTGTTCCGGCGCGACGGCGCGACCCGGTACTGCCCCCGGTCGACGGCGCTGCTGCCCGCGTTCGCCCAGTGGTTCACCGACGGCTTCCTGCGCGGGCACGCCGCCACCGGCGATCCGCGCCGCACCGACTCCCCGCACACACTCGACATGTGCCAGCTCTACGGCGACCGCGCGGAGGTCACCGCCTCCTTGCGGACCTTCGAGGGCGGGCGGCTGAAGAGCAGGCAGGTGGACGGGGGCGAGTTCCCGCCGCTGCTGTGCGAGGGCGGAAAGATCAAGGAGGAGTTCCGGGCGCTGCGGCCGGTGCGGTTCGACGAGGTGCCCGAGGAGCTGCGGGACACTCTCTTCGCCTCCGGCGGCGACCGCGTGCACGCGCACATCGGCCCGATGGCGATGAACGTCCTCTTCCTGCGCGAGCACAACCGGGTGGCCGGCCTGCTCGCCGACGCCCACCCCGACTGGGACGACGAACGGCTCTTCCAGACCACCCGCAACACGCTCATCGTGATGATGATCCGGGTGATGCTGGAGGAGTACATCAACCACATCACGCCGTACCACTTCGACTTCGTCCTCGACCCGGTGCGCACCGACCGGGGGGTGTGGCACCGGGAGAACTGGGCGACGGTCGAGTTCAGCCTGGTGTACCGCTGGCACAGCCTGGTTCCGTCCAGCTACGCCATCGGCGGCCGGGAGGTGCCGCTCGCGCGCACGATCGCCAACGGGCGGCTGGTCACCGACCGCGGTCTCGGACCGCTGATGGAGGACCTGTCCCTGCAACCGGCCGGTCTCTCGGGCCTGTTCAACACCGACGACGTGCTGATGCCCATCGAGGAGCGCAGCATCGCGGTCGGCCGCGAGCTGCGGCTGGCCCCGTACAACGACTACCGCGCCCACTACGGCTTCCCCCGCGTCACCCACCCCAGGCAGATCTCCGGCGACCCGCGGGTCCAGGACGCGCTGATGGAGGTGTACGGCGACGTCGACGCCATCGATCTGTACGTCGGTGTGTTCGCGGAGGAGCCGGAGCCGGGGGCGATCTTCGGGCGGCTGCTCGAACGCGTCATCTCCGTCGACGCGTTCTCGGAGGCGCTGAACAACCCCCTGCTGGCGCCGCGCCTGTTCGCGCCGTCGACGTTCTCGGCCGAGGGTCTGCGGATCGTCCGCGAGACCCGCGGCTTCTCCGACCTGCTGCACCGCAACCTGCCCGAGACCAAGGCGCGTTACTTCGTGTCGCTCGGCAGGAGCGCCGCGGACTCCAGGACCGCGGCGCTCTGAGGGCGGTCAGCCACCGGCCCGTACATGGGCGTGCAAGGCCTCGGCGGCGGTGCGCAGTTGCTCCGCCGCCGTGCCGCAGGCCGCCGCCTGCTGTTCCAGGGTGGGCCGGCTCCACGCGGGCGCCGCCACGCAGCCGTCCAGCGTCGCCGCGGTGGCCCGCAGCCGTCGGGCGTAGTCGTCCATCAGGTCGGCGTCGGCGCGCAGGACGGTTGCCCTGTCGAGGAGTTCACCGGTCGACGGCATCGTTGCGGGGGACTCGGTCACCATGGCTGCTCCCGGTCGCGTGGAGGGGGCGGGGGGCTCAGCGCGGCAGGACGGCGCCGGCGCTGCGATGGGTCATGAACTGCGGGCAGGACAGGACGAACAGCGGGCGGGCGGTGTCGACGCCGAGCCGGCGCAGCTGCCCGGCCATCGGTTCGGCCGCGGCGGTGTCCAGGCGCAGCCGTACGCCGGTTCCGGTGTGCAGCCGCAGCTTGCCGTGGGTGCGTAGCAGGGTGCGTACGGTGCTCTCGCGGCGCCGGCCGTAGAGCACCCAGTCCGCCTCGGGGCAGCGGACGCCCGGGCCGAGGCGGCCCTCGACGGCGATGCCGAGGTCCGGCGAGGTGAAGCGGATGTCACGGCCCATCAGGTCGGCCTCGGCCAGGGTGCGGACCGCGGGCTGGCCCCAGAGCTCCCGGGCGACCACGCGGGCCTCCTCGGTGGTGACGGCGAGGGAGAGGACGTACCGGCCGGTGCGGCGCAGGTCGGCGCGGCGCAGCAGGTCGGCGGCGATGTCGAGCGGGCGGGGCCGCCACAGGTCGTCCACCAGGACCGACAGGACGATCTCGGTGTAGGGGCCGATGGTGGAGCAGCGGTGCTCGTACAGGGACAGCACCGCCAGCGCCCGCCGGCCCAGCCGGCTCGGCACCATCCAGGTGACGCCGGGCAGCAGGGCCCGGGCGACGCCGGCGTCGACCGGGAAGCCCAGGTGGGCGGCGGAGGAGTCGTAGTAGCGCACGGGGACGTCGACCGGGCCCGCGGTGGTGGCGACGGACGTGGTGGGCAGGGTGAGGAAGGGGTAGCCCTCGGGCGGGTTGGCGCGGTCCTTGAGCTGGTAGGCCTGGGTGCGCACGACGGGGCCGCGGTAGGGCGCGAGCGCCTCGTCGACGTCCTTGCGGGCCTCGGGGATGACGGTGCGCAGGTGCTCCATGTACTCACGGAGCATGTGGCACAGCGGGAACTCGTGGGTGGGCCCGGTGTAGTCGACCTCGTACCAGTGGGGGTGGGGGTCGAAGGCGGTGCCCGCTCCCCTGCCGTCGAGGACCGGCACGATGTCGTGCTGGTTGGTGATGCTGGCGACCCAGGTGCGCGGGTCGGCGGGCTTCTTGTTGTCGACGGGGGAGCCGACGGCGACCATGTGCGTCACGCGGTAGGCGCGGCAGAACTCCTCGTCCTGGGCGAGGTTCATCAGCGCGATCCCGCCTTCGCTGTGCCCGATCAGGGCGATCTCGGCGCCGCGCGGGATGCCGTGCTCCTCCAGGGCCAGCAGCACCGCGCGGGTGTAGGGCGAGTCGGCCATGAACAGATTGCGCCAGGCGCCGACGAAGTCCTGCGGGGAGTCGTTGCGGGGGCGGCCGGGGGCCATGCCGGGGGCCTGGACGACGTACCGTACGACGCCGTCGGGGCCGCGCACGTTCTGCACGAGGATCCGGCCGTCGGTGGAGAGCGTCTCGATGTTGCGCAGGAAACCGAGGAAGGAGCCCTCGCCCGCGATGGTCTGCTTCTCCTGGTCGGTGAGGTCGACGGCCTCGGCGGCGCCGTCACCCCGGTCCAGGCCGGCGACGCGGGCGGCCCCGATGCCCTTGACCGGGTCGGCGGTCAGCTCGCGGCCCGTGGCCAGCGCCCAGCCGGTCTCGTCGTTCATCGGGTCCTCGTCCAACAGGGCCCGGATTGCGAGGAGTTCGGCCAGCAGAGGGGCGAGGCCGGACAGGGCGCGCTGGGCGCCCTGGTCACGGAACAGGGCGCGCAGGGCTCGTACGGCCGCCAGGTCGTGGTCGGCGGTGACGGCCTCCGTCAGCCGGCGCATGCCCGGGTCGCGTTCGAACTCGGGGTGGTCCACGAGTACGGCGGCGATCCGCAGCCGCAGCGAGGAGACGGCCACCAGCGCGGCCAGGCTCTCCCGGCCCAGGGCCTCACCGGCGGCGCCGAGCATGTAGCCCATGCCCTTGGGTGCCGTGATGGCCGCGCCGCCGAGCCCCTGCTTGTTGGTCAGGGCCCGCAGCAGCGCCCACTGGGCGGGGAGGCCGGTACGGGGCCTGCGGCGCGCCGAGCCGGCCAGGGCGGGCGCGAACAGCGCGGTGCTGGTGCGCCCGGCCACCTCGCGGATGCCCTCGGCGACGTCCACCACGTCCCGCGCGCACCGGCGCAGCAACTCCTTGGCGTCCTGCCCGTCCCGCCGTTCCTGTCCGCCCTGTCCGTCCCGCCCTTCCTGCCCATGCCGTCCGGGTGCGTGGCCGTCCGTGCGCATCCGACACTCCTCGACTCGACGACGTACTTGATACGAATACGAATGGCTGTTGATGACTGACGATGAATAGGAGCGAGCGGAAACAAAAGGAGATGAAATGAGATGAACTGGGACGAATGGAGGTGGGCGGAGATGAACGCGGATACGACAGCGTCTGCGCGAGGGGGCGGACGCGTCCGGGGAACCCGGCCCCGGTCCCATCGTCGGGCAGTCGCACGGCGCCCGCACCTTCATCCATCCAGGTAGAGCATGGGCGCCGGGCCCGTGCGGCCGTGCGCGCCTGAGCCCCGGCGGCATATGGCGCCCGCATAATCGCCGCACATGACCCCCTCCACTTGCCCGTTCCGCCGCGTGCGAGGTGCGCCGTGACCACCTCCGCCGATCACCCGAACGGCCTACGCGCCCCGCTGCCCGACACCGTCCCGGTGAGCGTCCCGCTGCGCACCGGCTACCTGCTCATGCTCGTCGTAGGACCGCTCGCCGTCCTGGCCGTGGCGCTGCCGGCCGCCCTCGTGGCGGGCTGGGGGCCCCACTGGTACGACGTGGGCCTCGCCATCGGGATGTACGCCCTGTCCATCATGGGCATCACCGCCGGCTACCACCGGCACTTCACCCACCTGTCCTTCAAGGCGAGACGGCCACTGCGGATCGCCCTGGGGATCGCGGGCTCCATGGCCATGGAGGGGCCGGTCACCATGTGGGTGGCCGAGCACCGGCGCCACCACCAGTACGCGGACCGGGACGGCGACCCGCACTCGCCGTGGAAGTACGGCACCTCCCGCCGGGCCCTGCTCAAGGGGCTCTGGCACGCGCAGGTGGGCTGGTTCTCGTCCTCGCCGGTCCGTGCCAACTATCCGCGCTACGCCCCGGATCTGCTCGCCGACCCGGACGTACGCCGCCTGGACCGGTGTTACCCGGTGGCCATCGCCGTCTCCCTGGGGCTGCCGCCGCTGCTCGTCCTGGCCTGGACCCACGACTGGCGGACGGCGGCCGTCACCTTCCTGTGGGCGAGCCTCGTGCGGTACGCGGTCGTCCACCACGTCACCTGGTCCGTCAACTCCGTCGCGCACGCCTTCGGCGCCCAGCACTACGCGACCCGCGACCAGTCACGCGACATCCGCTGGGTGGCGCTGCTGACCTTCGGCGAGGGCTGGCACAACCTGCACCACGCCGACCCCAACAGCGCCCGGCACGGCGGGCTGAAGGGACAGCCGGACCTCACGGCTTGGCTGATCGCCGGGTTCGAACGGTGGGGCTGGGCGTACGACGTGCGCTGGCCCGACGAGCGGCGCATCGCGGCGCGGCTGCTGGGGACCCCGGCGGGCACCGACGGAGACCGGGTACCGGACGGACGCCAGGTACCGGACGGGGTCAGGCGTACGGGAAGTAGCGGGTGAAGGGTGTGGAGTCGACGGCGAACAAGCCGTTGAACGGCTGGTTCAGCTGGTAGACCAGCAGCACGGTGAAGGTGATGAGCGCCGTCAGGCCCATCACCATCACCACGTGGGTGACGCTGCGTTTCACCCCGAACATGAACATGAAGGCCACGGTGAGCATCCCGCCGACGATCAGCCCGAACCACAGGACGGGCGACAGACCGCTGCCCACGTCGGCCTCCCGCCCGCGCCGGGCGTCGTCCAGCACGCCGAGCTGGGCCAGGGTCTCCTGCAGCGTCGCCTGCTGGACCGGGGTGGCGTCGGCGGGGACACCGCCCGACGCGCGGACGGCGTCCAGCAGGGCCCAGCCTTCCTGGCCGGGCACGCTCCCGTCCCGCATGGCGGGCCACTCGGCGGACACGACGTGGTGCACGTACGCGTCCACGGCGCCGCGGGTCCGCCGGGCCTCCGGCGCGGGGAGCCCGGCGGACAGCAGCAGGATCTGGTGCGCGGCGCTCGCCTCGGCCTGCACATGGCTCTCGGCCCCGGACCGCGTCTCCCACACGGACACCATGGCCAACCCCAGCACCAGGGCGTAGAGGACCCCGACCATCATGGAGATGTACTCGGCGACGTCCTCGCGCGGTTCCGCCTCCGGGGCCGGCGGCCAGTACCGGTGCCGGGCCACCACGACACCGGCGGCGACCAGTGCGACCCCCAGGACAACGGCAAAGGTCTCGATCATCGGCTGGGGCGCTCCTGTCGTCTCGATGTGCACGGCGGGGTACGGCGGTCGGCGGCTACGAACCGGTCCCCCGCGAGCCGAGCAGCACTGCGGCCACGACGGCGGGGATCAGCATCAGGAACAGCACGGTGAGCAGCCCGAGCCCGGTCGGGTCGCCGCCGGGGCGGACGAAGCGGGTCAGGATGGAGGGGGCGCGCCGCGGGGGCACGGCGGGGGCGGCCAGGCGGCCCGAGGTCGACTGGCCCGAGGTCGACTGGCCCGAGGTCGACTGGCCTGAGCTTGACTGGCCTGAGCTTGACTGGCCTGACGTCGATCTGCCCCCGGTTGATTGACCGGAGGTTTCCTCGCCGGATACCGACTGGCCCGAGGCTGTCCCGTCCCCGCTCGACCGGCCTGCCGTGGTCCCGCCCTCCGTCGACGAGCCGGTCGTCTGCCGCTCGGACGACACGCCTGCCGTCGCCTGCCCATCGGTGCTCTGACCACCCGTCACCTGTGCTGCGGCATCACCGCCTTGGGTACCCGTCGCGCCACCCGCACCACCCGCACCGGTGGTGGTGCCGGCACCGGTTCCGGCAGCGGCTCCGGCACCCGCACCGCCGGCAGCGGCTCCGGCACCCGCACCGTCGGCGGCGGCTCCGGCTCCGGCTCCGGCTCCGGCTCCGGCTCCGGCTCCGGCTCCGGCTCCGGCTCCGGCTCCGGCTCCGGCTCCGGCTCCGGCCGTCGTACCCGCGGCGGCCCCCGCGGTCGTACCAGTCCCGGCGGCCGCACCCGCAGCAGCACCGGGAACGGGTGCGGGTGCCGGGGCTGCCGGAACGGTTGCCGCACCGGCAGGGGGTGGCAGCGCGGGTGCGGGCGGGAACACGGCGCCTGGGGGCAGGGGCAGGACGGGCGGCGGACCTGCTGGGGCCGCCGGGCCTGCCGGAGGTGCGGCGACGGGTGGCGACGCGGGGGCTCGGGGGGTGCTCGGTCTCGGCAGTGCGGGGGCTCGCAGGGTGAAGGTCCCGGCCGCGCGGGCCGTCAGCAGGGGCGGGGGTTCCAGGCTGCCGTTCGGCAGGAGGGTGTGGGTGCGGTCGGTTCCCTCGACCCACCCTGCGCTGCGATAGGTCCCCGGGGGCCGCCGCACCTGCGCCACGCATCGCACGGACCGGCCCGGGTCCAGCGCGGATACGACGGCGCCACCCCCGGGGCAGTCGATGCGGGGCGGGGAGAGCACGGGATCGGTGAGGTGGAGGTCGTACACCGTGCGGTTGCCGGGATTGGTCACCTCGTAGAAGACGGTGGCACCGCCGCCCGGCGCGGCACGTCGCGCCAGGGCCAAGCGCACCGGGCGCACCGGGCGCACCACCCGAACTGCACGGACTGCACGGACTGCACGGATGGTCCGTACCGTCGGGAACCTCTCCGCCGTCGGGACGTTCCGCGCCGTCCGGATAGTACGAACCGTCCGGACCGTCTCCGACAGGCCGACCTGTCCACCGACGCCGCTGTAGCCGGCGCGGGCGACGGCGCGGGACTCCGTGTGCAGGGCAGGGATCCGGCCCACCGCCCGGACGTCGACGGTCCGCACGCCGGGCCGGGCGACGGTGCGTGCCGTGCACGTGACCGAGGTGAGGCCGCGCAGCATCGGGACGTAAGTGCGGCCGCCGGGGCACCGGATCGCGGTCGCGGGCAGCTCGGGGTCGGTGATCCGGACGTCCTGGAGGTCGGCTCCGGTGCGGTTGGCGAGCCGGTAGGTCTTCACCGCCGCGTGCCCGATCCGGATGCCCGGCCGTGTCGCGCCCGTGCCCGGACGGGTGTTGACCGCGACCGCCAGCGCGAGCCCGTGCGTCCCCGCGCCGTCGGCGGTCGCCCAGCCGGTCAGGCCGCCTGCCGCGGTGAGGAGCAGCGACAGCAGCAACGCGGTACGGCGTCCCCGGGCACCCGGGGAACGACCAACCACCCGTAAATGTCCTATGAGCACATGAACAGGACTAACAGAGCACGTGGCGGGCGGGCATCCGGTCCACGCCGGTGACCGGGGGCGTGTGCGCCAAGATCACTCCGGTGGCCGCGCGGGCAGCGGGGCTCACCCCTCGGCGAGTCCCGCCGCGACGGTGGCACCCAGCTCCCAGCACGCCTCCACATCGGACTTGCCCGGCTCGCCGGTGACGGTCACCGCTTCGGCGGCGCGGCGCCAGCCCAGGCCCGTGGTGACGGCCTCGATGGCGCGGACGGCGCCCGTGACGTCGTTGCCGCCGTGCACGTAGTAGCCGAAGGGGCGGCCCTGGGTCTCGTCCAGGCAGGGGTAGTAGATCTGGTCGAAGAAGTGCTTGAGGGCGCCGGACATGTAGCCGAGGTTCGCCGGGGTGCCGAGGAGGTAGCCGTCGGCCGCGAGGACGTCGGCGGCGGTGGCGGACAGGGCCGCGCGCCGTACGACGCGGACGCCCTCGATCTCCGGGGTGGTCGCGCCCGAGACGACCGCCTCGAACAGCTCCTGGCAGCGCGGCGAGGGGGTGTGATGCACGATCAGCAAGGTAGGCACGCCCCGAACCCTGCCCTGCCGGTGCCGCGGCCCGCAAACGGCATGCGGGCGCGGCGTTGTGGGGCGCGGGCCGGAGGTGCGACGATGCCCGGCACCCGCACGGGTTACGGGAGGAGCCGTCTTGACCGAGGACGATCGCCGGGTACCGGCCGCCGTGGTGTTCGACGCACTGGGCCTCGACTACGAGAAGGCCTTCGCCTCCTCCGAGGCGCACCGGGCCTCCGTGGAGTGGCTGCTGGGGCAGCTGGAGCCGGGCAGCCGGGTGCTGGACGTGGGCAGCGGAACGGGACGGCCGACCGCGCAGACCCTGGCCGAGGCCGGGTACGACGTGCTGGGCGTCGATGTCTCGCCCGTCATGGTCGAGGTCGCCTCCCACCAGGTGCCGCAGGCCCGGTTCCAGCTCGCCGACATCCGTGAACTGCCGCTCGCCGACGGCTCGTTCGACGCGGTGTGCGTGTACTTCTCCCTGTTGCAGATGACCCGCGCGGAGCAGTCGGCGGTCGTGGCGCGGCTGGCGCGGGCGCTGCGTCCCGGCGGCCTCGCGGTGCTGGCCACCGTGCCGCTCGACGTGGAGGCCGTCGACGCGGTGTTCATGGGGCAGCCGGTCCGGGTGACGAGCTTCGCCGGCGCGGACTTCACACGGCTGGCCACGGAGGCGGGCCTGACGGTGCTCGCCGAGGAACACGCCCTGTTCGCCCCCGCCCACCCCGACGCCATACCCGAGCCGCACCTGTTCCTGTACTGCCGGCACGACGGGGAGCACGACGGGGAACACGCCGGGGAGTGACGCCCGGCCGCCCCGCCGCCCCGCCGCCCCGCCGCCCCGCCGCCCCGCCGCGACATCGTCGTACGACCATGCCGGCTCCGCCGGACAGAGCCGTACGCCCTTGTCGGCCCCGCCGGATACAGTGGCCGCCCTGAACAGGAGGGGAGACAGCGGTGCAGGTCAGGGTGGGGTCCGTGCTCGGCGGCGTGGTTCGGGTGATGGTGCTGACGGCCGTGCTGGGCGGGTGCGCGCAGTCCGCTGACGGCGACGAGGACGAGAGCCGGCCGTCCGCGAGCACGCCGGGCGTGTCGAAGGGCGCGGGAGCCGAGGGGAAGGGCGCGGTGAGCGGGGGCTCGATCGGCGCCGCCGGTTCGCCCTGCGAGCTGCCCGTCAGTTTCGACATCGCCGAGGGCTGGAAGGCCAAGGGGATCGACGCCGAGGCGGAGCTGTCCAAGACGGCCGGCGGTTCTGACGGCGGTGCGCCGGGCGAGCTCGCCGAGAGCTTCCTGCGCCAGGGACCGGTCACCACCGCGTGCGAGATCGACGCCAAGCCCGCCGGTCACCTCGGCTTCCTGCGCGTGTGGACGGGCAAGCCCGGTGCCGGCGATGCCCGGGCCGTGCTGCGCGAGTTCGTCGCCGCCGAGGACGACGTCAGCGAGGAGCGGTACCGCGCCGTCGAGCTGGGCGGCGGTCTGTCCGGCGTGGAAGTGCGGTACCTCTACACGAGCAAGCTCCTCGACGAGACCAAGAAGGAGACGGCCTTCGCCGTCAGCACGCCCCAAGGCCCGGTCGTCGTGCACCTCGGCGGACTGGACACCGAGGAGCACGAGGCGATGCTGCCGGCGTACGAACTCGCCAAGCGCACGCTCCGGGCCGCCTGAGGGGCATCACCTGGTGCACGCGCGGTGGCCCGCCCCTCCGGGAGGGGCGGGCCATTGCCGTCAGGTGTCCCGCGTGGAGCGGGTCAGTATCGCAGCCGCCTGGCCCGGACCAGCATGATCAGGCCCGACAGGGCGAGCAGGATGCCGATGGCCGCGGGCCACAGGTGAGCCCCGGTGTCCGCGAGTCCGCCCTGTACGGCCTGGGGGGCGGTTCGCGCCGGGGGTGCGCTGTCGCCGCCGGTGACACCGGTCCCGGCCGACACGGACGGGGTGGACCGGCCGGCGCCGGAGCCGGTCGGTGCGGACGCCACGGGCGGGGCCGCCGCGCCGGTCTGGGCGGACGAGGTGTCCCGGTCGGCCGTGGCACGCTCGGACGGCGCATCGGTCTCGCCGCGCCGGCCGTTCCCGTCCTTCCGGTCGTGCTTGGTCGTGTTCGCGGGCCGGGTCGTGTTCGCGGGTTCGGTCGTGTTCGCCGGTTCGGTCGTCGTGTCGGTCCTCGGCTGTTCGACGGGGTTGGACACGGACGCCGTCGGGGCGGGCGCGGTGGTCGCGGGCGGAGTTGCCGCACTCGGACCGGCGCTCGGACCGGCGCTCGGACCGTCGGTCGCACCGGAGTCGCCGCCGTCACGGGCGCCGCAGGTGCGGCCCGAGTTGATGCAGTCGACCATCTCGCGCATCAGGTCTTCGTCGAAGACGTTGATGAAGTCGCCGTGGTCGGTGACGGGCTTGTGCAGTTGCTCCGGGAAGGAGTCCACCGCGAAGAGCGGAACCGTCCGCCCGCCGTCGTTCACGCTCGGGGCGGGGACGTCGTAGACGATGCGCTGGACGAGTTGCGGAATGGGCTCGAAGCCCTGGGCGCACGAGCCGTCGGGGGCCGTGAAGGCCACGTGGGTACGGTGGTTGGCGCTGTCGGTGTTCCGGCCGTCCCAGCAGCTCTGGAAGTGGAAGGTGCGGACGACGGCGCTGCCGGCCGGGCACAGCGGGTACTTGTCCTTGAGCTGCCGGTCCTCGTAACCGGTGCAGCTCCAGGAGGCGTTGGCGTTTCCGGGACCGTTGACGAAGGCCTTGGCGTCGCCGGTGATGATGCGCAACAGGCGCGGCATCGCGGTGACTCGGGCGCGCGGGTTGCCGACGAAGGTGAGCGTCACCTCCTTGGGCGTGACGATCTGGCCCGCGTTCCCCTCGGTGCCGCCGCCCGGAGCACCGGCGTCCCGCTCCTGCTTGCCGTTCTGCATGCGCAGTACGGGCCAGTAGTACGTCGATCTGTCACCCCGGTCCACGCAGGAGGTGTCGGCCTTCGCCAGATCGCCGTCACTGGCGAAGGCGTTGTTGGACTGGTTGCCGACGTAGTCGTGGAAGTGGTGGGCGCCGTTGGAGACGCCGGGGGCGACGATCACGTTGTCCGAGTTGAACAGGCCGTTCGCGTTGACGCCGCACTGGGAGGTGAAGGTGCCGCGCGAGGCGTCGGACTGCTGGGCCGGGTCCGGCACGTTGGGCTGTACGGCGGTGATGTCCGCGTAGTCGGAGACGACGGGCCCGTTGCCGCCCTGGCCGGCTCCGGCCGCGCCGCCGCCCTCGTTCTGCCCCTGCCCGCCGCCGGGTTGGGAGCCGTCACCCGGGGTGGCGGTGGTGCCGCCCTCGCTGCCGCTGCCGGGGCCGCCGGTCGCCGTGCCGTTCTCGCCGGGGCGCAGGGCGCAGGCGGCCAGGTCTTCGAGCCCCTGCGGCCGGTCCCCCGCGCGGTCGATGGCGTCGGCCATGCGCGCGATGGTCGCCGCCCGGCGCTCCTTCAGCGGGTCCATGATCGGACCGTCGGCCGCGGCGGGGTCCTCGCGCACGGCCTGCGCCGACTGCTGGAGTTGCCGGTAGGCGGCGGCGATCTGCTCGTCGAGCTGGGCGAGTTCACGGTCCACGTCCCCGCGGGCCTCGTCCGGCACGGCCGTCAGTCGGCTGCCGACGTCGGGACAGTCGATCGTGGCCATGCCCGCGGACCTGACCTGCCCGGTCGCCTCGGAGCCCGGTTGTCCGCCCCAGCCTGCTTCGTCGGCCGAGGCGTAGACGTTGGCTGCGACGAGGCCGCCCCCGCCCAGCATCAGGGCGACCGCGGCGAAGGTCACGCGTCGCGCGCCGGTGGGACGTCTGCGCCTGTTCCGTTCCAAGGTCGTTCCCCTGCGTGTCGTGGTCGGTCGGGGCATGTGACTCCCCGGCCCCATACGCACGGCGCGGCCACGGCGTTCAACCGTGCCGGAAATTCATGGCGACCTCACAGGAAAACCCGGTCACAGCATCCGCTTTCCCCCACGGTCGCTCGACCCTGCGGCCGGGTGCACCGGACCGGGCGGACGCGGCGGCCAAGTCTTCCCGCTCGAACGCCGCAACGAACATCACAAATACGTATCGGACATACCGCCCGTCAACCTTCACACGAGTGACACAAGTTGGCTAAGTTGACGCCAGGCCATCCCGGCTCCCCCTCCAGTCGGCCCGCAGTGGCACACCGGACGGGGTCCGACACCGGGATTCGGCCCGACTGCCCCGCGGGGCAAGGAGGGAGCACATCTTCCATGGCGCCGGAGAGCCGCGACGAGGTACGGCAGCGGATCGACTCCCTGTACGACCGGGCCGAGAACGCGACCGGGAACTTCAACGCGACCCGAGCGATGGCTGCGGCGGCGCGCAGGCGGGAGGCTCCGCCGGCCCGGCGAACGGCACAGCCCTCGGACCCCGCCCTCGAAGCGGTGACCCGGCAGTGGTTCGACGCGGCCCGCGCGAAGGCCGGCCCCACGATGCCCGCGGTACTCCCGGCCGACCGGCTGCCGGCCCCTCCCGCGCCCCCGGCCCGTACGGACGCCGACCGCACCGGACCCGCGCCGGTCGCACCACCGGCAGAGCTGCCCGCGCTGCCGGCCGGCGTCACCGGGCAGTCCGGACCGCGCGCGCTGCCGGAGCTCACCGGCGCGCCCGCGGTGGCCCCCGGCACCCGACCGCGGCTCGCCGTGGAGGCGGGCGGTGCGGGGCTGCCCGGTGGCCCTCTCGCGGAACTGCCGCCCGCCCGGCGTGCGGAGCTTCCGAGCGGTCCGGCCGAGACCGCGGTGCTTCCCGTCGCGGCCCTGCCCGCCGCACAGGAGGCCGCGGTACAGGCCCCGGGGGCCCTGCCGGCCGCGGCCACCGAGCCCCGTCGCCCCTCCCCCGCGGACTTCAAGACGACCAACCAGCGCAAGCTCGGCACGGCCCGGGATCTGCTGGCCCGCCACCAGGCGCCCGCCTTCCCCCGCCCCGGCACGCCCGACCCGCTCACCGACACGGGGTCCCTCCCCTACCCCACGTACACGGAGCCCGCCCCCGCGACCCCGGTCACCGACACGGGTTCCTTCGCAGTCCCTGGCGCCTTCACCGCTCCGGCCGACACGGGCTCCTTCGCGGTCCCCGGCGCTTTCACCGCTCCCGCCGACACGGGCTCCTTCACGCTCCCGACCATCCCCGACTCCCCCTTCGCCACAGGCTCCTTCACGCTTCCCGCCCCCCTCGGCTCCCTCGCCGACGCCAGCGCCTTCGCGCCCCCCGTCAGCGCCAACTCCCCCTACGACACCGGCTCTTTCACGCTCCCCACCACCCTCGGCTCCCCCGCCGGCACCGGCGCCTTCGCGCCCCCCGTCACCGCCAACTCCCCCGCCGACACCGGCTCCTTCACGCTCCCGGTCCCCGCTCCCGAGTCGACCCACGCCGGGCGTGCCGCGAGGGCCATCGAGTTCGCGCGGGCGCAGATCGGGAAGCCCTGTGTCTGGGGGGCGACCGGGCCGGACTCGTACGACTGCTCCAGCCTCACCCAGGGGGCGTGGAAGGCGGCCGGCGTGACGCTGCCCCGCACCGCGCACCAGCAGGCGCTCGCGGGTGCCCCGATGACCCTCGCCGGCATCGAGCCCGGGGACCTCGTCCTCTTCTTCGACGACGACCGGCACGTGGGTCTCCACGTGGGCGACGGCGTGATGATCCACGCGCCGGGCCCGGGTGCGTACATCCGTGAGGAGTCGATCTACGGCGCGGGCGAGCAGGCGATCCACCGGGTGATCCGGCCGGCGTGACGGTCGCGGCGGCGCGCGGACCGGTTCACACCGGTTCGTGCCGGTCCGCCCCCGGGAAGGCGTTCCGAGCGGCCGTCGGACACCTCGTATGATCGACTCACAAGGCGCTGGACCCGACCCGCATACTAAGTTAGGTCTGCCTTAGTTTAGGCTTCCTGTTCGAGTCGCTTGTTCACGCTCGAAGGGAACCTGATCATGTCGCGCCCCCTGCGGGTAGCCATCGTCGGAGCCGGCCCCGCCGGGATCTACGCCGCCGACGCCCTGCTCAAATCCGAGGTGGCCGCCGACCCCGGCGTGTCCATCGACCTCTTCGAGCGGATGCCCGCCCCGTTCGGCCTGATCCGGTACGGCGTCGCGCCCGACCACCCGCGCATCAAGGGCATCATCACCGCCCTGCACCAGGTGCTCGACAAGCCGCAGATCCGCCTGTTCGGCAACGTCGACTACCCCACCGACATCAGCCTCGACGACCTCCGCGCCTTCTACGACGCGGTGATCTTCTCGACCGGCGCGACGGCCGACCGCGAGCTGTCCATACCCGGCATCGAGCTGGACGGCTCGTACGGCGCGGCGGACTTCGTGTCCTGGTACGACGGTCACCCGGACGTGCCGCGCACCTGGCCGCTGGAAGCCGAGAAGGTCGCCGTGCTCGGCGTCGGCAACGTGGCGCTCGACGTGGCGCGAGTCCTGGCGAAGACGGCGGACGAACTGCTGCCGACCGAGATCCCGGCGAACGTCCACGACGGCCTGAAGGCCAACAAGGCGCTGGAGATCCACGTCTTCGGCCGCCGCGGCCCGGCGCAGGCGAAGTTCAGCCCCATGGAACTGCGTGAGCTGGACCACTCCCCGAACATCGAGGTCATCGTCGACCCCGAGGACATCGACTACGACGCGGGGTCGATCGAGACCCGGCGCGGCAACAAGCAGGCCGACATGGTCGCCAAGACCTTGGAGAACTGGGCGATCCGGGACACCGGCGACCGCCCGCACAAGCTCTTCCTGCACTTCTTCGAGTCGCCCTCGGAGATCCTCGGCGAGGA
Organism: Streptomyces sp. NBC_00820; assembly: GCF_036347055.1. Taxonomy (NCBI): domain Bacteria; kingdom Bacillati; phylum Actinomycetota; class Actinomycetes; order Kitasatosporales; family Streptomycetaceae; genus Streptomyces; species Streptomyces sp. NBC_00820. The sequence goes on along the minus strand of NZ_CP108882.1, from coordinate 7,532,373 downwards.
CGGGAAGGTCGTCGGCCTGCGCACCGAGCGCACCGCCCTCGACGGCACCGGCAACGTCAAGGGCACCGGCGCCTTCAAGGACTGGGACGTCACCGCGGTCTACCGCGCCGTCGGCTACCTCTCCGACAAGCTCCCCAAGCTGCCCTGGGACCTGGAGTCGGGCACCGTCCCGGACCGGGGCGGCCGGGTGGTCGAGGAGGGCGGCGACCACCTGCGGTCGACGTACGTCACCGGCTGGATCCGGCGCGGTCCCGTCGGCCTCATCGGCCACACCAAGGGCGACGCCAACGAGACGGTGTCCAACCTCCTGGACGACTTCGCGAACGGCCGGCTGCACACGCCCGCCTCGCCGGCGCCGGAGGCCGTCGACGCCTTCCTCGCCGAGCGGGACGTCCGCTTCACCACCTGGGAGGGCTGGTACAAGCTGGACGCCGCCGAGCGGGCGCTGGGCGAGCCGCAGGGCCGCGAGCGCGTGAAGATCGTCGAGCGCGAGGACATGCTGCGGGAGAGCGGCGCGTAAGCCTCTCCGTCACCGCTGGACCCCGACCTGGGCCGCCGACCGAGCCGTCGGCCGGCCCGTCGGGGTCCAGCGGTGTTCCCGCGCGCTGCTCCCGGCCGCCTGCCGGTCCGGAGCACGCGCTGCCGCTGCCGCTGCCGCGCCCGTTACGCACACGCGCTCGCCCGGGCCGCACGCCTCGACGCGCGCCCCTGAGCGCCGTACCGCGCCGTGCGATCCCTTCGTGACCGCCCCGCCCGCGCGCCCCTGCCCCGGCTCACCCGTCGGGGTGCCCGGGCCTTTGATCGGCGATGGGTGATACTGGAAGACGCACACGCCCCCATCAGCAGATTGGCTCATGTCGAACTCCGCCACCGGCCGCGCCACCATCCCGCAGACCGTCTGGGCGGCCCGTGGCCGCCACACAGGTCCCGCCACCGAGGACGTCGTCCGCCGTACCCTGCGCCGGCGCAAGGAAAACGGTGACATCGACGACTTCGCCGAGCCGTCGGCGCCCGAGGAATCCGGCCACCTGATCTTCGAGGCGCGCTGGCAGGTCGGGGGCACGGTCACCGTGCGGGCCCGGCTGACCCTCGTGCCACGGCAGCGGCGGCTGGGGGAACACGAATGGACGCTCGTCGCGGAGGCGGAGCGGCAGTGGGACGAGTCGTGGCCCTCGCCCGCCACCCGGTTCTGGCCGGAGGGCGGCACGCCACTGGGGTACGACGGTGACTGGGACCACCACCCCACCGTCGAGGACCTGCGCTACCGGCAGGTCAACGCGCTGCCCGAGGACGACAAGGAGATGCGCCACCGGCTGCGGGACGCGGCCCGCGAGGCGTGGTGCGTCAACCTGGTCGTGCACGAGGCGATGACACCGGACGAGGACGGCCGGCAGCCCCTGGCCCGGCTGCTCCCGCCGGGGCTGCGGCACCGGGTGCTGGAGCACCGCGCCGCGCCGCAGCAGTTCCGCGCCGTCAACTGGGCGCTGAAGGACCTCGGTGTCGAGGTGCCACGCGGCGGAGCGGTCCTGCTGCCGCCGGACCCCGCGCCGGACGGGTACGAGGCGCACGAGCACAGTGTGCGCAGCGTCTTCCTCGACGGCTCGGAACCCACCGAACTCTTCTCCGCGCTGCGGCACTTCGCCGCCCTGCGCCGGCCCATGCCGCGCGGCATGGAGGAGGCCCTGGCGGACCTGCGCGACAACTGGACGCTGCTGACCCTCCAGGAGCAGCTGGAGCGCGAACGGCGACGGGTCACGATGTACGCCGAGGCGCTGGAGGCCATGACGAAGTCCCGGGACCTGTACCGGCAGGCGGCGGAGGACGCCCACGAGGCACTGGTCGCCTACCGGGACACGCCCTCCGGCCCGGCCCTGCCGCAGCAACGGCCCGGCACCCGGCAGCCGTCCCCGCTTCAGCAGTTGACGCGGACCTTCGAAAGGTTCAGGTTCACGGGCAAGGGGTCGCTCCCCGCACCGGGCCCGAAGGCGTCGCCCGCCGACGACGGCCCGCAGGGCACGGAGGACACACAGGGCACGGAGAGCACGCAGGGTACGGAGAGCACGGACCGACAGGCTTAGCCGGGGACTGAAAGCCGCGGTCCGGGACAGCCGTTCACCGCGACGACCGCTGTCCGGGACGGCCGTCGTCGCGACGCGGCCGACCGACCGGTCGGACCAAAAGCGCCGCCCGCACCGACGCACCACAGCGCTGAAGCACCGACGCACTGAAGCACCACGGCAGCGACACCGACGCACCGCCAGAGAGCCGGGAGGCCGCATGGATTCCAGTACGACCCTGCTCCTGATCGTCGCGGCCGTCGTCGCCGCGCTGGTGCTGGCCGTCGCCATCGGCCTGCTGATACGGCTGGTCCGGGCCCGGCGCACCCTGCGGCGGGCCGGGCTGCCCACGGGCCCGCGCTGGGTGTTCTGGGGTGCGGTGCTGTACCTCGTGCTGCCGACCGACCTGCTCCCCGACCCGGTCTATCTGGACGACATCGGCGTCCTGCTCATCGCCCTGCGCTCCCTGCGCTCCCTGCGCACTCCGCGCCCGCTGCCGTCCGAGGCCGACGAGGTCTGAGGCTCTCGCGGAGCTCCGGGAATTTCCGCGCAGCCGCATGCCGCATGCCCCACCATGGAGCGATGCAGCCCACCTACACAGGGATCCCCGGCGCGCCCGTGGCCCCCGATGTCGCCGTGGTCGTCGATGTGATGCGCGCGTTCACCGTGGCCGCCTGGGCGTTCCGGGGCGGTGCGGAGAAGATCGTCTTCGCCGGTACGCAGGAAGAGGCCCTGGAGCTGAAGGCCCGTCACCGCGACTGGCTGGCCTTCCAGGACGGTCCGCCGGTGCCCGGCTTCGACCTGGCCAACTCACCCGCCCTGCTGCGCTCCCTCGACGTGCGCGGCCGTACGGTCGTACAGAAGACCACGGCCGGGACAGCCGGGGCCCTGGCGGTCGCGGAGGCGCGGCTGCTGCTGTGCGCGAGCTTCGCGGTGGCCGGGGCGACGGCCGAGGTCCTGCGGCGGGCCCGGCCGGAGCGGGTGACCTTCGTGGTCACCGGGGACGGCGGGCGGGCGGAGGAGGACCTCGCCTGCGCCCAGTACATCGCGGCCCTTGCCGCCCCGACCGCCACCGACACCGCCACCGACACCGCCACCGCCACCGGAATCGGGACCGCCACCGTCACCGCCACCGCCACCGCCACCGCCACCGGAACAGGAACCGGGACCGGCCCCGCGTCCGGTACCGACCCCGCCCCCTACCTCGACCGGGCCCGGCGCTCCGGGGCCGCCGGCCGGCTCGCCGAGGGGGTGCGGCTCGGCTGGGAGGGTGTCCATCCCCAGGATGTGGCGATGTGCCTTGAGGTGGACACCGTCCCGTTCGCCATGGTGGCCGCCCGGATGGACGGTCACCTGGTGCTGCGTCCGGTGGACGCGGCGGCGGCCGGCTGACTCAGCGGCCCTCGCCCCGGCGGGAGTTGGCCGTCGTGAGGGCGGTCAGCAGCACCACCAGGGCCGCGAGTGCGGCCGCCGCGGCGACCGTGCCCGCGATCCCGGGCGGGGCGAGCATGGCGGTCGCGGGCCGGGCGGGGTCCGGCAGGCCGAAGCGTCCGCCGAGCACCTGAGTGGCGGCGAGGAACGCCGTCACGACCAGCGTGACGGTCGCCGCCACCAGCCGGATCTGTACCGCGCGCACGAGCAGCGCCAGCGCGAGGAGCAGACAGGACCCGGATGCCAGGAGGGTGGCCGCGAGGACGCTGTGGGACAGCCCGGTCCAGGAGCGCGGGGCGTGCGCCACCCCGCACAGGAAGACCGTCAGCGCGGCCACCCGCGCGATCCAGAGGACGGTCGTGGGGGCCCGTCCTGCCTCGGGTGCGCGGGACTTGGGGCCCGGAGCGGTCGGCGCGGCCGGCGTCGCCGGCTGCGGTGGCGGTACGGCGGGCGGAGACCCGGTCCCGGCGGGAACCCCGGCCGGGACCCCGGCGGCGGCCACGGCGGGCGGTGGCGGGGCGCCCTGATCCGGTCGTCCGGCGGGCAGTCGGCCGATCAGCTCGGCGAGTTCCCCGACCGGCCGGTTGACGGCCGCCGCCTGGACGGCCGCACGCCCGCAGTGGGGCTCCAGCGGCGTGCGGTGCAGCAGTTCCATCAACTGGGTGACCTCGTCCACCGGGCGGTGCTCGGCGGCGGCGCGGATCGCTTCGTCGGCGCTCTCGGTGCCGCGGGGCGGCCGGGTGAGGAGGGTGACCAGACGGGTGACGTCCTCGACGGAGCGGTCGACACCGGCCGCGCGCAGCGCGTCGGCGGTGGCCGGGGCGTGCTCCGGTGAGCTCTCCAGCAGGGTGATGAGTTCGACGACGTCCTCCAGGGGACGGTCGGCGACGGCTCTGTGGAGCAGGCCGTGCAGCGGATCGTCGTACGGGGCGTCGTCCACGGGCGGGGCCTCGGCGTGCTTCTCCGGGGGCGCTGCGGAGCGGAAGTCGGGGTCGGGATCAGGGTCAGGGTCGGGTTCGGCTGTGGCGACGCCGGTGGCGGCTGTCGCCGGGGGTATGGCGGGGTCGTCGGGGCAAAGGGCGGAAGAGCGGGTGTTCATCTCGGCTCCTGGAGAAGGGTGCGACCGCCCAACACCCCCGAGTGCGGCACGCGGCGTTACGCACACCATTACTAGGAGCCCGCGCGGTGTCCTGCCACCCGTGTGCGGCAGTGGTATGAGGGGTGTGGTGCAAGGGGGTGACGGGGACGTACGACGGGCCGGTGGCGTACGCGGACGGCCGTGACGCCCGTTCCGCCGGCACGGCACGCGCACGCGCGGTGCGCACACGCCACCGACTTCACACCCGTCTCTCGCACAACGCCCTCGCCTGTCCGGGCTCGGCGGTGTAGACATGGGCACATGGTGCGACTGCCCGGCCGGCCCGACTCGCGGCCGCTCCGTCCGTTCGGGTACCGGCGTGCGCCGGCCGGCGCACGGCAGTCGGGGGCAGGCGGGGTGGACGACGGCCGGCCCGGAATGCTGCGGGCGGCGGTGACCGGGCGCAGTGTGGCCGGGCAGGTGTTCCTGCTGCAGGTGGTGATCGTGCTGCTGCTGGTCGTCTCGGCCGTGGTGGCGCAGGTGCTGCAGGTGCGGCACGACAGCATCCTGGAGGCCCGCAACCGTTCGCTCGCCGTGGCCGAGTCGTACGCCAACGCCCCGGGGACGGCCGCCGCGCTGCGCGCCCCCGATCCGACGGCGCTCCTCCAGCCGTCGGCGGAGGCCGCCCGCAAGGCGACCGGAGTGGACTTCGTCGTGGTGATGAACACCGACGGCATCCGCTACACGCACCCCCAACGGGACCGCATCGGCAAGAAGTTCGTCGGCACCATCGGGCCGGCCGTGGCCGGTGAGACGGTCGTCGAGGAGATCAACGGGACCATAGGCCCGCTCGTGCAGGTCGTGGTGCCCGTGAAGGACTCCGGCGGCAAGGTGGTGGGCCTGGTGTCGGCCGGCATCACCACCGCGCACGTCGGCGGGGCGGCGGACCAGCAGCTGCCCCTGCTGCTCGCGTCGGCCGCGGCGGCGCTCGCGCTGGCCACCGCGGGTACCGCCCTGGTCAGCAGAAGGCTGCTGCGGCAGACGCACGGACTCGGGCCGTACGAGATGACCCGGATGTACGAACACCACGACGCGGTGCTGCACGCCGTCCGCGAGGGCGTGCTGATCGTGAGCGGTGACGGGCGGCTGCTCCTCGCCAACGACGAGGCGCACCGCTTGCTGGGGCTGCCCGAGGACGCCGAGCTGCGGCAGGTGCTGGACCTGGGTCTGGACGACGAGACGGCCGGGCTGCTGGCCTCGGGGCGGATCGCGACCGACGAGGTCCACCTGGTCAAGGACCGGTTGCTGGCCATCAACCAGCGCCCCACCGACCTGCGCGGCGGCCCGCCGGGCAGCGTCACCACGCTGCGCGACTCCACGGAGCTGCGCGCACTGTCCGGCCGGGCCGAGGTGGCCCGCGAGCGGCTGAACATGCTGTACGACGCCGGGGTGGGCATCGGCACCAGCCTGGACGTGACCCGTACGGCACAGGAACTGGCCGAGCTGGCGGTGCCCCGGTTCGCGGACTTCGCCACCGTGGACCTGTTCGAAACGGTACTGAAGGGCGAGGAGCCCCGGCCCGGCACGGCGCTGCTCCGTACGGCCTGCGCCGGTGTCCGCAAGGACGCCCCGCTGTATCCGGTGGGCGAGCGCATCCGGTTCGTACCGACCTCGCCGCAGGCGCGCAGCCTGACGACGGGGCAGTCGGTGGTGGAGCCCCGGCTGCGCGACGCGCCCGGCTGGCAGGCGCAGGACCTGGAGCGCACCGAGCAGATCGTCGGCTACGGCATCCACTCGCTGATCTCCGTTCCGCTGCGGGCGGGCAGCCTGGTCCTCGGGGTGGCGACCTTCTGGCGCGCGGAGAAGCCGCAGCCGTTCGACGCCGAGGAGCTGGCCCTCGCCGAGGAACTGGTCGCGCGGGCCGCCGTGTCCATCGACAACGCCCGCCGCTACACCCGTGAGCACAGTCTGGCGGTGACGCTCCAGCGCAGTCTGCTGCCCCGCACGCTGCCCGGGCAGGACGCGCTGGAGATCGCCTACCGCTATCTGCCGGCGCAGTCGGGCGTGGGCGGCGACTGGTTCGACGTGCTGCCGCTGTCCGGGGCGCGGGTGGCGCTCGTGGTCGGGGACGTCGTGGGGCACGGACTGCACGCTGCGGCGACGATGGGACGGCTGCGTACGGCCGTGCACAACTTCTCCGCGCTGGACCTGCCGCCGGACGAACTGCTCGGTCTGCTGGACGAGCTGGTGGGCCGTATCGACCAGGACGAGACCCCGGCCGACGGCGCCGCCGCGGTCACCGGGGCGACCTGTCTGTACGCGGTGTACGACCCGGTGTCCCGGCGCTGCACCGTCGCCCGGGCCGGTCATCCGCCGCCCGCGGTGGTGCAGCCGGACGGCAGCGTGGCGTTCGCGGACGTGCCCGCCGGTCCCCCGCTGGGCCTGGGCGGAATGCCGTTCGAGACCGTCGATCTGGAACTGGCGGAGGGCAGCCGGCTGGTGCTGTACACCGACGGACTGGTGGAGGACCGGGACCGGGACATCGATGTGGGACTCGACCTGCTGCGCGACGCGCTGAGCCGCACGGCGGGTGCCACGCCGGAGGAGACCTGCCGGACGGTGCTGGACCGGCTGCCGGCCCGGCCCCGCGACGACGTCGCGCTGATCGTGGCGCAGACCCGTGTCCTCGGCCCCGACCGAGTGGCGGAGTGGCAGGTGCCGTCGGATCCGGCGGCCGTCGCACAGGTGCGGGCCGCGGTCACCCGGCAGTTGTCCGAGTGGGACCTGGAGGAGCTGTCGTTCACGACGGAGCTGATCCTGAGCGAGCTGGTCACCAACGCCATCCGCTACGGGCGCGGTCCCATCGGGGTACGGCTGCTGCGCGGCCGCACGCTGATCTGCGAGGTGTCCGACCACAGCACCACCTCGCCGCACCTGCGCTACGCGGCGAGCACCGACGAGGGCGGCCGGGGCCTGTTCCTGGTCGCCCAGGTGGCCGACCGCTGGGGCACCCGCTACACCCCCACCGGCAAGATCATCTGGGCGGAGCAGCCGCTGCCGCGAGGCTCCGCGTCGCTCTGAGGGCGCAGAAATGTGTTGAGGACACATCAGGTGACAGGCGATGCTCTCCGTCATGTTCTCGCGCAGGAATCGCCGTCCGAAGTCCCCCGAACTCCTCAAGGCCTGGGATTCCCTCGAATCCGGTGACGTGCCGGGCGCGCTGCGGCAGTTGCGGGCCACCGGGGAGGACCAGCCGTTGGGCGAGGTGGCCCTGGTGGTGAGGCGGGCGGCCGGCGCGGCGGGCTTCGACGACCTGGCCGAGGCGGCGGCCGCCCTGACCGCCGACCCCGGACAGGCGCGCGCGCTCTACGACTACGGGTACGCGTGCGTCGAGCGCGGTGTGCACTATCTGGCGATCCCCGCCCTGCGGGAGGCCCTGCGCCTGCGCCCGGAGTCGCTCGGGCTGCTGCGCGAGCTGGTGTCGGCGTACGAGGGCGAGGGCCGCCACGGCGAGGCGGTGGCCGAACTGGCCCGGCACGAGGACCGGTTCGCCGAGTGGCCGGACCGCTATCTCCTGGTGTTCAACGCGATCATGGCGGGCGACCTGGCGACGGCCCGGCGCCACCACGCGCTGCTCGACGACCCGGAGGACGCGCAGTGGCAGCCGACGCGCGACCGGCAGAGCCGGATGCTGCTGCGCGCGGGGGACGCCGAGCGGGCGGGCGGCCTCGGCCCGACCGATCTGCGCGGCTGGCAGTACGTGCTCGGCGGCACCGTGCTGGGCGCGGTCTCCCCGTACGGTTTCGACGCGGGGATGACCGGCCGGTACGCCTGGCTGCAGGACGACCCCGCGCGGTGCCTGCGGGGCCTGCTGCGGCTGCGGACGCTGCTGGAGGCGGCCGAGGTGCGGCCGCGGTCGGTGTCGCTGCTGCCCGACCGCGACTCCCGGGTCCTGGGCCTCGCCGCCGCCGAGGTGCTGGGCCTGCCGGCCGAGCCGTTCACGCCCGGCCGGACGGACACGGTGGTGGTCGCCTACGACCTGAACGGCGTGGCGGCCCACGACGACGGCCCCGAGATCCTCGGGCAGCTCGTCGAACGGCTGCCGGGGCAGGTGCTGCACGAGCACGCGAGCTGCTGGACGGACGCGCCGGTCGTCACGGCGGACAGCGTGGGCCTGCTGCACCAGACGGTGGTGGCACCCTGGGGTGAACAGCTGCGCCAGGGCGCGGACGGCGGCGTCGAGCGGGGTCCCGCCGACGACCGGCCGGAGGCGGAGATCGCCGCCTCGGTCACGGCGGCGGACCTCGCCGTCGAGGACGGGGACGACGAGGGGCCCGCCGATACCGACGAGGCGTTCACCGCGTTCGTCGCGGCCGTGCGCGGCACGTGGCTGAACGGGCCGCGCACCCGCCTCACCTCCGCCGGGCCGGTGCCGAGTTCGCGTTTCGCCTGAGCGGTCCCGCGTTCACCCCAGGGCGCGGTCGAGGTTGAACGCGGCACTGATCAGGGACAGGTGGGTGAACGCCTGCGGGAAGTTGCCCTGTTGCTCACCGGTGCGGCCGATCTCCTCGGCGTACAGGCCGAGATGGTTGGCGTAGGTGAGCATCTTCTCGAAGGCGAGCCGGGCCTCGTCGACCCGTCCGGCGCGCACGAGCGCCTCGACGTACCAGAACGAGCAGATGGAGAAGGTCCCTTCGTCGCCGCGCAGTCCGTCGGGGCTGGCCTGCGGGTCGTAGCGGTAGACGAGGGAGTCGGAGACCAGGTCCTCGGAAAGGGCGTCCAGAGTGGAGAGCCACTTGGGGTCCGTGGGCGCGATGAACTTGGCGAGCGGCATCATCAGCACGGAGGCGTCCAGGACGTCACCGTCCTCGTACTGCACGAAGGCGCCCCGCCGTTCCGACCAGCCGCGCTCCATGATCCGCCGGTAGATGGCGTCGCGGGACTGGCGCCAGCGGGGCAGGTCGGCGGGCAGCCCGCGCCGGTTGGCCAGCCGGATGGCGCGCTCGACGGCCACCCAGCACATCAGGCGCGAGTACAGGAAGTTCTTGCGCCCGCCGCGGGTCTCCCAGATGCCCTCGTCGGGCTGGTCCCAGTTGTCGCACACCCAGCTCACCAGATGGCACACGTCGTCCCACTGGCCGCTGGAGATGGGCTGGGCCCACTTGTCGTAGAGGTAGATGGAGTCGATCAGGGCGCCGTAGATGTCCAGTTGGAGCTGGTTGGCGGCGTCGTTGCCGACCCGGACCGGGGCGGAGCCCTGATGGCCCTCCAGGTGGCTCAGTACGCGTTCGGGCAGTTCGGTGCGGCCGTCGATGCCGTACATGATCTGCAGGGGCCCGGAGGGGGATCCGTCGCCCGGACTGATGTGGGTGGTCAGGAACTTCATGAAGGCTTCCGCCTCGCCGCTGAAGCCGAGCCGCAGCAGGGCGTAGACGGCGAAGGCCGCGTCGCGCACCCAGACGTAGCGGTAGTCCCAGTTGCGCTCGCCGCCCATCTGCTCGGGCAGGCTGGTGGTGGGCGCGGCGATGATGGCGCCCTTCGGGGCGTAGGTGAGCAGCTTGAGGGTGAGCGCGGAGCGGTGCACCATCTCGCGCCAGCGGCCCCGGTAGCGGGACTGCGCGAGCCAGCGGCGCCAGTAGGCGACGGTGTCGTTGAACTCGCGCTCGGCCTCGGCGTGGGCGCACGCGCGCGGGGCCACCACGTCGCCGACCCGGTCCAGCGCGAACACGGCGGTCTCGCCCTCGCCGAGCTTGAAGTCGGCGCGCGCGTCCCGGCCGTCGCACTCCATGGCGACGGTCGAGGTGAGCGCCAGGGACAGGTCCGGGGACTCGAAGACGACGGTGTCGTCCGGGCAGCTCAGGGTGTGCGGGTCGGCGCCGTAGTTGAAGCGCGGGGCGACGAGGACGCGGAAGGGCACGGTGCCGCGGACGCAGACCACCCGCCGGATCAGCCGGTGCCGGCCGTTCTCGCCGGTGGACTCCGCGGTGACCGGCATGAAGTCCTGTACCTCGCCGACCCCGTCCTCGGTGAAGAAGCGGGTGATCAGGACGTTGGTGTCGGGGAAGTAGAACTGCTTGGTGCGGGCCGGTACGGCGGCGCCCAGCTCGAAGCGCCCGCCGCGCTCGGCGTCCAGGACGGCCGCGAAGACGCTGGGCGCGTCGAAGGACGGGCAGCAGTACCAGTCGATGGTGCCGTTGCTGCCGACCAGTGCCACACTGCGCAGGTCACCGATGAGGCCGTGCTCGGCGATCGGTAGGTAGCGGGGTATTCCGGACTGATCCTGCTGGAAGGGTGTCTCGGCCATCGCTGCGGCCTCCCGTTGCGGTGTGCGGGGTGCTACCAGCTTAGGGCGGGCCGCCACGGGCTTGGGGGCGAGTGTTCCCCCTCGACTTGAAGGCGAGTGTTCTCGCCCGCCTTGGGCAGACGCTTCTCACCCGCCTCGTCCGGGCGCGCCCCGGCGTCCCGCGGCACCCCGCGGCGTCTTCCGACGCTGCCGGCGCCTTCCGGATGCAGGGTGCGCCGAGGCGGACGATGGTAAGAGTGTGCCCCGTTCGGGGGCACCGGCACGGATGCGGTCATCCGGACCGAGGAGGAGGCATCATGTCGAGGTCAACACCCGAAGAGTCCATGTCGCCCGACGACTACTGCACCCCGGACGCTCTGCTCCACACCGCTCCCTCGAGGGACGTCACACCGGAGGACATGGTGATGGCGACGGGCAGGGACGTCACTCCGAAGAACCTCGACTGGGCGCGTCGCAAGATGGAGACGGAGGGGGCGGCGGCCATCGAGAAGCTGCTGCCGTAGAGCGTCCGGGGATCGCGGGTCAACGGGGGTCCGGCCGGGCGCGCCGACGGTTCCGTGCGCGTCCGGCGTCCGCCCCGCGCGCCGGACGCCGGCCGGTCTCCCCGGCGCAGGGGCCTTCCGTACGGTGCCCGGGGGCTGCCAGACTCCCGAGCGTGCCCGACTTCGACATGCTCGTCATCGGATCCGGACCCGGCGGGCAGAAGGCCGCCATCGCCGCGGCCAAGCTCGGCCGCCGGGTCGCCGTCGTCGACCGCCCCGACATGCTCGGGGGCGTCTCCCTGCACACAGGGACCGTCCCGTCCAAAACCCTGCGCGAGGCCGTGCTGTACCTGACCGGCCTGACCCAGCGCGACCTGTACGGACAGAGCTACCGCCTGAAGGAGGACATCACCGTCGCCGACCTGACCGCGCGCACCCGGCACGTGGTCGGCCGTGAGGTGGACGTCGTCCGCAGTCAGCTCGCCCGCAACCAGGTGGCCCTGTACTCCGGCACGGGCCGGTTCACCGACCCGCACACGGTCATCCTGCGCGATGGGGCCAACGGCCAGGAGCGGCTGCTGAGCGCCGAGCACATCGTCATCGCCACCGGCACCCGGCCGGCCCGCCCGGACACGGTCGCGTTCGACGGGCGGACCGTCATGGACTCCGACAACGTGCTCTCGCTGGAGCGGGTGCCGCGCTCCATGGTGATCGTCGGCGCGGGTGTGATCGGCATGGAGTACGCCAGCATGTTCGCCGCGCTCGGCAGCAAGGTGACGGTCGTCGAGAAGCGGCCCGCGATGCTGGACATGTGCGACGTCGAGGTCGTGGAGTCGCTCAAGTACCACCTGCGGGACCTGGCGGTCACCTTCCGCTTCGGGGAGACCGTGGCGGCGGTGGAGCGGCACGCCCGGGGGACGCTCACCCTGCTGGAGAGCGGCAAGAAGATCCCGGCGGACACGGTGATGTACTCGGCGGGCCGGCAGGGCCTCACGGACGACCTCGACCTCGGCAAGGCCGGGCTGGCGGCCGACCCGCGCGGCCGGATCAAGGTCGACGAGCACTACCGCACCGAGGTGGAGCACATCTACGCCGTCGGCGACGTCATAGGTTTCCCCGCGCTCGCGGCCACGTCCATGGAGCAGGGCCGAGCGGCCGCCTACCACGCCTGCGGCGAGCCGGTCGGGCGGATGCACAACCTCCAGCCGATCGGGATCTACACCATTCCCGAGATCAGCTTCGTCGGCCGGACCGAGGACCAGCTCACCGAGGACCGCGTGCCGTTCGAGGTGGGCATCGCCCGCTACCGGGAGCTGGCCCGGGGGCAGATCATCGGCGACTCCCACGGCATGCTGAAGCTGCTCGTCTCCCCGGTGGACCGCACCCTGCTCGGCGTGCACTGCTTCGGCACGGGCGCCACGGAGCTGATCCACATCGGGCAGTCCGTGATGGGCTGCGGGGGCACGGTGGACTACCTGGTCGACGCGGTGTTCAACTACCCGACGCTGGCGGAGTCGTACAAGGTGGCCGCTCTGGACGCGACGAACAAGCTGCGGCAGATCGACCACCTCGGCGACTGAGGGGCACGTGAGCGGGGCGACCGAGGGGCCCCGGACAGGCGGGCGGGGAAGCCGGGTTGGCCGATGGCCGACCCGGCGTTCTCTTCGGGTCCGACGCAGATCCCGCTGATCAGGAATCCGGACAGGGCCTGGTCGGCGGGCCGCTCGGCACGGGCGAGGCCGACCGTCCACTTCTCCTCGATGCGGCCGGCCTTCCACACCAGCAGGGCGAGGAGCCAGGTGGCGAAGAAGAGGCCGACGACCACGAAGCCGACGGTGTTGAGGTCGAGGCCGCCCACCCAGTCCCAGAAGCTGCCGTGCAGGGCGAGCTTGTCGGCGAGCAGGCCGAGGAGTTCGACGGTGCCGATGACAAGGGCGACGGCGACGGAGAGGCCGGTGACGGTGAGGTTGTAGTAGACCTTGCGGACCGGCTGGGAGAAGGCCCAGCCGTAGGCGAAGTTCATGAACGAGCCGTCGATGGTGTCCAACAGGGACATGCCGGCCGCGAACAGCACGGGCAGGCACATGATGGCGTACCAGGGCAGCCCGGACGCGGCGCCCGAGCCGGCGAGGACCAGCAGCGCGATCTCCGTGGCCGTGTCGAAGCCGAGGCCGAAGAGGAGGCCGAGCGGGTACATCTGCCACGGCTTGGTGATCGACCCGGTGACCCGGGCCAGCAGGCGGTTCATGAAGCCGCGGTCGTTCAGTCGCCGCTCCAGGGCGGCCTCGTCGTACCGGACGGTGCGCATCTCACGGAACACCTTCCAGATGCCGGCCAGGACGACGAGGTTGATGCCGGCGATGAGGTAGAGGAAGGCGCCGGAGACCGTCGTACCGATCAGGCCAGTGACCTGGTGCAGGTGCGAGTTGTCGTCGCGGACCGGTCCGGACAGGGTCTTCATGCCGAGGGAGAGCAGCAGGGCGAGGCCGAAGACGATGCTGGAGTGGCCGAGGGAGAACCAGAAGCCGACCGACAGCGGGCGCTGCCCCTCGCCCATCAGCTTGCGGGTGGTGTTGTCGATCGCGGCGATGTGGTCGGCGTCGAAGGCGTGCCGCATGCCCAGGGTGTACGCGGTCACGCCGATGCCGATGCCGAAGGACTGAGCGCCGACGTCGAAGCGCTCGGGGGCGACGACGCCGACCAGCGTGCCCCAGCCGACGACGTGCAGCGCGAGCACGAACGCGGCCATCGAGCCGACCCTGGTCCACTCCTGCCGCGTCATCGAGCCTCGCACGCGCTGCCAGGCCGAGCGCCTTGCGCCGGCCTGTGCGGGGAGGGGTGGAGCGGAACCAGGGGCGGCCGTCATGGGGCTTTCCTTCGGGTGACACGGGTACGACTGCGCTTCACAACCTTTCGCCATCATCTCGCACCTGCAAGTCATGTGCAGTAAAGGGCCGCGACAGGCCTTCCTCGTGGGCGGGGAAAGGCGACCGCCGGGCGAGGAGCACCCGGACGGCCCCTGCTCGGACCGTCACGACCGGACGCGCATGGTCGTTCGTCCATGGAGTGGCAATGACGGGGCGAAGCCCGGGAACGATCACGGCCCTCCGATCGTCTACAGTTCAGTAGACGGTCTACACATGTGTAGTCGTGCGGATTCCGGTCGGCCGAACCGGCGGAACCCACGCAACCAACGGAAAGGGCGTGCGGCGATGGCCACTCCCTCAGACCTGGCGTCGCAGCTCGCGGTCAACGTGCTCGACGCCCACTCCCTGCTCGCCGCCTTCGGCGTGCTGGGTGTCGGTGTGGTGCTGTTCGCCGAGACGGGCCTGCTGATCGGCTTCTTCCTGCCCGGCGACTCCCTGCTGTTCACGGCGGGCCTGCTGTGCGCGGGCGCGTCCGACCGGGGTGTGCACCTGTCGCTAGGGCCACTGCTCGCCGCGGCGGCCGTCGGCGCCCTGACGGGTTCGCAGGTCGGGTATCTGCTCGGCCGCAAGGCGGGCGGCGCCCTGCTGGCCCGCAGCCGGTCGGCCCGGCTGCACGAGGGCGCGCAGCGTGCCGAGGAACTGCTGGAGCGGTACGGATACGCCAAGGCGATCGTGCTGGCCCGCTTCGTGCCGGTGGTGCGCACGGTGCTCAACCCGATGGCGGGCGCTCTCGGCGTACCGGCGCGCACCTTCACTCTGTGGCAGGTGGCCGGCGGCCTCGTGTGGACCCTCGGCCTCACCCTCGGCGGGTACGCGCTGGGCTCGTCGATCCCCAACGTCGACCGATACCTGCTGCCGGTGATCGCGCTGATCGTGGTCGTTTCGCTGATCCCGCTCGCCGCCGAGGTGCTGCGCTCCCGCAAGGCCGCCAAGGAGGCCCGCTGATGATTCTCGCGCTCACGGGCTCGTCGGTGGACGGGTCTCTGTACCGGGATGTGGTGGATCTCGCCCGCCGCTCCCCCGGCTGGCTGGACGGCGTCGTCGCGGCGTGGTCGGCGTACGGGCTGACGGTGTTCGCGGTGCTCATGCTGGTGGGCTGGTGGCGGGCCCGCGGGGTCGCGGCCGCCGCGGCGATGACGGCGCTGGCCGTCCCGGTGGCCGTACTGGTGGCGTTCGCCGCCGACTCGGGGCTGAAGCTGCTCGTGCGGGAGGACCGGCCCTGCCGGAACCTGCCCTTCCGCACGCTGGAGGCGTGCCCGGCGCCGGGCGACTACGCGTTCCCCAGCAATCACACCGCGATCGCGATCGCGGCCGCGGTGGCCCTCTTCTTCGTCTCCCGCCGACTGGGACGGGTCGCCTCCGGGTTCGCCGTGGCCATGGCGGCCTCCCGGGTCTGGGTCGGGGCCCACTACCCGCACGACGTGATCGCGGGCGCCCTCGTCGGTGGCCTGGTCGCCTTCCTCGCCATGACCGTGCTGCGCCGCTGGGCCTCCGGACCGGCCGGACGGCTGGCGGCGACCAGGCTGCGTCCCCTGCTGGTGGCATGAACCGCGACGGCACCCCCGGCGGACACCCGGGCCACGAGCGCCGCTCCGATGCCGGCCCCACGGACAGCGGGGGCCGCTCCACGGGGCCCGCGGATGGTCGGTGCTCTGCCGCCGGTCCCGCGGACGGTCGGGGCTCACCTGGGGGCTCCGCGAACGGTCGGTGCTCTGCCGCCGGTCCCGCGGACGGTCGGGGCCGCTTCACGCACCCCGCGGACGGTCGGGGCTCCCCTGCGGGCCCCGTGAGCGACCGGGACTGTTCCGCGGGGAGTACGGACAGGCGGTGCTGTACCGCGGGTCGTACGGATCGCGAAAGGGGCGAGGTAGCGGTGGAGGATCGCACGGGAGGCACCGAACCCAGCGTGGCTGTGGTGAACCGAAAAGGCGTCGCCGAGCTCGCGGGAAGTGCCGCGCTCGGGGCGTGGGCGGCGTTCGCGGTGCTGGCGATGGTCGTGTCCGGCCGGCACGGCGCCCCGTTCCTCGCCGACCGCGTCCCGCACACCTGGTCCGTGGGTCACCGTCCGGCGGTGGCGGTGGCCGTGGCCCGGGGGCTGACCGCAACGGGCACCGGAGTCATCCCGTACACGCTGGTCGCGACGGCCGGGCTGCTCGCGGTCCGGGGCCGGCGGCGGCGCGCGGTCGCCGCACTGCTCGCGGTCGTCGTCCTCGCGACCGGCCAGGCCGTGCGGTACGGCGTCATGGAGCTGGTCGGCCGGGCACGGCCGCCGCGGCACGACTGGCTGACGCGGGCCTCCGGCTGGTCCTTCCCCTCCGGGCACACCACCACGGCGGCCCTGGCAGCCGGCCTGGTGATCATCGCGCTGTTCCTGCGGGCCCCGCGCGGCCGCTTCCCGCTGTGCGTGGCCCTGGCGGTGGCCTGCTGGGGCGCGGGGGTGGGGCTGACCCGGGTCTTCCTCGGTGTGCACTGGTCCACCGACGTGCTCGGCGGCTGGCTGTTCGCCGTCGGCTGGCTCGGCATGTGGCTGTGCGCGGGCGCCTGGTGGCTGCCCGGACACCTGATACGCGCACTGGAGCCCACGAGGTGACGGGCGCCGAGCCTGGCACCGACCTCCACGAGGCAACCCGCGTCGGAGCCGGCACACCGGGATGAATCCGTCCCCGGCGACGATCGCTCGCAGCCACCGTGAGCGCCGCGAGGGGCGGGAACCCGGTGGGGGGTGCCGAAATCCTCGTCGTGCGGTCCGCGCCGCGGCACTGCCGTTCGCCGCTCGCCAATCACCGCTCACCGCTCACCCGTCAGGGAGTGGCGTGGGGCCCGTCCGGCCGGCTCTGGCGCTGTGCGACCATCTCGCGGCTCAACTCCTCCGTCTCCGCCTCCGGGAGCCGTTCGAACCCGTCCTCGGTGATGACGTGGACGAGGGGGAAGATACGGCGGTGCAGGTCCGGGCCACCGGTGGCCGAGTCGTCGTCGGCGGCGTCGTACAGCGCGTGCAGCGCGGTCAGAGCGGCCTCGCGCCGGGACATCCCCGGGGTGAACAGCTTCTTCAGCGCGCTCCTGGCGTACGGGGAGCCGGACCCCTCGGCGTGGAAGTGCCGCTGCTCGTACAGGCCTCCGGCCGCGTCGAAGCCGAAGATGCGGCCCCCTTCACCGGCGGTGGCGGCGGTGTCGTAGCCCGCGAGGAGGGGGACGACGGCGAGGCCCTGCATGGCCTGGGCGAGGTTCTGCCGGATCATGGCGGCCAGGCGGGTCGCCTTGGCGTTGAGGGTCATGGGGGCGCCCTCGACCTTCTCGAAGTGGGTCAGTTCGACCTGGTAGAGCTTCACCATGTCGAGGGCGAGGCCGACGGTGCCGGCGAAGGCGACGGCCGTGTGGTCGTCGGCGGGGTGCACCTTCTCCAGGTCCCGCTGGGCGATGAGGTTGCCCATGGTGGCGCGGCGGTCGCCGGCGATCAGGACGCCGTCCCGGTAGGTGAGGGCGAGCACCGTGGTGCCATGCGGAAACCGGTCCGGCGCGACGCGAACGCCGTCCGGGAACGGCGGTGTGGTGGGCAGCAGCCCGGGCCGGTGGGCCGCCAGGAACTCGGTGAAGGACGAACTCCCTGGCACGAAGAACTCCTCGGCCGGCAGACCCGCGATGTCCCTATCCGGCATGCCACTCATCCTCCTGTGTCGCACGGCAGCAATCGACTCCTACCTGATGCGGGGACCGCGGAAACTCCAAAACCCGGTGGCAGGGTGTTCCTTCCCGGATCTTTTTTCTCACAACGCCTTGCGGCGCACCAGCACCGCCAGGACCACAAGGCCCGGTGGCAGCGGCAGCCAAACGGTCAGCAGGCGGTAGCCGAGCACGGCGGAGGCGGCCGTGGCGGCGGGGGCGCCGGACGCGGTCAGCGCGAAGGCGAGCGCGGCGTCCAGGGACCCCAGGCCGCCCGGAGTGGGCAGCAGGGCGGCCGCCGTGCTGGCGGCCAGGTACAGCAGGGCCACCTGTACGACGGGGAGGGGCAGTTCGACGGCCTTGGCGACGGCGACGAACACCGCGCAGTGCAATGTGGCGAAGGCCAGCGAGCCGCCCCACAGGGCCGCCGTGCGGAGCGGACAGGCGTGCACGGCACGGATGTCGGTCAGCACGGCCGTCACCGCGCGGCGGCAGCGCGGCCGCAGCGGGACGGCCACGAGTGCGGCGAGGAGAGCGACGGCGGCCAGTACGGCGGCGAGCACGGCCGGGGAGAAGTGCGGCACCCGCAGCAGGCCGGGGCAGGCCAGGGCGAGCAGCGCGATCAGTGCCAGGCGGACCGCCCCGGCGGCGCCGGCCTTGACGGCGAGCGCGCCGGCCGCACGGCTCGCGGACAGTCCGCAGCGCATCAGGAACCGCAGGTTCAGCGCGCCCGCGCCGAGGCCGGCCGGCAGCAGGTGGTTCGCGGCGGAGGCGGCGAACTGCGCCGCGATCAGCCGCCCCGTGGGCAACCGCCGGGTGACCGCGCCCTGCTGGGCCAGCGCCGAGGCCGCCCACGTGCCGACGGCCGCCACCGCGCCGACCAGCAACCACCCCTGATCGGCCACGGCCAGTCGCTCCACCCCGGCCCGCACCACCGGCCAGTGCCGCCGGGCCAGGTAGCCCACGCAGAGCAGTACCGCGAGGCAGCCGGCGCCGTGCCAGCAGACCCGTCGCCGCGCGACAGCGGGGATGAGGTCCGCGAGGCATGCCGTGAGCGGTCCCGAGGCCGGGACCGGGGCGGGGACGGACGCCGGGGCCGAGGTCGCCCCCAGGGCCGAGGTCGAGGTCGGGTCCGGAGGTGGAGACGGACCGTCCTCGCCTGCCGCGGCGGCTGACATCCCATCGTCCTGAGCGCTCTCGGTCACCGGCCTTCGGTCCTCATGGGCGGCCTCCGCAGCGGCGTGACGGGACATCAGCGGCCTCCCTGCTCACTGACACGGCGCGTCATCAATGCCCCTCCTGCTCGTCGGCGCGGCGCGGCACCATCGGCGCGCGGGCGGCACCGGCGCGGCGTGTCGTCGACGGCGTACCGGGCGTACCGGTCTCCCTGGCGCGGCGTGTAGTCGACGGCGCACCTGCGGTCCTGGCGCGGCGGTTCATGAACCGGGATCCGGCACGGCTCATCAACCGGCCTCGGGTACGGCGTAGTACACGCGCAGTGCGCCGACCGCCACGGACGGCCAGTCGCGGGCGTAGGCGGGTGGCCGGGTGCCCGGGACCACCAGGGTGGCCACCGGAAGGCGCCGGGCGGCGCGGCCGATGGCCTCGTCCGTGCTGTTGGCGTTGTGCCCGGACGTGGCCGCCGAGGAGCAGCCGGCGTAGAAGCCGACGGGGATGGCCTCGTGCCCGGTGACCAGGCAGGGCGGACGGACGCCGAGGTGGTGCAGGGCGTCCGCGGTGCCGGACCAGGACCGGCGGGCGGTGGTGGTGCGGTCCACGAGGGGCATGAGGACCGTCAGTTGGACGGTCAGGTGGGCGGCGAGCCCGAGCGCCACCAGGGCGACGGCCAGGGGGCGGCGGGAGCCGTCGCGGGCGGTCGTCAGACGATCGAGCGCGTCGGCGGCCGGGATCGCGAGCAGGGCGTACGCGGGCAGGAGGAAACGGGGCGCCGCGTAGCCGATGAGGAAGAGGTAGGGGGTGGCGGCGGTGACCGCGCAGGCGAGCGGGAGCAGAGTGGGTGTCGTACGCCGGGCGCGGACCGCGACCGCCAGGCCGAGCGCGGTGAGCAGGGGCAGAGCGAACCACCACCCCATGACCGCGGGGCCGGGGAACCCGCCGGTGCACGGCCGGCACAGGGCGCGCCCGCCGAGGCTGCGCAACTGGTCGACGACGGCGAGGTGGAGGCCGAGGCCGCCCTGGATCGCCGAACCGTCCGACAGCCGCTGGAACAGGCCGCCGTATCCCACGTACGCCTCGATCACCCACTCGGCGGCCCCCGCCGCGAGTCCGGCCAGGAGGACGAGCAGGGGGCGCCGGTAGGGGCGCCGGAGGCCTAGAACGAGGAGCGGCAGGCAGGCCCAGACCGCGTCCATGGGCCGCATCAACGCCATCAGCGCCCCGCTCGCGGCCAAGCCCCAGAGCACGGTCCGGCCGTCTCGGCCTTCCCCGGCCTCCCGCCCCTCCCGGTCTTCCCGGTCCTTCCGGCCCTCCCAGCTCCTCCAGCTCTCCCGGTCCTTCCGGCCCTCCGTGGGGTTCTTCGTTCCGCGCGGGTGGCGGTCCCCTCTCGCGGCGGTACCGGCGCGCAGGAAGCAGGCGACGGCGGCGAGGGCGCCGACGGCCACCCAGTAGTTGGGCATGGCCTGAGGGCCGTAGAAGAGCGTCACCCAGAGCGAGGCGAATAAGACGCCGGCCCCGGCGAGGACGCGGACGGGGAACAGGCCACGCCAGGCACGCAGGGCCAGGAACAGGGCGAAACCGGAGAGCAGGGCGAGGTAGACGCGCAGCAGCGGGGTGGACGAGGACCAGGAGGTGATCGGCGCCGTCAGCAGCGAGACGCCCCGCGCGCGGGGTGCGCTGAAGAAGGCCGCGGGCACGTGTCCGCTGACCTGGCTGACGTACACCGTCTCGTCCCAGCCGAGTCCCATGACCGGGGGTACGAGGAGGAGTTGGGCCAGGGTGAAGGCTGCGGCGACCACCGCGAGGGGCAGAGCCCCGTGGCCGGGAGTGGCACCCGTGACAGTGCGGCGCGAGCCTGCGCGCCCGTCCTCGGTCGTTGTGGCGTGCGCGCTGCCGGCCATCGTCGCCCCTCACCCCCTACACCGTGTAGGGCCTGCTGCGACCCTACAGCCTGTAGGGCTACAGGTCCGGCTTCGAGGGCAACAGGGACAAACTAGCGCGCACGGTGGATGTCCGGCGGGCAGGTACGGCCATCCGAGCGACGGCCCTACGCGCTGTAAGGTTGGGGCATGGCTGGCACAGGGTCCCGCGGCAGGGCGGAACGGCGCAGCGCCGGGGCGCTGGAGAGTGAGGTACTGGCCGCCCTCTGGGCCACCGAAGGGCCGCTGACTCCGGCGGAGATCCAGGCCGAGATCGGCGGCGGACTCGCCTACAACACGGTCCACACCATTCTCAAGCGCCTGTACGACAAGGGGCTGGTCCTGCGCGACGCCGACGGGCGGCGCGGCGCGTACCGGCCGGCGAAGAACGCGGCGGAGCTGACCGCCGCGGCGATGCACGAGGCCCTGGACCGGGGCCCCGATCCGATCGCCGCGCTGCAGCAGTTCGTGACCGGCCTGAGCCCCGAGGAGGAGCGGGCGCTGCGGGAACTGCTCGCCGGAGGCGGGGCATGAGATTCGACGTGTACACCCCGCTGCTGCTGTCCGTGCTGCTGCCGCTCGTCAGTCCGGTGATGGGACGACGGGTGGCCCCGGCGCTCGCGGCGCGCGTACTGACCTGCGCGGCGGTGCTGACCGCGGCGGCCACCACCTGGTCGCTGATGCTGCTGGCCGCAGCCCTGCTCGGGGACGCGCCGCCGGTGATCGCGGAGGCCCGGGAGGACGGCCGCCGGCTGGTCGACCCGGTGCCCGAGGTCGTCGGGGTCGCCGCGGGCCTCGCTCTCCTGCTCGTCGCCCACCGGGTGTACCGGGCGATCCGTTGCGAGCGGGCCACCCGTCGGGCCCTGCGGCGGCTGTGCGCGGGGCATCCGGCGGACACCGAGCTGGTCGTCGCCGCGTCCTCCGTGCCGCAGGCGTTCGCCGTACCCGGCCGGCCGGGCCGGATCCTGGTCACGTCGGCGATGCTGGCCGCGCTGGAACCCGCCGAACGCCGGGTGCTGCTCGCGCACGAACGGGCCCATCTCGCGCACCGGCACGGCCGGCTGGTCACGGCGGCGACACTGGCCGCCGCGGCCAATCCGCTGCTCGGCCCGGTCCGCTCCGCGGTGACCTTCCTCGTGGAGCGGTGGGCGGACGAGCGGGCCGCGGCCACCGTCGGGGACCGGCGGACCACCGCCCGCGCCCTGGCCCGCGCCGCGCTCACGGCGGGCGAAGCCCGGTCCGGCTGCGCCCTCACCTTCACCGACCGCGCGGTCTCCCGGCGCATCGCGGCCCTGCAGACGACACCGCCCCCTCACCTGTGGCCCGCCGCCCTCGCCGTCCTCGCCCTGGGCGCCCTCCCGGCCCTCGGCGCCGCCGACGCCACCCGCGACCTCCTCGACTTCCTCGGACTCCTGGCGCGCCCACTCATCTGAGAGGCAAGTGGCCCCGGCCGGGGGTTTCGGGCGCCGGCCCGAGAGACGAGGGTCCGGCTTGAGAGGCGAGCTCCGCCGCCTTGAGAGGCGAGGGCGCCGGCCCCGAAGTCAGGGCCCTGGTCGGAGGGGGGCGACGGCCGCGGCCTGAAGGGCGAAGCCGCCGACCCGAGAGGCAGCGACCCGGCCCGAGAGGCAGTCACCCGGCCCGGGTGAGACCCCTGACCGCGAGGCGAACGCACCGGCCCAGGAAGTGAAGGCGCCGGCCCGGGAGGGGAAGGTGCCGCCGAAGGCGCCGCTGTCCGAGAGGCGAAGGCGGCGGCCTGGCAGACTCTCCCCTGTGCCCCCCGTGTCGCTGACCTTTGACGACCTGCTCCTGCGGGCCCGCGCCCTCTCCCGGGACGGGCGCCGTGCGCTCCTGGGCATCGCCGGCGCTCCGGGTGCCGGGAAGACGACGCTGGCCGAGCATCTGGTGCGGGCCCTCAACGCCGACGGGCCGCCCTGGGCGGCGCACGTCCCCATGGACGGCTTCCACCTCGCCGACGCCGAGCTGGACCGGTTGAGCCTCCGGGACCGCAAGGGCGCACCCGACACCTTCGACGCGGCCGGCTACGCCGCGCTGCTGCGGCGACTTCGGGAGGACGCCGACGAGGTGGTGTACGCGCCCGGGTTCGAGCGGGTGCTGGAGCAGCCGATCGCGGGCTCGATCCCGGTGCCACCGGCCGCCCGGCTGGTGGTGACCGAAGGCAACTACCTGCTCCTGCGCGAGGGTTCGTGGGCGCGGGTGCGGCCGGCCCTGGACGAGGTGTGGTTCTGCGAGAGCGAAGAGCCGGAGCGCGTCCGGCGGCTGGTGGCCCGGCACGAGGAGTTCGGCAAGGACCACGAGACGGCGGTGGCCTGGGTGCTGGGCACGGACCAGCGCAACGCCGACCTCGTCGCCACGACCCGGGACCGGGCGGACCTGGTGGTGCCGTCGACCGCGCTGCCCACACCGTGCGCGGCGCGGGACACCGCGCCGGCCTCCGGGCGGGGCTGAGCCCACCGCCGGAGCGGATCGCCGGCCCTCGTCGTCGGTGGGTTAGGCGCGTTCGTCGGCCGGCTACGCGCGTTCGTCGATCAGTTCACGCAGATGGCGGGCGGCACGTTCGATGTCATGGTGCTTGTACTGTCCGGCCCGGGACTCCACAGCGACCAGGCCGCTGCGGTGAACCTTGTCGAAGTCGCCGTACGGGAAGGAGTACCGCGCCTTGGTCTCCTCGGGCTCCTGTTCGTTCACGCCGAGGTACCACTCGGCGAACTGTCCGAACCCGTGCGCCTCGATGAAGGCGTTCTCCTGCTGCGCGGACGGCTGGACCTCCTGCCAGTCGTCCTTGTCGGCGACGAAACGCCCCTGCTCGATCAGGCGCTTCGCGTGGTCGTACCCCGTGCCGTTCAGCTTTGATGCCGTCACCGTCCACCGTCCCGGCTCGTCCGACGCGTGCGGTTCCCACCCTCGCAGAGAATTCCACCGTGGTCGCGTCGAGTGATCCGTGCGGAGATCACCCGTGTCGTGCTGAACTCCGTGCGGCCTCGGGCCGTAAGCGTGGGTACGACTACGAGTCCGGGAGCGGCGGACGGTGACGACGCACGAACAGCAGACGGCCCGTGCGGGCCAGGCGGTCCTGGCCCCCGGGCCCACCGGCGACGACGGACCCGCGCGGACACCGTTCCGGGCCGTGCTGTACGCCGGGCTGCGCCGCCGCCGGCGGTGGCTGGTGCCGGCGCTCGTGACGCTGCTGCTGGCTCAGATGGCCGCGGCGATGGTCACCACGGCCGTCCAGCAGACCCCCACCATCGACGAACCGGTGTACGTGGCCACGGCCACCGACTACCTGCGTGAGCACCGCCTGCGCTACAACCCCGAGCACCCGCCGCTGGGCAAGCTGCTGATCGCGGCGGGCGTCGCGGTGGCCGACCCCCACTACGACCCGTCGTACACGGGCACCCAGGGGGACGTGGGCCGGCATCTGCTGTACGAGTCGGGCAACGACCCCTGGCGGCTGATGCTGTGGGCAAGGCTGCCGGTGATCGCGCTGACGCTGCTCTTCGGGCTGGTCGTATGGGCGTTCGCGGGCGAGGTGACCGGTACGGCGGGCGGGCTCGTGGCGCTCGCGCTGTACGCCTACTCCCCCGACGTGATCGCGCACGGCTCGCTGGCCACGCTGGACGTGCCGACGGCCGGGTTCGTGCTGACGTCGGCCTGGCTGGTGTGGCTGGCGCGGCAGCGGCCGTGGCGGTGCCTGCCGCTCGCGGGGGCGGCTCTGGGCGCGGCGGTGGCCACCAAGATGAGCGCGCTGCCCGCGGTACCGGTGCTGATGGCCCTCGCCGTCGTGTCCGTGCGCGCCGCCCTGCCCGGCACCGGGTCATGGCGGCGGTGGCGGTGGCGTGAGGCGCGCCTGTGCCTGGCGGGGGCGGCGGTCGTGGCGCTGGTGGCGGTCGCCGTCGTATGGGCCGCGTATCTCGCGGTCGACCCCCGGCTGCGGTTCACGCCCACCGAGCCGGTGCCGGCCGTGCCCGGGCCGCGCGGGCTGCTGACGGAGCTGCTGCCGCTGCCGGACGCGTACCGGGCCGGGATGCGCGTGCAGTTCGGGCTGGAGGACTACCCGTGGCAGGGCTATCTGTTCGGGCACGTGTACGCCGGCGCCCTCTGGTACTACCTCCCGGTCGCCCTGCTGGTGAAGACGCCGATCGGGCTGCTCGCGCTGGGCACGGCCGGTTCCGTGGCGGTCGTGGCGGTACGACGGCTGCGGTCGGCGGCGCCGTATCTGCTGCTCCCGCCCGTGGTGCTGCTCGCGGCGGCGATGACGGGCTCGCGGGACTTCGGTACTCGGTACGCGCTGTTCGTGCCGATGTTCCTCGCGGTGACGGCCGCATGCGTGCGGACCGCCTGCCGCGCGGAGCACCGGCGCCGGGCGGGAACGGTGACGGGGGTGCTGGTGCTGTGGGCGGCGGTGAGTTCGCTGCGCGCGTTCCCGTACTACCTGCCGTACGCCAACGAGGCGTTCGGGGGTCCGGCGCACACCCATCGGGTGCTGCACGACTCCAACGTGGACTGGGGTCAGGACCTGGGGCGGCTCGCCGACCGGCTGAGGGAGCGCTATCCGGGCGAGCGGGTGTGGCTGGTCTACAAGGGCAGCGGTGTTCCGTCGTCCTACGGGATCCGCGCCTCCGATCCGCGTGAGGTGGCGCCGGAGCGGGTGCACGGGCTGCTGGTCGTGTCGGACTCCGCGGTCGCCAAGGCGCGGGGAGGGCTGGCCGAGCTGATCCGCACGAGCCGCGCGGTCGACGAGGTGGGGCACTCGATCACCCTGTACCGGCGGTGAGGCCGCGGTCCGCCGGCCGTCGGGCCATCGGGCCACCGGGCCGCCGGTTTCGCCGGGCTGCCGGGCTGCCGGGCTGCCGGGCTGCCGGGCTGCCGGGCCGTCACAACTCCCTGGTCACCATGGTGGGTGAGCTATGTTGAGTTTTCGTGGGAGACAAACCTGAAGGACCGGCAGAACAGGCAGAAACCGCGGAGCCGGCAGAACCCGCGGCGCCGCCCGCCCCGGCCGAACCCGCCGTACCCGCCGTACCCGCCGTACCCGCCGGACCGTCCGGACCGGTTCACTCGCCGCAGCAGGCGCGCGCCCAGGCGTCGGCGATCACTTCGGGCAGGACCGGCCCGGAGTCCGAGGCCGCACCCACGTCCCGGCTCCGGGAGCTCTTCGACGGCCCCCGGCTGTCCCCCGGGCAGCGCCGGATCGCCCAGTACCTGATCGAGCACATCACCGAGGCCGCGTTCCTGTCGATCACCGAGCTGGCGGACCGCGTCGGCGTGAGCCAGCCCTCCGTCACCCGCTTCGCGTCGGCGGTCGGCTTCAGCGGCTATCCCGCGCTCCGGGAGAGGCTCCAGTCGATCGCGCTGAGCGCGCTGGCCGGGGGCCCCGGCGAGGAGGACCGGGCCAACGAACTCCAGGCCGCCGTCGACGCCGAGCTGCAGAACCTGGAGAACCTGCGCCGCGACTTCGCCGACCCGGACCGGGTGATCCGCGTCGGCCGGGCGCTGTCCCGCTCCACCCCGCTGACCGTGCTGGGCCTGCGCATCTCGATGTCGCTGGCCGAGTACTTCGGCTACGCCGCCCGGCGCATCCACCCGGATGTGCGGCTGGTGACGCGGGGCGGCAGCGTGGCGTACGACGCGCTGCTGCAAGCGCGTGAGGCGGGCGGCAGCTGGGTGCTGGCGTTCGCGATGCCCCGGCACGCGCAGGAGACGCTCACCGCGCTCCGGGTCGCGCGCGAGGCGGGTCTGAAGGTCGCGCTGGTCACCGACCTCGCGCTCGGCCCGCTGGCCGACGAGGCCGACGTCACCTTCGCCACCGGCACCGGCTCCCGCCTGGTCTTCGACTCCTACGCCGCGCCCGGCGTGATGGCCGCGGCGCTGCTGCAGGCCATGACGGACGCCGATCCCGAACGCACCCAGGGACGCCTGGAGAAGTACGAACAGGTCGCGGACCAGCAGCAGTTCTTCCTCAAGAACTGACCCTCCTTCCGTCCGGGAGGGCCGGGGCCTGTCACGGGGCGGACGTCACGGGACGCTGGGCAGGGGGCGCTGCGCGCAGAGCACAGGGCACAGAGCGCAGGAATCATTCGGCGCCCGCGGAGCATTCACGACAATTGGCACATGAAAGTTTTCATGCGCCTTGCCAAGTCGTCGGCATATATAAATACTGCTCACGGATCGCGCCAGGTCGACCACCGCGCGCATCCCGCTCCGCCCCACCCCACCCCGCCCCGAGAAAGCCGACGGACCCGCCCATGCGCACGCAGGCACACCCGCAGCGCAGGCACCTGACGCCCGGGGCACCCGCACGGACACCCGACGCCGTCGCGCCCTACTCGCGCCGGTGCCCGGACCGTCCGCCGGCGCGGCGCCCCGGCGACGCGCCCGTGGCGGTCCCGGTCATCCCCTGGGCCGGGACCGCCCCACACCGCCGGACCACCCCTCCCGACGCCGCAGACCGGAAGCGATGACGATGCCACTGACCAGCACGCGCATCAGCCCTGACTGGCCCTGCCAGGTCAAGACGCCCGGCAGCTACGACTGGGAGCGGTCGGCGACCAGGTGGCTGCGCGAGCTGATCCCGGCGCGGTACGCCAGCTACCCGGCACTGATGCGGCACCCCGTGCTGCTCGCCCGGCACGCGCAGCTCCAGGTCGAACAAGAAGTCCGGGTGGCGCGTACGGCGTTGCAGACCGCCCGCGCCGAACTCCCGGCCCTCGGAATGCCCGAGTCGGTCATCGAGCACAGCATCAAGCTGTACGCGGCGGAGGTGCTTCAGCTCCAGCACATCGCGCGCAGCGTCCGTGCGGTCTCCGAGGCGCTGGGCGGACGCGGCTCCGGCGGGCGCTGACAGGCGCGTTGACGGACGGGCCGACCGCACCGCGCCTCCGCAATTGGGGTGGGGTGCCCGCGGGCCGGGGCGGTCAGCCGGTTCCGGCGCTCGTGCGGGACTCCAGCGCGCGTCGGGTGTCGTCGCCGTAGACGCCGGTCTCGTCGCCGCTGATGCCGTACCACAGCTGGAAACGGGCCACGGCTTCGGTGAGGGTGCTGTCGTACGTTCCTTGGGTCGAGCCGTCCCGGTAGACGTCGGGTATGCGCAGGAGGCGCTGCTGCAGTTCGACGACTTCGGGGCCGGTGTCACCCTGGCGGAGAGTGCCGGAGCCGTCCGGGTCGACGGCTGTGGTCGGAGCCGAAGCCGGAGGTGCGCCGGCCGGGTCCCCGGGGACGGACGCGGGCGGGGCCGCGGAGGCCTGTGCCGTGGCGGCGGAGCGGGAAGGCCCCCGGGGTGCTGCGTCGGCCGTCTGGTGGCGGGCCGGGAGCAGGAGGGCGCAGCCGAAGCCGACGAGTGCGGCGGCGCCGAGGGTCGCGGCGACGGCCGCCCGGCGGACTCCGGAGCGGTGACGGGACGCACCGTCGGAGCCGGTGTCGAGCGGACCCTTGGCGCGGGGCGGAATGGTCGCCGCGGGCGAAGTGGGCCGAGTGGGCGGCGCGGACGCGGTGGGTGCGGGCGGCGGAGCTGCCGCGACAGGGGGAAGTTCCTGCGTGTCGTCCTCGGCGTCCTCCCGCCCGCGCGCCGTCGGCGACGGGTCGGGCGGTTCCATCGTCTCCAGGTCCGGCATCACCTCGCGCATCAGCTCCGCGAGCGCGTCGAAGCGGCGTAACCGCAGGATGCGGACGGGTTCCAGAACCGGCCCGGGGGCAGGCCCTTCGGCGCGGGGCCGTTCAGCCCGGGGCCCTTCGACGCGGGGCCCTTCGGGGTCGGGCGACGGTGCCGGCACGCTGCTCTCCTTCCGTCCCGTGGGTACGGGAGTCCGCGGTCCCCCGAGGGGATACGGCCCGCGGGGCAGCGCTGTTCAGGCTCCCCGCCACCAGGAGAGGCACGACCGATTGGGCGAGCCCCCGTCAGGCCGGGCGGAACGACCCCTGGACGAACCGGCTCAGGGACGACGTCAGCGCGGCCACGAAGGAGTCCCGGTCCTCCTCGGGAAGGGCGTGCAGGGACAGGTAGGGGTTGAGGTCCTCCAGTTCCACCAGCAGCAGCTCGCCGTCCGCGGTGCGGCAGGCGTCGACGCGCTGGATGCCGTACCCGAGGGCGTTCCAGTCGATGAACCGGCGGGCGAACTCCAGGTCGGCGGCGGTGGCCGGGTACGGCTTCAGCTCCCAGCGGCGCTCGGGGTCGGGGGCGTGCAGGGCGTACTGGAAGTCGTCGTCGACGAAGTAGAAGGACACCTCGTAGGCGAAGTCGACGCAGGGCTGGACGAGGAGGCCGCCGTCGGCGCGGGGCGCGTCGGCGATCCGGCCGGCGGGCAGGACGCGCAGGCCGAGGGAGTCGGCGCCGAACTTGGGCTTGACCACGTAGTGTTCGGCCGCGGGCAGCCGGTGCAGCTCCTCGGCGCGGTCGACCGTCGGGATGACCGGGAAGCCGGCCGTGGTCAGGTCGAGCAGGTACTGCTTGCCGGCCATGTCCGCCTTGCCGGTGAGCGGGTTGTACACCCGGACCCCGTCGCCCAGCGCGCGTGCGCGGAAGGCGTCGTACTCCTGCTGGTAGCCGAGGACGGGCCCGCTGTTGCGGACGACCACGGCGTCGTAGCCGTCCATGAGCGCGGCGGCGTCCAGGGGATGACACAGGGCGAGGTCGAAGTGGGCGCGCAGCCGGGAGGTGAGGAAGACGTCCTCGTCGCCGTAACGGCGTCCGCGGGCCGGGTACGCCAGATCGGTGACGTAGAGCAGGCGGGGGCGCGCGGCGGGCATGCGGATCTCCTCGTGCGGACTGACGGCGGCAACTGTGGAGAAAGGTTACTTCGCAGCGTAGGGACAGTTTGACCACGGCTTTGGTCCGGTCCGGCAGCACTCAGTTCCTCCCCGGGAATCCCCACATTGCACTGAGTGCCATGAGACCGCCTTCGGTGCTACGTTCCCGGTCATGAGCTCCAGCAGCGCGGCGCCGGCCGCGAAGCCGCCGATGCGGGACGCCCTGGTCGCGGCGGCCTTCCGGCTCTTCCTGGAACGCGGGTACGAGCAGACCACGGTGGACGACATCGTGGCGCTGGCCGGGGTCGGACGGCGCTCGTTCTTCCGCTACTTCCCCTCGAAGGAGGACGTGGTCTTCCCCGACCACGAACGCTGCCTCGCCGACATGACCGCGTTCCTGAACGCGGGCGCCGAGGCGGACGATCCGGTGCGGCGCGTGTGCGACGCGGCCCGGCTGGTGCTGCGGATGTACGCGGAGAACCCGACCTTCTCGGTGCAGCGTTACCGGCTCACGAGGCGCGTCCCGGGGCTGCGCGCCTACGAGTTGTCGGTGGTGTGGCGCTACGAGCGCGCGCTCGCCGAGTACCTGAGGGAGCGGTTCGCCGGCCGGCCCGACGGGACGCTGCACGCGGACGTCGTCGCGTCCGCGGTCGTCGCCGCGCACAACAACGCCCTGCGCTCGTGGCTGCGTTCGGACGGGGAGGGCGACGCGGGGACCGCCGTGGACCACGCACTGGCGTACGTCCAGACCGCGTTCGGCCGGCCGGTCCGCACCGGCGCCCGGGGCGAGCACCCGGACGACGTGGTCGTGCTCGTCTCGCGGCGCGACGCCCCGCTGTGGCGCGTGGTGCAGGAGTTCGAGACCGCGCTGGGCCGCGCCTGAACCCTGCCGGGGCAGACCGTCCCTGCTCCGGGACTCCACGGATATTGGGGTACGGAGTGCCTTTACGAGTGACACTCAGTGCCATACGCTGTCGGCGTGCACGGTGGCACCGCGACCGCGCACACGCGTGCGGGGTTCCCGCCCGCATGCGGGACACCGGCCGAGCGCAGGGAGTTGACCAGCGTGCATCACCACTCAGCAAGCGACTCGTATCCGGCGGCCGGTTCCGGGACGGATGTCCTCGACCCCGTGTCCGCGGACTCCAAGGACGCCATCCTCTTCCAGCGCTGCACCTGGTGCGGGACCGCGATGTTCCACCGGCTGCTGTGTCCGGTGTGCCAGGGCAGCGAGTTGCGCACGGAGCGCAGCGAGGGCACGGGCACCGTCCGCCACTCCACCGTGGTGCACCGCAACACACCGGCGGCGCGCAACGTGTCGCTGATCGAGATGAGCGAGGGCTTCGTCGTGCGCGGCCGCGTCATGGGCCCGCCCATCGGCATCCACAGCGGCGACCGCGTCCGCATCTCCACGGCCAAGGATCCGGTCCGCGGCGAGCCCGTCTTCCAGCTGCTCGACGAGCCGTACCGCGCCTGGACCTGACGGCGGGCAGCTCGCACCAGGGCCCCCGGTACGAAGCCTCGGCCGTCACGGGCGTCGTCCTGGCCGCGGGCCTGACGCACCTGACGTACGAGGCCGGGCTGGAGGGCCGGCGCGCCCGGCGGAGCTCCCTGTGGCGGGTGCGCGACGAGGAGTCGGGCCGGCGGATGTACCACCACCGGGCCAGTGCGGTGCCGGTCGCGGCCGAACAGCCCGGCCTCGGCGTGAAGTCGGCCGCACGGCTCGGCTCGCGCGGCAGGGCCGCGTGAACCGCCACGGCGCTCCGCGCGAGGAGCCCGACAGGCTCGGGGCCGAGAAAGTCTGACCGGCAAGGCAGTCGAACCCTCTTCCGTACCCGTCTTTACGGGGGAAAGAGGGAGGGCACATTGAACGCCGACGAGGAACGCCAGTTCCGCGAGTTCGTGGCGGCGCGGTCGAGATCGCTGCTGCACACGGCCTACCTGCTGACCGGGGACTGGGAACAGGGCCGCGATCTGCTCCAGACCGCGCTCGCCTCCACCGCTCGGCGTTGGTCGCGGCTGCGCGACCGGCAGCAGCCGGAGATCTATGTGCGCCGGGCGATCTACCACGCCCAGGTGGACCGCTTCCGACTGCTCAGCTGGGGACGGGAGACGGTCACCGACACCCTGCCCGACCATCGGTCCACGCAGGTCGCCGACTTGGCCGACACCGTGGTCCAGCGGCAGGACATCATGGCCGCGCTGCGACGGCTGCCCAAGCGCCAGCGCGCGGTGATCGTGCTGCGCTACTTCGAGGACCGGCCGGACACCGAGATCGCCGCGATTCTGGGCGTCGCCCAGGGGACGGTCCGCAGCCAGACCCACAAGGCCCTCGCCTCCCTCCGCGCCACGTTGGCCGAGGCAGGGCCGTCGGCCGACCCCTCCTCCACCGCCGCCGCCTCCTCCACCGCCTCCTCCACCGCCTCCGGAAGGAGCGTCGTCGTATGAACGACTCGACCGAACACCCGCTGCACGAAACGTTGCTCCGCGATGCCTTGCACGCCCATGTCCAGGACAGCGGTGGC
This sequence comes from Streptomyces sp. NBC_00820, assembly GCF_036347055.1. Lineage (NCBI taxonomy): Bacteria > Bacillati > Actinomycetota > Actinomycetes > Kitasatosporales > Streptomycetaceae > Streptomyces > Streptomyces sp. NBC_00820. Next base: position 7,500,054 of record NZ_CP108882.1, on the reverse strand, counting down.
AAGTCCGCCGGTCGCCATCTGGTCGGCCTGGCCGACGGCGCGCTGGAGGCCGCCCGGCGGCGGCAGCGCCTGGCCCGCGCCGGGGTCGGCGTAGCCGTCGCCGCTGTGGTCGCCACCGCCTGGGTCACCGTCGCGGACGGCGCGACCGGGCACGCGCACGTGGTTCGGCCGGCCGCAGGGGTCACGGGGAACACCGGGAAGGCGGCCCTGTCCATCCTGCCGGTCACCTCGTCCAGGGAGCGCACCTGCACCCATGGCAGCGGCGGTTACACCGTCCACGCGAGCGCGACCCACCAGGCGTTCTGCATCCACGCCGACCGGGCCAGGGGCATGACGGACGTCCATGTCGCCTCCGCGAAGGCGGCCAGGAGCAGCACCGACGGCACCTGGCGCGTCGACGTGACCCTCGACTCCGCCGACCGGAGCCGTTTCGCCGCCCTCACCGGCTCCATCGCCGCGGCCCCGTCCCCGCGCAACGAGTTCGCGATCGTCATCGACGGCAAGCTCCGGGGCAACCCCCTGGTGACCTCCTCGATCACCGGCGGCCGTCTCGAGATCGCCGGGCCCTTCGTCGGTGACCTCACCAGCGCCACCGCCCATGACCTCGCCCGCCGGCTGGACACCGGCAGCTGACCCGCATACGCGGTGCACCCGGCGCCCCGCACCTCACGGGTTCATCGTCACCGTGATCCCCACCGTGCCGTCCAGGCCGCGTCGCAGCCTGCTGCCGAGCAGGGTGAGGCGGCCGACGATGCCGTACTTGCGGGCGATGAGGCCCCGGTAGCGTGCGGTGGTGGCCGCGTCGGCGATCTCGGCGGTGGCGGGGGCCTGGTCGCCGGTGGGGTTGCCGCGAAGGTCACAGGGGCCGGCCAGGACGTCGGCGCGGCGGCGGATCCGCTTCACCTTCCAGCTGTCGGCGGCCGTCCACACACCGAGGGTGTCGCCGTCCGGCACCACCCACACCGGAGTGGAGACGGGCGTGCCGTCCTTGCGAAAGCTGGTGACCAGCAGGTACTTGCCGGCGCCGAGCCGGGCAACGAGCGTCTCGTCCATGTGCGCAGTCTAGGAGGACGTCAGGCCACGGCCGCCGCCATACGCCGTACCGCTTCGGCCAGGATCTCCGGTGAGGTCCCCAGGTTGAGGCGCGCGTGCCCGGCGCCGCCGGTGCCGAAGGGGATTCCGGAGCTGAGGGCGACCCGGCCGCGGTCGAGGAAGACCTGTGCGGGGTCGTCGCCGAGGCCGAGGGCACGGCAGTCGAGCCAGGCGAGGTAGGTGCCCTGGCCGGGGTGGACGCGGACGGCCGGCAGGTGCTCGGCGAGCAGGGCGGTGAGCAGGCGCCGGTTGGCGTCGAGGCCGGGGAGCAGCGCGTCCAGCCAGTCGGTGGCGTCGTTCAGGGCGGCGGTGTGGGCGAGGACGCCGAGGTGGCTGGGGCCGTGGCTGACCTCCTCGGGCATCCGGTCGAGGTCGGCGGCGGCACCGGGGGCGGCGAGGGCGAGCGCGGCCTTGAGTCCGGGCAGGTTCCAGCCCTTGGAGGCGGACATCAGCGACAGGCCGCGCTGGGCGCCGGGCACGCTCAGATACGGCACGAAGGTGACGTCCGGGGAGACCAGCGGGGCGTGGACCTCGTCGGCGACCACACGGACGCCGTACCGCTCGGCGAGGTCGGCGACGGCGGCCAGTTCGGCGGCGATGTGCACGGTGCCGGTGGGGTTGTGCGGGCTGCACAGCAGGAACGCGGCGCGGTCACCGCCGGCGGTCGTGGCGCGGAACGCGTCCTCCAGCACGCCGAGGTCGATGCGCAGTCCGGCCCCGAGCGGGGCCTCCACCACGCGCCGGTCCATGTGCGTGACGAACTGGTAGAACGGCGGGTACACGGGCGAGTTGACGATCACCGGGTCGCCCGGTCCGGTGACCAGCTTCAGCATCTCGACCACGCCGAGCATGACGTCCGGCACGAGCGCGGTGCGCTCGACGGCGATGCCGTCCCAGTCCCAGCGCTTGGCGGCGAAGCCGGCCAGCGCCTCGGCGTAGGCGGTGCCCGCCGGGTAGCCCGTGTCGCCGAGCGCGAGCGCGTCGGTGACGGCGCGGACGACCGGTTCGGCGATCGGCACGTCCATCTCGGCCACCCACAGGGGCAGCACGTCCTCGGGATAGGTGCGCCATTTCATGCTCGTACGACGGCGCAGCCGATCGAGGCCGAGCGCGCGCAGCGGGTCGGGGGCGCCGGATGCGTCGTGCGGGATGCGGGTCATGGGGCTCAAGATAGGCGCCCGTGGCGTGCCCGGGAACGGGGCGGGCCCGGTGGGCGTGGCGCGGGCGGCGGCCTCTTGGCCCACGGCCGGGAGGCCCGTCCGCGGACACTCCCCAGCCTCCCCCCGGCCTTTCCCCGGCCTCTCACCGGTCTCTCCCTGGCCCATCCGCTCTCCATCCGCGCCCGATCCGGCGCGTCGCACCCGGCGCTTCCCGTCTCGGGGCGACGGAATACCGCGGACCAGCGGCGGAGATCAACTCGGGCGTCTAGATTGCCGGATGAACGGTGTACCTCTCACCCGGTATCCAGGAGCTGACCACGTGACCGACAACCCGGCCACCACCAACGACGTCGCCTCGTCGCTGCGCGCCCGCATCAACACCAGCCAGCCGCACACCGCCCGGATCTGGAACTACTGGCTCGGTGGCAAGGACAACTACGAGGTCGACCGCGCGGCCGGTGACCAGATCCGCCAACTGCACCCGGGCATCGGCGAGTACGCGCGCGCCGACCGCCTGTTCCTCGGCCGGGCCGTCCGTCATCTGGTCGGCGAGGTGGGCATCCGGCAGTTCCTGGACATCGGCACCGGGCTGCCGACCGCCGACAACACGCACGAGGTGGCCCAGCGCGTCGCGCCGGACACCCGGATCGTGTACGTCGACAACGACCCGCTCGTCCTCGCGCACGCCCGCGCCCTGCTCACCAGCACGCCCGAGGGACGTACCGACTATCTGGACGAGGACCTGCGCAACGTCGACGCGATCTTCGAACACGCCGCGAAGACACTGGACTTCAGCGAGCCGGTGGCGCTGATGCTGCTCGGCGTGACCATCTTCATCGGTGACGAGGAGGACCCGTACGGCCTGGTGCGGCAGTTGACGGACCGGCTGCCGTCCGGCAGCCATCTGGTGCTGTCCCACACCATCACCAGCCCGTCGATGCCGGACGTGGACGAGGCGGTCAAGTTCTGGAACGAGCACGGCACTCCGAAGCTGACCCAGCGCACGCCCGAGGACGTGACCCGGTTCTTCGAAGGCCTGGAGCTGCTGGAGCCGGGCGTGGTGTCCTGCTCGCGCTGGCGCCCGGAGCACACCAACGGGGCCGAGCCGGAGGAGGTCGCGATGTTCGGCGGGGTCGCGCGCAAGAACTGACGCCGCCGGACACCTCGGCCTGGTGAACGCCCCGGGCGCCGGTGAACACCCTGGGCCCGGGGCACGTACTCAAGGCCGGGCGCTCGACGACCGGAGGGCCCCGCGGTGCCGGACGGGCATCGCGCGTTCGGGGTTCGGGAGCCATGCATGAGGCACGCACGACGACGGGTCGTCCGGCGGGTGACACGGCTGGCGGCGGTCGGCGGAGTTCTTCTGGGGGGTGCGATGGTCGCCCAGGCGGCCATGGCGAGCGAGCCTCCCGCCACGTCGGCCGCCGCCGCCGGGACGACCGCCGCCGGTTCGGCCGGCAAGGCCGGTGACGCGGGTGCCGCGCTGGCCGCGAGGCTGGGCACGACACGGACCGCGGGCAGTTGGATCGGCGCCGACGGACGCCCGGTCGTCGCGGTGACCGACGCGGCTGCCGCGCGGGAGGTGCGCGGCGCCGGGGCCGTGCCGAAGGTCGTACGGCACAGCATGGACGAGCTGAAGTCGGCCACCGCCACGCTGGGTTCGGCGCCGCGCGTGGCGGGCACGGCGTGGATGGTGGACTACCGGACCAACCAGGTCGTGGTGCAGGCGGACCGCACGGTGTCGGCCGGCGACTGGTCGCGCCTGTCCCAAGTCGCTTCGGGCATCGGTGGTTTCGTGCACATGGAGCGCACCAAGGGTGCCTTCACCACCCGGCTGAACGGGGCGCTGCCCTTGCTGTCCACCGGCGGCCGCTGCTCGGCGGGCTTCAACGTCAGTGACGGACAGCGGGACTTCATCCTCACCGCGGGCCACTGCGGTCCGTCCGGATCCATCTGGTTCGCCGACAGCCAGGGCGACCAGAAGCTGGGCAGCACGGTCCGCAGCACCTTCCCCGGCAACGACTTCTCCCTCGTCCAGTACGACTCCGGCTCGGCCGGCGAGGGCGCCGACGTGGTCTCGATCGGCGGCGGCAAGGGCGTCAGGATCACCGGGGTGGCCGATCCGTCGGTGGGGCAGCGGGTGTTCCGCAGCGGCAGCACCAGCGGGCTGCACGACGGCCAGGTGACCGCGCTGAACGCGACCGTGAACTACCCCGAGGGCGCGGTCACCGGGCTCATCCAGACCAATGTGTGCGCCGAGCCGGGCGACAGCGGCGGCCCGCTCTTCTCCGAGGGCGTCGCGCTCGGTGTCACCTCGGGCGGCAACGGCGACTGCAAGACGGGCGGAACGACGTTCTTCCAGCCGGTGACCAAGGCGCTGGCGGCGCTGAACGTGCGCCTGCTGGTCTCCGCGGCGAACGCCGCCGGCACCCAGAGCGCCTCCCCGGCGCCCTCGGCCACGGCCGCCGGCCAGGGCGCGATGACGCCGAACGCGGCCTCTCCCGGCTCCTCGGCGCCGGTCACGGGCACGACCGAGGGCCAGACCCTGCTGGCACGGCTCACTGACGCCCGGGCCATCGGCCCCGGGCTGCTGGTCATCGCGGGCAGCCTGATCCTCCTGGTCGCGACCCGGTTCATCCGGGCGGAGCAGGATCGCCGGGCCTACCGGCGGTACTACTCGGCGACCTGGGGCTGAGCGGGGGCATCGCGGGCGGGGCCGACGAAAGGTGGCTCCAAGGTCGTCCGGGAGGCCGCGACAGCGGTCGCCCGGGACCACCCCGGTGCTACTCGGGGGCCGCCTCGGCCCACTCCAACACGAGGCGCTGGTACTCCGCGCGCTGCTCCGTGGTCAGTGTCCCGCCCGACCGGAGCCACAGGGCCCGGATCTCCTCGTTGACCTCCGCGGCCGATCGCTCGGAGGCGGCTTCAACAGTGGTGGACATGCTGTGAAGCATATGCCGACCGGGGTGAAGGCGTTGTGAGTAAGTACCCCTGATCCGGACATTTCGGACCGTGTCGCTCATCACGTCAATGGGGTCCGCGGGCGCGGCAGTTCAGCTCCGCGCCCGCCGGCCCGCCGTCCGTCGGCCATGCGCTCAGGTGCCCGGCTTGCGGCCGTAGACGAAGACGTCGTCACCCTTCTTCAGCAGCGACCAGTACGCCTTGGCCTCCTTCGGGGTCATGTTGACGCAGCCGTGGGAGCCCGGCGGGTTCCACATGCTGAGGTTCACCGAGTGGAAGGCCTGGCCGCCGTCGAAGAACTGGCTGTACGGCATCGGCACGTTGTAGATGCTCGAGACGTGGTCGATGTCCCGCCAGTAGATCTTCTTCAGCCCGGTGCGCGTCTCGTAGCCGTTCCGTCCGGTGCGCACCGGCACGGGCCCGTGCACGAGCCTGCGGCCGTCCTGGATCCAGCTCAGCTGGAGCGTGAGGTTCACGCAGGCGATGCGGCCCTTGTTCACCGGGCACTTGCCGTCCTTGTTGGGGTTCTTCCCGACGGCCTTCTGCTTGTTCATGAGGTCCATCACGCCCCAGGTGACGGAGCCCGCGTAGCCGATGGCGGGCGTGATGCCGTGCTTGTTCTGGAAAGACCGTATGGCGTTGCAGTCGGCGGTGGACTGCTTGCCGTCGACCGGACGGCCCAGGAACTTCTCCACCTGCTTCTGGTACGGCCCCGCCTGCGTGGTGCAGCTCGCGGCCTGGGCCGGTGCCGCGCCGAGCGCGAGCGTGAGCGGCGCCACCAGCCCGGCGACACCGAGCGCGACGACGCCTCGTCGACGTATGTCCCCCATGTCTCCCTCTTCCCCTTCTCCCCTTTTGCCCAGATCCTCCCGGGCGCCCGTGCGCGGTATGCGCTACTTCCGCCTACTAGACCTGTTCACGCCCCCGGCAGTTGTCGTTCCGGCCGGGTTGTGACGAAACGGTGAACTTCGCCGCCTCCCCCAGCAGCCCCACCGCCCGTGTCAGCACGTCGCACGTCGCCGTGAACGGCAGCCGCAGGTGGTGGGTGAGGGTGGTGCGGTCGGCGGCGAAGTACGGGCCCGGGGTGACCGCGAGGCCGAGGGCGGCGGCGTGCGCCGCGAGGGCGGTGGCGTCGATGCCGTCGGGCAGGCGCGACCAGAGGGTCAGTCCGCCGTCCGGGACGGTGCACGTCCATCCGGCCCCGGTCAGCAGCGCCGCGAGGTGGTCGCGCTGGGCGCGCAGGCGGTCGCGGCGGTCGGCGAGGAGGTCCGGGAGGGGTGCCCCGAGGAGTTCGGTGGCGACCAGCTGCTCCAGCGGGGGCGGGGAGAGCTGGGCCTGGAGGGGGTTGCGGCACAGTTCTCGTACGAGGTCCGCGCCCGCCCTGATCCAGCCGACCCGGAGGCCGCTCCACAGGGTCTTGCTCGCGGAGCCGATCTGGATCACCCGGGCTCCGGCGAGGTGGGGTTCGGTGCCGGGCGGTGTTCTGAGGTCCAGGTCGCGCATCGTCTCGTCGGCGAGGACGGTCAGCCCGTGCCGGCCGGCGACGTCGTCTGCTTCACGCTCGCCGGGGAGAGTCCGTCCGTGGAGCGGGTCGACGCGCTGGCGCGGGCGGTCGCCGAGTCCGGCGAGGCGTTCCTCACGCCGACGGTGTACGGCGGGGTGCCGGCGCTGCGCGCGGCGTTCAGCAACTGGCGTACGACGGCTGACGATACGCGGCGCGTGCTGGAAGCGCTGAAGGCGCACACGTCCTGACGGTTCAGGCTTGGCGGAGCGCGGCGTGGAAACCGGTGTGCACGGCGGTGAGTCCGCCGTCGACCACGAGCGTGGTCCCGGTGATCCAGGCGGCGTCACGGGAGGCGAGGAAGGCCACGGCGGCCGCGATGTCCTGCGGTTCACCGACCCGACCGAGCGGGTACAGCGCGCGGACGGCCTCGACTTCGCCGTCGCGCCCCTCCCAGGCCGAGGTGCGGACGGTACCCGGAGCGACGAGGTTGACCCGGACGCCGCGGGCGGCCGCGTGCCCGGCGAGGGTCCTGGTGAGGGAGCCGAGGCCTGCCTTGGCGGCACTGTAGGCGTGATTGCCGTAGTCCTGGAGTCCGTTGACCGAGCCGATGCTGACGATGGCACCGCGTCCGCGGGCGGCGAGGTGCGGCAGGGCGGCGCGGCAGCAGCGGTAGGTGCCGGTGAGGGTGATGTCGAGGTCACGGGCCCAGGCCTCGTCGGGGTCGTCCTCGAAGAGCGGCACGTCCGGGGTGCAGTGGGCGGCGCAGTTGACCAGCACGTCGAGCGAGCCGAAGGCCGTCACGGCGTGCGCGACGGCCGCCTCGACGGATGCCCGGTCGGCGACGTCGCACGCCAACGCCTCGACGGTGAGGCCCTGTTGCCGCAGGGCGGCGGCCGTGCGGTCCGCCTCGGGGGCGTCCTGGTCGGTGACGAGGACCCGCGCCCCCTCTTCCGCGAGCCGCCGGGCGACGGCGGCGCCGATGCCGCGGGCCGCGCCCGTGACGAGAACTCCGTGGCCTGCGAAGCGTTCGAGTCCGGTCATGGCAGTGACCGTACGGCCCGGACGATCAACGCGACAGACAGCGTGCGCACATGTCCGCGTTCCTGCAGCAACTTCCGGCCCTCATCGGTGTCGTGATCGGCGCGCTCGGTTCGTATCTGGCCGTGGTCCGGGGCGATCAGGTCCGCTTCCGGCGCGAGCAGGCGGCGCGTTGGGAGGAGCGGCGGCTCAGGGTGTACGCCGACTACGCGCGCACGCTGAAGCAGTCGGTCACGCTGACGTACCGGACGGCCGCCCACTTCGGCAATGACCCGCCTCCGCACCCGCTGCCGCCCGCGGAGGCGGATCCTCTGCTGGCCGAGGCGGCCGTCGCCAGGGATCCGTCCGTGGAGACCCTGTTGCTGCTGGGCAGCCAGGCGGTCGTGGAGAAGGCCCGCGAATGGGTCGTCGTGGTCATGGACATGGAACGGTTCGTGCGGGAGGAGCGGCGCGAACCCGCGCCCTGGCAGGCCCTGTTGGAGCGGCAGCGCGCCGGCCGCGCGAGCTACTACGCGGCCGTGCGGGAGGATCTCGCGCTGCCGCCCGGTCACTCGGCGCGCCGGCCGCTGCCGCGGCTGTGAGTCACCGGTAGCCGGTCACGTCGGCCGGCTTGCCCGTGTCCTGCACCTCGGTCAGGTACCGCCAGGCGTCGGGCCGGCTGCCGTCGAGGTCGGTGAAGCCGTACACCTGGGAGAGTCCGGCGCTGGACAGGGACTGCCCGTTGAAGCGGGCCACGCCGGGGTCGGCGGCGAGAGCGGCGACGGCGCGGCCGACGAAGCGCGGGGACTCGGAGATGGCGAAGTGCGGGACCTGGTCGAGGGCGTCGCGCCAGTTGTCCTCGCGGACGCCGAAGGTGTCGAGCATGATCTCGGAGCGCAGCCAGCCGGGGGTCAGCGCGACCGCGGTCGCGCCGCGCGGGCCGAGTTCGTGGCCGAGCGCGAAGGCCATGCGCAGCACGGACGCCTTGGCCAGGTCGTAGAAGAGGTTCACGCGGTAGGTGTCGCGGTTGTAGTCGGCGGTGCCGTCGGTGACCTCCACCACCAGGCCGCCGGGCCGGCGCAGCAGGAGCGGCAGTGCGAAGTGGCTGGTGACGGCGTGCGTCTCGACGGCGAGCCGGAGCAGCCGGAGCCCGTTGTCGAGGTCGTGCTCCCACACGGGCGCGTCCCACTCGAAGAGCTTCTCGCCGCCCCAGATGTCGTTGACGAGGACGTCCAGGCGATCCTGCTCCTCCGCGATGCGGTCCACGAGGGCCCGTACGGCGGGCTTGTCCAGATGGTCGACGGGCACCGCGATGCCGTGGCCGCCGGCCTGGGTGACGAGGTCGGCGGTGTCCTCGATGGTCTCCGGACGGTCGTACTCGGAGCGGTGGGCGCGGGTGCTGCGGCCGGTCACGTAGACGGTGGCGCCGGCCGCGCCGAGTTCCACGGCGATGCCCCGTCCGGCACCCCGGGTCCCTCCGGCGACCAGCGCCACCTTGCCCTGCAGCGGTCCTGACATGTCCGGCCTCCTGTGCGGTACGACTCCTGTCGCGGACCACTCTCACGGGAAAGCCGGACATCTCCTGTCGCCTTTTCGCCGGCTTCTGTGCCGGTCTTCTTGTGCCGGACTTCTCGTGCCGGTCTTCCGGGTCAGTGCCCCCGGTCGATCCATTCCTGCAGGTGGGGAGCCTCGGCGCCGATGGTCGTGGAGTCGCCGTGGCCGGTGAGCACCTTGGTCTCCGGGGGGAGGTCGAGGAGCCGGTCGCGGACGGAGTCGATGATCGTCGGGAAGTGCGAGTACGACCGTCCTGTGGCGCCCGGGCCGCCCTGGAAGAGGGTGTCGCCGGTGAAGACGACGCCGAGCCCGGGGTCGTACAGGCAGACCGCGCCGGGCGCGTGCCCGGGGGTGTGCAGGACGGTCAGGTCGGCGCCGGCGGCCTCGAGGACCAGGCCGTCGACGAGATGGGCGTCGGGGTCGCGGTCGGGGTGGGTCTGCTTCCACAGCGGCAGGTCGTCGGGGTGGAGCCAGATGGTGGCGCCGGTGAGGTCGGCGAGGGCGGGGGCCGCGTCGATGTGGTCGTTGTGGGCGTGGGTGCACACGATCGCGGTGACCCGGCGGTCGCCCACGGCGCGAAGGATGGCCTCGGCGTCGTGGGCGGCGTCGATGACGATCACCTCGTGGTCGTCGCCGACGATCCACACGTTGTTGTCGACGTCCCAGGTACCGCCGTCGAGGGTGAACTGGCCGGAGGTGACGAGGCGTTCGATGCGCGCGGTCATCACAGCACCACCACCGAACGGAGCACGTCGCCCTGCCGCATCCGCTCGAACGCCGCCTCGACCTCGTTGATGTCGATGGTCTCGGAGACGAACGCGTCGAGCGGCAGGCGGCCCTGCAGGTGCAGGTCGATGAGCATGGGGAAGTCCCGCGAGGGCAGACAGTCGCCGTACCAGGAGGACTTGAGGGCGCCGCCGCGTCCGAACACGTCCAGCAGCGGCAGTTCGAGCTTCATCTCGGGGGTGGGGACGCCGACGAGGACGACGGTGCCGGCCAGGTCGCGGGCGTAGAAGGCCTGCTTGTACGTCTCGGGGCGGCCGACCGCGTCGATCACCACGTCGGCGCCGAAGCCGCCGGTCAGCTCGCGGATCGCCTCGACCGGGTCGGTCTCACGGGAGTTGACGGTGTGGGTGGCGCCCAGGGCGCGCGCCTTCTCCAGCTTCCGGTCGTCGATGTCGACAGCGATGATCTTCGCGGCGCCGGCGAGGTTCGCCCCCGCGATGGCCGCGTCCCCGACACCGCCGCAGCCGATGACGGCGACGGAGTCGCCGCGGCCCACGTTGCCGGTGTTGATCGCCGCGCCGAGGCCGGCCATCACACCGCAGCCAAGCAGGCCGGCCACGGCCGGGGAGACGGCCGGGTCCACCTTCGTGCACTGTCCGGCCGCGACGAGCGTCTTCTCGGCGAACGCCCCGATCCCGAGGGCCGGGGTGAGTTCCTGCCCGGTGGAGGCGAGGGTCATCTTCTGCTTCGCATTGTGGGTGTTGAAGCAGTACCAGGGGCGGCCCCGCAGACAGGCACGGCAGTTGCCGCACACCGCACGCCAGTTGAGGACGACGAAGTCACCCGGCGCCACATCGGTGACGCCCTCGCCGACCGACTCCACGACACCGGCCGCCTCATGGCCGAGCAGGAAGGGGAACTCGTCGGTGATTCCCCCCTCTTTGTAGTGCAGGTCGGTGTGACAGACACCGCAGGCCTGGATCTGCACGACGGCTTCCCCGGGCCCGGGATCCGGGATCACGATCGTCTCGACCCGTACCGGCTCGTCCTTCCCCGGTGCGACAACGCCGCGTACTTCCTGCGCCATGACCTGGCCCCTCTGCGTAGAAGAATCACCTGCGGTGCCGACCCTACGCGCGCCGGACGGGTCGCGGCACGGACACGTCGACGGCAGTGGATCTTTCCGGCAGCGCCGAGGGCCGCCCCCGGGCGGGGACGGCCCTCGGGTCCGCGTGCCGGGTCAGGCCTCGACCGCGGGGAGCAGACCGGTCACGGGCGCGGCGAGGTCGGTGAGCTGGTGCAGCTCGTTGAGCCGGTTCAGTCCGCTGCCGAGGTCGTTCAGCGAACGCATCTGGTCGGTGACGCGCGGGACCTCGGCGCGGTGTTCGGCGGGGATGTCGCTGACGGCCAGCGTGTCCAGCGTGGTCATCGGGTTGATCTGCTGGGGGTTCGTGGTGCCCGCGTCGGCCGCGTTCGCCAGCGGTGCGGCGAGGCCCGTGACGCCGACGGCCAGACCGACGGCGGCGACGATACGTCGTGTTGAGATCATGTCTTCAGCAACGGCGGCGCCCCCCGGCCGGACACGGGCGCCGGGCCGCGCTCACTCGTGAGGCGGAGGGTGGCGCCTGCGCTTGCCGTGACCGCCGGGGCGGAGGAGCCTCGAAGGTGGGGCCCGTGCAATCCGCTCCCCCAGGGCCGCGGGCGCCCGAAGGAGGTCATCATGGGCACCGCGACAGGCTCCACCTTCGACATCGAGACACTGCGCAGGGGCATCGAAGGGGACACCGGCAACAACCTGCTGTCCCTCTACGCGGACGACGCCGAGATCCGCATCATCGACCACAACGCCCAGCCGAGCCATCCCAAGATCGTGCGCGGCCGGGGCGAGATAGCCGAGATGCTCGACGAGGTCTACAGCCGCGACATGACCCACCACCTGGAAGAGTGCGTCATCGAGGGCACCCACGCCGCGTTCACCGAGTCCTGCGAGTACGCGGACGGCACCAAGGTCCTCTCCGAGTCGATGATCACGCTGCGCGACGGCAAGATCGGCGAGCAGATCCTGATCCAGGCATGGGACGAGGGCTAGGCAGGCGGGCCACGAGGGTCCAGGTCACCTCCCGGCTGACCTGGACCTTCTCGGCCAGGACCTCGCTCGGGCGGGGCGGTACGCCGTACTCTCCGCAGCCGGGGCCGCCGTCCGCGCAGGTCCTGCGGGCCTCGGCCGCGCTCCTCCGCTCACTCGTGCGCGCGGCACGCGCGCACCCTCCGCTGCCGGGCGCCTCGCGACGGAGGCGCTCCAGGCTGCGGTGAGGGGGTACCAGCCCCGGCGAACGCACCCATGCGGTGGGGAGGAGTGGGGCGGGCGGTGGGCGCGCCCGCCGGCCACCCTCCCCGTACCCGCCCGAAAGGCCGTTCCCCGTACGCACTCGCAGTGCCGTCCCCGTCCTCGGTTACGCTGTACGCGGGCCGTGACTGGCGCTGAGGTGGAGTACCACCGGGGAGCGGTCCGTGGTTGATGCCGCGCGCCTGGGCGATGAACGTCGACCAGCTCAGGAGCGCGCAGATGACCCAGGTGACCCAGGCCCGTCTCATGGACGGCACCGCCGCCGCCCGTCGCATCGTCGAGGAGACGGCGGCGAAGGCCGCGGATCTCACCGCGAGGACGGGCGTCGCGCCCTGTCTGGCGACGGTGCTGGTCGGTGAGGACCCGGCGTCCGTCACCTACGTCCGGATGAAGCAGAACCGCTGCCGGAAGGCCGGCATCGAGTCCCGTCACGTTGCCCTGCCCGCCACCACTACCACCGCCGAACTCGTCGGCACCCTGCGGAAGTTGTCGGCCGATCCGGCCGTGCACGGCATCCTGCTCCAGCATCCGGTGGGCGACCACGTCGACGAGCGGGCCGCGTTCGAGGCGATCGCCCCGGAGAAGGACGTCGACGGCGTCACGTTCGCGTCGTTCGCCACCATGAGCTTCGGCCTGCCGGGCTTCGTGTCCTGCACGCCCGGCGGCATCCTGCGCCTGCTGGACGAGTACGGCGTCGACCCGGCCGGGAAGCGCGCCGTGGTGGTGGGCCGCAGCGCGATCCTCGGCAAGCCGGTGGGCATGCTGCTGCTGGCCCGCGACGCGACCGTGACGTACTGCCACTCGCGCACCCGTGACCTGTCGGCGGCCGTGCGCGAGGCGGACATCGTGGTGGCCGCCGTGGGCAGGCCGCGCCTCATCCGCGGGCAGGACATCAAGCCGGGCGCCGTCGTGATCGACGCCGGCTACAACGCGGGCAACGTCGGCGACGTCGACTTCGACTCGGCCGTGGAGCGGGCCTCGTTGATCACTCCGGTGCCGGGCGGTGTCGGCCCGATGACGATCGCCACGCTGCTGGAGCAGACCGTCGACGCGGCCGCCCGGCAGCTCGGGGTGTGACCGGCGCCCACGGGTGCGCTCGCGGGCGCGGACCGGCGTGAAGTCGGTGCCGGGGCCGGTTCGTTGGGCCCCGGCGAGCCTCTTCGCCGCCATACTTGCCGTCATGCGGGTTGCGATCATGACGGCGGGGTCACGCGGCGATGTGGCCCCCTATACCGGACTGGGGCACCGGCTCGGCCGTGCCGGGCACGACGTCACCCTGGTCACGCACGGCTGCTTCGAGCCTCTGGTGGCCGGCTCGGGGTCGGGGCAACTCCCAGGTCCGGCTGAGGTGTTCAGCCCCGGAAGAAGTCGGGACCGTCAGGGGTGTCGGCCATGGTCCACGCGAACGCCGCCGGAGTGACGTCGTCGCGAGGCCCGAACTCGCGGATGATCCGCGCCCCCTCGGTCCCCGGCAGACGTCCCGCGACCCGCGTGAACAGCGCCTCCGGCCGCATACCGAGCATCGTGGCCACGACGTGGTGCAGGCAGACGTCCACCATGAGCTCGCGCGGACCCTCCTCGTCCTCGAAGCCCAGGCCCGCCCCCAGAAGTGCCTTCTCCAGCAGGGCCGGGGACCGCTCCCGGAGCACGAACGAGACCGCCCTGATGCCGTAGCGTGCCAGCGCGATGCGGTCCTTCCTGGTCAGGGAGACGAACAGGCCCCGGCTCAGCTCATGGTGAGCACCATCCGGAAGCGGGCGTTTCCGGAGAGCATCTTCTGGTAGGCGGGCCCGACCTGGTCCAGGGGCACGGTCTCGGTCATGGGGCGGATACCGTGCAGGGCGCTGAACTCCATGGTGTCCTGCACCTCCTGCGCGGTGCCGGACGGATGACCGGTGACCTCGCGGCCGGCCAGGATCAGCTGGGCCGGGGCGATCTTCATCGGTTCGGGGGTCACGCCGATCACCACGAGCTGCCCTCGGGGGGCCAGGCCGTCCACCGCGCCCGACATGGCCTCGGCGTTGCCGGCCGTGGCCAGGACGACCTTCGCGCCGCCGAGGGCCTGCAGCGCCTCGGCGACGGAAGTGCCGGAGGTGCTGTCGATGTAGTGATGGGCGCCGAGCTTCTTGGCGAAGTCGGCCTTCTCGGGACCGCGCGCGATCGCGACGGTCTCGAAGCCCATCGCGGCCGCGTACTGCACCCCGAGGTGCCCGAGGCCGCCGATACCGAGCACGGCGACCAGGTCCCCGGCCCGCGCGACGCTGCGGCGCAGTCCGTTGAACGTGGTCACACCCGCGCAGGCCATGGGCCCGGCATCACTCGCCGACAGCCCTTCGGGGATCCTGGCAAGCGCGTCCTGCGGGACGATCACCTTCTCCGCGAAGCCGCCGTCGTAGGCCCAGCCCGGCACCTTCAGCCGCACGCACACGACGAAGTCGCCGTCCCGGCAGGGCGTGCAGTAGCCGCAGCTGCCGCCGAACCAGCCGACCGCCACCCGGTCGCCGACCTGCCAGCCCCGGTCCTCCACCCCCTCGCCCAGCTCCTCGACACGCCCGGCGATCTCGTGCCCGGCCACCTCCGGGAACGTCACGCCCGGCAGCGCCCCGTCCACGAAGAAGGCGTCGCTGTGGCAGATCCCGCACGCCTCCACGGCGATCCTGACCTGGCCGTGACCCGGCCGCGGCACCTCCCGCTCGACCAGCTCGAACGTGCCGCCGGGGGCGGTCACCTGCGCGACTCGATAGGTACTCATGCGTCTCTCCGGAGAACAGGGACGGGTAGGGAACACCCCCGATCCAGCAGACCAGCTCCGGCACTCTCGCGCGCGTCGAGCGGCGGCGGCGACCACGGCGTCGAACGGGCTTTCGGGCGCGGGCCCGGTCGGCGCGCAGCGCGGCCCGGCAGTGTGGGGCGGCCCGGGAGTGCGGGGCACACTCCCGGACCCGGCGGCTCAGTCCCCGACCCTGCGCGTCACATTGAGCAGGTACTCCTTCCGGTTCAGCGGGTTGTGGTCCGTGCGCGGTCGCTCGGGGACCGGGCCCCGGGTGACCGGCGCGTAGTGGTCGAAGGCGGTCTCCACCTCGCCCTCGCCCCGGGTCGGTCCGGGCAGCCGCTGCCCCAGTTCGTGGACGCGGGCGGCGGGGACGACGCCCTCCAGCACACAGGCGCGCCCGTGCGTGCCGGTGGTCTCCGGCACCGCGCCCAGCCGGGCCAGCACGGGCAGCAGCGCGCCCAGCGTGTCGGCGGGGGCCCGGAGGGAGAAGCGGTGCATCGGCTCGTGCACCAGGGTGCCCGCCCGGCGCAGCGCCTCGACGAGGACCAGCGGGGTCAGGCTACGGAAGTCGTACCCCGTGCTGGACATGCTCTTGTCGAAGCCCTGGTGGGCGTGGCTCTGCCGGGGTGAGTAGCCCGAGTGGGTCATGGTGACCGCGCAGCCGGTGACCTCCCAGCCGTGCAGCCCTTGGCCGAGGGTCGCGCGGACGGTCTCCTCGACGGCCTTGAAGAAGGCGTACGGCATGGAGCCCAGCTCCACCTCCAGACGGAACTCCACGCCCGAGCCGGGCGGGGCGGGGTCGACGCGCAGGCCGACGGTGGCGAGGAAGGGATTGAGGTCCTTCTTGTCGAACTCCACCGCCTGCCCGCTGCCGACCGGTCGCTCGACGCACAGCGTGGTGGTCTCCCGGAAGGTGACGCCGAGACCGTACTCGTCGGCGAGGGTGGCCTGCACGACCTCCTTCTGCACCTCGCCGTACAGGGAGACGGAGGTCTCCCCGCGCAGCTCGTCGCGGCGGACGCCGATGAGGGGGTCCTGCTCGGCGAGCTGGGTGAGCGCGAGGTGCAGCGAGCGCCGGTCGGTGCCGGGGCCGGGGACGACGACGCTCTCCAGGGTGGGCGGCGCGAAGTGGTGCTCGTACGCCCGTCCCGGCACGCCGATCGGGTCACCGATCCGGATGCCGCCGAGGCCCCACACCTTGGCGATGCGGCCCGCGGTCACGCTGTCCCGCCGGGTGTCGGTGCCCTGGTCGAACACGGCGAGCGCGGTGATCCGGCCCTCCTCCCGGCCGTCCCCGAAGGGAACGCGGTCCCGCACCCGCAGGGTTCCGGCGAAGACGCGCGCGTAGGCGACCTTCTCCCCGGCAGGACCCCGCTCGACCTTGAACACCGTGCCGGAGAGCGATGCGTCGGGGTCGCCGTCGGCGGTGGGCAGCAGCCGTTCGATGCCGTCGATCAGTTCGGTGACGCCGGCTCCCGTGAGGGCGGAGCCGAAGTACACGGGATGGACCTGGGCCGCGCGGGTCTGCCGGGTCAGAGCGGCGCGCAGCCGCCGGGCGGACAGGCCACCGCGGTCCACGTAGTCCGTGAGCAGGGCGTCGTCGTGGCCGGTGAGGACGTCCAGCGCGGCCGGTCCGAGCCCGGGGACGAAACGGGCGCCGCGGGTGCCGAGGGCGGTGGCCGCCCCCATCGGCACGAGGGGTACGGCGAGCCGGTCGGCGATCTCGCGGAGCACCTCCTCCTCGCGGGCGCCACGCCGGTCGATCTTGTTGACGAAGACCAGCGTGGGGATGCGCAGCCGGCGCAGGGTGCGCATCAGCACCCGGGTCTGCGCCTGGACGCCCTCCACGGCCGAGACGACCAGCACGGCGCCGTCCAGCACGCCGAGCACCCGCTCCACCTCGGCGATGAAGTCGGGGTGACCGGGGGTGTCGATGAGGTTGACGGTGACCGAGTCGAGCGGGAACGACACGACCGCCGACTTGATGGTGATGCCGCGCTGCCGCTCCAGCGCGAGGGTGTCCGTGACGGTGCTGCCGTCGTCGACGCTGCCGATCTCGTCGGTTACTCCGGCCGTGTGCAGCAGCCGTTCGGTGAGACTGGTCTTACCCGCGTCGACGTGCGCGAGGATGCCCAGGTTGAGGTTGGTCAGGTGCACGTTGCGTCATGTCCTCGAGTGAGTGGGTGGTTCCTTCCTGGGGGGACATGAACGGTGTGCGCATGATCGCTCCTGGTTTCTCCGGGGACCCGACCGGTGCAGTGGAGCAGAACGGCGCGGGCCGTGCCAACGGATTAACGTTCAACGAGGTGCCCCGACAGGCGAGCCGAGGAGCGGACGATGCGTGAGATTCTCGCCGTGCTGGACCGCTGGTACGCCGCTCATGTCCCGTTCGGGCTCGCCACGGTCGTCGCCGTCAGCCGCAGCGCGCCGCTCGGACCGGGTGCGGCGATGGCCGTCGGCCCGGAGGGCCAGGTCGTCGGGAGCGTGTCCGGGGGCTGCGTCGAGGGCGCGGTGTTCGCGCTGGCCGAGGAGGTCGTCGCGAGCGGTGAGGCCCGGCTGGAGACATACGGCTACAGCGACGAGGACGCCTTCGCGGTCGGACTGCCCTGCGGTGGCGAGATCACCGTACTGGTGCGGCCCGTCACACCGGCGAGCGATCCCGCGTTCGGGGCGGTCGCCGCGTCCGTCGCGGCCGGCGATCCGGTCACCGTGGCCACCGTGGTGGACGGTCCGGCTCCGCGCGGGGCGACCCTGGCCGTGTGGCACGGTACGGCCTCCGGCGGGCTGGGCACGCCGGGCCTGGACGCGGCGGTGGCCGCCGACGCGCGCGGCGGACTGGCCCTCGGCGCGACCGGCCTCGGGCGTTACGGGCCGCACGGCGAACGGCGTGAAGGCGAGCAACGCGAAGGCCGGCAGCGTGAAGGCCGGCAGCGTGAACGTGAGCGGCGCGAAGGCCAGCGGCATGAACGTGAGCGGCCCGAAACCGAGCGGCGCGAAGACCTGGGGAACCAAGAGCTGGGGAACCAAGACCTGGGGGACGACGTCACCGTCTTCCTGCAGTCCTTCGCCCCGCCGCCGCGCATGCTGGTGTTCGGCGCGATCGACCACGCGGCGGCCCTCGCCCGTATGGGTGAGTTCCTCGGCTACCGGGTGACGGTGTGCGACGCCCGCCCGGTGTTCGCCGCGCCCCACCGGTTCCCGGAGGGCGTCGAGGTCGTCGCGGACTGGCCGCACCGCTATCTGCGCGGCACGTACACCGACGAGCGGACGGTGATCTGCGTCCTCACCCACGACGCCAAGTTCGACGTGCCCGTGCTGCGGGAGGCGGTGCGCCGCCCGGCGGCCTACATCGGCGTGATGGGCAGCCGCCGCACCCACGAGGAGCGGCTCCGCCGGCTCACCGAGTCCGGCGTGACCGCCGCGGAACTGACCCGCCTGCGCGCCCCGCTCGGCCTGGACCTCGGCGCCCGTACCCCGGAGGAGGTGGCCGTGTCGGTGGCCGGCGAGATCATCGCGCTGCGGTGGGGCGGGAGCGGAGAGCCGTTGAGCATGGTGCGAGGGCCCATTCATCCACGGCGGTGAACCCGGCGCGTGGCGGCGGTACGGCCTGTCCGGTCAGGCCTGCCCGGTCAGGCCTCCCCGCCCACCAGCGCGTGCAGGTGCTCGTCGTGCCAGCCGTCGGCGTGCAGCAGCGAGGACCGCATGGTGCCCTCCAAGGCGTAGCCGAGCTTCTCGGCGACGTGGCAGGAAGCCGTGTTGGTGACCGCGTGGCACAGCCGCAGCCGGTGCAGGCCCAGGTCGTCCAGGGCCCATCGGCCGATCCGCCGGGTCGCCTCGACGACGATGCCGCCGCCGCGCGCCTCGGGCAGCACCCAGTACATGATCTCGGCGTTGCCCTCCGCAAGTTTGACGGAGTGCAGTCCCGTGAGCCCGAGGGGCGGCCCACCGGGCCGGGCGATCGCCCATACGGCGCCGGTCTCCGCACGCCACCGCTCGTGCATGCGCGCGATCCGGGCGCGGGCCTCGTCACGGCTGCCGACGGAGAAGAGGTTCCACTGCCGGATCGCCGGGTCCTGGCCGCCGGCGAGCAGCGCGTCGGCGTCGGCGTCGCCGGTCCGCCACGGCCGCAGTTCCAGTCCCCCCGGCAGGTCGAGCACGGGCTGGTCGACGTCGGCCATGGCGCCGGCGGGTACGACGTCGGGTATCCGGTCGTCAGAGATCATCGCCGTATCGTGCCACAGGCCCATTACCGCTGGGGCAGGCATTTCAGGGCGACCTCGGTGAGCGCCCCGTCGGCGAGGGTCGCCGTCAGGTAGGTGCAGTACGGCCGGCGTCGGCGGTCGGTCGGGGAGCCGGGGTTCAGCAGCCGCAGGCCGCCGGGGGCGACGGTGTCCCAGGGGATGTGGCTGTGACCGAAGACCAGCACGTCCAGGTCGGGGAATCGGGCCGCGCAGCGCGCCTCGCGGCCCTGGGCGGGGCCGGTCTCGTGCACCACGCCGAAGCGCAGGCCGTCCAGTTCGGCGTAGGCCACCTCGGGGAGCCGGGCGCGCAGCTCGGGTCCGTCGTTGTTGCCGTACACGCCGATCAGGCGGCGGCTACGGCTCTGCAGCAGGTCGAGGGTGGCGGTGTCGACCCAGTCACCGGCGTGGAACACGACGTCCGCGCGCGGGAGTTCGGCGAGCAGCGGGTCCGGGAGCCGCTTGGCACGCTTCGGGAGATGAGTGTCGGACAGCAGGAGCAGACGCACACGACCAGCGTAGGGAAGCAGGGGGCCGGTCGGCGGGCGGCACGGAATGGCGCGCGTGGGCGGCGCGGGTCACAGACCTCAGGCGGGCGAAGCGGGGGCAGCCGGATGGAAGCACGGGCGGATGGACGTACGGCGGATATCGTCAGCCAACATTAAACAGTCTGGACTGGACAGTTTCGCCTGACGGTTCTACGCTCACGGCATGGCTGACATCTCTGACTCCGCCGCGCTCGCCGCGCGCGACCTGCGCGTGGTGTTCAGCCGGCTGCGACGCCGTATCCGCGAGGTCGCCCAGGACGCGGATCTGACGCCGTCGCAGGAGTCGGCGCTCTCCCTGGTCGGCAAGCACGGCGCGGCCACGGCCAGTGCCCTGGCCGCCGCGGAGGGCGTACGGCCGCAGTCGATGGCGGCCACGCTGGCCGCACTCGACCAGCACGGCCTGATCCGCCGCGCCCCGGACCCGGACGACGGCCGCCGCCAGCTGGTCACGCTCACCGACGCGGGCCGCGCCCGCGTCGAGGGCAACAGACAGCTGCGCGAGGAGTGGCTGGCGCGCGCCTTCCAGGACCGCTTCACCGAGGAGGAGCGGCGGTCGGTGCTCACGGCGCTGGAGCTGATGGAACGGCTCGCTCGGCCGTGACACCGGGGCTCACCGGACATCCCGGGCGGACCGCCCGCCCCTCCCCCGCCGGATTGCTCCGCCCCCTGATCACGCCGACGGCTCCGGGGCCGTAGCGGATCCCCAAGTACCCCGGCGCGCCGGGCGCGTTCGCCGCCACCGCGGCGTTCCCTCCCCCGCCGCGCCGACCGGCCGGGCCGCAACGCCCGGCCGTATTCCCGCTCGTCGGCTCCCCCCTGCCGCCGGCGACGCCCCTCCCGGACCGTTCACTCGGCCGGCTCACCCCCCGAAAGGCCTGATCGACCCATGTCTGTCAGCACCCTCGACCCCCGTACCGCCCTCGTCGTGATCGACCTTCAGCACGGCATCGTGGGCATGCCCACCCAGCCGTACACGGGCCCGGAGGTGGTGTCCCGCAGCGCTGAACTCGCCGACGCCTTCCGGGCCCAGGGCCTGCCCGTGGTCCTGGTCCGTGTCTCCTTCGCCGCCGACGGCGCCGACGCCATGCCCGGCCGCACCGAGCGCCAGGCCCGCGGGCTCTCCTTCCCGGAGGGCTGGGACGTCATCGTCGACGAGCTGTCCGGCCACCCCGGCGACATCCACGTCACCAAGCACAACTGGAGTGCCTTCTTCGGCACCGACCTGGACGTCCAGCTGCGCCGCCGCGGCATCACCCAGATCGTGCTGACCGGCATCGCCACCAGCATCGGCGTCGAGTCCACCGCCCGTGACGGTTACGCCCACGGCTACCACGTCACCCTCGCCACGGACGCCATGGCCGACGCCGACGCGGAGGCGCACCGCAACAGCGTCGAGCGGGTCTTCCCGCGGCTCGGTGAGTCCGGTACGACGGCGGAGATCCTGGAGCTCCTGGCCAAGACCCACGCCTGACGGACCGGCCCGGTCCCTCTCGCGCGGGGGACCGGGCGCGGCCCGCCGACCGCCCCACCACCGCCTCACCACGTCACCGCCTCACCGCCTCACCGCCTCAGCCGTCGCTCCGCGGCCAGGACCCCACCCGCTCTCGCGGCCGTCCCGGTACCAGGCCACCGTCTCGGCCAGCCCGGTCGCGAAGTCACGACGCGGCCGGTAGCCGAGTTCGTCACGGGCCTTGTCCCAGTCCACCGAGTAACGCAGGTCGTGGCCCTTGCGGTCGGCGACGTACTCGACCCGGTCCCAGCCGGCGCCGCATGCCTCCAGGAGCAGTCCGGTGAGTTCCCTGTTGCTCAACTCGGTGCCGCCGCCGATGTTGTAGACCTCGCCGGGGCGCCCCTTTGTGCGGACAAGGTCGATGCCCCGGCAGTGGTCCTCGACGTGCAGCCAGTCTCGGAGGTTGCGCCCGTCGCCGTACAGGGGGACCTTCAGGCCGTCGAGGAGGCGGGTGACGAAGAGCGGGATCACCTTCTCGGGGAACTGGCGCGGGCCGTAGTTGTTGGAGCAGCGGGTGATGCGGACGTCCAGGCCGTGGGTGCGGTGGCAGGCGAGGACGAGCAGGTCCGCGGCGGCCTTGGAGGCGGCGTACGGCGAACTGGGCGCGGGCGGGTGCGTCTCCCGGCAGGAGCCGGACGCGACGGAGCCGTAGACCTCGTCGGTGGAGATGTGCACGAACGGCCCGACACCGTGCCGCACCGCAGCGTCCAGCAGAGTCTGTGTGCCGGCCACGTTGGTCAGAACGAAGGCACCGGCCCCCTCGATCGACCGGTCCACGTGCGACTCGGCGGCGAAGTGCACCACCTGGTCGGCGTCCGCCATCAGCTTGTCGACCAGGCCGGCGTCGCCTATGTCGCCGTGCACGAAGTCCAGCCGGGGATGGCCGAGGGGGAGGTTGGCGAGCGTGCCGGCGTAGGTGAGCTTGTCCAGCACGGTGACGCGCGGGGCGTCGGGGCCGGTGTCGGCCAGCAGCGTGCCGACGTAGGTGGAGCCGATGAAGCCGGCGGCGCCGGTGACGAGGAGGTGCATACGGGCATCTGTACCTTGCCCGGCACCAGGCCCGCGCCGCGGGTCCGTTCGCCTCCGCCCGCACGGGGGTCGGCATCGCCCCGGCCTTCAGGTTGCCGCCCCCACCCCGCCCGCACCACCCGCCCCTTCGGCCTTCAGCCCTCCTCCCCCGCCTGCCCCACCTACCCCTCCCGGCCTTCCCAGCCCTCCCGGCCTTCCTGCCCCTCCTGTGCCTGTGCCGCCGCCCGCTCCACCTCCGCCTCGATCTCGGCCCTGGGCTGGCCCGTGTCCCGGGCGTAGTCGCTCACCGCGGTCTGGACGTCGCGGGCCAGGTCACGCCAGGCGCGCAGGGCCGTCTCGTACTGGTCCGACTGAGCGCCCGTCATCCCCCGCTCCGCCGGGGGCCCGTAGGCCTCCCGCAGGTCCGCGACGGTGGCGTGGGCCGCGTCGGCCGCGCGCTGTTTCTGCACCAGTTCATCGAAGGTGTGTGCCACACCGCCCGACCCTAGGCACGGTCCGCGAGCGGGCCGCTCCGACCTGCCGTCGCCGGCGCCGACCGCTACCCGTGTGGCGGGTCGCCGCACCGCACCCGGGCACCGTCGGGGTGCGCCCCTCAGGCGTCCGGCACCAGGTCCGCCCACACCTGTTTGCCGCCGCTGACCGGGACCGTCCCCCAGGTCGCCGACACCGCCTCCACCAGGAGGATGCCGCGCCCGCCGGTGGCCTCCCAGCCGATGTTGGTCGGCTTGACGGGACTGCGTGGCGAGGCGTCGGCGACGGCGAGCCGGAGGCGGGCGCCGACCCGGCTGAGTTCGAGACGAACCTGACCCTCCGTGTGCACGAGGGCGTTGGTGACCAGTTCGGAGACGATCAGGAGGGCCGCGTCCAGGGTGTCGGGGGACGCGCCCCACACGCGAAGGGTGCGCTTGGTGAAGCGGCGGGCGTGCCGGACGGCTTCCGGCACCCGCCACACGGTCCAGCTCTCGCGCAGCGGGCGTACGGCCATGCCGTCGTAGCGGGTCAGCAGCAGTGCGACGTCGTCGCCGCGGTGGGCCCCGGTGAGCAGGGCGTCGGCGACGAGGCCGAGATGGCCGGGGTCGGCGGCGGCGAGGCCGCGGGCGAGCCGGTCCATGCCCTCGTCCATGTCGGTGTCGGCGGACTCCACCAGGCCGTCGGTGGTGAGCGCGAGGACCGTGCCGGGCTGGAGCCGGAGCGGGGTCATCGGGAACTCGGCCTGGGCGAGCACGCCCAGCGGCGGTCCCCCCTCGGCCTGGACGATCTCGGCGGAGCCGTCCGGGTGCCGCAGCACGGGCTGGAGGTGGCCGGCGCGTACGCACAGGGCGGTGCCCTGCTCCATGTCGACGTCGACGTAGCAGCAGGTGGCGAAGAGGTCGGTCTCCATGTCCAGCAGCAGCCGGTTGGCGTGCGCGACGACGACGTCCGGGGTGTGGCCCTCGGCGGCGTAGGCGCGCAGGGCGGTGCGCATCTGGCCCATGAGGGTGGCGGCGCCCGCGTTGTGGCCCTGGACGTCGCCGATGACGAGGGCGACGTGGTTGTCGGCCAGCGGGATGACGTCGTACCAGTCGCCGCCGACTTCCAGGCCGGCGGTCGTGGGCAGGTAGCGGGCCACGGCGACCGCGCCGGGCAGCCGGGGCAGACGGCGCGGCAGAAGCGTCCGCTGGAGCATGCCGACGAGTTCGTGTTCGGCGTCGAAGGCGTGGGCGCGCACCAGGGCCTGGCCGGTCAGGCCGGCGCAGGCGGTGAGCAGGGCGCGTTCGTCGGGGCCGAACTCGTGCGGCTGGTCCCAGCCGATCAGGCAGGCGCCGGCCATCCGGCCGCCGGCGGGCAGCGGCAGGACGGCGAGGCCGCCGGGGCCGACGTCGGCGAGGGCGGGCTCCAGCGGGGAGCCGGCGGGCCAGATGCGGGCGCGTCCCTCGCGCAGGGCGGCGGCGAGGGTGGGCATCGCGCGTACCGGCGCGTCGGGCCACTCGGTGCGCCACTCGGTGCGCCACAGGTCGGGCCAGGATTCGGGTTCGGGCGGGTCGAGGACGGTGACGACGAGCCGTTCGTTCTCCAGTTCGGCCAGGGCGATGCGGTCGGCCCGCAGGGGTTTGCGCAGGGCGGCGACGACGGCGTTGCCGACGTCCTTGACGGTACCCGCCATCGCGAGGGCGGCGGCCAGGCGCTGGACGCGGGCCACGTCGGTGACGTCGGAGCGCAGGGTGGAGGCGTCGGCGACGGTGCCGGCCATCCGGACCGGGCGGCCCTCCCCGCCGGGCAGCAGCCGGCCGCGCAGCCGGAGCCACTTGGGCGGCCCGGCGGGCTGGAGGACGCGGAACTCGAGCTCGCGGTCGCCGAGTGACATGTGGTCGGCCTCGACCACCGACATCAGGGCCGGCAGGTCCTCGGGAACGGTGAGGCCGAGCAGGGTCTCCACCTTGCCGTCGAAGTCCTCGGGGTCGATGCCGAACAGGCGCAGGATCTCCTCGCCGACCTCGACCCGGCCGGTGTCCATGGCCAGGCTGAAGGCGTCGGCGGGCAGGCCGCCCGGGCCGGCGGCCGGATCGGAAACCGGGCCGGCGGCCGGGGTGTTCGGGAAGGGGACGGCGAGCGCTTGGGTGATCAGTTCCAGGCAGGCCCGGTCGTCGGCGCCGAAGCCGCCGGGGTGCTCGCTGACGGCGAGGAAGCAGCCGTCATGGGGCGGGCCGAGGGGCAGGGCGGCCAGGGAGAAGTCCGGGGACGGCGTCCGCCGCGACTCGGGGCAGTCGGCCAGTTCCTGCGGGCCGAGCCATACGGGCCGGCCGGTGCGGTGCGCCTCGGCGGCCGGTGAACCGCCCTTGACCGGATAGCCGTCCCGCAGGCCGTAGAGCGTGCGCGGCAGGCCGGCCGACTCGGCCAGGCGGAGCACCGACGGATCGTCACCCGGCGCGTACACCCCGGCGAAAGCGGCCCCGGCGAGCACGAGGGCCTGTTCGAGGACGCGGCGGAGCCGGTCGGGAGAGGGCGGTGAGGCGCTCAGCGTGTCGAGGGCATGTCCGGCACGCTCTGTTCTCGTCGCTCTGCGTACCGCAGCACCCTCGCTCGCCACGAACGCCATTAGAGCGCTTATCAGCCTTCCGCGCAGCCCCTGTGAACGCATTGTGTCGGCTTTGGCCATACCGCTCGAAACGACCCGAACACATCTTTACATGTGCGTTCCGCATGACGACCTCATGACAGCCGCTACTGTCCGCGTTCGGCCGACTCCTGCGAGTGTCTATCCCGGTCGCCCGATGGAACCGGGTCGCCCGGGAGAACCGGGCCGGCCGGAGGAAGGGACGGGAGGGGCATGGACAAGCGGTACGAGGTGTACGCGCTCGCCGACACGCACTTCTACGACACGCCCGACCGGCTCTCGGCCGGCGGCGGCGAACCGGCACCGCAGTTCGCGACGGCCCGCCGCGCGGTCCCCGACGGCTGGCACGCGGGGCGCACCGGCGACTGGCTGACACTGACCCCGCTGGGCGAGGACGGCACACCGCCGCCGGCGCCGGCCCAGGGCTGGAAGATCCACTCCTCGGCGACGGCGGTGAACGCGGAGCGAATAGCGGACATCGTGTGGGACTACTGCGTGCCGCGCCGCATCCCGTTCAAGTTCGTGCCCGGACCGCATCTGCTGCATCTGCGCAACGCCAAGTACGCGGGCCGCGACACCAGCGGCAAGTTCGTCACCGTCTACCCCGACGGCGAGGAGCAACTACACGAGGTGCTGCGCGAGTTGGGTGCGCTGCTGAAGGGCTTCGAGGGGCCGTACATCCTGACCGACCTGCGCTGGGAGGACGGCCCGCTCTACGTCCGCTACGGCGCCTTCGCCCGCCGGTACGTCGTCGACGAGCGCGGTTCGCTGGTCCTGGCGGTGGCCGACGGCGAGGGGCGTCTGGTGCCGGACCGGCGCGATCCGTCCTTCCAGGTTCCGGAGTGGGTCACGCTGCCGGAGTTCCTGCGGCCGCAGCTGGAGGCCCGCAACACCACGACGGTGGGCGAACTGCCGTACCGCATCGAGAAGGCGCTGCACTTCTCCAACGGCGGCGGGGTGTACGTCGGCACGGACACCCGGGACGGCCGCCGGGTGGTGCTGAAGGAGGGCCGGCCGCACGCGGGGCTCGCCGCCGACGGCGCGGACGCGGTGGCCCGGCTGGAGCGCGAGAAGGAGGCGCTGGAGCGGGCCGCCGGGACGGGCGTGGTGCCGGAGGTGCTGGACTGGTTCGCCCTGGGCGAGCACCGGTTCCTGGTGATGGAGTTCGTGGAGGGGCGTCCGCTCAACTCGTTCTTCGCCGAGCGCCATCCGCTGCTCACACCCGACCCCGACCCGGCGGGGATCGCCGACTACACGGCCTGGGCGCTGCGCGTGCACGGGGCGGTGGAGCGGGCGGTGGAGGCGCTGCACGCTCGCGGGCTGGTCTTCAACGACCTGCACGTCTTCAACATCATGGTCGCGCCGGACGAGGAGACGGTGTACCTCATCGACTTCGAGGCGGCCGCCCCGGCCGAGGAGAACGGCCGGCAGACGGTCGCGCACCCCGGCTTCTTCGCCCCGCCGGACCGCCGCGGCAAGGACGTGGACCGGTACGCGCTGGCCTGTCTGCGGCTCGCCCTGTTCCTGCCCGTGACCACGCTGTTCGTGGTGGACCGCGGCAAGGCCGCGCATCTGGCCGAGGTGATAGCGGAGCAGTTCCCGGACGTACCGCGCGCCTTCCTGGACGAGGCGGTCGCCGAGATCACCCGGGACGTCGCGGGCGGCCGGACCCGTCGTACGGCCGCGCCCCTGACGCTGCCCGGAGACTGGCCGCACAGCCGGGACTCGATGGTGAAGGCGATCCTGGCCTCCGCGACCCCGGAGCGCGACGACCGGCTCTTCCCGGGCGACATCGCCCAGTTCGGCGACGGCGGCGGCCTCGGCCTGGCGCACGGCGCGGCCGGTGTGCTGTACGCGCTGGCGGCCTGCGGTGCCGCCCGCTACGAGGAGGGCGAGCGCTGGCTGCTGGACCACACCGCCCCGCCGCCGCCCGGCACCCCGCTCGGCCTGTACGACGGCCTCGCGGGCGTCGCCCTGGTCCTCGACCGACTGGGTCACCGGCAGCGCGCGTTGGACCTGGTCTCCGGCATCCTGCGGGAGAACTGGCGCAAGCTGTCCTCCGATCTCCACGGCGGTCTCGCCGGACTCGGCCTGGTTCTCGGCCACTTGGCCGCCTCGACCGGCGAGCCGGACCTGCTGGCGTGTGCCGCCGAGGCCGAGGAGATCCTGATACGCCGCCTCGCCGAACCGATACCGGACACGCCTCGGCGCCGGGCCGGACTGATGCGCGGCGCGAGCGGTCCCGCACTGTTCCTGCTCCGGCGCCACGCGCTGACCGGCGACGCCCGTGCGGCGGCCGCGGCGGCCGAGGCGCTCCGCCGTGACCTGGCCGGCTGTGTCGTCCAGAAGGCGACCGGGGGCCTGGAGGTCGACGAGGGCTGGCGGACGCTGCCGTACCTCGGGGACGGAAGCGCGGGGATCGGGCTGGTCCTCGACGACTACCTGGCGCACGCGGGCTCCGGCGGCGCCGCGTTCGGCGCCCTGGCCGGCGCGACCACCGACGGCCGGGAGTCGGCACTGTTCGCCCACGCGGCCGCTGCCGCCGAGGAGTTCGAGCGCGCCCGGGACGGCATCCTCACCGCCGCGACCTCCCGCTTCTACGCCCAGCCCGGCCTCTTCCAGGGGCGCGCCGGGATGATCCTGCACCTCGCCCGGGGTTCCGCGCCGGGTGCGACCCGGGAACGCCTCGCCCAGCAGATCGCGGGGCTCGGCTGGTTCACGATGGCCTACGAGGGCCAACTCGCCTTCCCCGGGCACCAGATGATGCGCCTCTCCATGGACCTCGCCACCGGAACGGCAGGTTGCCTGCTCGCGCTCGCCTCGGCACTCGACGCCGGGCCCGCCGCGCACCTGCCCTTCCTCCCGCCGCCACAGGCGGCCCCCATACGCGGCTCCGTGACCTGACGGTGCCGTGGCTGTACCCCCGTCCCCACATCAATCGAAAGGACACGATCATGGCACTTCTCGACCTGCAGATCCTGGAGTCCGACGACCACAACCACGGCGGCGGCGCGAGCACGCTGAGCCTGCTCTCCTGCGTCTCGGCGGCGAGCATCCTGCTCTGCCTCTGACCGGACCGGTGAGTCCAGGGCTCCGGGCGGTTCTCCCCTCCACGCGGGGGGAGGCCGTCCGGAGCCTTCCCGTTCGCCCTGACCGCTCGGGGCGCTCGGGTCGCTGGAGCCACTCCGGCCGCTCTGCTTGTGTCACGCCGTCCGACTGCCCTGGCAGTTCCGGCCGTTCGGGGCGTGCGGGGCGGCCGGTCCGTGCGAGCCGTGCGGGGCGGCCGGTTCGTTCGGGCCGCTCGGACCGTCCGGCCCGGCCCCCACGCGGGCCTGACGGCCGGACCGCCCCGGTGGAGGTCTCGGCGGACCCCCTGGAACGACACGCCCGGCCGGCCGCCGCACGCGGCTCGCCGCGCCGACGGCCGCTGCCCACGGCGAACGGGGTCTCCGCTCCCGCCCCGCCGGAGTACGGCCGGCCCGCCGCCGGGCCACGACCGAACCGAGGACGGACCACCGCCGGACCACCGCCGGACCACCAGCGGAACCGACACCGGGCCACCATCAGACCCCCGCCGTCGAAGTGAGGCACCAGCGATGACATCCGACGCCGCCCCTGCCCCCGGCTCGGGCTCGGGCTCGGGCTCCGCCCCTGCCCCCGGCTCCGACTCCGGCTCGGGCTCGGGCTCAGGCTCCGGCCGTGCCCCCGAGCCCGGCTCCGGCTCCGCCTCCGACGCCGACCCCGACGCCCCCGACCGGCTCGCGCGCGCCGTGCTCCGGCACGGCGGCGTCCGGTGTGCCGTCCTGTGCGCGGTGAGTACGGCCGCGACGGCGGCCGGGCTGCTGTTGCCCGCCGCCCTCGGCCGCGCCCTCGACCTGCTGCTGGCCCAGGCGCCGGCGGGGCGCTGGGTCGCCTGCTGCGCGGGGCTGGTGGTGCTGCTCGCCGTGCTCGACGGGTGCGCGGATGTCCTCACCGGCACGGTCGACGCGCGGTCCACCGCGTGGCTGCGCCGCCGGGTCACCGGGCACGTGCTGGCACTGGGTCCGCGCGCGGGCGCCCGGTTCGGCGCCGGAGACCTCGTCGCGCGGCTCGTCGGCAACGCCGCGCAGGCCGGGACGGCGCCGGGCGCGGTGGCCGCGCTGCTCGCCGCGCTCGCCGGGCCGGTCGGTGCCGTGGTGGCGCTCGGCCTCATCGACCCGTGGCTGGCGGCCGTGTTCCTGGCCGGGGCGCCGGTGCTGGCACTGCTGCTGCGCGCCCTCGCCCGTGACACGTCGGCGTGTGTGGCCGACTACCAGCGGGTGCAGGGCGGGATCGCGGCGGCGCTGGCGGAGGCGATCGGCGGCCACCGTACGATCCGGGCGGCGGGCGCCGAGGACCGGGAGACGGCGCGTGTCCTCGCCCCGCTGGCGGAGCTGTCCCGGGCCGGGCACCGCATGTGGCGGGTGCAGGGGCGGGCCGCCGCGCAGGCGGTCACCGTGGCGCCGCTGCTGAACCTGGGCGTGGTCGCGGTGGCCGGGCTGCTGCTCGCCCGGCACCGGCTCTCGGTGGGCGAGCTGCTGGCGGCCTCCCGGTACGCCGCGCTGGCGACCGGCGTAGGCGTGCTGGTCGGCCGGCTCGCCGCGGTCAGCCGGGCCCGCGCGGCGACCGCGCGACTCGCCGAGGTACTGCGCGAACCGGCGCCGGCGCACGGCTCCCGGCGGCTGCCGGCCGGCTCCGGGCGGCTGGAGCTGCGGGGCGTGACGGCACGCCGGGGCGGGCGGACCGTCCTGGATGATGTCGATCTATCTGTTCCCGGCGGCACGACCCTCGCGGTCGTGGGCCGCTCCGGCAGCGGGAAGTCGCTCCTCGCCGCGGTCGCCGGCCGCCTCGCGGACCCGGACGGCGGTGAAGTCCTCCTGGACGGCGTCCCGTTGCGCGAGCTGACGCACGACGAACTGCGCGGCGCGGTCTCGTACGCCTTCGAGCGCCCGGCCCTGCTCGGTACGACCGTCGAGGACACCGTCGCGTTCGGTGTCACCCGTCCCTCCCCCGACCGCGTCCGGTCGGCGGCGCGCACGGCACGTGCCGACGACTTCGTCCGCAGACTGCCCCAGGGCTACGCCACCCGCCTTGCCGACGCCCCCCGTTCCGGCGGCGAGTCCCAGCGGCTCGGCCTCGCCCGCGCCTTCGCCCACGGTGGCCGCCTGCTGGTCCTCGACGACGCCCTCTCCAGCCTGGACACGGTCACCGAGCACGAGATCACCCGTGCCCTGCTGGCCCCGGGCACCGGCCCCACCCGCCTGCTCGTGGCCCACCGCACCGCCACCGCCGCCCGCGCCGACACGGTCGCCTGGCTGGACGGGGGCCGGGTGCGCGCGGTGGGAACCCACGGCGAGCTGTGGCAAATCCCCGCGTACCGGGCGGTGTTCGGGGGCGGCGAAGGGAGCGGCACGTGAACCTCTCCACGCGGGCACTGCGGTACCTGAGGGCGCGGTGGCCGGTGCTGGCCGGGCTCGGCGTCTGGTCGCTGCTGGAGAGCGGGCAGACCTTCCTGGTCGGCTACGCCCTGGCCCGCGCGCTGGACACGGGCTTCCTCGCCGGGCACGCCCGTACCGGCCTGGTGTGGCTCGGGACGGCCGGGCTCGCGGTGGTGGCGGGGGCGTACGGGACCGGGCGGGTGTACGGGGTGGTCGCCGCGCTCGTCGAACCGGTCCGGGACCGGCTGGTGGAGACGGTGGTCGGGCGCGGGGTGCGGGAGGCCGACACGCGGTCGCTGTCCGGGCTGACCCAGCAGGTGGAGATCGCCCGGGACACGCTCGCCGGAGTGGTGATGGTCTCCCGCGCGTTCGTGTTCACCGCCGCGGGCGCCCTGATCGGCCTGTTCTCGCTGGCACCACTCCTGCTCGCGGTGGTCGTGCCCCCGCTGGTGGCCGGGGTGTGCCTGTTCGCGGCGACCCTGCGACCCCTGGCCCGGCGTCAGGAGGCCTTCCTCGTCGCCGACGAGGCGCTCGCCGCGCAGCTGGGCGAGGTCTGTCCGGCCCTGCGCGACGTCACCGCGGCCGGCGCCGAGAAAGCGGTGGCGGCGGACACCGCGGCCCGCGTCGACGCCGAGCGGCGCGCCTCCCGGGCTCTGGCCCACTGGAGCGTGGCGCGCGTGGCGGCCCTGGCGGTCGGGGGCGAACTCCCCGTGCTGCTGCTGCTCGTCACCGCGCCCTGGCTGCTCCGCCGAGGCGTCTCCCCCGGTGCCCTCCTCGGCGCCCTCGCCTACGTCACCCAGTCGCTGTTGCCCGCCCTCCAGAACCTGGTCCACGGCCTCGGCACCAGCGGCTCCCGCCTCACGATCGTCCTGCGCCGCCTGACCGCACCGACGTCACCCGCCCCGCAGGACGGCTCCCGGCGTACGGCGGGCCGCACCCGGCAGCACGCCCCGCAGGACGTGCCCGGGTCGTCCGCCCCGGCCACCACCGCCCCGGCCACCGCCGCCCCGGCGACCACCACTCCGCCCCCGCGCACCGACGCCCCCGCGTTCACCCTCGACTCCGTCACCTTCGCGTACGGCCCCGCGAGCGAGCCGGTGCTCGACGGGGTCGACCTCAGCCTCCCGGCGGGCGATCATCTGGTCGTCGTGGGGCCGAGCGGGGTCGGGAAGTCGACGCTGACGGGGCTGGTGGCCGGGCTGCTGGAGCCGGGACGAGGTGTCGTACGGACATTCGGACGTACCGCAACTCGGCCGGACGCGCGCGCGTCCCGGGTGCTCATTCCGCAGGAGGCGTACGTCCACGGGGGCACCCTCGCCGAGAACCTGGGCCTCTTCCGCTCCCACCCGGTGCCGGAGGAGGAACTGATGACGGCTGCCGAGGCGGTCGGGCTGACAGAGCTGATGCGGACGCTGGGCGGGCCGGCGGCCCGGGTCGATCCGGCGACGCTGTCGGCGGGCGAGCGGCAGCTGATCGCGCTGACCAGGGCCTACCTCTCGCCCGCACCGCTCGCCCTGCTCGACGAGGCGACCTGCCATCTCGACCCTGAGGCGGAGGCCCGGGCCGAGAGGGCGTTCGCCGCGCGCCCGGGCGGCACGCTGGTGGTCGTGGCCCACCGCATCAGTTCCGCGCGGCGCGCCGACCGGATCCTGGTCCTGGACGGCCCGCGCACGGCATGCGGCAGTCACGACGAGCTGCTGGAGGCCTCTGACCTGTACCGGGACCTGGTCGGCGGCTGGACGCCCGAACCGGCCACGCCGGCCGGACCGGTCACCCCGGCCGAACCGGCGACCCCTGAAGCACCCGCCACCCCGACCGAACCGGCCGAACCAACCGAAGCAGCCGAACCGGTCCGCTGATCACAGCCACCCCTCCCCCTGCGATATCCGTATCGCGTCGATGCGATTGCGGGCGCCCGTCTTGCGGGTGATCGCCGCCATGTAGTTGCGGACCGTGCCGTGGGACAGGTGCAGGCTCCCCGCTATCTCCGCGATGGACGCTCCCCCGGCCGCCAGGCTCAGTACGCTCAGCTCACGTCTGGTCAGCGGTATCTGCGTCGCCTGCAGGAAACCGAAGCCCAGCGAGGCATCGACGAAACGTTTCCCCGCCGCAACTCCGCGGATCGCGCGCACCAGCCGCTCCGGCGAGCCCGCCTTGTCCACGAAGCCCTGCGCCCCCGCCTCGGCCGCCCGCTTCAGCAGTCCGGGCCGGTGCGCGCTGGCGAGCACCACGAGCGCCGGGGGCTGTCCGCCCATGCCCGCCGGACACAGGTCGGCGAGCGGCGGCACGCCGTGGCCCTCGGCACAGTCCAGGTCGGCCGCACACACGTCCGGACATAACGACCGCACCCGCGCGGACACGCCGCGCCACGGCGTGTCGTCCACATGGAGGCCGGGTTCCCGCCGCAGCCATTCCGCCAGCACCGATCGCACCAGACACGCGTCCTGCACCAGAAGCACCCTTATCACTTGCCGCCCCCTAGGTTCGCCGTACCAGCTCGTACGGAGTCGTACTGAGTCGTTCCAGGTCGTTCCAGGTCGTTCCAGGTCGTTCCGCGTGGCCTCGGCCCGTACCGCGCCGTGCTCCTTCCCTGTGGCGCCGCACTCGCGCAATCGGATGTTGAGCGCGTGCCCCATTCTTGGATGCCATTTCCCTTCGCGGGCGCGGAGAACCGGCCATAAGGAGGCGCGGGGGCGCACACAGGGCGCTTGTGTGCCGTCGCACGCTTCGGATTCCAGGGCATCGGCCCAGCCCGCGCGAAGTACCCGCGCGCACACGCCGCGAAAAGGTCGCCGCAGGTCAGGGGGGCGGACGCGGCGTGCGGCCGGCGCTCGCCGTGCGCGGCGCGCCCCCACGAGGGAGCCTTGACATCCTGGAGGCGACGCGCGGCCGGGCGAGGAGGTGGTCGGCGTGTCCGACGAGCCGGGGCCCGCGTGGGCACCGGCGGCCGGCACGGCGCCGGCCGACGGGCCGCTGCTGTCGATCACCTTGGCCGCGATGATGCGGGAGGTGCGCGCGCACTCCGGCGCGGTCTATCTGCTCAAGCCCGGGGAACGGGTCCTGGAGATGGCCGTCATGGCGGGCATGCCCCGCACGTTCGTCGCGCCCTGGGAGCGGGTCGGGCTCAGCGCGCCGGTCCCGGTCGCGCAGGCGGCCCGGGAGCGGCGGCTGGTGTGGGTGAGCGGCGAGCAGGAGATGGCGCGCCGCTTCCCGCGGATCGCCGTGGTGCTGCCGTACCCCTTCGCGCTGGCCGCGGTGCCCGTGGCGACGGCGGACACGGTGTACGGCGCCGTGTTCATGACCTGGCCGGGAGCGCGTCCGGAGCTGTCCGGCCGCGACCGCGAGCATCTGACGACGGCGTGCGACCAGCTGGCCCTGCTGCTGGAGCGGGCCACCGCGGAGCGACGGCCGGCCGGCCCGGAGCCCGACCTGCTCGCGCTGCCCACGTCGGGCACCGTGGGCACGCCGGGGTCGCTGGGTTCGCTGGAGGCGGCGCGGATGGTGTCCCGGCTGCCGTACGGGCTGCTGTCGCTGGACCTGCACGGCCGGATCGGCTTCACCAACGCGGCGGCCGCCGAGCTGCTCGGCCGGTCGCCCGGGGAGCTGCTGGGCACGCTGCCGTGGGTGTCGGTGCCGTGGCTGAGCGACCCGGCGTACGAGGAGCGTTACCGGGACGCGCTGATCAGCCAGCGGGTGACCTCGTTCGTGGCGCTGCGTCCGCCGGGCGAATGGCTCTCGTTCCGGCTGTATCCGAGCACGACCGGGCTGAGCGTGCGCATCGCCAGGATCCGGGCGGTGACGGAGCTGCGACAGGAGGCGGCGCAGCCGGGCGTGGGGCCCGCACGGCTGGTGACCATCTCTCAGGTGCTGAGCCTGGCCGGGGCGCTCACCGAGGCGGTGGGGGTCGAGGACGTGGTGCAGCTGGTGGCCGACGAGGTCGTCCCGGCGGTCGGCAGCCAGGCGCTCGTCGTCCTCGGCTCGCGCGGCGGGCGGCTGCATGTGCTGGGGCACCGGGGTTATCCGGATCCGCGTGTCGTGCGGCGGTTCGACGGGCTGCCGCTCAGCGAGCCCACTCCGGGCGCGCAGGCCCTCAGCAGCGGGGTGCCGGCCTTCTTCGGATCGATCGAGCACCTGCGCCGGCAGTACCCCGGCCGGCACCGCGCGCACGAGGCGCCCGACGGGTTCTCGGCCTGGGCCTACCTGCCGCTGATCGTGTCCGGACGGCCGGTGGGGACGTGTGTGCTCGCGTACGCCGAGCCGCGCTGCTTCCCCGCGGACGAGCGCGCCGTCCTGACCAGCCTCGGCGGCCTGATCGCGCAGGCGCTGGAGCGCGCCCAGCTGTACGACGCCAAGAAGCAGCTCGCGCACGGGCTCCAGGACGCCCTGCTGCCGCACTCGCTGGTGCCGCCGCCCGGGGTCGAGGCGGCCGCACGCTATCTTCCCGCCACGCAGGGGATGGAGATCGGCGGCGACTTCTACGACCTGGTGCCGGCGCGGCCGCAGGCGGCCGCGGTGATCGGCGACGTACAGGGGCACAACGTGACGGCGGCGGCGCTGATGGGGCAGATCCGTACGGGAGTACGGGCGTACACCACGGTCGGCCAGCCGCCCCAGGAGGTGATGCGCAGCACCAACCGGCTGCTCATCGACCTCGGCGCCGAGCTGTTCGCCAGCTGTCTGTACCTGCGTCTCGACCCGGCCCAGGGGCGGGCCGTGATGGCGCGCGCGGGCCATCCGCCGCCGCTGCTCAGACGTCCCAATGGGCGGGTGCGCGTGCTGGACCTGGCCGGTGGCCCGCTGCTGGGCATCGACTCGGGGGCGACCTATCCGACGACCGAGGTCTTCCTGCCTCCCGGTTCGGTCCTCGCCCTCTACACGGACGGCCTCGTGGAATCCCCCGGCGTCGACATCGAACACGCCGTGGCCCGCCTCGGCGCCCTGCTCGCCGAAGTCGGCGACCTGCCGCTCGAGACCCTCGCCGACCAGCTCGTCCGGCACAGCGTGGCGGCACGGGAGCGGGTGGACGACGTGGCCCTGCTGCTCCTGCGGGCACGGGGCGACGGCTGAGCCGGCGAACGCCGGTAATCGGCCCCCCGGCACCGGACGCCGGCCGCCGGCCGCCGGTCGACGGTCGACGGTCGACGGGCGCCAATCGCCGGAGCGGCTGACCGGGTTCGTCCGCCGACCCTGCTTCGGTCAGGAGCGCTGCTCGGTGGGGCACCGCGGCCGCCGGCTGCCCTTCCGCCTTCTGGGAATCAGCTGGGCAGACGGCGACCACCAGGGCCTGTCCTCCGGATCCCGTGGGGTCACGGGGGAGGGAAGGTGGGCGGTACGTCCCTCCGGGACGCTGTCACCGGGTCTCGACCGGCGGCCTCACCAGCTCCGAGGCCGCCGACGGGCCGGATCGGCTTCACGGCCCGTCAGCGGAGCCCGTTGCGCTGGGCGCTCTGGACTCTGCGCGGTGCGCTCTGCGCCTCAGTGCGTGCCCGTCACGGACGACGATCCGTCGCCCGTGCCCGCGCCGTACTGGTCCCCGGTGCCCGAGCCGTCGTCGGCGCCGCTCTGGTCACCGCCCGCGCCGGACGGGTCGGCCGATCCGGCGTTCTGGTCACCGGCCCCGGCTCCGGACTGATCGCCGGCCCCGGACTGGTCCCCCGCCCCGGACTGGTCCCCGGCCGAGGCCGACGGGTCGGCGGTGCCCGCCTGATCCCCGGCGCCCGCCTGGTCCCCTGCACCCGCCTGATCCCCGGCACCCGCCTCGTCGCCCGCGCCGTTTCCGGCGGCGCCGCCGTCGCCGAGGGTGGCGCCGGTGGCCTGGAGGGCGGCGGTGACCGGCTGGAAGAAGGTCTCTCCGCCGCTCGTGCAGTCGCCGCTGCCGCCCGAGGTGAGGCCGACGGCGCCGCCGTCCTGGGTGAACAGGGAGCCGCCGCTGTCGCCGGGCTCGGCGCAGACGTCGGTCTGGATGAGGCCGTTGACGGTGTCGACGCCGTTCGGGTCGGTCTCGCTCTGGAAGTTGACGGTGGCGTCGAGGCCGGTGACCTGGCCGTCGTGCAGCCCGGTGGTGGAACCCATCCGGAACACGTTCTCACCGACCGTGGCGTCGGCCGCCTGGGTGATCTGGACGGTCTGCCCGTTGCCGGTGTTGACCTCGCTCGGGGCCTGGGTGTTGGGGTCGTCGTACTTGACCAGGGAGAAGTCGTTGCCCGGGAAGGTGGCCTGGTCCACGGTGGCGATCGGCTGCCCGGTCTCGGAGTCGGACCACTGCTTGGCGGCGACGCCGCAGTGACCGGCCGTCAGGAAGGCGGGGCTGCCGTCGGAGGCGGTGACGTTGAAGCCGAGGGAGCAGCGCACGCTGCCGCCCTGCACCTGGGAGAAGATGGCGTCGCCGCCCGAGACGAAGGTCCGGAACGTGCCGGCGGACTTCTTGAGGGTCGCCATGCCGGGACCGAGGCTCTTCACGGTCGACTCGACCTGGTTCCAGCGGGTGCCGGTCACCGTGCTGTCGGCGGTGACGACGACCTTGTTCGTGCGCGGGTCGACGGCCCAGGCGGTGCCCGGGACGGTCGCCTCCTTCTTCAGCGTGCCCGCGGCGGCCCTGAGTTCGGCGGTGCTGTTGCTGACCTCGCGGACCGCCGCACCGGCCTTCTTCGCCTGCACGATGACGTTGTTGTCGCCGCTGACCACGTTGACGACCAGCTGCTGCCTGGTGCTGTCGTAGTAGGAGCCGGCGAAGGCGCCGCCGAGCAGCTTCTGCAGTTGCGCGGCGAGGTCCGAGGCGTCCGCGGCCTTCAGGGTCCTGGCGGTGCCGGCCGCTTCCGAGGCCTTGTCCTGCGAGGCGTTGGCGTTGGGCAGCAGGAGAGCCGCCGCTCCGAGCGCCGCGACACCGCCCACCGCTATCGCTGCCTTGCGCTTGGGCATTCGCTTGTGACTCAAACTTCTCGACCTCCTGGAGACGTGGCTCTGCCCGTGTCGGGCAGTCGTTCTGGGGGCGCCTGGATGGCTGTAGGTACGGGCGAGTCGTGCGGTGCGTTCAATTCCGTTTTCCGGCCGCCGGCGCGCCGCGGCCGATCGGCCGTGCTCCGTGTGTCGTGCGCCGCCGCCGGGAACACTCCGCCGTATGACGATGACCAGCGCCGAAGCCGAGAAGATCCTCTCCGCCAACTTCGCCCCGTGGGTGCTCGATCTGGGGCTGTCGGTGGAGGCGGTGGACGAGGACCGCGCGGTCCTGCGGCTGCCCTGGTCGGACCGGCTGGCCCGGGAGGGCGGCGGGATGTCGGGGCAGGCGCTGATGGCGGCCGCCGACACGGCGACGGTGATCGCGGTCTCGGCCGCGCGGGGTGCCTTCGTGCCGATGACGACCGTTCAGCAGTCGACGTCCTTCCAGCGGGCGGTGACCGGTGCGGACGTCCTGGTCGAGGCGGTCCTGACGAAGCTGGGCCGGCGGACGGCGTTCGCGGACATCACGCTGAGCGACGCGGCGTCAGGTGCGCTCGCGGCGCGGGCGAGCACGGTCTACGCGATCCTGGGCTGACCGGTCCCCGGCGTACACGGTCCCGGGCGGACACGGTTCCGGGCGTACACGGTCCCGATCGGACACGGTCCCGGGCTGACCCGATTCCAGGCGGACACGGTCCCGGGCTATCCGAATTCCGGGTGGACACGGTCAGCTACCGATCGACAACGGTCTGTTCCGATCGCGTAGCGGAATGCTTGCTTCAGGGAATCTGCACACCGGCTACCCAAGCAGGTCACCGGAACCAGGAGATCTGCACATTTGCACACTCCCGGACACTCCTTTGGCGCGGAGTGCCGGATTCGCCGCACGGCGGCCGGCCGATTCGACGCGATGAAGCCGCACAGCATGTGAAGGAGTCGCCGACATGTCGTGCGCGCGCCTGCACGGATAGGCCCGAACATGAGTCAAATTCCCTGGTGAGGGGCTTGATTGATTGGAAGCGGGCGCCGCGTGCGTGCTTTGATCCATCGCACCGCGGGGTCGCCCCGGGCTCCCGGAGACGGGCGTCCGGCGCCTTGCGGTCGCGGCCGTCCATCTGTCCCCAGAGGGGGCCGCTCCCCCCTTGTGAAATACCCATACGAAGGGAAGTTCCATCATGAACTCCACCCCCCAGGTTGAGACCGTCGAGATCTCGGACGCCGAGCTGGACAACGTCTCCGGCGGTCTGTCCCTCAACGCCCTCAACACCGTCACCGGTGTCGTCAACGGCGTGGCCCCGGTCACCCCGCTGGTCGACTCGGTCGTCGGCACCGTCCAGGGTGTCACCGGCCTGAACGTGGCCCCGGTCAACGGCCTGGTCGCCGGTCTCTGATCGCACCTCGGTGTGACCGAAGTCCCGGAGCCGCACTGCGGCTCCGGGGCTCTCGGATGCCCTGAAACATGTCGTGACGATGTCTCTCCACGGGTGAGGGAAGTTCCGTGCAGTTCCGCCAACAGGCCCTCTCCAAGCTCCAGTCGCCGGAGGATCTCGACCTTCCGGTGCGTCTGGCGCGCCCGCAGGGCTGGCTCGCGCTGGGTGTCACCGTCGTCGTCATGGCGGCGGCCTCCGTGTGGGCGGTGACCGGTTCGGTCGCCTCCACCGTCAGCGCCCAGGCCATCCTCACGCACGGGCAGGGCAGTTATCTGCTCCAGAGTCCCGTGGCCGGCCAGGTGACGGCCGTGCTCGCCAAGGAGGGCGAGCGGCTGCCCGCCAACGCCCCCGTTCTCAAAGTCCGTACCGAGCAGGGCGATTCACTGATCCGGACGGTCGCCGCCGGCCGGGTCACCGCGCTCGCCGCGACGATCGGGCAGATCATCCAGACCGGTGCGAACGTCGCCGCCGTCGAGAAGGTGGCGCACGCCTCCGACCCG
The DNA here is from genome assembly GCF_036347055.1 of Streptomyces sp. NBC_00820. NCBI lineage: Bacteria > Bacillati > Actinomycetota > Actinomycetes > Kitasatosporales > Streptomycetaceae > Streptomyces > Streptomyces sp. NBC_00820. The sequence continues at coordinate 7,460,179 of NZ_CP108882.1, read as the reverse complement.
CTGTACGCGACGGTGTACGTGCCCGCCGAGAACGCCGCCGCCATCCCGGCGCACGCCGCCGTGGACCTGACCGTGCCCTCCGTGCCGACACAGCAGTACGGCGTGCTGCGCGGGCATGTGAAGTCGGTGGACCGCACCGCGCAGTCCGCCCAGTCGATCGCCGCGTTCCTCGGCGACAGCCAGCTCGGCCGGCAGTTCACGGACAAGGGCCGACCGGTCGCCGTCCTGGTCGCGCTGGACAGGTCATCCTCGACGAAGAGCGGTTACCACTGGTCGTCCGCGGACGGTCCGCCGTTCGCACTCGACTCCATGACCCTGGCCGCGGGTTCGATCCGGCTGGCCGACCAGCGTCCCGTCGATTGGCTGCTCCCGTGACCGTCCAGACCGGTGATCCCCAGGAGACCCGCAGCCGCAGGCGGGCCGCCCCGGCCCGGCGCCCGGTCCCCAAGTCCCGTACCGGCACGGTCCGTACGCCCACCGTGCTGCAGATGGAAGCCGTCGAGTGCGGCGCGGCCTCGCTGGCGATGGTGCTCGGCCACTACGGCCGGCACGTGCCTCTGGAGGAACTGCGCATCGCCTGCGGTGTCTCCCGCGACGGTTCGCGCGCGAGCAACCTGCTGAAGGCGGCGCGCAGTTACGGCCTGACCGCCAAGGGCATGCAGATGGACCTGGCCGCCCTCGCCGAGGTGCGGGCACCGGCCATCCTCTTCTGGGAGTTCAACCACTACGTCGTCTACGACGGCATGGGCCGCCGCTTCGGCCGGCGCGGGGTGTACATCAACGACCCCGCCAAGGGCCGCCGGTTCGTGCCCATGGAGGAGTTCGACGGCAGCTTCACCGGTGTGGTGCTGGTGCTGGAGCCCGGCGACGGCTTCACCAAGGGCGGCCGCAAGTCGGGCGTGCTCGGCGCGATGCCGGCCCGGCTGCGCGGTACCGCGGGCACCCTGCCCGCGGCGGTGCTGTCCAGCCTGCTGCTGGTGGCGGTGGGCGCGGCGACGCCGGCGCTGAGCCGTACCTACATCGACATGTTCCTCATCGGCGGGCAGACCTCGCTGCTGGGCGTGCTGTTCACGTCGATGGCCACCTGTGTGCTGCTCACCCTGGTGCTGACCTGGCTGCAGCAGGCCAACCTGCTGCACGGCCGGATCATCTCCTCCACCCTCTCCAGCGCCCGCTTCCTGCGCCATCTGCTGCGGCTGCCGGTGACCTTCTTCTCCCAGCGCAGCCCGGCCGACCTGGTGCAGCGCCTGCAGTCCAACGACGCGGTCGCCGAGACCCTGGCCCGCGACCTCGCGGCGGCGGGCGTGGACGCGATCGTGGTCGTGCTGTACGCGGTGCTGCTGTACACCTACGACCCGCAGCTGACCTTCCTCGGCATCGGTGTGGCCCTGCTGAACGTGGTGGCCATGCGCATGGTCATCCGGCTGCGCGCGACGCGTACGGCGAAGCTGCGCGCGGACACGGCGCGGCTGACCAACACGGCGTACAGCGGTCTGCAGTTGATCGAGACGATGAAGGCGACCGGCGGCGAGGACGGCTACTTCCGCAAGTGGGCGGGGCAGCACGCCACCACGCTGGAGGAGGAGCAGCGGCTCGGGGTGCCGAGCGCGTGGCTCGGTGTGGTCGCGCCGACGCTGGCCACGTTCAACAGCGCGCTGATCCTGTGGATCGGCGGTATGCGGGCGGTCGAGGGGCACATCTCGGTCGGTCTGCTGGTCGCCTTCCAGGCGCTGGTGGCCCGCTTCACGGCCCCGCTGACCCGGCTCAACGGTGTCGCGGGCCGCATCCAGGATTTCGCGGCCGACGTGGCCCGGCTGAAGGACGTGGAGAACTTCCAGGCCGACCCGCTCTACGCCCGCCCGGGCGGGGGCGACTCCACGCGCCGGCTGCACGGGCACGTGGAACTGGAGAACGTCACCTTCGGCTACAGCCCGCTGGACAAGCCGCTGCTGAGCGGTTTCGACCTGGTCGTGGGCCCTGGGCAGCAGGTGGCGCTGGTGGGCGGTTCGGGCAGCGGCAAGTCGACGGTCTCGCGGCTGATCTCGGGCCTGTACGCGCCGTGGGACGGCGTGATCCGCATCGACGGCCGCCGTCTGGACGACATCCCGCGTGGCGCCCTCGCCTCCTCGGTGTCCTTCGTCGACCAGGACGTGTTCCTGTTCGAGGGTTCGGTCCGCGACAACGTGGCCCTGTGGGACCCGTCGATCTCCGACGAGGCGGTGGTGGAGGCGCTGCGGGACGCGGCCCTGTACGACGTGGTGACCCGCCGGCCGGGGGGCATCCACAGCATGGTCGAGCAGGACGGCCGGAACTTCTCCGGCGGGCAGCGCCAGCGTCTGGAGATCGCGCGGGCGCTGGTGCGCCGGCCGAGCATCCTCGTGCTGGACGAGGTCACCAGCGCCCTGGACGCGGAGACGGAACTGGTCGTGATGGACAACCTGCGCCGGCGCGGCTGCGCCTGCGTGGTGATCGCCCACCGGCTGAGCACCGTCCGCGACAGCGACGAGATCGTCGTGCTCCAGCACGGCACGGTCGTCGAACGCGGGCGGCACGAAGAGCTGGTGGCGCGCGGCGGAGCGTACGCCGCGCTGGTCAAGGAACGGTGAGATGACGTCCGTGCACGAAGAGGACCTCGTCCTCGGCGCCCTGGGCTCGATGGGCACGCGGGTCGACTGCGCCGGCCTCAACCGCCTGGACCTGGAGGGTCCGCAGGTGGTGTGGCTGGTCGCGGCCGGCGCGCTGGACCTGTTCGCGGTGGACGCCGCCCAGCAGGGCCACTGGCACCACCTGGGCCGTCTGGAGGCGGGCGCGCTGCTGCTCGGCCCGGTCGCGGGACCCCAGCACACGCTGGTGGCGCGCCCGGTCCGGGACTGCGTGGTCCACCGCGTCAACCTGCGCGAGCTGTACCAGACCGCCGACACCCAGACCTGGTCGTACGACGAGTACGGCAACCCGCAGTACGTTCCGCCGACTTCGAGTCCGCTGGAGTACGCCATCGCGCTGGGCGTCGGCCGCGGCCTGTCCGTCCTCTTCCAGGCGCCGATGGCCGAGGAGCGGACGACGGCGCCCTCCGACGACGACGTGTTCTGGATGCAGGTGCCGCCGGGCAGCGTGCAGTACGGCTCGGTGTACGGGGCGGACGCCGCCGCCGATCTGCTGATGGACCCCGCGCTGTGGCAGAGCATGGTCGACCAGCAGTACCGGCTGCTGACCGCGCTGGACCGGTGGATCGAGCAGCTGGAGCGCACCCACGAGACGCGTGCGGCGGCCGGCATCAAGGCCGGTGAGGCGGTTCGCGTCCAGGCCGACCAGACGCTGCTGGCCTCCATCGGCAAGCGTTCGTCCCGCCCCACGACGGCCGCCGACGCCGACGCCGGGTACGCGGCCTGCAAGCTGGTCGCCGAGGCGGCCGGGATCAGGCTGGCCGAGCCCGCGCAGAGCGGCACGGAGAGCGAGCGGCTCGACCCCGTCGAGCGGGTGGCCCTGGCCTCCCGGGTGCGCACCCGCGCGGTGCGTCTGGACGGCCGCTGGTGGCGGGAGAACGTGGGTCCGCTGGTCGGGCACCGGGCGCTGTCGGGGGCGCCGGTGGCGCTGCTGTGGCGGCGCGGCGGCTATGTGGCCGTCCAGCCGGCGACCGGACGCGAGACCCCGATCGAGAAGGCGAACGCGGAGGAGTTCGAGCCGCGCGCGGTGATGTTCTACCGGCCGCTGCCGGAACGCCGGCTCGGTGCGCTCGAACTGCTCCGCTTCAGCATGCGCGGCACCCGCGGCGACCTGGTCAACCTGATGCTCGCCGGACTGGTGACGGTGGCGATCGGCGCGCTGGTGCCCATCGCCACGGGCAAGGTGCTCGGCGAGTACGTGCCGAAGGCGCAGACGGGTCTGATCGTCCAGGTCTGTCTGGCCGTGATGATCAGCGGGGTGGTGTCGGCCGCGTTCACGCTGCTGGAGAACCTGACGATCCTGCGTCTGGAGGGCCGTATCGAGGCGGCGCTCCAGCCGGCCGTCTGGGACCGGCTGCTGCGGCTGCCGACCCGGTTCTTCACCAAGCGCTCCACCGGTGAGCTGGCCAGTGCCGCCATGGGCATCAGCTCGATCCGGCGGCTGCTGGCGGGAGTCGGACCGGTGGTCGCGCAGTCGGCGACCGTCGGCGCGATGAACGTGGGACTGCTGTTCTGGTACAGCGCGCCGATGGCGTTCGCGGCGATCGGGATGCTGGTCGTCATCGCCGCGGTGTTCCTCGGGCTGGGGTTGTGGCAGGTGCGCTGGCAGCGGCGCCTGGTGACGCTCGGCAACAAGCTGAACAACCAGGCGTTCCAGACGCTGCGGGGGCTGCCGAAACTGCGGGTCGCGGCGGCTGAGAACTACGCGTACGCCGCCTGGGCGCGGGAGTTCGCGCGCAGCCGGGAGCTCCAGCAGAAGGTCGGCCGGATCAAGAACGTCACCTCGGTGCTGGGCGCGGTGTACCTGCCGGTCTGCACGCTGCTGATGTTCGTCCTGCTGGCGGGTCCGGCCAGGGGCGCGATGTCGGCGGCGGCCTTCCTCACCTTCAACACCGCGGTGACGATGGTCCTGACGTCGGTCACCCAGCTGACCAGCTCCTTCGTCTCGGCGGTGGCCGCGCTGCCGCTGTTCGAGGAGATCAAGCCGGTTCTGGAGGCCACCCCCGAGGTGCGCACGGCCAGCACGCGTCCGGGTCCGCTGACGGGCGCGCTGGAGGCCCGCCGCCTGTCCTTCCGGTACGCCGACGACGGGCCCCTCGTGCTGGACGACGTGTCCTTCGCGATCCGCCCCGGCGAGTTCGTGGCGGTCGTCGGCCCCAGCGGCTGCGGCAAGTCCACCCTGCTGCGCCTGCTCATCGGTTTCGACAAGCCGGTCTCCGGCAGTGTCCTGTACGACGGCCAGGACCTCGGGGCGCTGGACCAGTCGGCGGTGCGCCGCCAGTGCGGTGTCGTGCTCCAGCACGCCCAGCCCTTCACCGGCTCCATCCTGGACGTCATCTGCGGCACCGAGCCGTACACGCCGGAGGAGGCGATGGCGGCCGCGGCGATGGCGGGTCTCGCGGAGGACATCCAGCGCATGCCCATGGGTCTGCACACGATCGTCGCGGGCAACGGCGCGATCTCCGGTGGCCAGCGCCAGCGCCTGATGATCGCGCAGGCGCTGATCCGCCGTCCGCGCATCCTCTTCTTCGACGAGGCCACCAGCGCGCTCGACAACGACACCCAGCGCACGGTCATCGACAGCACCCGCAAGCTGAACGCCACCCGTGTCGTCATCGCCCACCGCCTGTCGACGGTGATGGACGCGGACCGCGTCGTCGTGATGGAGGACGGCAAGGTCATCCAGCAGGGCACGCCCGCGGAACTGCTCGCGGACACCCAGGGCCGGCTGCACGAGCTGGTGCGCCGCCAGATGACCTGACGGCGGCGGCCGGGCACCGGGCAGGACCTAGGATTCCGCAATGATCAATGGCGAACTGGTAAGGCTGCGTGCCCTGAGGGCCGAGGACGCGGAGCACCATCTCCGGTGGCGCAACGACCCGGAGGTGGTGCGCTGGGCCGCGGCGGGCGACCCGTGCTTCGGGCCGGTCAGCGCAGAGGCGCTCGGGCGCGGCTTCGAGACCATGCTGCGGCTGAGCCCGCGGGAGTCCGCCGTGTTCACGGTCGAGACCCTGACGGACGGGCGGGTGATAGGCATGGCCGACTACCGCGACCTGGACGCGCACGACGGGGTGGCCACGCTGGGAGTCACCATCGGCGAGCGGGAGTTCTGGGGGCGCGGGCACGGCACCGACGCGCTGCGGACCCTCGTGGACCATCTGTTCGGCGCGTACGGCCTCGGCCGCCTGGAGCTGGACACGTGGAGCGGCAACGAACGCGCGGTGCGCGCCTTCACCAGGATGGGCTTCGTGGAGGAGGGCCGGCGCCGGTCGGCCGTCCTGGTCGACGGGGCGCGGTACGACCGTGTGCTCTTCGGGATGCTCCGCGAGGAGTGGGCGAGCAGCCGCGTGCCGCGCTGATCGGGGAAGCCGCGCGCACACGCGCGACCGCGGCGGCCGCCGTCCCTCCGGGGACGGCGGCCGCTCCTCGCTTTCGTCTGCACGCTGGTTGAAACCGGTTGTTTTTGGCCGCTTCCCGGGCGGCCCCCCACGGACCGACCCGGGAAGCGGTGGTGCCACCGGGAGCCGGCGGGAGGCCCCACACCGCCCGCCTGCCCCGGCACGAGATCGCGAATTTCCCCGGTCCAGGGGCCGCACTCCCCAGTTGCGAGCCTGATCCGGCGTCACGGGGACCACGCGATCCCGGTCCTCAGAACGCGAAGACGCTGCTGTTCAGCGCGTCCTTCGCGCACGTGTTGCCGAAGGTGCGTTCGTACGAGACACGTTGGCCCTGCCATACCCCCTGGACCGTGACGACGACGGGTTCGTACCGCTTGGTGCACCACACGTCGTCGCGGGTCTTCAGTGCCGCGAAGTCCCCGCCGACGCCGCGCAGTTCGGCGCAGGCCAGGCCGGCGGCGGGATGGGTGCCGGAGGGGGTCGGGGCGCAGTTGAGGGTGACGGCGCGCTCCGGTGTGACGGTGGCGGCGGTGTCGCCGTGTCCGGTGGTGAGCACCAGCGCCGATGGGGCGTAGAGCGACGGTGCGGCGGTGTCCGGTGCGGCGCCGGCGACCCCGGTCAGGGGTCCGCAGACGGCGGTGGCGGCGAAGGTGAGAGTCGCCGCCCAGCGCGCGGTGTTCCGCATGGTGTGCATCCTTCCGCTCGATCAGACGGGGCGCCGGCTCCGGCCCGGTGGGCTCCGGAGCGGCGAGCGCCACTCTGCCGAGTCCGGCGGCGAAACACACATCGACCCCACAGGTTTGAGTAACCTTGCGTGTTGAATCAGTGGCGCGAAGTCACGGAACTCGAACACCATGACCGCGCAAATGGGCGGCTCTTGATCGTCGAACACCGCCGGATGGCCGAAAAACACCTCTTCGTTAATAGGCCTGAAACATTCAGGCCCCGGCGGCCCCGAACCCCTTCACGCCTCCTTCACGACTTCTCGCGTTCATGCGCGCCCGGATCCCAGAAGCTCCACGAACGCACCCGCGAGGCCCGCACGGTGACGGCGCGCGAGACCGGACGGCGGGTCCGGGAGACGGGTCCGGGCAGCGGTTCCGGACGACGCATCCGCGCAGCAGGTACTGAAGACAGGCCCTGACGACGGGAAGTAGCCGATTCCTCCACCGGTGACCGAGAAGATGGATGAAACGTCCTCTGGCCGACGGTCTCGCCCGCGCCGTACCTTCGGCAGACCTTTCCAGGACGTGATCGCCGCCGCCCCGTATCCCCGTGGCGGCGACGGGCCGTTCACCACCCCGCGCCATCAAGCGCTCCACTGCCGCGAACCTCGCTGGAGCCCCGTTGACCTCACAGTTCCCCGACTCCCCGACCGCCGAACCGTCCGACTCCCCCACCGCACCGCCCCCGTCCCTCACCGAGGTCGAGCCCTACGGCGTCGAGCGCATCCCCGACACGGAGCGGACCGCGACCCCGCTCGACCTCTTCCGGGTCGCCTTCGGCGGCGCCAACACCTTCTCCACCTGCGTCCTCGGCGCCTTCCCGATCCTCTTCGGGCTCTCCTTCTGGCAGGGCCTCGCGGCCACCTTGCTCGGTGTCGTCGCGGGCGCGCTGATCCTGTGTCCGATGGCGGTGTTCGGCCCGGTCAACGGCACCAACAACGCCGTCGCCTCCTCCGCGCACCTGGGCGTGCACGGCCGTGTGGTCGGTTCGTTCCTGTCGCTGCTGACGGCGATCGCGTTCTTCTCCATCTCGGTGTGGAGCTCCGGCGACGCCCTGGTGGGCGGCGCGCACCGGCTGTTCGGCCTGGAGCGCAGCACGCCCGCGTACGTCGTGGCGTACGCGCTGTTCGCGGGGCTGGTGCTCGCGGTGTGCGTGTACGGCTTCCGGTTCATGCTCTTCGTCAACAAGATCGCCGTCGCCTCGGCGACCGTGCTGTTCCTGCTCGGCGCCATCGCCTTCGCCGGTGACTTCGACCCGTCGTACGCCGGTGTCTTCACGGCTCACGCGAACGCGGCGACCCAGTCGATGTTCTGGCCGTCGTTCATCGGCGCGGCGCTCATCGTGCTCTCCAACCCGGTGTCGTTCGGCGCCTTCCTCGGCGACTGGGCGCGCTACATCCCGGCGGACACCCCGCGCCGCAAGGTCGTCGGCGCCGCGTTCCTCTCGCAGATCGCGACCCTTCTGCCGTTCGTCTTCGGTCTGGCGACCGCGAGCATCATCGCGGCGAAGGCGCCGAAGTACGTCGACCCGGCAGCGCCCGACTTCGTGGGCGGCCTGCTGGCGATCTCGCCGAGCTGGTTCTTCCTGCCGGTGTGTCTGCTCGCGCTGATCGGCGGCATGTCGACCGGCACCACCTCGCTGTACGGCACCGGCCTGGACTTCTCGTCGGTGTTCCCGAAGCTGTCCCGGGTGCAGGCGACGCTGCTGGTCGGCGTGCTGTCCATCGCGTTCATCTTCATCGGCCGGTTCGCCCTGGACCTCGTGCAGTCGATCTCGACGTTCGCCACGATGATCATCACCTGCACCACGCCGTGGATGATCGTGATGATGCTCGGCTTCTGGACCCGGCGCGGCTGGTACGACCCGGACGCGCTCCAGGTCTTCAACCGCCGTCAGCGCGGCGGCCGTTACTGGTTCGCGCACGGCTGGAACTGGCGCGGTATGACCGCCTGGTGGGTGTCGGCGGTGATCGGCGTGCTGTTCACCGACATCCCGGGGCAGTTCGTCGGCCCGCTGGGAGACCTGGCGAACGGCGTCGACATCAGCCTGCCGCTGTCGCTGGCCGTGGCCGCCGTGCTGTTCCTGGCCCTGCTGTGGCTGTTCCCCGAACCGCGGGCGGCGTACGGGCCCGAGGGCGCCCGGCTGGCCCGTACCGTCGACGTGCCGGTGCCGCCGATCACCGGTCCGGGCACGGACGTCGACGGCGTGTCCCCCGCGCTCGTCACCGAGGGCGGCCGATGAGCGCCTGGCTGGACCTGTCGGTACCCGTGGAGACCGGGATGCCCGTCTACCCCGGTGATCCGGAGGTCACGGTCTCCCCCGCCCTGCACGCCCCGACCGACGGCGTCAACGTCCTGAGCCTGCACATGGGTTCGCAGTCGGGCACCCATGTCGACGCCCCGTACCACGTGGACGACGCGTGGCCCCGGCTGGACGAACTGCCGCTGGACCTGTTCGCCGGGCCCGCGGTGGTCGCCGACGTACGGGGTCTGCCGCCCCGGGCGCCGATCACGCCCGACCGGCTGGCGCCGGCGCTCGACGCGCTCGCCGCCGCGCCGGGCTCGTCGCTGCTGCTGGTGACCGGCTGGTCCCGGCACTGGGGCACGCCGGAGTACCTGGCCCACCCCTGGCTCACCCCGGAGGCGGCCCGAGCCGTCACGGACACGGGCACGCGCATGGTGGCCGTCGACGCGCTGAGCGTCGACCCGACGCCCGAACCCGGTGATCCGGACGCGGACTTCGGTCTGCCCGCCCACCGGGTGCTGTGCGGCGCGGGCGGGGTGATCGCGGAGAACCTCACGGGGCTGGAGCAATTGGTGGGCGCGCGGGAGGTCGAGGTGTTCCTCTTCCCGCTGCGGCTGCCGGGGGCGGACGGCGCCCCGGTGCGGGCGGTCGCCCGCGTGGGCTGACGCCCGCCGCGGTTCCGTCCGCCGGTCACCGCCGGTGGACGGAACCGCACCCGCCCGCGAGTATCGACGCCACGAGCGGGATCGACGACGAGAGGCGGTACGCACGGATGGCGAAGCACTGGGCCGACTTCCAGTACGAGATCTACCTGAACGGGATGGCGGGGACCGTACCGCGGCTGCCCACCGACCTCACCCGGCTGGAAGAGCTGACCGAACAGCGGCTCGGCCCCGGCCCGGTGGGGTACGTCGCGGGCAGCGCCGGTGACGGCAGCACCGCGCGCGCCAACCGCGCGGCCCTGGAACGGCGCGTGATCGTCCCTCGCATGCTGCGGGACGTGAGCGAACGGGACCTGTCCGTCGAGGTGTTGGGCCGCCCGCTGGCCGCCCCGCTGGCCCTGGCGCCCGTGGGCGTGCTGTCGATCATGCACCCGGAGGCCGAACTCGCCGCCGCCCGGGCCGCCGCCGCTCAGGGCGTGCCCTACACCCTCTCCTCCGCCTCCAGCACTCCGATGGAGCAGGTGGCGGAGGCGATGGGGGACGCCGAGCGGTGGTTCCAGCTGTACTGGGGCAAGGACCGTGAGGTGACGCGGAGTTTCCTCGCCCGCGCGAAGGCGGCCGGGTTCACCGCGCTGGTCGTCACGCTGGACACGCCGCTGCTGGCCTGGCGCCCGCGCGACCTGGACCAGGCATACCTGCCGTTCCTGCACGGAGTGGGCACCGCCAACTACTTCACCGACCCGGCCTTCCAGGCGGGCCTGGCGAAGCCGGTCCACGAGGACCCGAACGCGGCCGTGATGCACTTCCTCGGCCTGTTCGGGGACGCCGGACACACCTGGCCGGACCTCGGCTTCCTCCGGGAGCACTGGGACGGCCCGATCGTCCTCAAGGGCATACTGCACCCCGACGACGCGCGGCTCGCCGCCGAGGCCGGCGTGGACGGGGTCGTGGTCTCCAACCACGGCGGACGCCAGGTGGCCGGCTCCGTCGCGGCGGCGGACGCCCTGCCCCGCGTCGCGCAGGCCGTCGGCGACCGCCTGACCGTGCTCTTCGACAGCGGCATCCGCACCGGCTCCGACGTCTTCAAGGCCCTCGCCCTCGGCGCCCGCGGGGTCCTCCTCGGCCGGCCGTACGTGTACGGGCTCGGCCTCGACGGACAGCCGGGCGTCGAGCACGTCATCCGCTGCGTCCTCGCGGAACTCGACCTGACCCTCGCCCTGTCCGGCCACTCCACCCCCACGACGGTCACGGCGGACGACCTCACGGAGCCGTCCGCCTGAAACCCGGCCCGGCACACGGCGGCCGCGCCCGCGTGGGAGCGGCCGCCGCATCCCGGTCCGGGCCGCGTACGTCTCCGTGGCGGGCGGAGAACGGGCGCGGGCCGACTGCGCGTGCTCGGCGAGCGCGGGCGGGGACGGGGACGGGGCCGCGGGCAGGGCCGGCGTCACGGAAGCGGGGAGCGCCGGCCGGTCTCGCGATGGCTCGGTGTCCCTCCCCGGCCGGGTGCGGGAACGCGCCGGCGGCTCGGTGCCCCGCCGCCCGGCCTCACCCCGTCCCGGCGCCCGGCCTCATCCCGTCCCAGCGCCGGACGCGCTCACGCGGCAGGGGGCGAGGTGAATCGCGCACCGTGACGCCGCGACGCCATGTCACCAGGACACCGGAGCACCCCGCGACGCGGCACGCCCACGCCCCGGCACGCCCGCGCGAAGCGACGCCGTGGCGGTCGGACGGCGAACCGGAGCCGGTCCGTGGCAACGATGTCAGCCCCCGTACACGACGCCCGCGACGCCCACGCCGCCGACACCGCCCCACGCCCGATCCCCGAACCCGTCATCCACTGCACCCCACGACCGCCCCACGACCGCCGCAGGACCGCGACCCGACAGGACCGAGGCGGAACCGCTCACGCCCGTCACGCCCCCTGGTCCGCCTCCGCCGGCCGCGCGGAGCGGCCGTCACCGCCGACGACCGACAGCGAACCCGACCCCGCCGACGGCGTGTCGGCCTGCCAGCGCTGGTCGGGCGACCGGTCCCGGGCCGTGACGACGATGTCGGCGCCAGGGCGGGTGCCGGTCGCGGCGAGGGCGAGCGTGGGGTCCCAGCGGGGCAGCAACTCGCCCTGCACGGTGAGGTCGTACCGCACGTCGTCACCCCGCGCCGTGCCGATGTCGGCGCAGGTCCCGAGGATGACCACGGCGGCGTCGGCACGCGAGTCCAGGCACAGGCCGGAATCCACCATGCTGTGCAGCAGCCCGTCGGCGTCGTACATCCACTGCTGGGTCCCGGCCGAGGAGCAGGCGGCGAGCAGCACGCCGGCGCCGGCCTCGGGCGTGCCCTTGACGTCCAGGCACAGGCCGGCGGCGGCGCTGTTGTGCAGCCGGGTCGCCCGTCCGGCGGACGGCAGGCCCGCGGGGCCCGACGCCGTACCCGGGGTGTCGGCCACCGGCGAGCGGGCGTCGGTGCCGGAGGCGGCGGCCGGAGAGGACGCGACGCCGCCGCCGGGTGTGGCGCCGGTGGCGGTGACCGGGTCGGCGTGGGCACCCCCTTGGGGCCAGACGCTGACGGCGAGCACGGTCGCGAGCAGTCCCACGGAGGCGACGCCGAAGCCGGTGAGCAGCGTCCTGGAGGACGGCCCGGCACCGGACACACGGCGGTCCGGGGTGAACGCCCGGTCGAGGCCGCCGGAGTCGCCGCCGCGTCGGCGCCTGCCCGGCTCGGTACCCCCGGCCGGCGTCCCGGCTCCGCCCTCCTCCCGGCGCCGGCCGCCGGACGCCGAGCCCCGGGACAGCAGTCCGGGGAGCCCGGTTCCGCCGCCGCCCCGCCGTCGGCCGCCGGAACGCCCGGCGGCGCCGCGCGAACCGGCCGCGCTCGGACGGGTACGGCCGGGGCGCGAGTCGACGTAGCGGCGGGCGCCCCAGCCGAGGACGGCCTCGGCGAGCAGGAGGCCGAGGGCGGCGTCGATCCGGCCGAGCTGGTCGGCGGCGTGCCGGCAGTAGGGGCAGGCGGCGAGGTGTTCGCGGACGTCGGGAAGCAGGTCGCCGCCCCGGCGGATCGGGACGTCGAGCAGACGGTTGTAGTGGCGGCAGTCGTTGCTGGGCGCGAGTTCCCGGTGGGCGCGGACGCAGCCTTCGCGGAATCTGTCGCGGGCCTCCTCGCGCGCGGCCGCCGCGCTGTCGGTGTCCAGGCCGAGGAGCGCGGCGGGGACGCTCACCGGCTCGGCGTCGACCTCGGTGTGCCAGAGCAGGGCCTGTCCGAGCAGGGGAAGGTTGCGGAAGGAGTGTTCGGCGAGGGCGCGGTTCTCCGGTATCAGGGACTTCGCCGTGCTCATGCCGCGCCCTCCGGCGGGATTCTCCAGGCCGGGCAGGGCGGCGGCGACGCGCTCCGTGGCGGCCCAGTTGGCGGCGGTGTCCCGGACGGCGCCCAGCAGCCGGGGCCGGAGCGCCTCCGCGGGTTCACCGAGGGCGAGCCGGTCGAGGATCTGGTGGAAGGCGGCTCCGGTGACCATGTGGGCGAGGGGCCCGGGCGTGGCCAGGCAGATGACGGCGTAGTCGTGCGCGGGCTGCCAGTGCCGGGCCATCAGCAGCGCGGCGGACCGGGAGGCCTCCGCGTCGGAACCGGCGCGCAGCGGGGCGGCGAGGGAGTCGTCGGACTCACCGGGATCGCCGCCGGGTGGCGGGTAGGCGGGACGAGGGGAGTGGGGGGTGGGCACTCGGCGGATTCCTTTGGCGCGTGTGGTACGGGTCGTGCGGGCGGCGCGGGTGTGACGTCGGTGCGCTGACGCGCACCTCGGGGACGCGCGCACGGGGAGCGGGAGCGCACCGGTGTCGTCGCGGCTGTTCCTCAACTGCCGCGAAAATACGGCCCCTTACCCCCCGCACGGGGTTTCAACCCTCGCACAACTTCCACACAAGCAACAAGGCCGTCAGATCTGCCAGGACCGAAGCCGGCCGGCCGCGCCGTACACGTCGGCCCCGCCGGACATCAGGTCGCGGGCGAGGTCGGCGAGGGCGCCGTGGGGCGGGTCGATGCCGACGCCGCTGGCGAACATGTAGGCCACGGCGGTGGCGCAGGCGAAACGGGCGTTGGCGGCGGGCAGCGGCCTGAGCACGGCGAGGGTGTGCAGGAGGGCGGCGGCCCGCCAGGCGGGGTCGGAGTCCACGCCGAGCCGGGGCGGGTCGACCCGGTGCCGGGCGACGGCGGCCACCAGCGCGGAGAGGTCGTGCACGGCGGGCTGGTCGGGCAGGACGTCCTCGTGACGCTGGAGCAGCCACGGTACGTCGATGTGGATGACGGGGGGCATCGCTCAGGCGGCCTCACCCTTGGCGGCGGGCTCGTCCTCGGGGAACGCCGCCGCGAACTCCTCGGCATGGGCGGTGAAGAAGCTCCGGAACGCCTCCGCGCCCTCCTGCAGTGCCCGGTGCCGGGCGATGTCGGCGGCGGCCGCCTCCCGCACGAGGGCCTTCATCGACGTACCGCGCTCCTTGGCGATCTGCCGCAGGTCCTCAAGTTCGCGCTCACTGAACTCCACGTTGAGAGCTGGCATGCCATCACGGTACCGCGCGGGTACTTACCCGTAAATACCACCAGGTCATCTACCATTTCGGATGGTACCTGCGGGTTGTGCGGGCAGTACGCGGCGCACCCGCGCCCCGCGTGCGGCGCAGGCCCGGCCTCTCGCACGTGGGGACCACCACTCTGCACCGCTCCGCACCGCCCCGCACCTCCTTCTTCCGGCCTCCCGGACCCGCCATCACCAGACGCGCCGCCGTAGATCCATCAGATATCAGCACAAAACGTGTCTTATTTCTTTATGCACACACCTTCGCGGCGTACCCTGCTCCGAGCCCCGATCGCTGCCGCCGGCGCGGGACTCCTGGCTGCCTGCACCGAACCCGGCTCCCACTCACGTTCCGGCCCGCAGCACGCGGCGGTCGTCGAGGGGGACTTTGTTCCCCCAGGGCCCAAGGGATACGTGGAGCCGTCGGGTCCGGAGGTCCGTGCGGCCGAGCGCAGACGCGGCTCCGGGCAGGTCCGCATGCTGAAGCTCACCGCGGGTGTGAGCACGCTGGACCTGGGCGGGCGGCAGGTGCGGACCTGGGCCTACCAGGACTCGCTCCCCGGGCCGCTGGTGCGCGTGACCTCAGGTGACGTCCTCAGCCTGACCCTCGCCAACCGGCTGCCGGCCACCACCACGCTCCACTCCCACGGCATTCGCCTGCGCTGCGACATGGACGGCGTGCCGGGGCTGACCCAGTCGGAGATCGCGTCCGGGGCCGACTTCAATTACCGCTTCACGGTCCCGCATCCGGGCACCTACCTGATCCACTCCCACGTCGGGATGCAGCCCGACCGCGGCCTGTACGCACCGCTCATCGTCGACGACCCCAAGGAGCGGCTCGCGTACGACAAGGAATGGATCATCGTCCTGGACGACTGGCTGGACGGCGTGGACAGCTCCACCCCCGACAAGGTGCTCGACCAGCTCAAGCCGGGCATGGCCGGCGGTATGGGCATGGGCATGGGCATGGGCCCCGGAGGCGGCCGTCCCGGCCCCGGCGGCACGGCGGGACCGCACGCGTCGCACACCAAGAAGGCGACCGGCCCGGACCGCCGGCTGCACAACTCCCGCAGCCGCCTGCTGCACTCGGAGGCGGGCAGCGTCGCCTACCCGCTCTACCTCGCCAACGGCCGCACCCCCAGCCATCCCACGATGTTCCGGTGCCGCCCCGGCGACCGCGTCCGGATCCGCATCATCAACGCCGGCTCCGACACGGCCTTCCGTGTCGCGCTCGGCGGCCACAGCATGACGGTCACGCACACCGACGGCTACCCCGTGGTGCAGAAACAGACCGACGCCCTGCTCATCGGCATGGCCGAGCGGTACGACGTCCTCGTCACCGCCAAGGACGGCGTCTTCCCCTTCGTGGCACTCGCCGAGGGCAAGACGGGGCAGGCCCTCGCGGTGATGCGCACCGACAAGGGAAGAACCGTTCCGCCTGCCAACGTGCGCCCGGACGAACTGGACGGGAAGCTCGTGCCCGCGCGCCGCCTCGAACCGCACCCCTCCGTGGCGCTCCCCGACCGCCACCCCGACCGTGAACTGCGCATCAGGGTCACCGGCACCATGCAGAGCTACGACTGGGGCTTCGACCACAAGGGGTACGACGTCCGTCAGCGCCACCCCATCCGCGCCGGTGAGCGGGTGCGGCTCACCCTCGTCAACGCCACCGACATGTGGCACCCGCTGCACCTGCACGGCCACACCTACGCACTCGCCGGCCTGGACTCCGCCGGGGCGCGCAAGGACACCGCGATCGTCCTCCCCCACCGCAAGCTGGTGGTCGACTTCGACGCCGACAACCCCGGCCTGTGGATGCTGCACTGCCACAACCAGTACCACTCGGAGGGCGGCATGATGACCGTCCTCGGCTACCGCACCTGACGGACCGGCCCGGCAGCGGGGCCCGGGGGAGGCCGACGGCGTCCCCCGCTCCCGGCCCGGGCCACAGCCCCGGCCGGGAGCGCGCACGGCCCCGCGCGGATCACAACGGTGCCCGACCGGAACAACCGTGACGGACCGCCAGAACGGACCCGCCGTCCACTCCCGCCCCGGAGGACCCGCCCGGAAGGCCGGCCCGGCGGCCGCGGGGTCGTCGCTCACGCGCGGCTCCCGCCCGATCCGGCTCCGGCTGATCCACGACGGGGGCACGCTGATCTGCGAGGTGTCCGACAGCAGCCACACCGCCCCGCACCTCAGGCGGGCCAGGATCTTCGACGAGGGCGGCCGGGGGCTGCTGCTGGTCGCCCAGCTGACCCGGTGCTGGGGCAGCAGGCACACCGCGGACGGCAAGACGATCTGGGCGGAACTGTCGTCGGCGCAGGAGGAACCGGCGACGCGGGATCAGCCGGCCGCGGGCGGGCGGGCGACGGACCAGCGGGCGACGGACGGGCGGGCGACGGGGCGGCCGGAGGACGGGCCGTCGTCGACGGGATGGCCGGCGGCGGGTCAGTAGCCGCGCAGCCAGGGCCGCACCTGTCTGCGGGCCTCGTGCAGACGTGACTTGAGCGTGCCGAGCGGGATGCCGACGCGCTCGGCGACCTCGGCGTACTCCAACTGGCAGATGTCCCGGTAGACCAGCGGCGCCACCAGGTGCGGGTGCTCGCGCTCCAGCCGGTCCAACGCCTCCAGCAGGTCGACGCGGGAGCCGGCGATGACGCTGGTGGTGCGCGGGTCGACGTGTGCGGCGGGCTCGATGGCCGCGGGCTGCTCGGCGGCCCGCCTCTTCAGCTCGCGGTACTTCTGGCGGCAGCAGTTGGCGACGACCGTGTACAGCCAGGTGCTGAAGCGGCTGCGGCCCTCGAAGGAGGAGATGTGCCGGGCCACCTGGAGCAGCGCGTCCTGCGCTGCCTCCTCGGCGTCCTCCCAGCACGGCAGGAAGCGCCCGCAGCGGCGCAGCACCTCCGGCCGCAGCTCGGCCAGCAGCCGGTCCAGTGCCGCCCGGTCACCCGCGGCGGCCCGCCGGGCGAGGTCCTCGGCCGTCGCCTCGTCCTGCACCTCAGGTCTCCCTCGGAGTCGATCTCAGGGCAGGCATGATAGTCGTATGCACTCCCTGGAGCGGATCGGCCGCTACCGCCCCCAACGGCGTCTGGGCGCGGGAGCCTTCGCGACGGTGTGGCTCGCCCACGACGACGAGCTGCAGGCCCCGGTGGCGGTGAAGGTACTCGCCGAGAACTGGGCCCACCGGCTCGACGTCCGGGACCGGTTCCTGGCCGAGGCCAGGCTGCTGCGCCGGGCCGGCTCCAGCCGGGTGGTGCAGGTCTACGACATCGGCGAACTCCCCGACGGAAGGCCGTACTTCGTGATGGAGTACGCCGACGGCGGCACCCTCGCCGATCTGCCCGCCGGCGCCGCGCTGCCCGTCCCGCAGGCGCTGGAGCTGACGGCGCAGGCCGCGCGGAGCGCCGCGGCGCTGCACGAGGCGGGCATCGTGCACCGCGACATCAAGCCGACCAACGTGCTGCTGCACACCGCGCCGGACGGCGGGCGGCGGGTGCTGCTGGCCGACCTGGGGCTGGCCAAGAGCCTCGCTCAGGCCTCGGCTCTGACCCTCGCCGCGGGTTCGGCGGGCTATCAGCCACCCGAGCAGGCCGAACCCGGGTCGGGCATCGACGCCCGCGCGGACGTCTACAGCCTGGGCGCGGTCGGGTACGAGCTGGTCACCGGGAGGGTGCCGGGGGCGCCGGGGAAGGCCGTACCGCCCAGGAGGCTGCGGCCGGACCTCGGCGAGGACGCGGAGCGGGCACTGCTGCGCGCCCTGGAGCCGGACCGGGAGCGGCGCTGGCCGAGCGCGCGGGCGTTCGCGGACGAGCTGGACCGGCTGGCCGCGGACCCCGGCGGCCGGCGCCCGCGGCGGCTCGACGTGGTCCGGGGCCGGATCGGCGGCACGACCCTGGCCGTGGCCGCCGGGGTGGTCGCCGCGGTGACCGCCGGGGCCGTGATGCTGGTGCTCCACCGGCCCGCGCACGCGGGCCCGGTCCGGGTGACGGACGCGACCGGCCGGGTGAGCGTCGAGGTGCCCGCGGGCTGGGCCCGCGAGCTGCGCGCCTCCGGCTGGGACCCGCGGACGCTCGGACTGCCGAGGGGGCACGAGCCGGGGCTGGTGGTCGCCGACGACCTGGCGGCCTGGTCCGATCTGCGGGCCGCGGTCGACGGCGTGTTCGTCGGGTCCGGGGCGCACGGCGACGCGGCCGCCCGGGTCGCCGCCCTCGCCCACCCCGGCTGCCGCTCCACGGCGAGCCACACCTTCACGAGCCCCGACTGGCGCGGCACCGTCCGCACCTGGACCGGCTGCCCGGACGGCGGCTCGATCACCGAATCCGTCCTCCACCCCGCACACGGCGGCACCGAGCCGCAGGTGTACGTCCAAGTGCGCCGGCAGGGTGACGACGGTTCCGCCGACGACGCCGTCCTGCGCTCACTCCGGGTCACCTGAAGGCCGGAGCGTGGGCCGGCGGCCGGGACGGGGAAAAAGAATCCCGTACGTTCCGAACTT
Organism: Streptomyces sp. NBC_00820; assembly: GCF_036347055.1. NCBI lineage: Bacteria > Bacillati > Actinomycetota > Actinomycetes > Kitasatosporales > Streptomycetaceae > Streptomyces > Streptomyces sp. NBC_00820. Next base: position 7,441,433 of record NZ_CP108882.1, on the reverse strand, counting down.
TTCCGGCGGCACGCGCATCGGAATGTGGTGACGGCGCACCCGGCGCCGGAGGTACGCGGGCAGCCGCGTACCGCGAACATCCAGGAGTGTTGAGCGACATGGCGAACTCATCCCGGCCCCAGCGGCGCGCGGCCCTGCTCGCGGGCACGGTCGCCGTACTGGGCCTCCTGACCGCCTGCGGCGACGGACAGGACGTCCGCGTCGAGCCGGCGAAGACGGCGACCGGCACGGCGGCTCCCGCGACCGAGGCCACCCGGGGCGGCTCCACGGCCGCCAAGACCCCCGCCGCCACCCCGACCGGTGCGGCGGCGTCGTCCTCCGGCGCCCGGCCGTCCGCCTCCCCGGGCGGCGGCGACGGCTCCGGCACCAGGCCCGGCGGCACGAGCACCCGGTGTCACACCTCCGAGCTGCGCGCCTCGGTGGGCGGCAACAACCCGGGCGCCGGGCAGGAGAACTTCCCGATCGTGCTCACCAACAAGTCCGCCCGCGTCTGCACCCTGCGCGGCTATCCCGGCGCGGCCTTCGTCAACGCCTCCGGCGGTCAGCTCGGCCCCGACCCCAGGCGCTCCTCCGCCACGCCGGTGACGGTCACACTGCGGCCCGGACAGAGCGCCTGGGCGGGGCTGACCTTCTCCAACCCGGAGATCAGCGACGCGAAGACGGCCAGGCCGGCCTCGCTGCTGATCACCCCGCCGGACGAGCGCGACCACCTGAAGGTGGCGTGGACGGCCGGAACGGTCCCCGTCTCGGGGAACTCGTCCTCCGTGTTCCTGACCGTGTTCAGCTCCGGGACCGGCGCCTGAGGCCCAGCGCCCGTGCCGTGGCCGGACGCGGGCGTGGCCCCGGGCGTGGGCGCTCAGCGGTGGCGGCCTCCGCCGTGGCCCCCGCCGCCGTAACCTCCGCCGTCGTAACCCCCGTCTCCGTAACCCCCGTCTCCGTAACCCCCGCCGTAGCCTCCGCCGTCGTATCCGCCCTCGCCCCGGTCGCAGTAGTCCGGGTGGGCGGAGCAGACGTCGGTGGTGGGGTCGCCCGACGGCGTGCCGCCGGAGCCGGCCGGGGTGGGGGTGGCGGCGGGTGACGTGCCCGCGGAGGTCCTGGGGGCGGGAGGCGTCGGCGAGGAACGGGGCGGGGCAGGGGTGGTGACCGTGTCCCAGTTGACGTTCTCCATCTGGAGCTCGGGCTTGGCGGTGTCGACGGTCCAGCGTTCGGCGGAGGTGCCCGAGCGGTTCTTGAGGACCAGCGCGCCGGACCCGTCCGTGGCGGCCGGGGTGAGGGTGAGGTCCTGGTCCCAGCGGGGCACGAGGGCGCCCTGGAGCGTGAAGTCGTACCGGATGTTCCTGGCGGCCTTCCCGGTGGCCGAACAGGGGGCGAGCCGGACCGAGTAGCCGAGGTGGGAGTCCAGGCAGAGGCCGGGCGCGGAGGTGTTGCGCAGCAGCCCGTCGGTCTCGTACGTCCACTGCTGGCCCGGCGCCGATGAGCAGCGCGACAGTTCGGTCTCCGCGCCCTGGACGGCCTTGTTCCCGGCCACCCCGGCACACAGCCCCGAGGCGAGATTGCGCAGCCGGCCGTGCAGGGCGCCCTGCGCGGTGCCGCGCGTCCCGGCCCAGGACGGGCCCGGTGCCACGGACTCCGCGCCCGTCGCGGTGGCGGACGTGGCGCCGGGCGCGGGTGACTGCTCGTCGGAGCCGAACGCCGACCACAGGACCAGGGGCAGGGCGACGAGACCGCTGACGGTGGCGACCGCCAGCCCGAGGTTACGGCGCCGGGCCCGCCGCACGGCGCGGTGGGTGGAGCGGGGTGAGCGGGCGGGTCCGACGGAGCCGGCGCGGGCCGTGGAGGCGGGCCGGACGTGGGCGGCGGGTGGGGCAGCTTCGGCCCCGGGGAAGGCCGCTTCCGCCCAGTAGGGCGCTGCCGGAGGCGCCTGCGGGATAGTGGCACCTCCGGCCCGCTCGGCGGGCGCGGCGGCGGGCCGGAAGGTACCGGCGCCCGGGATGTCCCCGTACAGGGCTCCCTCCGCCGCGCGTTCCCCGCCCGCGGTGTCGTCGGCCCGCGCCGCCCGGGACTCCCGGTACGCCTGGGCGCCCCAGCCGAGGACGGCTTCGGCGAGGGCGAGGCCGAGCCCGTTGTGGAACTGGGCCAGTTGGTCGGCGGTCGAGCGGCAGTGCCGGCAGCCGGACAGGTGCTGCCGCAGGTCCGGGTCGATGTCGAGGGCGCCGCGCCGGAAGGTGACGTCCAGCATCCGCAGATAGCGCCGGCACTCGGTGTCGGGTGCGAGTTCGCGGTGGGTCTGGAGGCACTCCTCGCGCAACCGCTCGCGGGCGCGGCGGAGTTCGATCCGGATGTCCTCCTCCTCCAGGCCCAGCAGCGCGGCGGGGACGGAGAGGGGGTCGACCTCGGCCTCGACGTGCCAGAGCACGGCGCGGGAGGACTGGGGCAGGCACTGGAAGGCACGGGACAGCAGCCTCCGGCCGGGCGGCGGAAGCAGCCGGGCCGACGCGCGCTCGGCGCTGCCGGGGGCGGTCCGCAGCGCGGGGTGCAGGAGTTCGCGGCGGCCGTCGCCGCCTTCGCCGTCCCACTCGGCGGCGACGCGGCGGACGGTGACCAGGAGGTGGGGGCGCCAGGCGGCCGAGGGGCCCGCCTGTCTGATGGACTCCCCGAAGAGGCGGGTGAACGCGGCGGTGGTGAGGATGCCGGCGGCGCGCGGTCCGTCGGTGCACAGCCGGGCGTAGGCGAAGGCCGCTTCCCAGTGCCGGTCCAGGAGTTCCCCGACCTGATGGAGCGCGGGAGTCGTTCCCGTCCACTTCTTCAGCGCGGCGCTCAGCTCCTGGTCGGAGGCGTCGAACGGGCTGCCGGAAGCGGGGGAATTCGACGGGCCTGCGTCATTCACGACTGCATTCCTCCAGACGCGACACGGAATTAGTCCATACCAACCGGTATGGAGTGGGACGTGGCATCTCGGACGTCCGCCCGAGGCAGCTCTTTTGGAGCGCGGGGGCGTACGGGAGTGACCTGGCGCGAGCTATGGAAATGTGATTTCCCGTGCGCCGACAGCGCACACTTTCGCACAGGCCGGCGCGACGGAACAAGAGATCTCCCACCCTTAAACATTGGATATGGGGAATCCCTTATTGACGTATCGTCGAGAAAGGCTTTGGCCGCGTATTACCGCCGGTCGGAGCGGTGCATGTGCGCAGCGCGAAACACCGCGGCACACCTCGACACACCGCGGCGCACCGCACCGCACCGACCGGACGTGAGCAGGCGAACCTCAGGCGGGCATCAGTGGCCGCTGACGGCGCGCGGGGTGTACGGCCGCTGCAGCTCCTCGATCTCCTTGTCGCTCAGCTCCAGCTCCACCGCGGCCACCGCGTCCTCGATGTGGCGGGACGTGGCCGCGCCGACGATCGGCGCGGCCACGGTGTCCTGGTGCAGCAACCAGGCAAGGGCGACCTGGGCGCGCGTGACACCCCGGTCGTCCGCGATCCGGGTGACGGCCTCGACGATCGAGCGGTCGCCCTCCTGGTACAGGCGGCTGCCGAAGTCGTCGCGGGAGCTGCGCCCGGTGACGGTGCCCCAGTCGCGGGTGAGCCGGCCGCGGGCCAGCGGGCTCCACGGCAGCACGCCCACCCCCTGGTCCGCGCAGAGCGGCAGCATCTCCCGCTCCTCCTCGCGGTAGAGCAGGTTGTAGTGGTTCTGCATGGAGACGAACTTGGTCCAGCCGTTCAGCTCCGCCGCGTACTGCGCCTTGGAGAACTCCCAGGCGTACATCGAACTCGCCCCGATGTAGCGCACCTTGCCGGCCTTCACCAGGTCGTGCAGCGCCTCCATCGTCTCCTCGACGGGAGTGGCGTGGTCGTAACGGTGGATCTGGTAGAGGTCGACGTAGTCGGTGCCGAGCCGGCGCAGGCTGTGGTCGATCTCGGTCATGACGGCCTTGCGGGACAGACCGCCGCCGTTGGGGCCGGGGCGCATCCGGCCGTTCACCTTGGTGGCGAGCACGATCTCGTCGCGGTCGGCGAAATCGCGCAGGGCCCTGCCGACGATCTCCTCGCTGGTGCCGTCGGAGTACACGTTGGCGGTGTCGAAGAAGTTGATGCCCGCGTCCAGCGCCTGCCGGATGAGCGGCCGGGACGCCTCCTCGTCGAGCGTCCACTCGTGGACGCCGCGGTCGGGCAGGCCGTAGGTCATGCAGCCCAGACAGATCCGCGAGACGTCCAGGCCCGTCGAACCGAGCTTCACGTACTGCATAGTTGCTGCTCCCGCCTTCGGGACGGTCGGTTGTCACGGGGAGCCTACGGGGCACTCCGGCGCGGACTTGACGGCGACGACGAGCTCCCGATTGGATTCCACGCAGGTGTCGCGCCGTACGGCTGGACACACAGAGGTGCGCCCAGCCGGTGACGGGCCGTCACGGAGACGGCCCCAGCCCGGCCCCAGTCGCCAGGACGGCCCCGCGCCGGTCCGAGGCGGGGCCGTACCCGCGATCGATGGAGCGGACGTGCCCCACAAGGGTGTTCCCCGCGTCGGAGGTCCCGGGACGACCGCCGGCGCCGCACTGCTCGGCCTCGCCCTCGCGGCGGCCACGCTGAGCGGCTGCGAGTCCGGCGGTACCGGGCGGACCACGTCACCGAAGCCGGTCTCGGTGCGCCTGCCCCCGAGGCACGCCGGCTTCGACTACCAGATCGGCGGCAGTTACCCCCCGCCTTCCGGGGTGCGGATCGTCAGCCGCGACCGGTCCGACTCCCCCGCGCCCGGCCTCTACAACATCTGCTACGTCAACGCCTTCCAGGCCCAGCCCCAGGAACGCTCCTCCTGGGCCGCCGACCTGCTGCTGCGCGACTCCCGCGGCCGGGTCGTCGTCGACGAGGACTGGGACGAGGCCCTGCTCGACCTCCGCACCCCGGCCAAGCGCGAGCGGGTGGCCCGGCGGGTCGGGGGATGGACCGACGGCTGCGCGGACAAGGGCTTCGACGCCGTCGAGCCCGACAACTACGACAGCTACACCCGCTCCCACGGCCTGCTCACCGCCGCCGACGCGACCGCGTTCATGCGTCTGCTCTCCCGCCACGCGCACGCCCGGCACCTGGCCGTCGCCCAGAAGAACACCGCGGAACTGGCCGGGCAACGGGGGCGGACGGGGCTGGACTTCGCGGTGGCCGAGGAGTGCGGGCAGTACGACGAGTGCGAGGTCTACGCCAAGGCCTTCGACGACCGCGTGGTGGACATCGAGTACACCGCCGGCGGACTGCGCAAGGCTCTCGCCCGCTGGGGCGCCCGCCTGAGCATCGTCCGCCGTGACGTGAAGGTCTCCCGGCCGGGCAGCGCGGGATATGTCCGGGAAGCCGGATGACCAGCGCTCTTCACCTCACGGGACCACTCCCACACACAGGTGGCACATGATATGTTCACAAAAATTTGAAGGCTTGCCCCAGGCGCGTGAAGCCTCCATGAGAGATATCCGAACACTCCATGGATCGGGGTCGTCCGGTATTTGGAGCGCATGATCATGCCTGGCCCCACTGTGTCCGTGATTATCGCCGCGTACAATGCGATGCCCTATTTGACGAATTGCATCGCCTCCGTCGCAGAGCAGACCATCGGCCAGGACCGCCTCGAGGTCATCGTCGTCAACGACGGTTCCACCGACGGCACGCCGGCCGAGCTTGAGCGCCTGGCCGCCCTCCACCCGAAGCTGCTGCGCGTCTTCCACCAGGCCAACTCCGGTGGTCCGTCCGCGCCTCGCAACGCCGGACTCGACCACGCCACCGGGGAGTTCGTCTTCTTCCTGGACTCCGACGACCACCTCGGCCCCGAGGCCCTGGAACGCATGGTGCGGATGGCCGAGGAGAACGGCACCGACGTCGTCCTGGGCAAGATGGTGGGCGTCGGCGGGCGCGGGGCGCCCAAGTCGATGTTCAAGCGCAACCAGCCGCGCACGGACGTCTTCGCCTCCCGCGTGTACTGGACGCTCAACCCGATGAAGCTGTTCCGCCGGGACCTGCTGGAGCGTCTGCAGCTGCGCTTCCCGACGGACCTGGCCATCGGCGAGGACCAGCTCTTCGTCGGCGCGGCCTACCTGAACGCGTCCGGCATCTCCGTGGTCGCCGACTACGACTGCCTGTACTGGGTGCGGCGCGAGGACGAGGGCAACATCACCCAGCGGCTGAAGGGTTCGGAGCGCCGGCTGCGGTTCCTGCCGCGCATGGTCGACCTGATCCTGGACAACGTGCCGCCCGGCCCCGGCCGCGACCACCTGGCCCACCGTCACCTCACGGTGGAGATGCAGCACATCCTCAACCACCTCTCCTACGAGGGCCGCGAGACCCAGGAGAAGACGCTCGACCGGCTCGCCGAGGTCATCGAACCGCTCTGGCACGAGGAACTGCCCGAGCAGCTCTCGGCCATGGCGCGGCTCCGGCTGCACCTGGTGCGCCACCGCCTGCTCGACGAGGTGCTGGGCCTCATCGAGTTCGAGAGGGAACTGGCCCGGACCAAGGCGGCCACCCCCCTCCTCGTCGACGGGGGCCGCGCGTACGCCCGTTACCCCTACCTGCGCGACGAGTCCCTCGCGATCCCCGACTCCTGCTACGACGTCACCGATCAGCTCGGCCTGCGCCACCAGGTCACCCGGGCCGAACTCCTCGGCACCGAGCTGCACTTGGCCGGCCACGCCTACCTCCACCGGGTGGAGACCGAGGACGTCGGCACCGAACTCGTCCTGCGCGAGCGCGACAGCAAGACCGAGTACCGCCTGCCGGTCACGCACACCGCCACGCCCGGACTCGGAGCCACGGAGGACGACGGGCGGTTCGCCTACGACCTCGCCGGTTTCGAGGCCGTCGTCGACATCACCACGGCGGCCGGCGGAAAGCCGCTCGGCGACGGACTCTGGGACATCTCCCTCGCCGTCGGCGCCCAGGGCCTGTCCAAGGAGGTCCGGATCGGCAGCAAGCGCGCCGCCGACGTCTCCGGCGAGCCCGAGACGCAGGTGCTCACCACCGGCAAGGGCCTGCGCGCCGTCACCCTCTACGCCACCAAGCCGTACGGCAACTTCACGCTCGACCTCGGTGAGAAGAAGCACCGGGTGGCGTCCGGGCTGAGCTTCGGCAAGAAGGTCCGCTGGGCCGCCGACGCGCCCACCGAGCTGGAGTTCACCGCGCGCTGCACCCTGGCCGAGTACCCCGCGGCCGAGCTCGGGATCACCCTGTCCAACGACAAGGGCGCCACCCGTACGTACCGGCCGCTCACCGCGCCGGACAAGGACGGACGCTTCACCGTGCGTGTCCCCGTCACCGACCTGGCCGCAGGTCTGTGGAGCGGACACCTCCACCTCGGGCCCTGGCGCTGCCCCCTGCCGTCCCTCTCCGCGCTTCCGGCGGCGAAGTGGCGCCGACTCGGACTGCCCTGGTACGCGAAGCCGGCTCCCGGCAAGGACGGGAAGCCCGCCCTGCAGGTGTCCAGGACCGACCTCGTCAAGGCGCTGACCCAGCGCCTGGGCTGACGCGGCCTGCCGTCAGGGCCGTTCCAGGAGATCGAGGGCCCGCTCCCAGGGGAACCGGGGGCGGGCGCCGTCCTCCCGGGGCGGGCCCGGGTACGGGTCGCCGATGCGGACGCCCATGCCGCGCAGCCGGGTCAGACTGTCCTGGTAGGCGGGGTGGGCGGCCAGCGCGCCGCTCACACAGGGCAGCGCCGCGACCGGCACGCCCAGGCCGGGCGCCTCGCACAGGGTGGCGAGGGCGAGCGTGTCGGCGGTCCCGGCCGCCCACTTGTTGAGCGTGTTGAAGGTGGCGGGCGCCACGACCACGGCGTCCGGCGGCGGGAACGGGCGCGGGTCCGCCGGCGAGCGCCAGGCGGACCGGATCGGGCGGCCGGTGCGCGCCTCGACGGCGGCGGTGTCGAAGAAGCCGCCCATCGCGACCGGGGTGGCGATGACGCCGACCTCCCAGTTCCGCTCCTGGGCGGCCGTGATCAGGGTGCCGACGCCGTCGGCGATCCCGGCCGCGCAGACGACGACGTACAGGAAGGGGTTCCCGGCGTGTTCGGTCATCCGGGAACCCTACTGACGGCACGGCGGCCGGCCCGCACCGGGCTCTCCGGGCACACCGGACCCGCCGAGTGCGTGGGGCGCTCGGGCGCACCGGATCCGCCGCCCTCGCCGGGTGCACCCGGCGCACCCGGTGCTCCGGGGCTCAGCCGTCCGTGACGCTGATGGCGCCCACCGGGCAGGCGCGGGCCGCCTCCCGCGCCAGGGGTTCGCCGGCGCCGTCCTCACGGCCGGGAAGCACCGTGCTGTAGCCGTCGTCGTCCTGGGTGAACACGCCGGGCGCGGTCAGCGCGCACTGGCCCGCGCCGATGCAGCGTTCCTTGTCGATGTCGATATGCATGGGCAGAGCCTCTTACCAAGTCACGGGGAGTTCCAGCATCCCCTGGATCGTGTCGCCGGGTTTGAAGGGGATCTCCTGCGGCGGCGCCGCCAGCCGGAGGTCCGGCAGACGGGCGAAGAGGCTGCCGAGCGCGATCTCCAGTTCCGTGCGCGCCAGGTTCTGCCCCAGGCACTGGTGGATGCCGAAGCCGAAGGCGACGTGATGGCGGGCGGGGCGGTGCCAGTCCAGGGCGTCGGGATCGTCGTACACGGACGCGTCGCGGTTGATCACCGAGGTCGCGAAGAGTACGCCCTCGCCGGCCCGGATCGTGGTGCCGTCGACCTCGATGTCCTCCAGGGCGACGCGCAGCAGCCCGTCGGCGATCGACAGCATGCGCATCAGCTCCTCGACGGCGGAGGGCAGCAGCGCCGCGTCGGCGCGCAGCTCGGCCAGCCGTTCGGGGTGCTGGAGCAGGGTGAAGGTGCCGAGGGAGATCATGTTGGCGGTCGTCTCGTGGCCGGCGACCAGCAGGATGACGGCCAGCGAGATCACTTCGGCACGGTCCACGGTGCCGTCGCGCAGCTGGTTGTGGACGAGATCGTCCAGGACGCCGGTGCCGGGCTCGGGCGCCGCGGCCTTCTCGTCGATGAGATCGCCGAGGTAGGCCTCCAGCCGGGCGCGCGCCTCCAGGGTGTCGGCCGCCTCCGGGCCGCGCAGCAGCTTGCGGGACTGCGCCTCGAAGAACTCGTGATCGGCGTACGGCACCCCGAGCAGATGGCAGATGACCATCGAGGGCACGGGCAGCGCGAAGGCGGAGACCAGGTCGGCCGGCGGTCCCTTCTCGATCATCGCGTCCAGCAGCGCGTCGACGGTCCGCTGGATCTGTGGCCGCAGTTCGGTCGCCCGCCTGAGCGTGAACGACGGGACCATCATCCGGCGCTGTGTGCGGTGCTCGGGGTCGTCGACGCCGAGCAGGGCCACCCGGCGGTCGCGGACGGCCGCGAAGCGGGCCGTGGGCGCCGGGAAGTCGGGGCGGCACCGGTCGGTGGACAGGCGGGGGTCGACGAGCAGCGCGCGGGCCGTGGCGTGCGCGGTGACCAGCCACGCCTCACGCCCGTCGAAGAGGGTGACCCGGGACAGGGGCCGTCCGTCGCGCACCGGGTCGTATCCGGTGGGCGGGTCGTAGGGGCAAGTGCGGTCCTGGGGGAATGCGACGGGTTCGGCCGGGGTCGCCGGTCCGGTGGTGTCCGTCAGTTCCGTCATGGATAGACCTCGCAGACGAAGAAGTGCGTCGTGCCGATCTTCATTAGATGCCCGGGGCATCTAGGCGGCGACGGCAAGTTCGGCCAGATCGGTGATCCGGGACGATCTGGCCGAAGTACGCGGGCCGCGGGCACCCTTTCGCGTCGCCGTTCCGGCACGGCCGCCGGGTACGGCGAGCTCCGCGCCTTCGGCCGTGTTCCGCGCCGGTGCGCTCCTTCCGTCGGACGTCTCGTGCGCGGCCACCGGGCGGCCCGAACCCGGCGGCCGGTTCCGCCGTGCTGGATCGGCCTCGGCCGGAGCGGCCGGTTCCAGATCCTGGGCGTACCACGTCTCGGTCCTTCCAGTATCACTCGCCCCGTCCGTGCGGGTGATCTGCTACGCGGGCCCGCTCTCCGGCCGCGTGTGACGGCTCGCGACGATCCGCGGGACGATCACCCGCATGGCCGAGACGGCCCGCGGTACGGATGATTGCGGCGGCCCGCGGTGTTGAGCAGGCCGCAGGACTGCGCCGGAGCGACCGGCGATACCGACGAAGGGGACGGATCCCATGCCTCTTGAAGGTGAGTACGAGCCCAGCCCGACGGACTGGGTGCGCGAGCAGGTCGAGCTGTACGAGAGCTCGGGCGGCACGAAGGGGACCACGCTGCTGGACACGGGGCTGCCGGTGATCCTGCTGACCACCCGTGGCTCGCAGAGCGGGAAGATCCGCAAGACACCGCTGATGCGGGTGGAGCACGACGGCACGTACGCCGCGGTCGCCTCGCTCGGCGGAGCCCCCAAGCATCCTGTCTGGTACTTCAACGTCAAGGCCGATCCGCACGTCGAGCTGCAGGACGGAACGGTCAGGCGGGACATGCGGGCCCGTGAGGTGACCGGCCAGGAGAAGGCCGACTGGTGGGAGCGGGCCGTGGCCGCCTTCCCGCCGTACGCCGAGTACCAGGAGAAGACCGACCGGGAGATCCCGGTGTTCGTCCTGGAGCCGGTGGACGGGAGCTGATCCGGGGCACGGGCCGAGGGAGGACCGGGGGCGGCACCCCTGCTGATTCCGGCCGGGAAGCGGTTCCTTTTAGAAAAATCTGCGTTGCGGACGTATGAACCCCTTCCGGGGCGGGCACCCGTGCCTCAGGCCCCGCCGCGCTCCCCCGTCGCGGCGGGGCCCTTTCGCGCCCGCGAGCGGGCGAACGGGTGGCACCGGAACGCCGGACGGCTTGCGCGCCGGGCGGCGAGGTAGGTGTCACCCATGGCGAAGATCAAGCAGCAAAAGCTCCCTCTCCTCTACCAGCCGCTCGGCTTCGTGCTGAGCTGGGCGGGCGGGACTCTGGCGGGACTGGCCTACCGCAAGGTGTGGCGGACGATCCGGCACGAGGAGCACGCGCCCGACGCCCTGGACCCGGACCGCGGCTGGGGCGAGATCCTGCTCGCGTCGGCGGTCCAGGGCGCCATCTTCGCGGTGGTGCGCACGGCCGTGGACCGCACCGGCGCACGGGCCGTCGCCCGGTCCCGGCGCGGGCGGACGGGCGGGCGCGACTGAGGGGGCGGGGCGGGAGAGCGAGCGCGGCTGAGAGGGCGGGGCGGGAGCGCGGGCGCGGCTGAGAGGGCGAGGCGTGAGAGTGGGCACGGCTGAGGCAGCGCGCCCGTTCACTCACGTCCCCGCGCCGCGCGCGCCTTATGTCAACGCCGTTGACCTGTAGGGCACATGGAAGGTTTCATCGGGGTCCGGCGTCCCTTCCCGGCGGGTTCCGATCACTGCCGACCGCCCTGTCCGGAAAGACTTCATGCACGCTGATCTGCTCTTCACAGGTGGCCCCGTCCTCACCCCCGGGGGTCGTACGGCGACCGCTGTCGCCGTCACCGGGGGTCGCGTCACCGCCGTCGGGGACGACGACGGGCTGCGCGAACTGGCCGGGCCGCGCACGGAGGTGGTGGATCTCGCGGGGCGGCTGCTGATGCCGGGCTTCCAGGACGCGCATGTCCATCCGGTCTCCGCCGGCCTGGAGGCGCTCCGGTGCGATCTGACCGGGGCGACGACGGCCGAGGCGAGCGTGGCCGCCGTGCGCGCGTACGCCGAGGCCCATCCGGGGCGGGAGTGGATCCTCGGCGGCGGGTGGTCGATGGAGGCGTTCGAGGGGGGTACGCCGACGAAGGAGCTGCTGGACGCGATCGTGCCGGACCGGCCCGTGTACCTGCCGAACCGGGACCATCACGGCGCCTGGGTGAACAGCCGCGCGCTGGAGCTGGCCGGCGTCGACCGCGACACACCGGACCCGGCCGACGGGCGGATCGAGCGGAACTCCTCGGGCGAGCCGGGCGGCACGCTGCAGGAGGGTGCGATGCGGCTGGTCGGCCGGCTCGTCCCGCCCGCCACCGCGGCCGACCGGCTCGCGGCGCTCCTGCACGCCCAGCGGCATCTGCACGCGCTCGGCATCACCGCGTGGCAGGACGCGCTGGTCGGCGACTTCGCCGGCATGGCCGATCCGGCCGAGGCGTACCGCACCGCCGCCCGGGACGGTTCACTCACCGCGCGCGTGTCCGGGGCGCTGTGGTGGGACCGGACGCGCGGCGCCGAACAGATCCCCGAACTCACCGAGAGGCGGGCCGCGTTGAGGTGCGGGCGGCTCCACGCGGACACCGTGAAGCTGATGCTGGACGGGGTCGCCGAGAACCACACCGCCGCGCTGCTCGACCCCTACCTGGACAAGTGCGGCCACGTCACCGCCAATCGCGGCAAGAGCTTCATCGATCCGGCCCGACTTCCCCACTACGTCACGGAGTTGGATGCCCTTGGCTTCCAGTGCCACTTCCACGCGCTGGGCGACCGCGCCGTACGCGACGCGCTGGACGCCGTCGAAGCGGCCCGGACGGCCAACGGGCCGAGCGACACCCGGCCGCACCTGGCGCATCTCCAGGTCGTCCACCCGCGGGACGTGCCGCGCTTCGCCGGGCTCGGCGCCACCGCCACCATCCAGCCGCTGTGGGCCGCGCACGAACCGCAGATGGACGAGCTGACGATCCCCTTCCTCGGGGCCGAACGGGCCGCCCTGCAGTACCCCTTCGCGGCGCTGCTGCGCTCCGGCGCCCGGCTCGCGGCGGGCAGCGACTGGCCGGTGAGCAGCCCCGACCCGCTCCACGGCATCCATGTCGCCGTCAACCGCGTCGAACCGGGCGGCACCCGACCGGTGTTCCTGCCGCACCAGCGCCTGAGTCTCACGGAGGCCCTGACGGCGTACACGGCCGGGTCGGCGTACGTGAACCGTCTGGACGAATGCGGGCGCGTGGCCGTCGGAGCGCTCGCCGATCTGGTGGTGCTGGACCGCGACCCGTTCGCCGGACCGCCCGAGGCGATCTCGGAGACGAGGGTGGCGGTCACCTACGTGGAGGGTGAGCGGGTGTACGCGGCGCTTGGGGAGTGAGGGCGGGCGGGAGAGCGCCCCGGTGACCGGCACCTGTCACCGGCAGCCGACGTCCGCCTTCACGCGGGGCCAGGCCTCCACGCCGTCGCTCGTGCGGACGTAGGCCGTCTCGTGGTCGTCCGTCAGCCACAGACGCCACCCCCGGTAGTGGTAGCCGGTGTCGCGGGCGTCCGACGGCATGCGGACGTGCCGGCGGTACGGCGCCCTGAGCAGTCCGTCACGGCCGAGTACGCCCTCGGGGTCACGGGCGTACTCGCGGCCGTCGAGATCGAGGAAGCGCGCCGACTGCCAGTCGCAGTGCTCCGAACCGGACGCGGAGGTGAGCCTGCTCACCGGCACCCGTTTGCCCGCACGGTCCGTCCAGACCTCCCAGCCCAGGTCGGCCGCGTACCGCGCGGGAAGTTCGGCGGGGTCGCAGGAGGCATTGGTCTCCGGTCCCCAACCCGGCCTGTCCTTCTGGTCCTTGGCCACCACGACGGCCACCTTGGTACGACCGCCGGCGTCGAAGGAGTAGAGCACGCGGGCGGCGTCCCGGCGCTCCACCCGGTAGCCGTGGTCCGGCTGCGACGGCTGGAAGATGTCGAAGAAGAGCCTCAGCCCGTCCTCGGGTGTGTCGCCGCCGTCGGAGGCGCTCCACCCGTCGGGTCCGCCGCCCTCGAAGATCCGCCCGTCGCATTCCAGCGCCCTGCCGGCGGCCCCGGAGGCCAGGAGCAGGGACCGGGGGCTGTGATCCTCCGGGTCCGTGGTGGGTACGTACAGCGGGCCGCCGTACGGGGCGGCCGGCGGTGTGCCCTCGATCACCAGCGGCGCCCCCGCCCCGTCGTCGCACCCGCTCACCAGCACGGCCGTCATGACCGCGGCAGCGGTCACCGCCGCGCGCACCGTCGTGGTCACCCGCACTCTTCGCATTCCCGGCCCCCATTCGCTCCGCCACGCGCGTCTGCCGCGCGGCTCTGCCACGCGCCTCTGCCGTCGTCGCGCTTCTCCGACGCGGCGGGCGGCCGAAACGTTCGGCTCCGACTCGGCGGGCGGCCGAAACGGTCGGCAGTCGGCGGCCGAGACGATCGGCGGGACGCGCGGCCTTCAGCGGGCCGCGGAACGGCAGGCCGGCTCTCAGCGGGACTGGTGGAAGGTCCGCCGGTAGGCCTGTGGGGACACCCCGATCGAGGCGTGCAGGTGCTGCCGCAGGGAGGCGCCGGTGGCGAAGCCGACCTCGGCCGCGATGCGGTCCACGGAGAGGTCGCTGGACTCCAGCAGGTGCCGGGCGCGGGCGACGCGCTGCTGGACGATCCAGCGGCCGGGGCTGAGTCCGACCTCGTCGCCGAAGCGGCGGGCGAAGGTACGCAGGCTCATCCGGGCGTGTCCGGCGAGGTCGGTCAGGGTGAGCGGCTCGTCCAGGCGCTCCAGGGCCCAGGTGCGGGTGGCTGCCGTGCTCGCGGCGCCGCTGCCGGGCACGGGCTGTTCGATGTACTGGGCCTGCCCGCCGTCCCGGAACGGGGGTACCACGCAGCGGCGGGCGACGCTGTTGGCCAGCTCGCTGCCGTGGTCGGTGCGGATGAGGTGCAGGCAGATGTCGACGCCGGAGGCGGCCCCGGCGGAGGTGAGGATCCGGCCGTCGTCCACGAAGAGGACGTCCGGGTCGAGATCCACGCGCGGGTAGCGGCGGCGGAACAGGTCGGCCACCTGCCAGTGGGTGGTGGCCCGGCGGCCGTCGAGGAGCCCGGCCGCGGCGAGGACGAACGCGGCGGTGCAGATGGACACGATCCGCGCGTCCGGGCGGATGCGGGCGAGGGCGGCGGCGAGCTCGTCGGGCAGTTCCGTGGGCAGGAACTCGGGCGGGACGGAGGTGACGACGACCGTGTCGGCGGTCTCCAGGATCTCCGGGCCGTGCCGCACGTCGATGCCGAAGTCGGAGTTGGTGCGCACCGGGCGGCCGTCGACCGTGCAGGTCAGCACCTCGTAGTGGCCGTCGGCGGCGCCGAGGATGCGGCTGGGGATGCCCAGCTCGAAGGGGTAGACGCCGTCGAGGGCGAGGACGACCACACGCTCGGGGGCCGGGGTTTCCTTGGGTGTGCCACGCATGGCACGATCCTATCGAAGGTTGGCAATCATGCCATTTTCCGGACGGGCGATTCCGGGCAGGCTGGGTGACCATGAGCAATGTGAACACCATGCGTGCCATCAGCCAGGACGTCCTCGGAGGCCCCGAGGTCCTGAAGGAAGTCGAGATCGAGCGGCCCGTGCCGCGTCCCAACGAGGTACTGGTCCGGGTGCGGGCCGCCGGGGTCAACCCGACCGACTGGAAGCACCGGGCCACCGGCGGGTTCCTGGGCGAGCCGCCGTTCGTCCTGGGCTGGGACGTCTCCGGCGAGGTGGTGGAGACCGGCGTGGGCGTCGCCGCCTTCGAGCCCGGCGACGAGGTCTTCGGCATGCTGCCCTACCCGTTCGGTCACGGCTCGCACGCCGAGTACGTGATCGCCCCGGTCCGCGCCCTGACGCACAAGCCGGCCTCGATCGACCACACCCAGGCGGGCGCGCTGCCGCTGGTGTCCCTGACCGCCTGGCAGGCGCTGACCGAGCACGCCGGACTGCGGCCCGGCCAGCGGGTGCTGATCCACGCCGCGGCAGGCGGGGTCGGGCACGTGGCCGTACAGATCGCCAAGGCGCTCGGCGCGTACGTGATCGGCACGGCGAGCGAGGGCAAGCACGACTTCCTGCGGGAGATCGGCGTGGACGAGGTGATCGACTACCGGTCCACGGACTTCACCGAGGCGGTCCAGGACGTCGACGTCGTCCTGGACACGCTCGGCGGCGAGACGTCCGTACGGTCACTGCGCGTACTGCGGCCGGGCGGCGTCGTGGTGTCGATCCTGCCGGTCGGTTCGCCGGAGTTCCACGAAGAGGCCGAGCGCCTCGGCGTGCGGGCGGTACGGATGCTGGTCGACGCCGACCGGGCCGGGATGCGGGAGATCGCCGGGCTGGCGGAGTCGGGCAAGCTGCGCGCGACGATCGCGGGCACCTTCCCGCTGGCCGAGGCCGCGAAGGCGCACGAGCTGGGCGACACGGGCCGCACGACGGGCAAGCTGGTCCTGCTGGCGGACTGACCGGTCCCGCCGACGGACCCGGCCGTCGGCCGGGTCCGTCGACTGACCGGACGACCGGCCGGACGACCGGCTGGCGGACCGGACGAACCGGAACACGGACACGACTCCACCGAACCACTCGCGTCAAACTCGATGACATATGTCAATCGAACATGCTCAAATTCCTTCTGTCGAAGGTAACTTGGCGAGCGAGGCAGCGGCCTCCGGGCGCGGGTGGGAGGTGATGCCGTCGTGCGACAGGAGCCCGCCCCGTTCACCCGGCATCTGCGCGTACACGAGGACCGTGGGCACACGGTCCTGGAGCTGCGGGGCGAGATCGACATCTCCGCCGCGGCGGAGATCCTCCCCTTCCTGGACCGGGCCACCGGCCGGCCGGGCGCCCGGATCGTGCTCGACCTGCGGCCGGTCGAGTTCTTCGACTGCTCGGGACTGCGCCTGATCCACCGGGCCCACGGCCGCTTACGCGAACACGGCGGGCGGCTGTACCTGGTGTGCACCCACCCGCTGACCCTGCGCGTCTTCCGGGTCACCGGTCTGACCCGGCTGCTGCCTCCGCACCCCACGCTGGACGCGGTTCTCGGACGGTCCGAGAACGCGCCCGGCCCGGTGTGACCGTTTCTCCCTTCACGGCCGAACCGGGCTATTTCGCAAGGGAATTGATCCCGCGCGTACGTCATTGAGTACCAATCGGTCAACGAGAGGGTCTGGCACGGCGTTCGGGGGGAATGCGGAGGGGCAGGAAGGAGGACCGCCGACATGACGACTTCCGTCAGACGCCCGCCCCGGCGCATGCCCGGCTGGGCCAAGGTCCTGGCAGCGCTCGCGCTGGTGCTCGCGTTACTGTTCGCCGGGATCCGGCTGGCCGTACTGCCGGGCATCAAGGACCTGTTCGGCACCGAGTCCCACGACCGTTCCGGCCCCGCGCTCCTGAAGTCGATCCAGGACATGAGCCGTTACGACGCCGCCTCGGGCAACTTCCAGGTCGTGGTGGACCTGGAGAAGGACGCCAAGTACCTGCCCGACGCGATCCGCGGCACCCGCACCCTGTACGTCGGCGCCGGCACCGTGGACGCGTATGTCGACCTCGGCAAGTTGGGCGAGAAGGACGTGACGGTCAACTCCGACCGCACGAAAGCCACCCTGCGGCTGCCGCACGCCCGGCTCGGCAAACCGGCCCTGGACCCCGACCGGTCCTACGCCGTCTCCAAACAGCGCGGGCTGCTCGACCGCATCGGCGACCTGTTCTCGGACAACCCCAACGGCGAGCAGGCGGTGCAGAAACTCGCCGTGAAACACATCGGCGAAGCCGCGAACGACAGCGAGCTGACCGCCCGGGCCGAGACCAACACCACCGACATGCTCCAGGGCCTGCTGCGCTCCCTCGGCTTCAAGGAGGTACGCGTCTCCTACGACCCCTGACGGGCAGACCGTCCGCCCCTCTGCCAGGCCCTCCGCCGGGACCCCGTGCTCAGCCGAAGCCGCCGAGTACGGGGTCCCGGCGGCCGTTCGCGCATACGTACCCGCCCCGGAGTCCGTACGGGACCGCGGCAACTCCGTTCACCCGCCCACCACCGCCGGCAGGGCCAGCGCGGCCAGTGTGGTGGTGCCGATCAGGAGCCAGGCGACGTAGTCGCCGATGTGGCCCGACTGTACGCGGCGCAGGGGCAGGGCCCAGTCGGGGGCGGCGACCCGGTGCGGGCGGGTGACGGCCAGGGCGGCGAGGCCCGCGGCCAGGGCCGTGGCGAGGAGGTCCAGCAGGACGCCGTGTGCCGTCCAGTGCGCGAAGGCGTGGGCGCCGCCGGAACCGGCCTCGTTGACCGAGCGGGCGACCAGATCGCCGAAGCCGGGGGCCACGCCGACGGCGAGGGCGCCGGCGAGCAGCACGGCGGGCACCGCGGTCATGCTGTCCGGGACGCGGCTGAGGATGCCGCCGGTCTCCGGCTGCTCGTCGGAGCCGCCGGTCTCCTCCGCGGCGTCCTCCGGGCGCGGCCCGAGTCCCAGGAACACGCGGGCGGCGACCCGCAGCACGGCACCCCCGGTGATCGCGGAGGCGATCACGTAGACGACGGTGAGCGGACCGCCGACCGCCTCCTCGGTGACGGCCTTGCCGAGCCCGGTACCGAACGGCGGCAGGCCGGCCAGGGCGAGGCCGCCCACCGCGAACATCACCGCGAACCCGCGCATCGCCCCGGCTCTGCCGTGCAGTTCGTGCTCGTCGACGCTGCCGTAGCGGTCGAGGAGGGCGCCGGTGCAGGCGAACAGCGCGGCCTTCACCCCGGCGTGGCCGAGGATGTACAGCGCGACCCCGTCGTCGCCCTCGGGAGTGAGCACGCCGAGCCCGATCAGGAACAGGCCGGTGTGCGCGACGGTGGAGTAGGCCAGCAGGCGTTTGATGTGCCGCTGGTACCAGCACATGACCGCGCCGACGGCGGCCGTGAGCACGCCGAGGGTGACCAGGACCCGGGTCAGGTCGGGGGCCGGGATGCCGCCGGGGCCGGAGAAGACGGTGCCGTAGACCCGCCAGACGCCGTAGACGCCCAGTTCCACCATCACGCCGGACAGCAGCATGCACACCGGGGTGGGGGCGACGGCGTGTGCGTCGGGGAGCCAGAAGTGGAAGGGGACGGCGGCCGCCTTGACCAGCAGTCCGGTCAGCACCAGCACGAACCCGGCGAGGACCAGCGCGTCCGGGCCGCCGTCCGGGGCCCTCTCGTCGAGGCCGCGTCCGATCATCGCCATCCCCAGTTCGCCGGTCCTGGCGTACAGCAGGCCGATGCCCAGCAACATCGCGTACGCGCCGCAGGAGTTGACGACGCCGAAGGTGAACGCGCCCTGCACCGCCTTGGCGTCGTCGATGCGGTAGCCCGTCAGCACGTAGGCGACGACGCTCATCAGCTCGAAGAAGACGAAGAGGTCGAACAGGTCCCCGGCGATCACGAAGCCGCACATGGCCCCCTGGAAGACCAGCAGCAGAGCCGGGAACGCGCCGGCGTGACCGCGAGGCGGCTCCTCGAAGTAGCGCCAGGAGTAGGCGAGTGCCGCGCACGTCAGCAACGAGGCGAGCGCGGCCGTGCCGAGGGCGGGACCGTCCCCGGTCAGCACGATGCCGACGCTCCGCCCGTCGACCGGGCGCCAGTTCCCGACCCATTCGACCAGCGGCGGCGAGGAGTCGAGGAGCAGCACCAGGGCGAGGGCGGCGGTGGCCGCGGAGACCGCGCACCCGGTGATCTCCGCGGCGGCCCGCGGCAGCAGGCGGCCCAGGGCCACCAGCAGGGCGGCGCCGAGCAGCGGTACGGCGACGAGCAGTGGAAGCAGGTGACGCATCAGCCGCGCAGCTCTCTCAGCTCGTCGGGGTCGACCGTGCCGTGCCGCTTGGCGATCTGCAGGACCAGCGCGAGCAGCAGCGCGGTGACGGTGGCGCCGACGACGATGTCGGTGAGCGTGAGGGCCTGGACGACGGGATCCACCAGCGGACGCGAGCCGGGCCGGATGTCGGAGAAGACCGGCGCGGTCCCCCCGTCCCGGTAGCCGACCGCCAGCAGCAGGATGTACGTGGACGACTGGCACACGGCGAGACAGCCGACCGCGTGGATCAGGTTCCGGCTGGTGGCGAGGCCGTGGCAGCCGGTCAGGAAGACGTAGGCGGCGACCAGGTAGGGAAAGACGTGCATCACGGTGTGCTCAACTCCCGTGTCACTCCTCGATCTCGACGGCCTGGTCCAGGAATCCGGCGAGCAGGACGACGACCGCGCTCGCCACCTCCATGCCGACGGCCGCGTTCAGCAGGGGGACGGCGCCGCCGGAGGACAGCGTGTTGAAGGTGCCGTAGGGCAGCAGCGTGTTGGCCAGGCACGCGGTGCCCGCTACGACACCGGCGAGGCCGAGGACGACGTACGCGCCGACGGCGAGTGCGTCGGTGGTCTCGAACACGGCGAGGGGGCGGGCCCGTTCCAGCGCGCGGTAGTCGGCGCCGAGGTACAGCAGGTGCAGGGCGGTGGCCGCGACGACCCCGCCCTGGAAGCCGCCGCCCGGACTGAGCTGGCCGTGGGCGACGAGGTAGATGCCGGTGAGCAGCGCGACGGGCAGCACGATCAGCGCGTAGCGGCGGACCGGGCGGGCCACCTCGGCGGGTTCCGGCCGCGCCCGGTGTTCGTCGCGGGCCAGGCGCAGGAGGACCACGCAGCCGAGGACGGCGGCGAACAGGATGCCGATCTCGCCGAGGGTGTCGTAGGCGCGTTGGTCGAAGTTGACGGAGGCGATGGTGTTGGCGGTGCGCCGGGAGAGCGAGGCCTGCACGGCGCGTTCGCCGTACGGGTGCCATCGGCCGCCGAAGGCGGGCAGATCGAGTGCGGCGGCGACCAGCAGCGCGGCCACTCCGGCGCTCCCGGTGGCCAGCAGCCACAGGCGCAGGCGGCGGCTCACCGGGGGTCGTCCTCGGTCCGGCCGCGCCGCCTGACCTTGCGCGCCGCCAGCATGATCAGCAGCGGGGTGAGCGTGGATCCGACGGCCAGCTGGGACAGGCCGACGTCCGGGGCCTGCAGCACCGTGAACAGGACGGCCAGGACGAGACCGAGCACCGACAGCACGAGTGCCTGCCGGGCCGGATCGCGCACGGCCACGGCGGCGGTGGCGCAGGCGGCCACCAGCAGGAGGACGACGACGAGGGCGTCAGCCACGCGACACCTCCGGCCCCGGCACACTGCGCGGCGCGACGGCTCCGGCGACCCCGACGACCCCTTGCACGCGCCGCTCCGCAACCGCCTCCGCGAGCCCGCACCCACGCTCACGCCCGCATCCGCATCCACACCGCACCGCGTCAGTCACCCCGCACCCCGCGGAGGCCGCTCGACAGCGCGCGTGAGGCGACGAAGTTCCCGGTGATCACCAGTGCTCCGATCACCACCGGCTTGGCCAGGGCGCGGCTCGGGCCGGTGGCCACGCACAGCGCGACCACGACGGCCGCGCACAGGGCCGCGGCAGCCCAGGTCGGCCCCCGGGCACCGGTCCGGTCGCGCTCCTCCTCGTCGGCGAGGAGGCGGGCGAAGACGAGTGTGCCGACGGGCCCCAGGATGGCCGCGAGCAGGGCGAGGTCGAGATAGGACGGGCGGCCGTAGCCCTGGGCGAGCAGCAGGAGGGCCGGGCAGACCACGGAGGTGGCCAGGTTCTGGGCGACGGCGCGGCGGGCCGTCGGGCCGGTGGTCACGCCCCACAGAACGGCCGCCCCTCCCCCGCCCAGCTCGACGGTCGCCGCCAGGATCCAGCCGTTCACCGCCGGCACACCGCCTTCCGCCCGGCGCGGGCCGCCGCCGCGCTCACGGCGGCCGCACCCGCGCCCACGGCCAGCTCCAGGGTGGAGAGCGACGTGATGAACACCAGCCACAGCAGGGCGAGCCCGGCCCACCAGGCGAGCAGTTCACCGAGGGCGAGGAGGACCGTACGCGGGTCCGCGCGCCGGGTCATCCACCACCTCCTGGGTTCACTTCTCCGGGCTTTCGGGCGGATTTCGTCGATTCCCCGAGGAATCCATCGTTCTCCGCATGCATCAGCCACTTCGCACATACCGCTCCGCTCCGGGCATCCAAGCACCGCGGGCCCCGTCGGGGGCGACGGCACGCGGGTCCGCGCACCGGGTCGCCCCGGGAGCGTGAACGAAACCTCCGGCGCGCACACGGAGCCGTGGCGGCGGCGGCATCGTCGGCCGTGCTTCGGGTAACCGCCCTATGACACGGGGACGTTGAGGTCTGGAGGACCGAATGAGCCGTACCGCCCTACGCCTGCCCGAGGTCTTGCGCGCCCCGCGGTGGCGGGGACGGCCCGGGGGGCCGAAGACGGGATCCGAGCGGCATCCGGCCCCCGAGGAACACCGCTCGCCGCGCCGGCGCCGGATCATCGCGGTGCGCCGGTCCCCGAAGGGGCGCGGCTCCGCGGAAGAGCGCCCGGTTCCCGGACAGCGACCCCTCCCCCTCCCCCTGCGGCTCCTGGCGATGCTGCTCGCCTTCGTCTGCATGGTGGCGTTCGCCGTCGTCCTCGCCCGGCTCACCTTGCGGCCTTCCCCCGCGTCGGTGGCCCTGACGCACAGCAATCTGCACCCCGGCCGCTCCCTCCAGGCCTACCTGAACCAGGCGCAGTTGCGCGACGCGCTCAAGCAGGTCGGCGGGAACATCGTCCTCGGCATTCCGTTCGGGGTGCTCGTACCGGTGCTCGCCCCGCGTGCGCGAGGGGTCCTGCGCGTGCTGTTCCTCACGGCGCTGGTGATGCTGATGGTGGAGCTGACCCAGGGCGCGCTGATCACCGGGCGCGCCTTCGACATCGACGACGTCATCCTCAACACCAGCGGGGCACTGGTGGGTTGGCTGCTCCTGGGGCGACGGCTCGGACGGGCGGTGCACGCGCGGGTGCGCAAGCAGGTGGACGGGTGACCGCCGACTACAGGTCTGTACCAAGGTATTGACGCGCCCATATCTCACTCCTTAAATCAAGAGGCATCACACCCCCACGTGAAACGGAGAGTCATGGCCTCCCCACGCCTGCTCCGCAGATGCCTGTTCGCCGCCCTGTCCGTCGCCCTGGTCGGCTCGGCCGCCGTGGCCCCGGCGCACGCGCAGAGCGCCGCGCCGGCGGCCGCGGCCGCCACCACGTTCTCCGACACCTTCGACGGGGCCGCCGGCGCGGCCGTCGACTCCTCGAAGTGGACGCTGGAGACCGGCGACAACGTCAACAACCACGAGCGGCAGTACTACACCTCGGGTACGCACAACGCGGCCCTGGACGGCCAGGGCCATCTGGTGATCACGGCCCGCAAGGAGAATCCGGCGAACTACCAGTGCTGGTACGGAAGTTGCCAGTACACCTCGGCCCGGATGAACACGGCCGGAAAGTTCAACGCACAGTACGGGCACGTCGAGGCCCGGATGAAGATCCCGCGCGGGCAGGGCATGTGGCCGGCGTTCTGGATGCTCGGCACGCCCGTCAACTGGCCGGACTCGGGTGAGATCGACGTGATGGAGAACGTCGGCTTCGAGCCCTCGACCGTGCACGGCACCATCCACGGCCCCGGCTACTCCGGCTCGGGCGGCATAGGCGCGCCCTACTCCCTGCCGGGCGGCCAGGCCTTCGCGGACGCGTTCCACAGCTTCGCCGTCGACTGGGCACCCGACTCGATCACCTGGTCGGTCGACGGCAACGTCTACCAGCGGCGCACACCCGCCGACCTGGGCGGGAAGACCTGGGTGTTCAACAAGCCGTTCTTCCTCATCCTGAACCTCGCCGTCGGCGGCTACTGGCCGGGCGACCCGGACGGCTCGACGCAGTTCCCGCAGCAGCTGGTGGTGGACTCGGTGTCGGTGACGACGAGCGGCAGCGCGGCCGGCGTGGCCATCCGGGGCCTGGCGGGCAAGTGCGCGGACGTGGCCGCCGCGAACTCCGCCAACGGCACCCCGGTCCAGCTCTACGACTGCAACGGCACCGCCGCGCAGCAGTGGACGGTCGGCTCGGACGGCACGATCCGGGCGCTCGGCAAGTGCCTCGACGTGAAGGACAACGGCACGGCGGACGGCTCGGTCACCCAGCTGTGGGACTGCTCGGGCGCGGCGAACCAGAAATGGGCCGTCTCGGCGGCGCACGACATCGTCAATCCGCAGGCCGACAAGTGTCTGGACGTGACCGGGAACTCCTCGGCCAACGGCACCCGTCTGCAGATCTGGACGTGCACCGGCGGGGCGAACCAGAAGTGGACGGTCGGCTGAGCCTTCTACGGCTCAGTGCGGCCGCCAGGTGAACTTGCCGCCGCCCACCCAGCGGATCACATCCGGATCGTCCAGGTCGTGGATGGTGATGCCATGGAAGGCGGCGGCCTCCAGCACGCCGGTGATGGACGTGACCTCACCGATCACCTGACCGTCGATCTCCATGATCCGGAACGGCGGCTCGCCCGGCTTGCCCTGGCACACCCCCAGCACCAGGATCCGCGGATGCGAGATGTAAGGGGCTGATTGTTCGGTCATGCAATAGAGCCTAGAACGCGACGCGGGCGGACGACTCGTCCACGGAAGCCGTCCGGGCGTCGCCGCACGACGAGCGCGCCCCACGGGCCCGGTGTCGCCGTACGACGGACACGTCCCACGGGCCCGGAGTCGCCGTACGACGGGCGCACTCCGCGGTCCCGGCGCCACCGTGCGACGGGCACGTCCCGCGGGCCCGGAGTCGTCGTGCGGCGGCCGCACCTGTGGGGAACCCTGGAGGTCCGTACGGGTGCCGGAGGTGACCATGGATCCCGTCGCGGCCCTGGACCGGATCGCTTTCCTGCTGGAGCGGTCGCAGGCGCCCACCTACCGGGTACGGGCCTTCCGTACCGCCGCCCGGGTGCTGTCGGCGCTGCCCGAGGGGCAGGTCGCCCTGCGGACGCGGGCCGGGACCCTGGAGTCCCTGAAGGGGGTCGGGCCCAAGACCGCCCAGGTGGTGCGGGAGGCCCTGGCCGGGGAGGTTCCGGGCTATCTGCGGAACCTGGAGGAGGAGGCCGGGGCGCCGCTCGCCGTCGAGGGCGGGAGGGAGCTGCTGGCGCTGCAGCGCGGGGACTGCCACACGCATTCGGACTGGTCTGACGGCGGCAGCACGGTCGAGGAGATGGGGTGGACGGCGGCCCGCCTCGGGCACGAGTGGACGGCCCTGACCGACCACTCCCCCCGGCTGACCGTGGCCCGCGGTCTGTCACCCGGGCGGCTGCGCGAGCAGCTGGACCTGGTGGCGGAGCTGAACACGCGCTGGGCGCCGTTCAGGCTGCTCACCGGCATCGAGTGCGACATCCTGGAGGACGGCTCGCTGGACCAGGAGCCCGAGCTGCTGGAGCGGCTGGACGTCGTGGTGGTGTCGGTGCACTCCAAGCTGCGGATGGACGCGCGCGCGATGACCCGCCGGATGGTGGCCGCCGTACGCCATCCGCACGCGGACGTCCTCGGGCACTGCACGGGCCGCCTGGTCACGGGCCGTGGCCGGCCGGAATCGGAGTTCGACGCGGACGAGGTCTTCGCCGCCTGTGCCGAGTCGGGCACGGCCGTGGAGATCAACAGCCGCCCCGAGCGGCTGGACCCGCCCCGGCGGCTGCTGCGCAGGGCCGTCGCCGCGGGCACACTGTTCTCGATCGACACCGACGCGCACGCGCCCGGCCAGCTGGACTGGCAGGTCTACGGCTGTGCCCGCGCCGAGGAGTGCGGGGTGCCCGCCGAGCGGGTGGTGACCACCTGGTCGGCCGACGAGCTGCTGGCCTGGACACGGGAGGGCCGTACGCCGGGGCGCGCGGCGGACCCGGCGACCCGGGCGTGACCCGGATCACGCCACGTGGCCGGAACACCACGGGACGGTCACCCGTTGAACAGAACGTGGGTGCGGATGGGACAGTGTCCCCGGGCCTCACCTCTGCCCACAGGGACGATCGTCCGGCTGAAGCCCTGTGGAGCGTTTCGCCGCGAGGCGACCGCCATGCGTGCCCACCATCTGACCGCCCCGGTCGTGATTCCCCCGTCGCGACCGGGGCTTCCTCATGCCCGCGAGGCCGTCCGTGCCGTCGCTCAGCGCGGTGTCCGGTCCTCCAGGGCGGTCCGCCACGCCGGGAGGCGGTCCTCGGTGGCCGGCTCGGCACGGCGGCCGCCCCGGGCGAAGAAGTCGGCGAGGGGCAGGATCGCCGCACCGACGGTGACCGCGTCGGGGCCGAGCCGGCCGAGGTCGATGGTGACCTTGTCGGCCGGGTGACGCAGAGCGTACGTCGTCGCGTACCGGCGTACGGCGGGCAGGAATCTGGTGCCGAGCTGGAGCCCGGCCCAGCCACCGACGAGGATCCGCTCGGGCTGGAAGAGGTTGATCAGGTCGGACAGCCCCGCGCCCAGGTACTCGGCGGTCTCCTCCAGGACGGCGAGTGCGACCGGGTCGGGGGCGGCGCCGTCGGCCGGGTAGGCGGCGGCGAGCATCGCGGTGAGGGCGGTCTCCTCGTCGCTGTCCTCGGGCGGGCGTCCGCCCTCCTCGCGCCAGCGGGCCGGCAGTGACTCGGCGCCCGCGTAGGCCTCCAGGCAGCCGGGCGCACCGCAGCGGCAGCGGCGTCCCCGGACCCGCACGGTGAGATGCCCCCACTCGACGGCGCGCCCGTGCTCCACCTCGGGGGTGACCAGGCAGGCGCCGACGCCGGAGCCGAGGAGGACGACGACGGCGCTGCGGGCGCCGCGCCCCGCGCCGAACCACATCTCGGCCTGTCCCAGGGTCTTGGCGCCGTTGTCGATGAAGTACGGCACCGTGTCCGGCAGGGGGGAGGCGGACCGGAGCATCCGCTCCAGCGGGACCGCGTCCCAGCCGATCGTCTGCCCGTGCACGACGGCGCCGTGTTCGGCGGTGTGCTCGACGATGCCGGGGACACCGACGCCGACGCCCAGCAGCCTTTCGGGTACGGCGGATTCGGCCGCGAGGACCTCGGCGACACCGTCGCGGATGTGCCCGGCGATGACGTCGGCGTCGTAGACCTGCGGGGTCAGCGGGCGTTCGGCGCGGGCGAGTTCGGTGAGAGCCAGGTCGAACAGCTCGATGCGGACGCGGGTTTCGCCGACGTCCACGCCGATCATCTGGCCGCTGTGCGGGGCCACGCGCAGAAGGGTACGGGGGCGGCCGCCGTCGGAGTCGACGCTGCCGGCCTCCTCGACCAGGCCGTCGGTGACGAGGTCGGCGACGACGTTGCTGACGGACCCGGAGCTGAGTCCGGTGACCGGGCCCAGCTCGAACCGGCTGAGCGGGCCGTCGAAGTACAGCCGTTGCAACACGGCCGAACGGTTGCCCCGCCTCAGGTCGCGCACCGTGCGCCCGTTCCGCCCCGCCACGTGTCCCCCTCCGAAACCCAGCCCGACCTGCAACATACCTCCCGGGACGGACCGGGGGCGACTCGTTGCCGCCTCTTATCTCACGCTGTGAGCTATGTGCGAGGCGGATGACGCCGTGCCGCGCGGGGGCGCGTCACGCGCCGGCGGGCCGGGCGGGGCGCACCTGCCTCGGTGTGCGCCCCGCCCGGCCCGGACCGGTCAGCCCGCCGCGTAGACGTCCTCGACGTAACGCCCGTCGGCCACCAGCGTGTCGAGCCACGCGTCGGCCGCGGCCCGGTCGGCGCCGGGCGTGCGGTCCTGGTAGAGGGTGCGGAACGCCTCACGCACGCCGGGCGCCATCCGCGAGCCGTCGCCGCAGACGAAGACGCGGGCTCCGGCGGTCAGCAGCTCCCAGACCTCGTCGGCCTCGGCGGCGACGCGGTGCTGGACGAACATCACCCCGTCCTCGGGCTGTTCGCTGAAGGCCGGGCGCATCGAGACGGCCCCGGCGGCCTCGGCGGCGCGCAGCTCCTCGGAGTGGAGGTAGTCGGCGTCGGGCGCGTCGCAGCCGAAGTAGCAGAGGGCGGGGGCGAGTTCGGCGCCCTCGGCCACGGCCGCCGTACGGTCGGCGATGGCGCCGCGGAAGGGCGCGAGCCCGGTACCGGCACCGATCATGATCACCGGCTCCGGGGAGGCGCTGTCGATCCGGAACGCCTCGCGGCAGGGCTGCACGCGCGCCAGCACGGTGCCGCCGGCCTTGAGGGAGTTCAGGTAACCGGAACCGGTCCCCCGGTACACGCCGTTGCCCGAGCGCGCGGGGGCCTCCAGCAGGGAGACCATGAGGTCCGCGTGGCGGGAGTCCGCCGCGGGCGACGAGGAGACCGAGTAGATGCGCGGGCGCAGCGGGGTGAGCAGGTCGAGGAGGGCCGGCCAGTCGAGGGCGCCGCGCAGGGCCGGGTTGTCCTCGACGACCTCGACGAGGGTGCGCGGGTCGTCGTCGGTCAGGGCGGCGAGGGCCACCTTCTCCGGCGGGCACGGGTTGGCGTCGGCGAGCGCGGCCCGCTGGTGCGGGGTCGGACGCTCGTTCAGCTCGACGTGGTACGTGAACAACTGGCGTGCCGTCAGCGGGCGGTCGACGGCGAGGCCGTCGCGGCGCGGGCGGGCGGCGCGGATGTCGAGGACGGTGTCCAGGTCGACGCCGAGCGCGGCGGCGGCACGCTCGACGAGGGCCGGGTCGTTCTCGGGCATCACCGTGAAGTGGTCGGCGGTGCGGTAGGTGACGCCGTCGGGCAGGGCGACGCGCAGGAGTCGCTTGACGCGCGGGTAGCCGGGGGCGGTGAGGTCGCGGGCCTCGGCAACCGTCATGGGCACGAGCCCGTGGCGCTCGGCGAGTGCGTCCAGGGGGCCGCCGGTCAGGGTGCGGACCTCGTAGCCGGTGGCGGGCTCGGCCGCGGTGGCGGTCGTGGCGTCGGGGTCGCCGTACTGTTCCAGCAGGGCGGTGCGCATCCGGGCGGTGAACTCGCGGACGGTGCCGTTGAGATCGCCGGAGGCGTCGGCGGCGGCGCGCTCGGTCAGCCGGGTGGCGCCGAGTTCGGCGAGGCGGTCGTCGACGCGGGTCGGCACGTGCTGGTAGGTGGCGGCCCAGTTGCGGTCGCCGACACCGAGGACGGCGTACGTCACGCCGGTCAGGTCGGGGGTGCCGTCCAGCCAGGCGTGGAAGGCGGTGGCGTCGTCGGTGGGGCGGCCGTTGTAGGAGGCGGCCGTGATGATCACCGGACGGTCGGTGGGCAGACCGTCGGCGAAGTCGTCCAGGGGAGCCACCTGGGTGTCGCAGCCGAGGTCGGCGGCCTCGTCGGCGAGTTGCGCGGCGAACTCGCGGCAGGTGCCGTAGTTGCTGCCGTGCAGGAGGAGGGCACCGGTGCCCGGAAGGACACGGGAGGGGAGGGCGGCGTCGTCGCGCGCGCCTTCCACGATGGCGGCGGGAGCACCCGGCAGCGGCGCGTGCACGCGGTCGGCCGGGGTGCGCGGGGTGAGGGTCAGCGTGAAGCCCTCGGGCTTGAGGGTGAGCGTCTCCTTCACCGTGAGCTCGTAGTCGGCGTGGTCGTGCAGCCGGAAGCGGTGGACGATCATCGCGAGCAGCATGGTCGCCTCGTGCAGGGCGAACTGCCGCCCGATGCAGGCGCGTTCACCGGTGCCGAACGGCTTGAAGGCGTGCACCGGCCGGGCCGCCTCGGCCTCCGCGGTGAACCGCGAGGGGTCGAACAGCTCGGGGTTGTCGCCCCACATCGGCTCACGGTGCAGCATCGAGGTGAGCACGGTGACCGGCTGTCCGGCCTTGAGCGGGATCCGCCCGCCGAGCAGGGTGTCCTGGAGGGCGCGCCGGGTGAAGGCGGGCGCGGTCGGCCACAGGCGCAGCGCCTCGTTGAGGACCTGCCGGGTGTACGTCAGCCTGCCGACCTCGTCGTACGTCGGCTCGGGGTCGGGGGTGTCGCCCCACAGCGCGTCGGCCTCGCGCTGGACGAGCTGGAGAGCGGCCGGGTGCTTGGCCAGGTAGTACAGCGCGAAGGACATCGCGCTGGAGGTGGTCTCGTGACCCGCGATCAGGAAGGTGATGACCTGGTTGCGGATGTTCTCGGTGTCGAGGGTGGTGCCGTCGTCCGGGTGCTCGGCGGTGAGCATGAGGCCGAGCAGGTCCTCGGCGGCGCTCTGGTCGGTGCCGGTGCGGGAGGCGATGACCTCGTCGACGACGCGGGCGAGGTAGTCGGCGTCCTCGCGGAAGGCCTCGTCGGCCGCCGAGTAGTCCTTGCCGGGGACGCGGGCCAGCCGGTTCATGCTCCACTCGAGGCAGCGGACCATCGACTCCACGAACGGGTGGGGCTCGTTGCGGTCGAAGGAGCCGAAGTCGAAGTCGAATCCGGCCAGTCCGATGGTGTCGAGCGTCATCCGGGTCATGTCGTCGGGGATGTCGACCGCCCGGTCGTCCCGCGCCGCACGGTCCCAGGAGGCGAGGAGCCGCTGGGTCACCTTCAGCATCACGGGGTGGTAGGTGCGCATCGAGCCGAGCGCGAAGGCGGGCATCAGGATGTCGTGCGCCTTGGCCCAGTTGGGCTCGTCGTTGTACGCGGTGAACAGACCGTCGGCGGCGAACTCGCGCACGTTCTCCAGGGCGGGCGAGATGTGCTTGGCGAACCGCTCCTCGTCGGCGAGGTCGGCCACCATGTCGGCGTCGGCGACGAACAGCGTGTTCCACCCGTGCAGGCGGCGCACGATCACCGGCCCGTGCTCCCGCATCAGTTCCATGACCTGCTGGACGGGGGTGCGGCCGGGGCCGATGGCGGAGATGTCGACGAGGGGGATGACGACCGGACCGGGTCGGTCCTCGGCGGCCTCGGGGCGCAGTGCGGTGGGGGGCATGGCTCGGCAACTGCCTTTCGCGGTAAGGAGGTACTGCGCACCAGGTTGGTCGACCGGCGGGGCGGGCCCTTGCCGTCGCACTACACGTTCACGCAGTGCGAATCCGGCCGGAGATCTTGCGCGATGCCACGGCCGCGTACTCGCCCGTGTCCCGCGAAGTTGCCGCTGACCTGGATCTTCGTCTTGGATGAGCCGGGATGAACGCGGAAGAGGGAGCGGCCCGGAACCCCGGGAGGCTCGGGTGAGGATGGAGCCGGCCAACGGCGTGGTGTGGCGCAACCGCGCCCTGTTGCTCTTCGACAGGGTGCCGATGCCGATCGCCCTCTGCGACGTGTACGGCTCGGTGGTGCTGGCCAATCTGACGATGGCGGCGGAGTTCGGTACGACGCCGGGACGGCTGCGGGAGCGGAATGTGCTGGACCTGTTCCGCCCGCAGGAGGCCGTCCAGGTGGAGCGGATCGCCGAGGCGCTGCGGATGCGGCGCCGCTCGCGCTACCAGGTCTCGGTGTCCTGGAGCCCGCCCGCCGGGCCCGACCGGTACGGGGAACTGACGGCGGACCCGGTGAGCGACACCGGCGGCGAGACGCCCGCGCTGCTGGTGATGCTGCACGTACGGGGCGAGTGTGCGGCCCCGCGCGAGCCGGAGCCCGCCGCGGTCACCGCGATCGAGGGCCGGGTCCTCGCCCTGCTGGCCGCCGGCGCCACGACCGACCGGGCCGCCCGCGAACTCGGCCTCAGTCGCGACGGCGTCACCTACCATCTGCGCCGTCTGTCGGCCCGCTGGGATGCCGGCAACCGCACGGAACTGGTCGCGCGCGCCTACGCGTTGGGCGTCCTCACCCCGGGCGTGTGGCCGCCGGAGCCCAGGACGGCCACAGAGGCGGAGTGACGGCCCCCGGCCCCTGCTCGGCCCCGCCCAGCCCGCCCCCGCCCCCGACCCCGGCACGCGGCGGGAGCTGACGGGACGGGGTGGGGTGGGGTGGGGCCGAGCGGCCGAGCGGCCGAGCCGCGGACGAGGACGTGCGCACCCTGCCCGTGCGGCCGGCGGCGGACGCCGCCGTACGCGGGTACGCCAGTACGCGGGTACCCACGTCCGCCGCGGGTGATCCTCACCGCCCCGGAGCCGTCGCTTCCGCCGTCGCGGCGTGGCCGCCGGATCGGGAGGGCGCCGGTGTGGAACGCGCCGTGCCCGCGCCCTCCGGGGCTCCGAAGCGGGCCAGGGTGTGCCAGACCATCTTCAGGTCCTGGAGGTCGTACCGTCCGGAGCGGGCCGCGTCGCCGATGACTCGCGGGGTGATCAGGCCGTGCTCGGCGATGCGCGCGGCGAGGTCGGCGTACCGCGGACCTCGGTAGTCGGCGTGGCGGCGGAGTCCGGGGACGGTGAGGCGGTAGCCGGGGTGCCAGTGGACGGGGAAGGGCAGGGCCCGGGCCGCCGTCTCCACGGGCGTGCCCCGGTAACTCGCGTCCAGCACGAGCGCCTCGACGTCCCGGGCGAGCACCACACCCCCGTGGACATGGCTCTCGACGTAGTCATCGAGCGCGTCCTGCTCGTCGGCCTCGGCGACCGCGATGAGGGGCATGGCCCCGGCCACGCCGAAGTCGGAGGGTTCGGCGGCACTGTCGGGATAGCAGAAGGTGGCCCGGTTCAGGACCGGGGCGGCCAGCCTGAGGTGCGAGAAGCCGAAGCGCGGGGCGGCGCCCACGACCTGCCGGCGGAAGTCGAGGGCGCCGTAGACCGGACGCTCCGCCGGGACCGCGTCGTCGTACGCACCGCCGAAGATCCGGCTCTCCCAGCGCCAGCGGTCTCCGCCCGGGTGGGCGGTGAGGCCTCCGTTGCTGGTGCCGGTGACGAACTGGGAGTGGTAGGCGCCGTCCCGGGCGAGCGCCCGCAGGATCGGTACTCCGGCGGACAGCCGGTCCGGGTGGAAGTTGAGGGTGATACGGACGCCGGGGTCCAGTGGCGGCCCGCTGGTCCGCGCCGCCACGTGTTCCAGTGCCCGGCACCCACGCGACGCCGGGGCATCCTCCAAAACCATTGGCCCACCCTCCCATGCCTAACTAAGCTCATGATTAACCTAGGACCCCTAGCTTGTGCCGTGCGTCCGCCTCCAGACGGCGGACTCACGGCAGCCGGGCCCCCTCCGAAAGGAATCCTCCATGAAGTCGCTCACCGAGCAGGACATCCGCGGCTCTTTCATCAACTGCTCCAAGGGCGAGGCCAAGCGGCTGGCCGTCCCGCGCGACCTCGACGAGCGCCCCTGGGAGGACCTCGACTTCCTCGGCTGGCGGGATCCGGGCGCGCCCGACCGCAGCTGTCTGCTCGTCGAGCGGGAGGGCCGGCTCGTCGGCGTGACCCTGCGCTTCCCGGCCTCGCGGCGCGGGTTCCTGCACCGCAGCATGTGCTCGGTGTGCCTGACGACCCACCCCGGGGGCGGCGTCTCCCTGATGACGGCACGCAAGGCGGGCACCGCGGGCCGCGAGGGCAACTCGGTCGGCGTCTACATGTGCACCGACCTGGCGTGCTCCCTGTACGTGCGCGGGAAGAAGCTCCCGGAGTCGGGCTCCCGCCTCGAGGAGAGCCTGACCCTGGACGAGCAGATCGCCCGCTCGACCGGCAATCTGATGGCCTTCATCGACAAGCTGTACGTCTGAGGGTCTGAGACACGCCACCGGCGGCCGCCTCCGCCGCAGCGGCCGGCCGCGACCGCAGGGCCGACGGCCGCCGCTGCTCGGCCCCTCACCTCAGCCGGGCAGGTACCGGTCCAGTGCTCGATCGGCCTCGTTCGACGGGAGCCCGGAACGGGAACAGGCCAAGGGATGCCTGACGTACAGAAGTGGACGGAGAGACTGCGGCGCCTGCTGGAGCGCAGCGGGGAGCCGGTGGTCGTACAGACGCTGCGGTCGGCCACCGCGGCGACGATCGCCTACGTCATCGCGCTGCGCCTCAGCCCGGAGCCGGCCCCGCTGACCGCGCCCCTCACCGCCCTGCTGGTCGTCCAGGTCACCTTCTACGCCACGCTCACGAACGGCGTCCGCAGGGTGGGCTCGGTGGTGGCCGGTGTGCTGGTCGCCATCGCCTTCAGTCTGCTGGTGGGGCTGACCTGGTGGAGCCTGGCACTGCTGATCGTGGCCGCTCTGACCGTGGGACATCTGGTCCGGGTCGACGAGTACGTGGCCGAGGTGGCGATCAGCGCCATGCTGGTGCTCGGCGTGACCACCGTGGGGTTCACCGCCTGGGCGCGGATCGTGGAGACGCTGATCGGCGCGATCGTGGGGATGGCCTGCAACCTGCTGCTGCCACCCCCGGTCTGGCTGGACGAGGCCGGCCAGTCCATCGAGGACCTGGCGCGCCGGCTGCGGCAGTTCATGCTGCGGATGGGTGAGGAGGCCGCCGACCGCGTTCCCTGGCAACTGGCGGCCGAACGGCTGCACGAGGCACGCCGGCTGGACCACGACATCGTCCAGGTGGACGCGGCGCTGCGGCAGGCCGAAGACAGTCTGCGGCTCAACCCGCGGGTCAAGGAGGGCCTGCTGCACCGGGTGGTGCTGCGCACCGGCCTGGACACGCTGGAGATCTGCACGGTCGTGCTGCGGGTGCTCGCCCGCACCTTCACGGACCTGGCGAAGGCCCGCGGGTCGGAGCAGCTGTTCCCGGCACGGGCCGGCGTCATCGTGGAGCAGCTGCTGTCCGAGATCGCCGACGCGGTGGTCAGTTTCGCGGTGCTGGTGACCACCCACCTGAGCGAGAACGCCGAGTCCGCCGAGGCCCGGCTCGCCGCCGAGCTGCACACCGCCGCGGGCACCCGCGACCGGCTGGCCGAGCTGCTCAGGGAGCAGGTCCGCGAGGACGGGGAGAACTGGCAGCTGCTGGGCGCGGTGCTGACCGAGGTGGACCGGATCATCGACGAACTCGACACCGAGCACCGCACCAGTCGTCTGCTGGAGGAGCTGGACCGGGTGTCCCGGGGGCAGCGCGCGAAGCTGCCCTGGCTGCAGCGGCTGCGCGAGCGCCTCGGCGTCCAGGACGAACTGTGGCGGGAGCGCACCAAATTCGACGAGGACTCATCGTGAGGCCGGACGGCCGTACGCGGGACGGCCGTACGCGGGACAGCCGTACGCGGGATTGCCGTACACGGGACGGCCGTACGCGGGACGGCGGGGCGTTGCGTTCCGTGCGACGCCGTCGGCCGTTTTTGCGTTTCGCACCGGGTCCACGCCAAGGTGGCTGTCACGACCGAGGCAACCGACGACCTGGGGTACGGCATGGACACGGACGCACGGCCGGACCGACCGACCGAGCCGGACCGGACGTCACAGGCGTCACGGGCATCACAGGCGTCACAGGGAGGCTGGACCCGGCGCCGGTTCGCCGGTGCCGTCGCGGGCGCGGCGGCCGTGCTGGCCGTCCCCGCGCCGGCGTCGCCGCCGGACGGCGAAGCACCCCCGGCAGGCAGCACGCCCCCGCCCGCGGACCGGCGGGCCACGGCCCGCACGCCCCGCGGGCCCGGCAGGCCCAGGCCGCTCCTCCTCGGCACCTACACCTCCGCCGAGGGCGGTGGCGCCGGTGTCGGACGGGCGTCGTACGACCCGGTGACGGGGCGGATCACCGGCTCGGGGACGCTCGCAAGGGTCCCCGACCCGTCGTACCTCGCGCGGCACCCGGACGGCCGCACCCTGTACGCGGTGGACGAACGCCAGGACGGTGAGGTCAGCGCCGTGCGCCTCGCGGACGGACGGGTCCTCGGGGCCCGGAGCACGGGCGGCGCGGCCCCCTGCCATCTGTCGGTGCACCCCGGGGGTCGCTGGCTGCTGAGCGCGAACTACCAGTCGGGCAGTGTCGCCGTGCACCCCATCGACACCTCGGGCGCACTCGGCGAGCGCGCCGACCTCGTCACTCACGCCACCCCCGCACCGGGCCCGGGTCAGCAAGGCCCGCACGCGCACCAGGTCCTCACCAGCCCCGACGGCGGTCACGTCCTCGCCGTCGACCTCGGCACCGACACCGTCTACACGTACCGCCTCGACACCTCCAAGGGCACGCTCACCGAGGTGGCCCGGGCGCACACGCGGCCCGGGGCGGGCCCGCGCCATCTGACCTTCCACCCGGGCGGCCGGTACGCCTACCTGGCCAACGAGGTGGACGACACGGTCGCGGTGTGCGCCTACGACACCCCCACGGGCCGCCTGACGATCGGCGACCCACAGCCCACGGGCTCGGGCACCGGTTCCGGATCGGGCACAGGTTCAGGCTCGGGTTCGGTCACCAACTACCCCGCGCAGTTCGTGGTGACGGCGGACGGCTCGTACGCCTTCCTGGCCAATCGCGGCCACAACAGCGTCGCGCGGTACGCCGTCGAGGCCGGCGGGGCGCGGCTGCGGCTCCTCGGCACGGTGCCGGTGGCCGGCGACTTCCCCCGGCAGATCGCCCTCTCCCCGGACGGCCGGCTGCTGTTCGCTGCCAACCAGCGCTCCAGCACGGTCAGCGTCTTCCACGTGCACCCCGGAACCGGTGAACTGCGCCTGGCCGGGGAGCCGTTCCCGGCCCCCGTCGCCGTCTGCGCGCTGCCGCTGTAGGACGCGGGGCGGCCGACGGCATCGGCCTGCGGTATCGGCCCGCGCTCTCAGGACTCGGCCGCCTCCGGCGAGTCGGGGTCCGCCGCGTGGGCGCCGGTGCCGCCGAACCGCGCCCGTCCGGCGCGCGGTTCGCCTCAGCCCTCGCCGTCGGCGCGCTGCCACTGCAGTGCGCGCGGGCAGGCCGCGACGCTCGCCTGGGTGAGCAGGGTGTGCATGCGTTCGGTGAGCTGCGTGACGGCGTCGGCGGGCGCGTGGAACGGCAGGCGTACGTCGCCGTGGGCGCGGGTGCGTTCGATGCGCAGGGTGAGGCCGTGGCGGTCCACGGCGAGGGGCACCACGCGGGTCGCGGCGTGCAGGCTCTCGGGCCGTACGAGCCGGGTGAGCCGCTCGACTGCGTCCGGGTGGGCGTCGGCGAGATGGGTCAGCAGGTGGGCCTCCGCGCCGGCGAGCGGGTCGGGCCGGGCGGCGGCGAACTCGTCGAGGCCGACGAGGACGGCCCCGGAGCTCTGCCACAGCACCACGCGCGTGGGCCGGAAGAGCAGCGGGCCTTCGGCCGGGGCGAACCAGCCGGCCAGCGACAGCCGGGCGCGGATGCGGTTGCGCACCGGGACCGGAGCCACGTCGGCGAACTCCAGCACGGCCGAGGGCTCCCCGCGCGGGGCACAGAGCGCGGCGGCATACAGGGTGCTGTCCTCGGGCACCTCCAGCAGTACCCCGCCGCCCTCGGTCACGGTGTGCGCGCCGACGTACTCCTCGCTCGCGCCGCCGGCGCTCACCCCGCACGACCAGGCGGCGGCGAGCACGGACCGTGCCCGTTCCGCCGCGCCGGGGCCGGCCGCCCAGTCCCGCGTGTCACCCATCCCGTCACCCATCCCGTACTCTCCTTAGGTAAGCCTTGCCTAACCTATCGAAGATCCGGGCGCACGCCAACCACACCCCGCCGATGGAAGGACTCGGACGACGGAAGGACTCAGGCGACGGAAGGACTCAGGCGATGACGCCCAGCAGCGCGCGGGCACACAGATCCCGGACCTGCTCCCGTGTCAGCTCACCGTCGCGCAGCCACTCCAGGCAGACGGCGGTGGTGAAGGCGAGCCAGCCGCGCACGGCCATCCGCACATGCGGGGCGGTGTCGAGGACGGGCCCGAACTCGGGGTCGGCCGCCAGTGCGGCGAGGATCTGCTGCTCCTGGGCGGCGAGGGCCCGCCGGTAGACGCGGCGCACCGCCTGGTCCCCGGCCGCGTCGGCACGGTGGAAGGCGCGGAAGCCGTGGGCGTGGGCCTGGACGTAGCCGAGGTAGGTGTCGAGGCCGGCGGTGAGCTGCTCGCGCACCGGGACGCCGGGCACGGCGGCCGTCATCCGCAGCATCCGCTCGCTCTCGCGCTCCACGACCGCCGCGAAGAAGTCCCGCTTGTTCGGGAAGTAGTGGTACAGCAGCCCGCGGGAGACCCCCGCGATCTCGGCGACCTGC
Organism: Streptomyces sp. NBC_00820; assembly: GCF_036347055.1. NCBI lineage: Bacteria > Bacillati > Actinomycetota > Actinomycetes > Kitasatosporales > Streptomycetaceae > Streptomyces > Streptomyces sp. NBC_00820. Next base: position 7,404,002 of record NZ_CP108882.1, on the reverse strand, counting down.
TCGATCCACACCTCGTCGTACGGGCTCTCCGAGAACAGCCTCGCCCCGACCGTGAGCAGTTGCTCGCGCCGCTCCTGGGTGCTGAGTCTGCGCCGGGCGCGTTCCCCCTGGTTCGCGGGCATGCCGCCACTTTACTTGACGCCGATTCAGCGAGCGGACCAGACTGGGAGCGCTATTGAACTCACGTACAACACGTGCGCGCACAAGCACAACCGCCCGCTGGATCAAGGGAGATCGCGTCATGGCGGAGACGACGCAGACCGCACTGCCGAAGGGGTTCCGGAGCGCCGAGCAGGGATGGCCGGAGCTGCACCGCATCCCGCGTCCGGCACACCGGCTGCCGCTGCTCGGCGACGTGGTGGGCGTCGACCGGCGCACCCCCCTGCAGGACTCGATGCGCTTCGGGCGCGAGCTGGGCCCGATATTCCGGCGCCGGGCCTTCGGCAAGGAGTTCGTGTTCGTGTGGGGCGCGCGGCTCGCCGCCGACCTCGCGGACGAGTCCCGGTTCGCCAAGCACGTGGGCCTCGGGGTCGCCAACCTGCGGCCGGTCGTCGGGGACGGGCTGTTCACGGCGTACAACCACGAGCCCAACTGGCAGCTCGCGCACGACGTCCTCGCGCCCGGGTTCAGCCGGGACGCCATGCAGACCTACCACGGCATGATGCTGGAGGCCGCCGGGAGGCTGACCGACCACTGGGACGGCGAACTGACCGCCGGGCGCACGGTGGACGTGCCCGGGGACATGACGAAGCTGACCCTGGAGACGATCGCGCGCACCGGGTTCGGGCACGACTTCGGCTCCTTCGAGCGCGACCGCCCGCATCCCTTCGTGACGGCGATGGTGGGCACCCTCACCCACGCACAGCGCCGCAACAGCGTGCCCGCGCCGCTGGCCCCGTTGCTGCTGCGCGGGGCGGCCCGGCGCAACGAGGCGGACATCGCCTACCTCAACCGCACGGTCGACGACCTCGTGGCCGCACGGCAGGGCGCCGACGCCGGCGGCGGCACCGGGGACCTGCTGGACCGCATGCTGGCGACGGCCCACCCCGAGACCGGGGAGCGGCTGTCGGCGGAGAACGTCCGCAAGCAGGTGATCACCTTCCTGGTGGCCGGCCACGAGACCACCTCGGGCGCGCTCTCCTTCGCCCTCCACTACCTCGCCCGGCACCCGGAGGTCGCCGCGCGTGCCCGCGCCGAGGTGGACCGCGTCTGGGGCGACACCCCGGATCCGGGATACGACCAGGTCGCCAGGCTGCGCTACCTGCGCCGGGTGCTGGACGAGTCGCTGCGGCTGTGGCCGACCGCGCCCGCCTACGCCCGGGAAGCCCGGCAGGACACGGTGCTGGCCGGGGAGCATCCGATGCGCCGGGGCGCGTGGGCGCTGGTGCTGCTGCCGTTGCTGCACCGCGATCCGGACGTGTGGGGCGAGGACGCCGAGCGCTTCGACCCGGACCGGTTCGACGCCAAGGCCGTACGGGGCCGGGCTCCGCACACCTTCAAGCCGTTCGGCACCGGCGCCCGGGCATGCATCGGCCGCCAGTTCGCGCTGCACGAGGCGACCCTCGTGCTCGGGCTGCTGCTGCGCCGCTACGAGCTGCGGCCCGACCCCGGCTACCGGCTCCGGGTCACCGAGCGTCTGACGGTGATGCCGGAGGGGCTGCGGCTGGGTCTGGAACGGCGACCCGCGCCCGCGCCCACCATGCCCTCGTCCGCGCCGTCGCCCACGGCGCCGGTGACGACGCCGGTGGCCGTGGCGGACGACTGCTCGGGGCGAGGCTCCGGGTCAGCCGCGCGCTGTCCAGTGCGCGGGGCGGGTGAGTGACCCGGGGAGCCGCGTTCCGGCGCTGCCACGGGCCGCGTTGAGCTGCGGCTGGGTGAGGAAGAGGGCGCCGGTGAGGTCCGCGTCCGTCAGGTCGGTGTCGCGCAGATCGGCACCGATCATGTCCGCGTCGCGCAGGTCGGCCCCGGTGAGGTCGGCGGCGATGAGGCAGGCACCGCGCAGGGTGGCCCCGCGCAGATCGGCGCCCCTGAGCCGGGCGCCGATCAGGTCCGCGCCCCGCCGGTCCTTGCTCTTGCCCTTGCCCTTCCCCTTGGCCTTCCCGTTTCCCTTGCCGCTGCCGTTGCCCTTGCCCTTGCCCTTGTCCTTGTCCTTGCCGCCACTGGCGTCGGCTGCCGCGGCGCGGACCAGTTCGCTGGTGCGCAGCAGCAGCACGTTGACCTCCTGCCGGTGGGCGGCCACGTCCAGCGCGGCCAGTTCCTCGGGGGTCCCGAGGGTGAGCCGCTCGGTCTTCTCCAGCGCCGCGCGCAGACCGGGGTGGACGGGCCGGGCGGCGTCGAGTCCGAGGGCCTCGGTCAAATACCAGAGCAGTTCGTGGAGTTGGCGGACGACCGGGAACACGTCGAACATCCGGCGGGCGTCTTCACCGAAACCCGTACGCCAGTCCTGCCCGCCGAAGGTGACCCGCGAGACCTTCTGCCCCGCGCCGAAGCAGTCGTAGACCGTGCAGCCGGTGAAGCCCTTCGCGCGCAGTTCGGTGTGGATGCCGCAGCGATGGTCGCCGAGGAGGTTCCGGCAGGGCTTGCCGGCGGGCTTGTCGGCGGCGAAGTCGGCGGAGGCCGCGAAGGGCAGGGCGACGCAACACAGTCCGAAGCACTGTGCGCAGTCGCCCCGCAACGCGGAGCCCTCGGTGGTCTGTTCCAGCATGCCCTCACCCTACTGACCAGGTGAGCTGGCCGGCACGACGAGGTCCGCCGGGCCGGAGCGCGGGCAGCGACCCGCGCGCTCACCCCTCCGCCACGTTCACTCCTCCGCCACGCTCACCCCTGCGTCGCGGCCGGACCGAGGCGGGCGAGCCGGTCGGGGTCGGCGAGGATGTACATGCTGGTGATCCTGCCGTCGGCGACCGTGAGCGCGGCGACCGCGAACGGCTTGCCCTCGACGACGGTGACCACGCCGACCGAGCCGTTGACCAGCGCGATCCGGGCGAACCCGGCGAACTCCGAGAACAGCGAGGCCTGTTCGGCCACCGCCCGCGCCCCGCGTACGGACTTGGAGGCGGCCGCTCCCCGCACCAGCGAGCCCGCGTCGGCGCGCAGCTCCACGTCCGGGTGGAGCAGGGCGAGCAGCGCCTCGAAGTCACCTGCGCGGGAGGCCGCCAGAAAAGCGCCGACGACCTGGCGCTGCCGGCCGAGGTCGGGGTCGGCCGCCGGGGCGGCGCCCCGCACCCGGCGGCGGGCCCGGCTGGCGAGTTGGCGGGTCGCGGCGGAGGTGCGTTCCAGGATCGCGGCGATGTCGTCGAACGGCACGGCGAACATGTCGTGCAGGACGAACGCCAGCCGCTCCGGGGGCTCCAGCGTCTCCAGGACGACCAGGAGGGCGAGTCCCACCGAGTCGGCCTCCAGGGCCTCCTGCTCCGGGTCCGTCGCCCGCAGCGGGCGGACGAGCGGGTCCGGGACGAACGTCTCGTCCATCGGCTCCTCGCGGCGCGTGCCGCGCGAGCGGAGCATGTCCAGGCAGACCCGTCCGACGACGGTGGTGAGCCAGCCGCCGAGGTTCCTGATCTCCTCCGCGTCGCCGCGGCCGAGCCGCAGCCACGCCTCCTGCACCGCGTCCTCCGCCTCGGCGAGCGAGCCGAGCATCCGGTAGGCCACGGCGCGCAGATGGCCGCGGTGCTCCTCGAAGCGCTCGGCGAGTTCGGTGCCGTTCATGGTGCTCCCCCGTTCGACCATGGCGGCAGACTACGCCCCGCGCCCCACCGCGACTCCGGTCCCAGGGCGCCCTGTCGCGCCCCGCGGCAACTCCCGTCGCCGGCCGGACTCGTGGTGATCGCGCCGCCGCTCGCGCCGGGTGGTTCACACCTCGTCGCGGGCCAGGGCGAGGAGCCGGTCGAGGACGCGGGGTGCCCCGGTGCGCAGGCCGTCGTGCTCGAACTCGTCGGTCACCCAGGTGCGCAGGCCGCGGATGGCGCGGGCGGTCTGCAGGGAGTGGGCGGTGTCGACGTACATGTCGTCGTGGTAGACGGCCGCGGCGACCGGTACCTCGTTGGCGGCGAGGCGCGCGGGGTCGTACAGGGGGCGCCAGTCGGTGCGGGCGGCGAGCAGGCCGGCGGTCTCGCGCAGGGGGCGCAGCGCCGGATCGTTGTCGAACATCCAGGGGTGGACGGTCTCGCCGGTGAACAGCACAGGGGCGTCACCCGCGACCGCCTTGGCCGCGTCGAACTGCGGGAACTCGGCGCGCACCCGCTCGGCGGCCCAGTCGGTGGGACGGCCGTCCTGGCCGTAGATCGTCTCGTGGACGAGGGCGTAGAGGGGGTGGCCGGCGTACGACAGGAGACCCTGGACCTCCTCCTGGAAGGCGTCGGACAGTTCCGGGCCGCCGGGGGTGCGGACGAAGGCGTGCTCCAGCAGGTAGTGCAGGCGGTGGCTGCCGTCGCTCGTGCCCAGCATCAGTCCGAGGGACTGGAAGGCCTCCACGGTGAGGCGGTAGCCGTTCGGCAGGACGACGTCGTGGGTGAGCAGGTGGTCGGCGACACGGCGGGCTCGCTCGACGTCCTGCGGGTAGCGGGCGTAGTGCGCGGCGACCTTGCGCTCGACGCGCGGGTAGGCGGCCCGGTAGACGTCGTCGGCGTGGGCGTGCAGGGAGGGCAGGCCGCCGGTGACGAGCACGGTGTCGAGGCCCTCGGGGGCCAGGGAGAGGTACGACACCGCGCAGAACCCGCCGAAGCTCTGGCCGAGCACCGTCCAGGGGGCGCCGCCGGTCAGCCCCGGGCGGATGGCCTCGCAGTCCCGGACGATCGAGTCGGCGCGGAAGTGGCCGAGGTAGTCGGCCTGTTCGGCCGGGCCGCCGCGCAGGGGCAGTGTCTGCCGGGTGGCGGGGGTGGAGCGGCCGGTGCCGCGCTGGTCGAGGAGGAGGACCCGGTAGTCCTTCAGGGCGCGGTCGAGCCACGACTGCCGCCCGACGAAACGATTCGCCCCGAAGCCGGGACCGCCCTGGAGGTAGACCAGCCAGGGCAGTTCCTGTCCCGCCCTGTCACTCGCCACGGCCTCACGTGCGTACAGCTCGATGGTCTCGCCGCCCGGGTCGGCATGGTCGAGGGGCACCGTGAAGTGGCGGTCGGTGAGGACGACGCCGGGCTGGCGGTAACTGAGGCTCAACGGGGCTCCTGGGACGGGTGGGACAGGCGAGGGACGGACGCGTCCCAGTTCAGCACACGTGCCGCCGCGGCCGGGCCTCCGGGAGCGCAGCCCCGTCCGCGTGCTCCGCCGACAGGTCCGGGCCGGCCAGGACGTCCCGCGGCACGCGGTCTCGTGATCCCCGGGGCCCGCCCACTACCCTGCACTCGTCCGAAGACCGACGCCGACGACCGACCACTGCCGACCGCCGACCGCCGACCGACGCCGAGGAGCCGCGATGCGCGTCGCCCTGTTCCTGACCTGTGTCAACGACACGCTCTATCCGGACACCGGCCGCGCCGTGGTGAGACTGCTGACCAGACTGGGCGTCGACGTCGACTTCCCGATGGCCCAGACGTGCTGCGGGCAGGCGCACTACAACACCGGCTACCGGCACCGCACGGAGCCGCTGGCCCGGCGTTTCTCCGATGTCTTCGGGGCCTACGACGCGATCGTGACCCCGTCCGGTTCCTGCGCGGCGATGGTGCGGGAGGGCTACCCACGCATGGGTGAGCGGGCGCGGGCCGAGGGACGCGGGGACGCGCTCTCGGCCGTCCTCGCACCGGTGGTGCCGCGGACGTACGAGCTGACGGAGTTCCTGGTCGACGTGCTCGGGGTGACGGACGTCGGGGCGTACTACCCGCACCGGGTGACGTACCACCCGACCTGTCACGGGCTGCGCGCCCTCGGGCTCGGCGACCGGCCGCGGCGGCTGCTCGATGCCGTGAAGGGACTGGAGCTGGCGGAACTGCCGGGTGCCGAGGAGTGCTGCGGTTTCGGCGGGACCTTCGCCGTGAAGAATCCCGACGTCTCGGCGGCGATGGGCGCGGACAAGGTGCGCAACGCAGAGTCGACGGGCGCGGAGGTGCTGTGCGCGGCCGACAACTCGTGTCTGACGCACCTCGGCGGCACGATGACCCGGCTGCGCACCGGCATGCGCCCGGTGCACATCGCGGAGATCCTGGCGAGCACGGAGGAGGAGCCGGCCCTATGAGCGGGACGTACCTGGGCATGCCCGCCTTCCCGGAGGCCGCACGCGACGCCGTGCACGACCGGACCCTGCGCGGCAATCTGCGGCACGCCACGCACACCATCCGCGCCAAGCGGGCGAAGGCGGTCGCGGAGGTGTCCGACTGGGCGGAGCTGCGGGAGGCGGGCCGCCGGATCAAGGACCACACGCTGCTCCATCTCGACCGTTATCTGGAGCAGTTGGAGGAGTCGGTCACCGCGGCCGGCGGTACGGTCCACTGGGCGGCGGACGCGGACGAGGCCAACCGGATCGTGACCCGACTGGTCGAGGAGACCGGCGAGTCGGAGGTCGTCAAGGTCAAGTCGATGGCCACGCAGGAGATCGGGCTCAACGAGGCCCTGCTCGAAGCGGGCATCCGGGCCTACGAGACCGATCTCGCCGAGCTGATCGTGCAGTTGGGCAAGGACCGCCCCTCACACATCCTCGTCCCGGCCATCCACCGCAACCGGGGCGAGATCCGGGACATCTTCCGCGCCGAGATGGGCGCCTGGGGCCGCCCGGCCCCGGCGGACCTGACCGACACCCCCGCCGAACTGGCCGAGGCGGCCCGGCTGCACCTGCGGGAGAAGTTCCTGCGGGCCAAGGTGGGCATCTCCGGCGCCAACTTCATGGTCGCGGAGACGGGCACCCTGGTGGTCGTCGAGTCCGAGGGCAACGGCCGGATGTGCCTGACCCTGCCGGAGACGCTGATCTCGGTGGTCGGCATCGAGAAGACCGTGCCCACCTGGCGGGACCTGGAGGTCTTCCTCCAGACGCTCCCCCGCTCCTCCACGGCCGAGCGCATGAACCCGTACACGAGCATGTGGACGGGCACCACGGACGAGGACGGCCCCCGCGCCTTCCACCTCGTCCTGCTGGACAACGGCCGCACCGACACGCTCGCCGACGAGGTCGGACGGCAGGCACTGCGCTGCATCCGCTGCTCGGCCTGCCTGAACGTGTGCCCGGTGTACGAGCGCGCGGGCGGCCACGCCTACGGATCGGTCTATCCCGGTCCGATCGGCGCCATCCTCAGCCCCCAACTGCGGGGCACCGCGAGCGAGATCGACGCCTCCCTGCCGTACGCGTCCTCGCTGTGCGGGGCCTGTTACGAGGTGTGCCCGGTCGCCATCGACATCCCCGAGGTGCTGGTGCACCTGCGGGAGCGGGTGGTGGAGGGGGGTCCGGTGGTCCGCAACGGCAACAAGGTGGTCCTGAAGCCGGCCAGGGGGCACGCGGCCGAGCGTGCGGCCATGCGCGCGGCAGGCTGGGCGTTCACCCGTCCCGGTGTGCTCCGCGCCGGACAGCGGCTCGCCTCCCGCACCCGCCGCCTGCATCCACGCACCCTGCCGGGCCCCGGCCGGGCCTGGAGCGCGAGCCGGGACCTGCCGGCCGTACCGGCGGAGCCGTTCCGGGACTGGTGGCTGCGGACGCGCGGCGGCAAGAACACCCCCGGACCGGACGCGGCCGGGAGCACGGGAGAGGACGGCCTCAAGTGAGCAGCCGGGACAGGATCCTGGGCCGGGTACGGCGCGCGCTGGCGGACGTCCCCCGGGACGACACTCCCCCAGTGCCTGAACGGCCTGGGCGGTACCCCCAGTACGAGCAGGCGTTTCCCCGCCCCTATCTGCGCGAACACGGCGCGCGGGACGTCGAACGGACGGTCGAGCTGCTGGCCGAGAACCTCGCGGACTACCGGGCCGTCGTGCACCGCGCCGACGAGGAGGGGCTGCCGATGCTCCTCGCACGGCTGCTGGCGGAGCGCGGCGCGCGGACCGTACTGGTACCGGCCGGGCTGCCGCCGTGGTGGCTGTCCGCCGCCGACGCCACGCACGTCCCCGACCGTGCCGCGAGCACCCCCCACGAACTGGACGCCGTGGACAGCGTGGTCACCGGCTGCGCGGTCGCGGTCGCCGAGACCGGCACCCTCGTCCTCGACGGCGGCCCCGGTCAGGGCCGGCGCCGGATCACGCTCGTCCCCGACCACCACATCTGCGTCGTCCACGTCCCCGGCCAGGTCGTGGCCTCCGTCCCGCAGGCCCTCGAACGCCTCTCCCCCACCCGCCCGTTGACCTGGATCTCCGGCCCCTCGGCCACCAGCGACATCGAGCTGGACCGGGTGGAGGGCGTGCACGGGCCGCGCACGCTGGAGGTCGTCCTGCTGCGCTGACCGGGGCGGCCCGGCGCGCCTCATCCCTTCGGTCGGCGGGGCCGGGCGGGCCGCCGGGACCCCGGCTAGCGTGAGGGGATGATCCGGTTCGATCAGGTCACCAAGCGGTACCCGGACGGTACGACGGCCGTGGACGGCCTCTCCTTCGAGGTGTCCGAGGGCGAACTCGTCACCCTGGTCGGCCCCTCCGGCTGCGGCAAGACGACGACCATGATGATGGTGAACCGGCTCATCGAACCCAGCTCCGGCCGGATCTTCGTGGACGGCGAGGACGTCGCGGACGTCGACCCGGTGCGGCTGCGCCGCCGTATCGGCTACGTCATCCAGCAGGTGGGCCTCTTCCCGCACCGCACGGTCCTGGACAACACGGCGACCGTGCCCGCGCTGCTGGGCTGGAAGCGGGCGAAGGCCCGGGCGCGGGCGGCCGAGCTGCTCGATCTGGTGGGGCTCGACCCGAAGACGTACGGGCCGCGCTACCCGGAACAGCTCTCCGGCGGCCAGCGGCAGCGGGTGGGTGTGGCGCGGGCGCTCGCCGCCGACCCGCCGGTCCTGCTGATGGACGAGCCGTTCGGCGCGGTCGACCCGGTGGTGCGCGAGCAGTTGCAGGACGAGTTCCTGCGGATGCAGGAGGCGGTGCGCAAGACCGTGCTGCTGGTCACGCACGACATCGAGGAGGCCGTCCGGCTCGGCGACCGCATCGCGGTGTACGGGCAGGGCCGGATCGAGCAGTTCGACACGCCCGGGGCGGTGCTGGGCACGCCCGCGACGCCGTACGTCGCGTCGTTCGTGGGCGCGGACCGGGGCCTGAAGCGGCTGTCGGTCACCACCATCGAGCCGGACGACCTGGAACAGCCGCCGGTGGCCCGCCTGGACGAGCCCGCCGAGCGGGCCGCGGCGCGGCTGCGGGCCGAGGGCGCGCGGTGGGCGGTCGTCCTCGACACGCACGGCGATCTGCACGGCTGGGTGGGCATCGACGAGCTGGCGGCGGGCGGCGCGGTCGCCGGCCTCGCCCACCGGATGACCGCGTGGGTACCGGTGGGAACCCCGCTGAAGCAGGCGTTCGGGGTGATGCTGCAGTACGACGCCGGGTGGGTCGCGGTGCTGGACGGGTCCCGGTTCGTGGGGGTGCTGACCCCGGCGAAACTGCACGAGGCGCTGCGCCGTTCGGTGGACGCGGACGCGCTGGGCGTCGCCCGGGGGCAGGTGCCGTTCGACTCGGTGGCGGACGCGTGACACTGCCGACGCCCGGGGCTGTCCGGAGCTATTCGGCGCCCGGGGCCGCCCTGGGCTGTTTCAGCAGGCCCTTGTCCTTCAGGTAGTTCCGCGCGACGTCGGCGGGCAGCCGGCGCCAGCTGTCGACCTGCCGGTTCATGTCCGCCAGGTCGGCTGTCGTCAGGACGTCGTTGAGCCTGCCCAGTGCCTTCGCGACGCGTGCGCTGCCCGCGCGGGAACGGTTGACGACCGGGACGACGTAGTCGGCGTTCTGCAGATGCTTGTCGTCGGCGAGCAGGACCAGCCCGAACGCGTCCAGGGTGGCGTCCGTGGACGTGGTCAGCACCATCTGGTCCCGGCCTTCCCGCACGGCCCGCTTGGCCGGTGTCGTGCCGACGCCCTTGGGGTCGACGCCCGTGACGTCGATGCCGTACACCTTCCTCAGACCCGGAGCGCAGTACGGCCGCTGCACGCACTCGTCCCCCGCGGCCAGCCGCACCTTCAGCCCGGAGGCGCCGAGGTCGCTGAGGGTCCTGAGGTGGTGGCGGCGTGCGTAGGAGGCGCTGACGGCGAAGGCGTTCTGGTCCACGGCCCGGCCGGGCGGCAGGACCACGAGCCCGCGGGGCGCCGCGAGTCCGCGCAGGGCCTTCATGGTGGCGTCGAGGTCGGGTGAGCCGGCCGGGGGTGCGTCGGCGCCGTGCGTCTTGGCGTTCAGCCAGTCGGCGAAGGTGGCCGCGTACTCGGGTACGACGTCGATCTGGCCGGATTCCAGGGCCGGTTCGTACAGTTCCCGGTTGGCGACCGTGAGGACGGAGGTCTTGTATCCGGCCTGGTTCAGCAGTCGCGCGTACAACTGGGCGAGCAGGTCGCTCTCGGTGAAGCCCGCGGAGCCGATGGTGAGGTGGTGGCTGTCGCCGGGCGGTGCGGTGACCGCGCCCCGGTTCTCCAGGGAGGGTCCGCCGGTGCAGGCGGTCAGGGCGACGAGCGTGGCCGCCGCGGCGGCCGTACGGCCTCTCATCGGCCGGCCCTCACCCACGTCGGCGCCAGGCGTTCGGCGATCTCGAAGACGGCCTCGACGACGAGGGCGAACGCGGCGACGAGGAGGGCACCCGCGACCACCTGGGGTGTGCTGGCGAGGTTGAAGCCGGCCGTGATGATCCGGCCGAGGCCGCCGCCGCCCGCGAGGGCCGCGATGGTGGCGGTGGCCACGAGCTGGACGGCGGCGATCCGTACCCCGTTGAGGACCATCGGGGACGCGAGGGGAAGCTCCACGCGCAGCAGCATCTGCCGCCCGGTCATCCCCATCCCCCGGGCCGCCCGTACGACACTCCGGTCCACCTCGCGCATGCCGACGTAGGCGTTGGTGAGCAGCGGCGGCACGGCGAACAGCACCAGGGCGACTACCGTGGGTCCCTCGCCCCACTTCCCGACCGGGGTCAGCAGGAGCAGGACCAGCACCGCGAAGGTGGGCACGGCGCGGCCGACGTTGGAGATGTTGACCGCGAGCGCGCCGCCCTTGCCGAGATGCCCGAGGACCAGGGCGATCGGCAGCGCGATCAGGCAGCTGACGGCCAGGCAGACGACGGTCAGCACGAGGTGCTGGAGCAGCCGGTTCCCGATGCCGTCGGCGCCCGACCAGTGCGCGGGGTCGGTGAGCCAGTCCCAGGTGGCGGTCGGCAGGCTCATGCGCGGGCCGCTCGGGCCCAGGGGGTGAGCAGCCGCTGCACGCCCAGCAGGAACAGGTCGGCGGCGACGGCGATGAGCACGCACAGCACGGACGCGGTGAGCACCTGGGCCTTGAAGTAGGTGTTCATGCCGGCGTAGATCAGGTTTCCCAGGCCGCCGAAGCCGACGATCGCGCCGACGGTCACCAGGGAGACGGCCGAGACGGTGGCGATGCGCAGCCCGGCCATGGCGGCGGGCAGGGCGAGGGGCAGTTCGACGGTGAGCAGCAGCCGGACCGGGCCGTAGCCGACGCCGCGCGCTGCCTGCCGGGTCTCCTGCGGGACCGCGCGGAGCCCGGCCAGGATGTTGCGTACGAGCAGCGTGAGCGAGTAGAGCACCAGCCCGGCGACGACGAGGGTCGCGGAGAGGCCGTAGACGGGCAGGAGCAGGGAGAACATCGCCAGGGAGGGGATGGTGTAGAGGATCGTCGTGACCCCGAGCACGGGTCCGGCCGCCCAGCCCCAGCGGCGTGCCAGCACCGCCAGCGGCAGGGCGACGGCAAGCCCGATCAGGACCGACACCGCCGTCAGCTGGAGGTGCTGGACGACCGCGTCCAGCAGGATGTGGCAGCGGGTGCTGAGATAGGCGCCGCAGATCCACTCGTTGCGCGCGAGGCAGTCGTCCGGGGGCGCGGTCACGAGTCCATTGCAGCGGGGGCGGGCGGGGGCGGCGTGCTGGGGTGAGCCGTCCGGGGGAGGCGGGGGCGCGTGGCGAGGCGGTGGCGAGGGCGGTCAGGACCGACGCGACGACCCCGCCGACCGGCGAGCGGGGGCCGGCCGGGAAACTCCCACCCCAGTACGTGTGCCGCGATCGCCGGCACGGCGGCGTGCAGCGTGCGGCGCGCAGCGCGAGGGGGCGCGGGTTCACGCTGCCGCTCCTGCCGCGGCGGTACCGGACGACTGACCGCACGACGCCGGAGCGTCGGCCGGCGGCGCGGCCCTGTCCGGCCCTCGGCAGTGGGGACGGCTACCGCATGCCCGCGGCGTCCAGCAGGGCCGTCACCGTGGTCGTGGCGAGTCCGTCGTCCAGGTGCTCGACGTGGGCGCCTGCGCGGGCGCTGGCGCCGTCGAAGATCAGCATGAGCTGGCGGGCGAGCAGTTCGGGATCGCGGGCGCCGCCGCGTTCGGCCTGCGTGCGGAAGGCCTCCGCCAGGCGCTCCTTGACCCCGCGGGCGACCTGGCTCGCTGGATGCCCGGAGTCCTTCAGCTCGACCAGCACGGCCAGGTACGGGCAGCCGTGGTAGTCGGGTTCGGCGGAGGCCCGCTCCAGGCGTTCGAAGGCGTAGAGGATGCGCTCGCGCGGCGTCCCGCCCTCCGCGTCGGCGGGCGTGAGCTGGGCGTCGTACCAGGGGATACGCCGCTGAAGGCTGGCGGCCAGCACCTCGTCCTTGCTGCCGAAGAGCTGGTACATCGACCGCTTCGAGACGCCTGCCGCGCGGCACAGCGCCTCGACGCCGACGGAGACACCGTCGCGGTAGACGAGCCGGGCTGCCGCGTCGAGCAGCCGGTCCCGGGGGGAATCCTGGTCCGTGGTCGTCATAGGGCGAGGTTACCGCGTCCGGGAGGGACGAAAACCGATCGGTCTACCTGGCTGGGACGCGCGGGGGAATCCCGTGACAAGAGCACTGACCAAGCGCTTAGATAGGTGTCCGGACGCCGATCCCGGGCGATCCCGGCCGAAGCCAGACCCTCACCGGAGGCCCCGTTGTTCTCATCCGTCGACGATGTCTCCGCCCGCCTGGCCGAGACCGGATACCTCGCCTCACCCGCCGTCGCCACGACCGTCTTCCTCGCCGCCCGGCTCGGCAAGCCCCTGCTGGTGGAGGGCCCCGCCGGGGTCGGCAAGACCGAGCTGGCCAAGGCCGTGGCCGAGGTCACGGCGGCACGGCTGGTGCGCCTCCAGTGCTACGAGGGCGTCGACGAGTCCCGGGCGCTGTACGAGTGGAACCACGCCAAGCAGCTGCTGCGCATCAGCGCGGGCCGCGACGAGAGCTGGGACGAGACCCGCACCGACGTCTTCAGCGAGGAGTTCCTGCTCCCCCGCCCGCTGCTGACCGCGATCCGCGGCGACGAGCCGACCGTGCTGCTGATCGACGAGACCGACAAGGCCGACGTGGAGATGGAGGGTCTGCTGCTGGAGGTGCTCAGCGACTTCCAGGTCACGGTCCCCGAACTGGGCACGATCACCGCGACCCGCCGCCCCTTCGTCGTCCTCACCTCCAACGCCGGCCGCGAGCTGTCCGAGGCACTGCGCCGCCGCTGTCTGTTCCTGCACATCGGCTTCCCCGAGGAGGAGCTGGAGCGCAGGATCGTCCGGCTGAAGGTGCCGGGGCTGGACACGGCGCTGGCCGAGTCGGTGGTCCGGGTCGTGGGCGCGCTGCGCGCGATGGACCTGCGCAAGGTGCCGTCGGTCGCCGAGACCATCGACTGGGCCCGCACCCTGCTCGCCCTCGGGGCCGGCACGCTGGACGAGACAGTCGTACGGGACACCCTGGGCGTCATCCTCAAGCACCAGGACGACGTGCAGAAGGCCGCCGCCAAGCTGGACCTGAGCGCGCTGTGAGCGCCGTCTACGGCGCCGGCATCGGGGTCGGCCACGGCGTCGAGGGCGGCGCGGGGGGCGCGGGGGGCGCCGGAACCGGCAGGGTCCGCCGGGTGCACGACGGCGACGATCCGGCCCACCTGGAGGGCGGCGACGGGACGGCCCGTGCGCAGGACGGCGACGGGACGGCCGGAGCCGCCGGAGTGGACAGCGGCCGAGGCGTCGATGCCGAGCACGGCGAAGGCGGCCAAGGCAGCGCCGCCGGGGTCACGAGCGTCGCCGGGCGGATCACCGGTCTGGTCGGGGCGCTGCGCGCGCACGGCGTGCGGATCGGCACCGGGGAGACCGTGGACGCGGCCCTCGCCGTCGAGGCGCTCGGCTTCGCCGACCGGGATCTGCTGCGGGAGGGGCTGGCCGCGACCCTGCTGCACGGGCCGGGCCAACGGGCCGTCTTCGACCCCGTCTTCGACCTGTACTTCCCGCGCGGCATGGGCGGTCCGGACACGGCACCGGCGGGCCGCGAGGAGCTGCGCGACCGGCTCGCCGCGGCTCTGGCCGGCGACGACCAGGCGCTGCTGGCCCAGTTGGCGGCGGAGGCGGTCGACGGCCTTGGCGGATACGGGAGTTCGCCCGGTTCGGACGGCTGGTCGGCGTACCAGACCCTGGACCGGCTGCGCCCGCAGACCCTGCTGGCCCGGGTGCGGTCCGACGTCCGGGCCGGGGGCGGCGCCACGGGATTCGCCGACCGGCTGCTGGACGACGAGATCCGGCGCCGTATCGAGGCATTCCGGCGCATGGTCGGGGCCGAGGCGCGGCGCCGGGTCGCCGAGCGGCGCGGACGCGACGAGATCGCCCGGCGGGCGGTCCGCCCGACCGCCGACCGGGTGGACTTCCTCTTCGCCGGCCGGGACCAACTCGCCGAACTGCGCAGGACCGTTCAGCCGCTGGCGCGCAAGCTGGCGACCCGGCTGGCCGCGCGCCGCCGCCGGGCCGCGCGCGGCACCATCGACCTGCGCCGCACCGTGCGTTCCTCGCTGTCCACCGGCGGTGTCCCGATGCGCCCGGTGCTGCGCAGACGCCGCCCGGTGCGGCCTGAACTGGTGCTGCTGTGCGATGTGTCGGGGTCGGTCTCCGGCTTCTCGGACTTCACGATGCTGCTGGTGCAGGCGCTGCACGACCAGTTCAGCAAGGTCCGCGTGTTCGCCTTCGTCAACCGTCTCGACGAGGTGACCGGCCTGCTCGACCACGGCCGCGCCGACCCCGACGGGCTCAGCGCCCGTATCCGCGCGGAGGCGACCCTCACCGGCTGGCACGGCAGCAGCGACTACGGCGTCGCCCTGGGCGAGTTCGCCGAGCGGTACGGCGCTTCGGTCGGCCCGCGCACGACCGTCTTCGTGCTGGGCGACGCCCGTACGAACATGAGCGACCCGAATCTCCCCGCCGTCCGCGACCTCGCCCGCCGCGCCCGCCGCGTCTACTGGCTCAACCCCGAGTCCCACGCCCAATGGGGCACCGGCGACTCCGCCGCGCCCGCCTACGCCGAGCTGGTCGAGATGCACGAGTGCCGCACGGCCCGGCAGCTCGGCGCGCTGATCACACGGCTGCTGCCGGTGTGACGGGCGGGGACGGACGTGGTCGACTGGGACTGCGGACCCCTGCACCCGAGCGGAGACCCGGGCCCGCCGACCGCCCACGGCGAGCCCGCCACCCCACCCTCACCCCGAGGCACTCGCGCCCCGAGACACACCCCGCGACACGACCCGCAGGCACTCGCACCCCCACCCTAGGACGTACGCCATGACCCACCCGCCCGTACCGCTCGGCACCTTCCCCACCCCCGTGGAGCCGGCGCCCCGGCTGGCGGCCGCGCTCGGGCTCGGTCCGGAGGATCTGTGGGTCAAGCGGGACGACCTGACCGGCCTGGGCGGGGGCGGGAACAAGATCCGCAAACTGGAGTGGACCGTGGGCGCGGCGCTCGCCGAGGGCGCGGACACCCTGGTCACCACGGGCGCCCCGCAGAGCAACCACGCCCGGCTGACGGCCGCCGCGGCCGCGAGGCTGGGCCTGGAAGCGGTCCTCGTGCTGCGCGGCTCGGCGAACGCGTCGCGCTCCGGGAACCTCGCCCTGGACGGACTGTTCGGGGCACGGGTGGTCTGGGCGGGCGATGTCGACCAGGCCGGTCTGGACACGGCGGCGGCCGAGGTCTGCGCGAGACTGCGCACGCAGGACGCGAGCCCGGCGCTGATCCCGTTCGGCGGGTCCAGCTCGCTGGGCGCCCGGGGGTACGTGCGCTGCGGCGAGGAGCTGCGCGAGCAGGTACCCGGCCTGCGCACGGCGGTGGTGGCGCTCGGTTCCGGCGGCACCATGGCGGGCCTGGTGGCCGCACTCGGCACCGACGCGGTGCTCGGTGTCGACGTGGGCGCGCTGGCCGATCCCGCCGCGGCCGTCGCGGAGTTCGCGCGCCCGCTCACCGCGGAGGTGATCACGGCGGACCGCCTGCGGGTGCGCCGGGACCAGGTCGGCAGCGGCTACGCGGCCCTGACAGACCAGACGGCACAGGCGCTCCACCTCGCCGCCCGCACCGAGGGACTCGTCCTCGACCCCACCTACACCGGCCGGGCCATGGCCGGCCTGGTCGCCGCCGTCCGCACGGGCGACGTACGGCCCGGCGAACGGACCGTGTTCGTGCACACCGGCGGCCTGCCGGGCCTGTTCGGACACGCGGAGGCACTCACGTTCGCCGAGGAAGGGGTCGTACGGTACGCCGTCTGATCGATCACCGGACGGCCGCAGGCGAACAGCCGCCCGGCCGGCCGCACACCCCGCCACGTCCGCCTCCGTTCCGTGCCGCCGAAGAGCGAGGTAACGGGCTCGGGCAGGATGAGCCCTCGTGACGGGTGGGAGTGACAGGTTCATGGAGATACTGCGGCGCGCCGGACTGCACATCGCGGGCGAGTGGGGGGCTGAGGAGGTACTGCCGCTGCGGGCCGCGTGGCGCCTGGTCGTCGCGGGCGGGACCACGTCGTCCGTGCGCGTGCGGGCGGACCGGCCCGAGCTGGTCGCCGAGCTGAACGCGCGGTGGCACCGACTCGCGACCGAGAGCGGGATCCTCGGTCCTGCCGGGGACGGCGTCTTCCTCATCGGCGTCGCGGGCGACCGGACGGGCCGCACGCCCGGTCGTTGGACGCGGGTGCGGCTCACGGACGGGTGGGACCTCGCCGGAGTGCTGGGCGAGCGGCCCGGGCAGCCGGAGTTCGTCGCACTCTCGATGGACGGGGACACCCTGCTGGGGGCGACCACCGAAGGAGACGAGGTCCGGCTGATCACCGTGGACCGGATCCGGGAGCGGCAGGTGACGGCCGCGCGGGAAGCCGTCCAGGAGAGCCCGCAGGAGCGGACAGCCGCTTGGTCATCGCTGTTCCGGGACCCAGAACCCTCGCAGAAGGTACGCGCGAAGTGGGCGGACGGTCTGACTCTCAACCCGTCCGCTTCCGACGACCTGCGCGCCCGCCTCCTGGGCCTGTCGCACATCCTCCTGTGGCGCGGTCTGCCGGCAGAGGTCGTGGAGGCGGCCATCGTCCACCCGGACCGGAAGGTGCGGCAGTTGCTGGCCGAAGCCCAGCCGGACCTCTCGACCGACCAGTGGACGCGCCTGATCCTGGGTGAGCCGGAGTCCCGGCACCGCTGGATCCTCGTCATGCTCGCGGCGGACCGGCATGCCGAGCTCACCGACAGCGCCTGCGAGCGGCTCGCCGCCGATCCTTCCGCCCGGGTCCGCGAAGAGACGGCTCGCCTGCACGGACTGCCCCCACGGACACTGACCGCCCTGGCTGCCGACGACGACCCGTCCGTACGGGCCTCGGCCTGCCGGAGTGCCTGGCCTCACCTGGATCCCGCGGCTCGACGCCGGCTTCTCGAGGATCCCTCCGGCAAAGTCCGCGTCCAGGCGCTGTTGCGGTACCACGAGGAGCACCCGATGCCCCGGTCCGTCTTCCAGACCGAAGGACTCACAGACGCGGCGCTGTCCACGTGCCGCCTGGAACGCGGCCTCGCCGAAGACCTGGCCCGGCACGGCGAGCCCGCCCAGCGCCGGTCCCTCGCGGGCAACCCGCGCCTCGACGCGGACCTGGTCGGCCTCCTGGCCCAGGACCCCGACGAGGGCGTACGTTCCGTGGTGGCCACACGCTCCGACATCACCGAGGAACAACGGGCCTCCATCCCCGTCGACTTCGACTCAGGCCGCCACTGTCGCGCCCTCGACTGGGTCATGGCCCTGCACGAGGACGCCGGCGCCATGCGCCGTCTGGCCGCCTCCTCGCACGCCCTCGTCCGCAGAAGCGTCGCCAGGGCCCGGCATCTCCCGCCGGACGTCGTCGAACTCCTCGCCCGCGATGACGACCGCGTCGTCCAGCTCTTCCTCGCGGAGTCCTGCGACGACGCGCCCGCCGACATGCTGCTGCGGGTGTGGCAGTGGTGGACCGGCAGCCTCAGCCACCCCGACCGCCCCCACAGCCACCCCAACTTCCCCCGTCACGACCTCCTCCGCCACGCCGGCGACCCGAACGCGAGAATGCGCCAACTTGCTCTGGACGACCCGGAGTCGACGGAGGAACTGGTGGAAAGGTTCAGCCGGGACGGCGATGCGGAAGTACGGTACCGGGCCGCGTCCGACGCACGGCTGACACCCGAAGCGGCGGTCCGGCTGCTCGACGACCCGCACCCGCACGTGCGCGGCGCGGCCGCCCGCCATCCCGGGCTGCCCGCACGGGTGTTGATCCGGCTGCTGCGGGACCCCGACACCGCGCAAGCCGCCGCCGCGCACCCGGCGCTGCCCCTCGCCGTCATGGAACAGATGCTCCAGCGGATCCAGCCCCCGACCGACGCCACACCGGAGCCGTGAGCCGGTGAATACAGACCCTCAAGGAGCGGACCGGCGACTGCTCCCACCCTCACCCGACAGCCGCGGACACACCCTCAACGCGCCACCACCACCCCACCACTACGCTGCCGCGATGACAGCGACGAACGTGATGGCGATCGCGACGGCCACGACCACCGATCCACCGCTGCGCCCACTCCCGGAGCGGGTCGCCGCGCTGCTGGCGCGAGTTGAGGCCCCGCCCCGCCTGGTTGCCCACCTCCGAGCGGTGCACGACGTAGCGGCGCAACTGGCACTCTGGACCGAACAGCACTGCCCCCGGCTGGAGTTCGACACGTCGGCGGTGCTGTTCGGTGCGGCGACGCACGACGTGGGCAAGGCGGTGCACCTGGCCGAGCTCTCCGGACCGGGCGCCCGGCACGAGGAGGCGGGCCGTGAACTCCTCCTCGCCGAGGGGGTGGAGGCCCGCCTGGCCCGGTTCGCCGGGACGCACGCTTCCTGGACCGCTCCGGACATCACGGTGGAGGACCTGCTGGTGAGCCTCGCCGACAAGGTCTGGAAGAACAAGCGTGTGCCGGAACTGGAGGACCTGGTCGTGGCCCGGCTGGCCGGTGCCGACGGGCGACCGGCCTGGCAGTGGTTCATGGAGCTGGACGAGGTCCTCACGGCGATAGGCGAGGGCGCGGAGCGCAGGCTGGCCTACCAGATGTCCTACGGCTGACCACCGCCGGCGTGCGCGGCGAGGGGCGGCGGGTACGGCCAAGGTGGCTACCTGTGTGCGCAGCGGGCGGTGGCCGCTCGGCAACCGAAACAGGGGCACGCTAAGTTGGGCGGTATGAGCAACCTTGACCGCACGCCCGCACCGAGCGTGTGCGGTGGCCGTGGATTCGTCGTCGCCGACCCCGTCCGCGAGCTGCTGAGCCCCCGCCGCGTGAAACTGGGCGAGTCGACCGAGGTACGCCGGCTGCTGCCGAACCTCGGCCGGCGCATGATCGGCGCCTGGGCGTTCGTCGACCACTACGGCCCCGACGACATC